>NZ_CDCA01000020.1:0-649 GCF_000820185.1 Aeromonas tecta
GCCCCATGCTGTCACTCGCCCCCAGCCCCAGAGCATTCTTGTTCGAGTCATAGCCTCCGGTAAAAATCAAAACCGGATCTGTGACCCCAGGCACGAACGCGATCTCGGGCACAGACCAGGTCAATCCCAGTTCGCCGAACCCCGTCGTCTGCGAATTCAAACGCCATTTCAGGGTCGGGGTATTCGGACTCGATATATCGAAGGCATAGTAGGATTTGCCCCCGCTTCTCAAGCCGGTAAATACCCAGACGAAGTCGCTTTCGGAGGCTTTCAATACACCATTACGATTGGCGTCCTTGATGAGCGCCACGGGAGAGGAATCTACGCCATAGATGTGATCTGCCGACTCGGCATTGGCACGCAGTGCCTTCTGGTTGGCCAAAAACTCGTAGGGAATGGCAGCCCAGCTCTCATCGACTGTGCTACCTATGTCCTTGAACATATGCAAGAAACCCGCATTGGTCCCGAACAGGATCCGCAGATCAGGTGCATCCGTCATGTTGCCGGACTGAGGCCCGTAATTCAGAACCAGTGGGCGGGAGTGCAGAGGATCACCCATTATATCGCGACGGATCAGGGTGGTGGAGTCAAAATCCTCATCGTCGACATCGCCCCCTTTGGTCCAGTTTATCAGCTGATCCAGCTCGGT
>NZ_CDCA01000020.1:713-225759 GCF_000820185.1 Aeromonas tecta
ATCAGCTGATCCAGCTCGGTCGTGTCACTGGCTTTCATCCAGGTCATGAGTGCCGCTTCCGTACCTGCCTGAGACACCAGATTGGCTTTCGTCAGCACATCCAACCGATTTTGAGCATTGTTGATGACATACAGACTTCGATTGCTCTTTGCCGCCAGCATATCCTGTGCACCACCTTCCGCCACCTTGTTGCCATCTCTGGTCGATGACCAGTATGTTTGGGCGCTATCGAGTATGGTCCCATCAAATTTGATGGCAGGTAGGTTGCGACTATCGGCAACATAACCCTTGGGGGAGAACATTAGTTTCTTCAGGTTGCCTCGCCACCTCGGGCCATCATCCGGTTCAAACATGGCATAGTAAATATTGTTGAGGCTCCGGGTACGGTCGAAGTTATTGCTGGCAATCGCCGGAGAAACCAAAGAGGTATTTATCCTAAGAATAGCGAGCAAGGAGGATTTTAATGCGTCAGTTAGCGCAGATGAGTCAGTGGCCGGATAATATACGCCACCACCACGACGAGCCGTCTCGGCCAATAAATTCCCGGCACCGCTGACTGCTTCATCACCAAAACCTACGGTAAAGGTGGTCACTGTCTGGGTGCCAGGAGAGACGGAATTGACATCCTTGTGCTTCATATAACCGGCAAGTGCCGCAAGATAGCTGGTTGACCTATTGCTGCCTGACCCATAGGCAACGGTCGAACCATAAGCAGCCTTTTCATCGGTCGAAAGTGTATTGATCAACCCTTGCACAAACGTGTTTGATGAGGTGTCCTGAGTCGGCTCACCATCTGTGATATAGATGACATAACCATTGTTGGAGCAGTTATCATACGGGGCCTGATAGGTGCCAGTCGGACTCTCGGCCGTGGTATCTCTTGGGGAACCTTGCAGGCCATAGACCACGGCCTTACCCCCGAAGAACTGGTACGCCTCCCTCAGTGTCTCGCAAAGCGGGGTATTGGTACTGGCTGTCAGCGCCTCGACTCGATCCAGCAGATCCTGCTCCCCGGTCTTGCCGTTGCTCAGCGTTACCTCACTGCCAAGAATATCCCTGACAATGCGCCCTCCATTGTTATCTGTGTCATCATTCCGATTGAAAATTGCCAAACCAAAGTCGACACCAGGGGTGGATGAAATCAGACCTTTCACCGCATCTTTGGCAATGCGTAGCCTCGACTGCACAGAATAACCTGTTGGGCCATAGTACCAACGAAGATAATTAGCAGAATATAGAGTTATCGCTGTATTACTTGCATTGACAGAATCTTTCGTAGCCGCAGTATAAAACCATGACCCTTGGTTATTACTGGTTTTATCGACCGGATACCCGGTGCCCACTGTCCATGTTCCAGTATATGGATTTGCCGAGTTGGCAGCCGTTACGTCCTGTTTACAATCAATTAAATTGATATTACTTTCTTGATACCCACTGATGGAATACCAGGCGCCACGACCTCGCCCTGGAGGGGTACCATTATTAATCTCATAACTCCAAACTTGGGATTGAAAATAGCCAATATTTGATAGCGGTGTTTTTGAAGTAGCACAAGCATTCAACTTATCGGAGAAGCGTTTGATGCTATCGATGGCTGGGACGCTACCGTCGGTGGAAAAATAGATGTATTTCTTACTATTTCCAGAATCAGGGTCCTTACTTAATGCAGGGTAGACGGTTGTCGAATTATAAGCTTCTTTAATATTAGGCATTGTATCTGCCATACTGCCTGAATTATCAAAGATCAGCAGTACCTTGGGCCTAAAATCCCCAGCTTTGTTGAAGTCATAGATAAAAAGCTCGGTATCATCGGCTTTTACCATAGTCACAGCCAGCACCATACCGAACCAGCTGAGTGTCATTCCAAATTGACGTAACCACATATCCTTCGCTCCTATTTGGTGAGCAGTGGTTGTTCTACACCCGCAGTCCAATTCAAGGGCCGGGAATATTTTCCATAATTCACATTCGCCTGCAACTCGACATATTTACAAACCGGAATAACATTGTTGCTGCTGGCATCGACCTTTCGCTTGCAGATAGTTTCGGTACGGTTCGTGAGCGCTACAGCGGCAGAGGCATTGCTGCTATTGACGCTAATTGCCGCGCTGGCCCCCATATTGGCGATCAGTGTCGAGAAGTTATTACTCTGTATGGCTGCTTCTATGATCCCTTCGAGCCGATGTTCTGCCTGCCGAAAACTTGCCGCTGAACCCGCCATTTTGAGATCCTGCCCAGACGACTGCATCACCACCACGGCGATAAGCGTCAGTGGTACCAGAATGATCAGGGCCACTATCAAGGCTACACCACGCTGAGTTCTCATGAGCCCCCCCCGGTAATTACAGCCGGATTACGCAGCGATACGCTGGTTTCCAATAACAATCGACGAAAACCGTCACCATTGCCCGAAACGGATATATCACCAACCTGATAGATATTGTTGTTGGCATAACGGCTGGATACTTGCAATGAACGTACGAGCACGAAGACTCTGGCAGCGACGACACGCCCCTCACTCCACTCTTGCTCGGTGACATTATTGGTCGCAACATAACGATCGATGGCGCCATCAGGCACCGAGCTATCGTCAACACCAAACAATATGTTTAACCGTTCAATACCTTCCGCCATCGCGCCACCAATCAAGACGGAGCCCGCGTTGGCCGTCAGGTATCGCTTTCTCAGCTCGGGGCTATTAGTAGTCGCATTGGGGGAAAGATAATAAATGACATGTTGATATTCCCATAGCTGGCGTGCCGGCATGGTCGCTATCGTCGGAATCGTCTCTCCCCCCTTGAACATCTGGGCTGCCTGGGTTGTCGTGGCAAGGTAGAAGCGGTTTCCAGAAGCGTTTGCATCGGCGAGAGGACGACCCATCAGCCGCTTGATGCTGATGACGTCGGTGTTGGCAATGCGCGAAGCGACGGGAATACACGCCAAAGCACTTGCGGCAATCAGCTTGCTGTTATCAATCCGTGTTACCCAAAGCGATCTGTTTGTCCCCACATTGGGCGGCAAGCTGCCCCTCCCCAGATTGTCCAAGCAATCATCTGATGCAGCGACCGTTGACCCACTACTCAATGTAACCCCCTGCCCCGTTGCCATGGGAGAGCCGGTGTAATCTCCCCAGAAACCCGCCCATTTCAGATCCTGAGTCAGCATCCGCATCGCAATCCGGCCGTTCTCCTGCAACTCGCTTTGATCGAAGGTATCCTCTGTGGTGGCACGGGACGCCACGAAGATACTCAGCCCACCACTGACCAGGAACAAGCCAATCACCATGGCTATCAACCACTCGATAAGGGTGAAACCGCGGGTATTCATAAGGTGGTCGTCAGTACGAACTGACGCCTCTGTCGATCGGCCGCAGCACTCAATCCGCAACTATTACGAACCGTAGATACTGCATTGGTGCCATCGGATACGGAGTCGCGGCCACGCCAGAAAATGCCTACCGTCAGGCTGTTGTTTGCACCACGGATCACACAGCCGGTGGGGGCTTGCAAGGAAGAGACCGCACCGGAAACGGCGGTTCCCAGCAGGGATCGCTGCCAATAGTAGAGATCCATAGCTTGCCTATCGCTGCGACTACAACCCGACATGGTGCCATCGTTGCTGGCACAACTTGGCCGGGCCAGTATAGAGGAACCGGATATCACAGTGGTCCCCTGTGCTGACCAGCTGTCTTTGTTGATCCGGGCACGCTCAACCAGATCGTTGGCTAGCCAATTGGCAATAGTGCGCTGGCGCGCTTCATAACTGGAAAACTTGGCCGTCGCCTGCATGGCCACAAGACCCAGCAGGCCAAAGGAGAGCACCACTGCGGCTATCATCACCTCCAGCAGGCTGAATCCGGTTTGATTAAAGCAGCGATGGGGTTTCATTGGTCAGTCCCAACAAGTGTTGTTGGTGGTATTGCCAAGCCGGGTGGCACTGCGGGTCCCGTTCTGGTCGATAGAGAAGATGACACAGTCACTATCTGAACCTTGTGCTCCTGATGCCGTTGCAAACAGGGTAAATGTATTGCCGGCGGCGGAGATAACCAGATGATAAAGACCGGTATCCGAGTTATCGGATATATTCAGCGCCGAAGAAGTAGGGGCGTACTGGTTGAAGTCCATAAAATAGGTTTCTTGTCTGTTGGCGGCATCCAGCAGCATTTTTTTGGCTTCAACACGGTGGCTGACCAGCAGGTAACGCTGATAGGAGGGGTAGGCAATGGTGCCAAGAATCGCCACAATTGCGACGACTATCATCAATTCGATGAGGGAAAAGCCTCGATAGAACCCAATCATGTCCCATCCTTGGTGACTGGTAGTCCTGACAGTCTAATGCCGGATTGGTCGCAACCACAAATCCGGCATTAGAAACTTCACTCTTTATTCTTAGGCCATCCTGGCCATATTCAAATAATTCTAAGCTCGGGCGGTACCTCGAACACCACGTTCTCCTCACGGCCCGGGTGTTCGGTCACTATCTTGCCCCCCAACTCACGCAAGCGGGCAATGACGTTCTGCACCAGCACTTCCGGGGCGGAGGCGCCAGCCGTCACACCGATGCGCTCAACTCCATCCAGCCAGCTTGGTTCGATCATGGAAGCATCGTCGATAAGATATGCGCGAGCACCCACCTTCTCGGCCAGCTCTCGCAGGCGGTTGGAGTTGGAAGAGTTGCGCGAACCGACCACCAACATGGCATCCACCAACCCCGCCATCTCCCGCACCGCATCCTGGCGGTTCTGGGTGGCGTAGCAGATGTCATCCTTGCGCGGCCCCTGGATCTTGGGGAAGTGTTTGCGCAGGGCGTCGATGACGTCCGAGGTCTCATCCACGCTGAGAGTAGTCTGGGTTACGAAGCAGAGATCATCCGGATTCTTCACCTGCAGCTTGACCACATCTTGCGGCGTTTCTACCAGATACATGCCACCTTCGCGATTCTCGTACTGCCCCATGGTGCCGATCACCTCGGGGTGACCGGCGTGGCCGATGAGCACCGCCTCCGATCCCTTGCGGCTGGCACGATGTACTTCCATATGGACCTTGGTGACCAGCGGGCAAGTGGCGTCGAATACCTTGAGGGCACGGGATTTCGCCATCTCACGCACCACCTTGGCGACACCGTGGGCGGAGAAGATGACGATGCTGTCGTCCGGTACCTCATCCAGCTCCTCGACGAACACGGCACCCGCCTCTTTCAGCTTGTTCACCACGTAGCGGTTGTGTACCACCTCATGGCGCACATAGATGGGCGCGCCAAACTTCTCCAGCGCGCTCTCGACGATGCTGATGGCACGGTCGACACCGGCACAAAAGCCGCGGGGATTTGCCAGCAGAATATCCATCAGAGCACCTTATCCTCGTCATCGACTCCCAGGATCTCCACCTCGAAAGTGACGGTGTGACCGGCAAGGGGATGGTTGAAATCGACCGTGACCGACATGCCCTCCACCGCCCGTATGATGCCGGGCAGCTCGCTACCGTTGGGCTGATCGAACACCATGATGGTCCCGACCTTGGGGTCCATATCGGCGCCGAACTTGGCACGATCCAGATGATAAATGTTATCGGGATTGGAGAGACCGAAGGCCTGCTCCGGCGTCAGCGTGAAGCTCTTGGCCTCACCCTGCTGCAGCCCCAGCAGGCACTGCTCGAAGGTGTCGGTCAGGCTGCCATCCCCCATCCGCAGGCGCGCCGGTTTGCCGTGCAGCGCAGTGCTGTCGGCGACCGAGCCATCTTCCAGCTTGATGGCAAAATGAAACAGCACGCTGCTGTCAGCGCTGATGGGCTGGCTCATGCTGTCTCTTCCTTCTTCTTCTCACTGCGAAAACCTTCCAGCACTATCATGGCGGCGCCGATGAAGATGAAGCTGTCGGCCAGGTTGAACGCCGGCCAGTGGGAGCGCTGCCAGTAGAAGTCGAGGAAATCGACCACATGGCCCAGCACCAACCGATCGAACACGTTGCCGAGCGCCCCACCAATGATCAAGGAGTAGGCGATGCCGCTCCAGCGCTGGGTGACCGACTGCTTGCGCAGCCAGTGAGCCAGCAGGCCACAGATGGCAAACGCCAGCACCGCGAAGAACCAGCGCTGCCAGCCACCTTGGTCGGCCAGAAAGCTGAACGCCGCGCCTTTGTTGTAGACGTGCACCAGATTGAAGAAGGGGGTGATCTCCACCCCCGGGTAGCCAAACGGCAGCAGCTTGACCACGGCGAGCTTGCTCGCCTGGTCCAGTACGAAGGCCAGCACCGCCAGCCACAGCCAACGCAGGCCGGTTTTTTGAATGTCTCGAGTCATGTTCATCAGGCAAATTGACGCGTTTCGCCGTCACCCTCAACGTTGGTGACGCAGCGGCCACAGATCTCTTCGTGACCCTCGATGGTGCCCACGTCTTCCACATGGTGCCAGCAGCGGTCGCACTTGGCGGCGGCAGACTGAGCCACGTTCAGCCAGAGATCGTCACGCTCGGTGGCGACAGCGCCTTCCGGTGCACTGTCAGCGACCACAACCTTGGCCTTGGAGGTGAGCAGCACGAAGCGCAGCTCATCGCTCAGGGCATTCAGGCGCGCAGCCAGGCTCGGCTTTGCAAACAGGGTCAGCTCGGCCTGCAGGGAGCCGCCAATGCGCTTCTCGCCACGGGCCGCTTCCAGCGCCTTGTTCACCTCAGCACGCACGGTCAGGATCTCGGCCCAGAAGGCATCGCCCATCTGCTCGTCGGCATCCAGCCCGAACAGGCCGTCATACCACTCCTCGGTGAACACGAACTCACCACGCTCACCCGGCAGCAGGGCCCAGATCTCGTCGGCGGTGAAGCTCATGACTGGCGCCATCCAGCGCACCATGGCCTCGGCGATGTGATACAGGGCGGTCTGGCAGGAGCGACGAGCCAGGCTGTCTGCCTTGGCGGTGTACTGGCGGTCCTTGATCACATCCAGGTAGAAGGAACCCATCTCGATGGAGCAGAACTGCATCAGCTTCTGGGTCACGCCGTGGAAGTTGTACTCATCGAACGCGGTCACGATCTCGGCCTGTACGGCCTTGGCACGACCCACGGCCCAACGATCCACCACCACCATGTCGGCAGGTGCCACCATGTCGGTCGCCGGATTGAAGCCGTTCAGGTTTGCCAGCAGGAAACGGGCGGTGTTACGGATACGACGATAGGCATCGGCGCTGCGCTTGAGGATCTCGTCGGAGACGGTCATCTCACCGGTGTAGTCGGTGCTGGCGACCCACAGACGCAGGATGTCGGCACCCAGCTTGTTCATCACGTCCTGGGGACTGACCACGTTGCCGATGGATTTGGACATCTTGCGGCCCTGACCATCCACGGTGAAGCCGTGAGTCAGCACCTGGTTGTAGGGAGCCTTGTTCTTCATGGCCACGCCGATCATCAGGGAGGACATGAACCAGCCGCGGTGCTGATCAGAGCCTTCCAGATACATGTCGGCCGACTTGCCATTGAATTCGGGACGGGCATCCACCACTGAGGAGTGGGTCGAACCTGAGTCGAACCAGACGTCCAGGGTATCCGGCACCTTGTCGTACAGGTCGGCGTCCGCACCGAGCAGATCGGCCTTGTCCAGATCCCACCAGGCCTGGATGCCTTTCTGTTCTACCAGCTTGGCGACTTCTTCCATCAGACGCACGGATTCCGGGTGCAGCTGCTGAGTCTCTTTGTGCACGAACAGGGAGATGGGCACGCCCCAGGTACGTTGACGGGAGATGCACCAGTCTGGGCGGTTCTCAACCATGGCCTGGATGCGGTTCTTGCCCCATGCCGGTACCCAGCCACTCTGGCCGTGTTCGGCAATGCCTTGTGTTTCGATGCGATCGATCTCTTCCAGGGCACGCTTGCGCAGACCATTCTGCTCCATGCTGATGAACCACTGTGGGGTGGCACGGAAGATGATCGGGGTCTTGTGACGCCAGCAGTGCGGGTAGGAGTGGTTGAACACCTTGTGGTGCAACAGGGCGCCGCGCTCGGTCAACACCTCGACTACGGAGGCGTTGGCCTTGAACACGTGCTGACCGGCGAACAGTTCGGTATCCGGCAGATAGACACCGTTGCTACCGACCGGATTGGCCACTTCCAGACCGTATTTCTGACCGACCACGAAGTCTTCCTGACCGTGACCAGGGGCGGTGTGGACGATACCGGTACCGGCGTCTAGGGTGACGTGATCACCCAGCACCACGGGCACATCATAGTGGTAGAAGGGGTGATTGAAGCGCAGCAGATCCAGGGTATGTCCCTTGGCATAACCCAGGTTGTGGTACTTCTCGATACCGGCTCTGTCCATCACGTCTTTGACCAGCTCGGCGGCCAGGATCAGGCGCTCGGGGTTATCCCCTTCCACCTGCACCAGGGCGTAATCCAGATCGGCGTGCATGGCGATGGCACGGTTGGCTGGCAGAGTCCAGGGAGTGGTAGTCCAGATCACGGCAGAGAGCGGGCCACGACCGAAGTGACCTTCCGGGCAGTCAAACTTGGCAGCCACTGCCGCCTCGTCGACGACCTTGAAGCGCACGTCGATGGAGGGGGAGTTCTTGTCGTAGTACTCCACCTCGGCCTCGGCCAGGGCGGAGCCACAGTCGGTACACCAGTGCACCGGCTTGGAGCCTTTGTGCAGGTGGCCGTTATCGACGATCTTGGCCATGGAGCGAATGATGTTCGCTTCGGTGCCAAAGTCCATGGTCAGATAAGGCTTGTCCCAGTCACCCAGCACCCCCAGACGGATGAAGTCGGTCTTCTGCGCTTCGATCTGGGTCTTGGCATATTTACGGCACTCGGCGCGAAATTCGGCGGCGGAAACCTTCTCGCCCGGCTTGCCGACCATGCCTTCCACCTTCAGTTCGATAGGCAGACCGTGGCAATCCCAGCCCGGTACATAGGGAGAATCGAAACCGGAGAGGCCCTTGGACTTGATGATGATGTCTTTGAGGATCTTGTTGACCGAGTGACCGATGTGAATGCTGCCGTTCGCATAGGGGGGGCCGTCGTGCAGAATGAAAGAAGGCTTGCCCGCTTTGGCGCGGCGAATGGCGCCGTAAAGATCCTGATCGTACCAACGTTTCAGCATGTTGGGTTCGCGTTTGGCCAGATCGCCACGCATCGGAAACTCGGTTTCCGGCAGATTCAGGGTGTGTTTATAGTCGCTCATCAGTCCTGGGTTCCCTTCTTTTCTAAAAGAGTGCTGGGTAAATTGAATGGTGGCAGCCCGAACCAGGCTCGGGCCGCCAGGGCATCTCGTTCGATCTGCTCTTTCAAGGCGGTGAAAGAGGCAAACTTCTGCTCTTCGCGCAGCTTGTGGCGAAGCAGCACCTTGACCTGCTGACCATATAGATCACCAGAAAAATCAAATAGATGTACTTCCAATCTGGCTTGTGTACCGCTCACCGTGGGGCGTACCCCCACATTGGCAACGCCGGGGAAGGTCTTGCCGGAACATAACACTTCCACCGCGAACACGCCACCGACCGGGATCACCTGCCGTTTGAGGGCGAGATTGGCAGTGGGAAAACCTATGGTACGCCCCAGCTTCTCGCCGTGAGCCACCCGGCCGCTGATGGCGTAAGGACGGCCTAGCATCAGCTCCACCTCCGCCATCCGGCCGGCCGCCAGTGCCTCACGCACCAGCGTGCTGCTGACCCGCTGGCGGGAAAGCTGGAAGCTCTGGGTGCTGATCACCTCGAAGCCGAAGCGCCGCCCGGCCTCTTCCAGTAGCTGGAAGTCCCCTTCCCGCCCCTTGCCGAAGCGAAAGTCGTCCCCCACCACCAGGTAATGTACGCCGAGCTTCTCCACCAGCAGTTGCTCGATGAAGGTGCTGGCCGCCTGCTCGGCGAAGCGGTGGGTGAAACGCACGCAGAGCATGCGATCGATCTGCATGGCCTTGAGGGCTTCGTACTTCTCCCGCCAACGGCTGAGGCGAGCGGGCGCAGCTGAGCCAGCAAACAGCTCAAGCGGCTGTGGCTCGAACAGCATGATGCAGGCTGGCAGGCCCAGCTGGGTAGCTTTTTCCTGCAACCGGGCCAGCACCGCATGGTGTCCCTGATGAACCCCATCGAAGTTGCCTATGGTCAATACACAGCCCCGGTGACGGGGCTTGATATTGTGAATGCCGCGAATAAGCTCCATCAGTGCCTTGTGCGTTGCTGCCAGGAAATCGGCGGATTATATATCAGGCAGCAGGCAGGGTCAGCCCTCCTGGCCTGATTTCAGGTATCTTGCTCAAATACCGAGAGCCGAACGCTGCCAAATACAATCTGCCACAGCGCAACAGGTTACTCCTGCTGCTGACTCGATTTCAGATCTCTTGGCCGAATACCGAGTGCCAGCAGGGTGACGCCATACACGGCGCCACCGAGACAGAGCAGCATGGTCAGCTCCAGACTGGCCTTGCCCATGCTCCAGGCTCCCCACTGGGCGAGATCCGGTGACAGGTAGCCAAGCAGCCCCCCCATCAGCAGGGTCGCGACCAGCAGCTTGAGGCAGAACATCCCGGTATGACGAGATGGCCGGTAAACATTCTGCTGATAGAGCCCCTTGAACAGCAGGGCCGCGTTTAGGGTACCGGAGCAGGCGGTCGACAACGCCAGCCCCACGTAGCCCAGCGGGAAGATGAAGATGAGGTTGCACACCATGTTGGCAATCATGGACATCACCCCGATCCGCACCGGGGTCTTGGTATCCTGCCGGGCGTAGTAGCCGGGTGCCAGCACCTTGATCAGCATCAGGGAGAGCAAGCCAGTGGTGGACGCCAGCAGGCTGGCGCTGGACATGCTCACCTCATGCAGACCGAACTCGCCACGCATGAACAATACCCGCAGGATAGGCTCACGCAGCACGGCAATGCCCACCATGGCGGGCATGCCCAGCAACATCACCATGCGCACCCCCCAATCCATGGTGCGGGAAAAATCGACCGGCTCCGCATCCACATGCTTCTTGGCAAGGGCCGGCAGGATCACGGTGCTGATGGCGACCGCAAACAGGCCGAGCGGAAATTCCAAAAGCCTGTCCGAGTAATAGAGGTAGCTGATGGCGCCGGTCGCCAGGAAGGAGGCGAGCATGGTGTTGATCAACAAGTTGATCTGGCTGACCGAGACGCCAAACAGCGCCGGGATCATCAGGGTACGGATCTTGACCACCCCAGGGTGATGCCAACCCCACTTGGGCCACACCAGCATGTTGATTTGGCGCAGGAAGGGATACTGGAACAGGAACTGCACTAGGCCGCCGAGGAAGACACCAATCGCCAGCGCAATCTCGGGCCGCTCCATCAGCGGGGCTATCCACCAGGCCGCCCCAATCATGGTGAGGTTGAGAAACACCGGCGTGAAGGAAGAGACGGCGAAGCGGCCGAAGGTGTTGAGAATGGCCCCCGCCATGGCGGTAAAGGTGATGAACCAGAGATAGGGGAAGGTGATTTTGAGCATCAGGCTGGCCAGCTCGAACTTCTCGGCCGCCGGGCCGCCGTGCAACCAGTCCCAGAACCAGCCCCAGCCAAACAGGGCGGTCAGTACGCCCGAGCCCAGCACCCCGAGCAGGGTCACTATGGTGACGATGCCGCCGAGGGTACCGGCTACGGCGGCCAGCAACTCACGGACCTCCTGCTCGTCACCTTTTTTCTTGTACTCCGTCATCACCGGCACGAAGGCCTGGTTGAAGGCACCTTCGGCGAACAGGCGACGCAGGAAGTTGGGAATGCGGTTGGCGAAGAAGAAGACGTCTGCAGCCACCCCGGCGCCGAGCAGATTGGCGATGACCACATCGCGAACCAGGCCCATCACACGGGACGCCAGCGTCATTGCGGACACTATCATGCCGGATTTGATCAATTTCTTACTCAAGACGAAGCCTCTGGAACTGTCAGAATGGAAAGAATGCTGGTAGAATCGGCCGACAGTTTAACCGCCTCCCATCAGACACACCACCGGGGGGCGGTGTTTATTTGCACAAATCATTTGACAATCTGTGGTTGAGAAGGCATATTTCCGGGCCTTTTCAATACACTCGCTAAGACAGTTTTAGGAGTTTTACCTTGGCTAATATCAAATCTGCTAAGAAGCGCGCGATTCAGTCAGAGAAACGTCGTCAACACAACGCCAGCCGTCGTTCAATGACCCGTACCTATCTGAAGAAAGTAATTGCTGCCATCGCTTCTGGCGACAAAGCTGCTGCCGTTGCTGCTTTCGCTACCGCTCAGCCGATCATGGATCGCATGGCTACCAAAGGCCTGATCCACAAGAACAAAGCTGCTCGTCACAAGAGCCGCCTGTCTGCCCAGATCAAAGCTATGGCTTAATCAGCTTCGGCTGATCAAAGTTAAAAAAACCGGCCTCGTGCCGGTTTTTTATTTATCTGTACTGCAGTAAAGCTTGTGCAGCAAGCCTATCATCTCGCGCACCTCATGGCTGCGCAGCGAGTAATGGACCGTCTGGGCTTCCTTTCGCGTCGCTACCAGCTCATCTCGTCGAAGCACCGCCAGGTGTTGTGACAGGGCCGACTGGCTCAGACCGAGCCGCTCGTTGAGCTCCCCCACCGACAGCTCCCGCTCCAGCAACTGACACAGAATGAACAGACGCCGCTCATTGGCCAACGCCTTGAGCAGGGTCACCGCACGCCCGGCATTCGCCGCCATCTCTTCCAGCTGCATCTCAGACCCTCTCTCGCTAAAGCGGCATCATATCCCCAGTCCCTGCGATTTAAAACGACAGGGTCGCCGGCTGGATAGAGGCAAAATTCTCCTGACCGGCGAACAGGAAGGAGAAGTCACTCTCGCAGACCCGTTTCACAGCAGGATGTTGGATCATTCGTTCGGCGAAGATGACGTAATACTCCTCCATCAGATCCTGGGTCTCTCCCAGCAGCATCACCTCCTCCCCCTCCAGGATCTCTTCCCGGTAGATGGTCGGCGCCATGAAGATGCCCTGATTGAAGAAGCCAAACGCCTTCATCAATGCGGCGTCATCGAACTCCCCCAGGATGCTGGGAGAGATGCCCTGCTGCTCGAACCACTGCGTCAACTGGCGTCCCATGGCGGTACGACGGCCCGGAATGAGCAACTTGCGCTCCTCCAGACAGGCCGGAAAGGCCTTCTCCGGCAGCGGTGCCTTGCAGAAAAAGCTGACGCCACAGCCGCCGAGCCGCTTGGAGAGCAGGCCCGCATGCTGGCTGGAGTCTACCGGACAATCGGAGAGGATCATGTCGAGCTTGTGCTCGCTCAGCTGCTCAAGCAGCAATTCGTGGGTCGATTCGAAGCAGCGCAGGTGAATGGAGCCATCGTTGGGGATGACCGACAACAGCACCCGGCTGGCGAGGCGTTTGGAGAGCGCATCGGCGATGCCGACGTCGAACAGGATCTGGCTATCCTTGCGATAGTTGACGATATCCAGCATCTCGTAGGAGAGGCTGAACATCTTGTCGGCATAGCGAAACACCAGTTGGCCGAGTTCGGTCGCCTCGAGGGAACGTCCCTTGCGGATCAGCAACTTGCCACCGAGGCGCTGCTCCAGCAGCTTGATCTGGCCGGTGACCGTTTGGGGGGTAAGAAAAAGGGCCTCCGCCGCCTGGGTGACGGAGCCCTTCTTCTGGGTCATCCAAAAGTAATAAAGATGATTGTAATTAAGGTGTGACATCCGACGAGGTCCCCGCGGCTGGCGGGCTCCGGTAGCAGCTGAGTTCAACCGCCAGAATGTCATACATGTCGCTGATCGAGTCAACCTTGTTTGCGGCGAACTGCTTTTGCAACACCCGTTTCAGGCTGGCCGGATCGGGCATCCGCTCCCCGCAATAGCGCTTGTTGGACTTCTTGACCCGCTCCCCGGCCCGGCTGCTCAGGGCCCGTTCGGTGAAGGTCTCGCCGAACTGGGCCTTGGTCTGTTTGTCCCCCAGCATGAGGGCACTGTCAACCACCCCGTTCAGATAGGCGGAGCAGCCGGCCGAGGCCGCATCCTGCTGGCACTCTGCCAGACTATTTGCCCACAGCGCCGGGCTCGCCAGCACTAGCAACCATCCCCGTTTTTTCATAACCCCTCCGTGCTTTGATCCGCCTCCCGGTTGGGCAGCGACAACCGCAAGGCGAGATAGCCGACCACGGCCGCCAGCGAGGATCCCACCAGGATCCCGAGACGGGAGTAACTACCGTAGTCCAATCCGCCATGCTCGAACGCCAGCGATGCGATAAACATCGACATAGTGAAGCCAATGCCACACAAAATGCTGACGGCAAAGATTTGCTTGAAATTAACCCCGCCCGGTAGCTGGGCGATCCCCAGCTTCACCGCCAGCCAGCTGATGGTGAACACCCCAAGCGGCTTGCCGATGAACAGCCCCAGCATGATGCCAAGGGGCACCGGGCTCAGCAGGGACGAGAGCCCTATGCCATCGAGAGAGACCCCGGCGTTGGCAAAGGCAAACAGCGGCAGGATCAAGTAGGCGCACCAGGGATGCAGCACATGTTCCAGATGCTTGAGCGGTGAGGCATAGCGCTTGCCGTTGAGCGGGATCATGAAGCCCACCACCACCCCGGCCAGGGTCGCATGAACGCCAGATTTCAGCACCGCCACCCAGAGCACCAGCCCGACCAGCATATAGAGGCCGATCCTGTCTTCGCCACGGCGGTTCATCCACAGCAGGGTCAGGGTCGCCAGGATACCGACCGCCAGCGCCGTCAGCGACAGCTGCTGGGTGTAGAACAGGGCGATGATGATAATGACCCCGAGATCGTCCATGATGGCCAGCGCCAGCAGAAACACCTTGAGGCTGACCGGCACCCGCTTGCCCAGCAGCGCCATCACCCCGAGGGCGAAGGCGATGTCGGTCGCGGCCGGAATGGCCCAGCCAGCGCGGGCGATTTCATCGTCGTAGTTGAAGAAGGCGTAGATCAGCGCCGGGGCCAGCATGCCGCCCACCGCGGCGATGGCCGGGAAGGTCGCCTGCACCCGGGTCGAGAGCGCCCCCTCCAGCATCTCGCGTTTGACCTCAAGCCCGACCAGCAGGAAGAAGATCGCCATCAGGCCATCGTTGATCCAGAGCAGCAGCGGCTTGTTGATGTCGAGGGCAGAGATGCGCACTTGTACCGGGGTATCCAGGAATGCCTGATACCCGCCAGCCAGTGTGGTGTTGGCCATGATCATTGCCAGAATGGCGGCCATGATCAGAATTATTCCGGAGGCGGCCTCCAGCTTCAGAAACTTTTTAATGACGTCGCTCATGGTCAAGTTACCCATAAAATTGCTTTGATTTGAGTCTATCGCTCACTACAACCAATGAAAAATCGTTTCTTACTGCCATTAACAACGGAAAAACCGAAGGCAAAATCAACACGCTCTGCTATAAGCAGGCTGCTAGCGTCCCAAAACGGGCGATTTTCCCATTCATAAAAACGAATAAAATCGTCGCTTGATGCATAAAAAAGGCGCCCGCAGGCGCCTTGTCATCCGATGATATCGGGTCATGCTTCAATGCCGACATGAGCGTCGTCGTGCCGCATCTCGCTCAATGTTGTCTCAGATCGCGACCGGCGCCTTGATAGCCGGGTGCGGATCGTAGCCCTGGATCTCGAAGTCCTCGAAGCGGTAGTCGAAGATGGACTCCGGCTTGCGCTTGATCACCAACTGCGGCAAGGGCCGTGGCTCGCGGCTGAGTTGCAGCGCCGTCTGCTCCATGTGGTTGGAATAGAGGTGCACATCGCCACCGGTCCAGACGAAATCCCCCACCGCCAGATTGCACTGCTGGGCCATCATATGGGTCAGCAGGGCATAGCTCGCGATGTTGAACGGCAGGCCGAGGAAGACGTCACAGCTGCGCTGGTAGAGCTGGCAGGAGAGCTTGCCGTCCGCCACGTAGAACTGGAAGAAGGCGTGGCAGGGTGCCAGCGCCATCTTGTCCAGCTCGCCCACGTTCCAGGCAGAGACGATGATGCGACGCGAGTCCGGATTGTGCTTGATATCGTCCACTGCCCGCTGGATCTGGTCGATGACGGTGCCATCGGCCGCCGGCCAGGAGCGCCACTGGGCGCCGTAGACCGGGCCCAGATCGCCGTGCTCATCGGCCCACTCATCCCAGATGCTGACGCCGTGCTCCTTCAGATAGGCGGTGTTGGTGTCGCCATTGAGGAACCAGAGCAGCTCGTGAATGATGGAGCGCAGGTGACACTTCTTGGTGGTGACCAGCGGAAAACCCTCGGCCAGATTGAAGCGCATCTGGTGACCGAACAGCGAGACAGTCCCGGTGCCGGTACGATCGGATTTGACCGTCCCCTCATCCAGGATCTTCTGCATAAGGTCGAGGTAGGCCTTCATTACTTGGCCTCCTTCACGGCATTACCAAACAGCTGCGGCCGCTTGTAGGCAACCCAGATCATGATGGCGCCGATGATGATCATCGGGGTGGAGAGGATCTGGCCCATGCTGATCTCCTGGAAGTAGAGACCGAGCTGGCTGTCCGGCTGGCGCACGAACTCCACCAGGAAGCGGAACAGGCCGTAGAACAGCAGGAACATGCCGGAGATGGCGCCCCGTGGCGGGTTCTTGCGCCAGAACAGGTTGAGGATGATGAACAGCACTACCCCTTCCAGGGCGAACTGATAGAGCTGGGAGGGATGGCGCGGCTCCGGGCCCGCTTCCGGGAAGATGATGGCCCAGGGCACGTCGGTGACCCGGCCCCACAGCTCGCCGTTCATGAAGTTACCGATACGGCCGACCCCCAGCCCGAACGGGATGAGCGGTGCCACGAAGTCAGCCACGGTGAAGAAGTGACGCTTGGTCTTGTGGGCAAACCAGCACATGGCTGTGATGACCCCGATCAGGCCACCGTGGAACGACATGCCGCCGGTCCAGATCTTGAACAGATAGAGAGGGTCTGCCAGGAAGAGATCGAAGTTGTAGAACAGCACGTAGCCAATCCGGCCACCCAGGATCACCCCGAGGAAGCCGTAAAACAGCAGATCCGATACCTCTTCACGGGTCCAGCCACTGTTTGGCGCATCGGCGCGACGGCCCGCAAGCCACATGGCAAAAGCGAAACCAAACAGGTACATGAGACCATACCAGCGTACCGATAGTGGTCCCAAACTGAATGCTACGGGATCAATCTGCGAGAAAACCCAATATCCATCGTGCTGCATCGTGCGGCCTCTGTCATAAGAAAAGCCGCATTTTCCGATCATTCGTCAGCAGGGACAAGGCATGATTATCAATCAGCCTATTTCGTCTTGTGGCCGGCCCGCAGCAAACCACCCAGGCCATGCTCTTCCAGATAACGGGCAAACAGGCCGCGCAGCACATGGGGATTGTCGTGTTTGAGGCCATCAGCCATCAATGCGGTCAGCTCGCCGAGGTTGGATTGGCGCAGCACGTACTTGATGCGGGAGATGTTGTGGGTATTCATGCTGAAACGGCGATAACCCATGGCCAGCAGCAGCAGTACCCCCACCGGATCCCCGGCCAGCTCGCCACAGACCGAGACCGGCTTCTGGTAGTGATGAGAGGCATCGACCAGCAGTTGCAGGGCGCGGATCACCGCCGGATGGAAGGCGTCATAGATGCTGGCGACCCGGGCGTTGTTGCGATCCACCGCCAGCAGATACTGGGTCAGATCGTTGCTGCCCACCGACCAGAAGTCGATGAGTGGCGCCATCTCCGGCAGGATATAGAGGGCGGAAGGGACTTCGATCATCACCCCGAGGCTGGGGTAGCGGATCAGCGCATCGCGACTGGCCGCCTCCTCCGACACTTCTCGCCAGGCCTGATCCAGCAGCCGGCGCGAAGCTTTAATCTCACCAACGCTGCTGATCATCGGCAGCATGATCGCCAGGTTGTCCAGGCCTTCGCTGGCACGCAGCATGGCCTTGAGTTGCACCAAAAACAGCTCGGGGTGATCCAGCGTAAGCCGGATCCCCCGCCAACCAAGGAAAGGATTTTCCTCTACGATGGGGAAGTAAGGCAGTTGTTTATCTCCCCCCACGTCCAGGGTACGCATGCACACCGGCCTGTCCCGGTAGGTTTCCAGGATGCCGCGATAGCGGGCGGTCTGCTCCCATTCCGACGGGAAGCTCTCTTGCAGCATGAAGGGGATCTCGGTGCGATAGAGCCCCACCCCATCCGCCAGATGATTGAGAGAAATCTCGGTATCGGCGCTGAGGCCCGCGTTGAGCAACAAGGAAACCTTGGTACCGTCGGCCGTCTCGGACGGCTGATGATCCACGGTGCGCACCAGGGTATCGAGCGCCCGCTCCTCATTGAGCAGTTGCCGGTACTCGGTCAGGATCACCTGATTGGGTTCGATGAAGAGATCGCCGCTGTAGCCATCGACCACCAGGGTGCGACCGCCTATGTCGCCAAGGGGCAGATCCACCCCCATGATGGCCGCGACCCCCATGGCACGAGCCAGGATGGCGGCGTGGGAGTTGGTACCTCCCTTGAGCGACACCACGCCGCTCAAGAACTCGCGCGGGATCTCGGCAAGGATGGTGGCAGTCACCTCGTCGGCCACCAGGACCACCGGCTCGCCGATGGTGAGCTGCTCAGGCTCATCCTGCACCAGCCGACTGATGAGGCGCTGGGCAATGTCTTTTACATCGGTGGAACGCTCGCGCAGGTAGGGATCCTTCATCCCCTTGAACTGCTCTATCAGCCGATCGCTGATCAGCTTGACCGCAGAAATTGCGGTCCAGTGTTCCTTGCTGACCTTGTTGCGGATCGGCTTGATGTAACCGGGATCATCGAGCAGATGCAGGTAGATGTCGAAGATGGCGACCGAATCCTGGCTGTAGCTCTCGCGAAAGCGCAGCGCCAGGCTCTCCAGATCGTGGCGCACCTCCTCCACCGCAAGTTCGAGGCGCGCCAACTGCTTGGCATGCTCTTCGTCTTTACGGGGGGTGATGGTATTGAGTGCCTTGCGCGGGCGCCACACCCAGGCCTTGGCGATGGCGATACCGCTGGCACCGGCGATGCCGCGCAGCGGCTTGCTCCAGTCGGTCTTTTGCAACCAGCCCTTGGCTTGGGCCTGGGCGATGCGCCCCGCCAGCTGGGCCGCCAGCGTGACCATGAAGGACTCTTCCCCCTCATCGAACAGCCGGCTCTCTCGCTGCTGTACGACCAGCACGCCCACCACCTGACGCTGGTGCATGATGGGGGCGCCCAGAAAGGAGCGAAACGCCTCTTCGGCGACATCTGGTAAGAACTTGAAACTGGGGTGGGAGGGGGCATCGGCCAGGTTGATCAGCTCTTCCCGCTGACCGACCAGACCGACTATGCCCTGCTCGAACGGCAGTGTGGCCTTGCCCACCGCCGATTCGGCCAGACCATCGGTCGCCGCCAAGCGATAGCGGCGCATCTCGGGCTCGGCGACATAAACGGAGCAGCAGTTCACCGTCATGGCGAGCCGGGTCTGGCTCACCAATGCCTGCAAGGCCTGCTCGAGGGTATTGGCCTCGGCCATGCTTTCGACGATTCGTCTGAGTTCCGTCAGCAACTAGCTGTGCTCCTTAACGAGAGCGGTTGCGCCGCCCATCCTTTCGATTAACCTGCACCACCGGTACCGGCATGGCCAGCGGGGCAAACTCCTTCATCACCCGACGGTAGACTTCCCGTTTGAAGGAGACGACCTGACGAACCGGGTACCAGAAGCTGACCCAACGCCAATCATCAAACTCCGGGTGACCATGACAACCGAACTGGATCCTGGACTCTTTGCCCGGATCGAGCTGTAACAAAAACCATTTTTGCTTTTGGCCAATACAGACCGGTGAACTGTCCCAGCGAACGAGTCGTTTGGGTAAGCGGTACTTCAGCCAGTTGCGGCTGGTCGCCAAGATGGTCACATCCTCGGGCTTGAGGCCTATCTCCTCGTACAGCTCACGATACATGGCCTGTTCCGGCGACTCACCATCATCAACCCCCCCCTGCGGAAACTGCCAGGAGTGCTGCCCATAGCGCTTAGCCCACAATACTTGTCCGTCACGGTTACAGATCACGATGCCGACATTGGGACGAAATCCGTCACCATCAATCACGTGATCACCTTATAAAGGCTGAATCTATAAAGAGATTGTTCCACATTCACCCCGTGGCAGCAAACAAGGACTGCAATCTCCCATTCATGAATAACTTGGCATTTCAAGCCAAGTTATAAACAAATCCCAGATCCACGCCTTGCAAGTTGCCCACCCAGACTGTGCATAAGCCTGTGATCAAGCTGGTATATACAGTAGTTTCATACCAGAACATCAAATCAGCCAATATCATACCTGATTCATGAAAAAACAAAATATTCATTTAAATACATATAGTTAATATTTTAATGCTGGATCAAGATCCATGTCTTTTGGCCCAAAGGATCCTGGCTGTCAATTGTGAACAAGTTCCACTGCTCAAAGATCCACCAAGGCTAGTTTATCCACAAGGATGGCGCATTATCTGCACCGATATGGCCGGAAAAATCGGGGCATTCTCACATTTATTTCTATTCCCAGGCCTGTCATGACCACTTTATGCCAGTTATCCAAGATTTCTGTGGATAACTATGTGCAACAGCTAGGCCAAACCCTTGGACAACTCGTTTCAACCTGGATCCTTCTCTTCCAAGAACTGGAAAAAATAGTCAAATTCCTTTAAAATCATTGCTATAGCTTATAATGATTCATCCTTGCCCCACTGTGCACAACCGGGCGAGGATCGGTTATAAAAACAGCGATCCTCAATAAGGATCACACTGACCAGACTCATCCCCCGTTAACAGGAGCCCTCCATGCCCGCCAATCCCCAGTCAGAGCAGGAATTGCTGACTCGCGCCTATGCCATGGCGGGCCTCACCCTGGCCCAGCTCGCCGCCACCGCCGGGATCCCGGTACCGCGGGATCTGCGGCGGGACAAGGGCTGGACCGGTCAGTTGATCGAATGGCAGCTCGGCGCCAGTGCGGGCAGCAGGCCGGAGCAGGACTTTCCGGATCTCGGCATCGAGCTCAAGACGATCCCGGTCGATCCTCAAGGCAAACCGCTGGAAACAACCTTCGTCTGTGTCGCTCCTCTCATCGGGGTCAGTGGTCTGCGCTGGGAGGAATCCAATGTGCGCAACAAGCTGTCGCGGGTGCTCTGGATCCCGGTGGAGGGCCATCGTGAGATCCCCATTGGCGAGCGCCGGGTCGGCATGCCCCTGCTGTGGAGCCCGAGTGAAGAAGAGGATCGCCTGCTGCGCCAGGATTGGGAGGAGCTGATGGACATGATAGTGCTGGGGGAAGTTGAGCAGATCAGCGCCCGCCACGGCCAGGTCATGCAACTCAGGCCCAAAGCCGCCAACAGCAAGGCGCTGACCCGTGCCATCGGCCGCAATGGTCAGCCGATCCAGACCCTGCCACGGGGCTTCTACCTCAAGATCCCGTTCACCCACCAACTGCTGCAACGCCACTTCGCCCTGCCCGTTTGATCTTTGCTATCAACATCTTTGTCATAAAGTGATATAAAAATAACCAGACACACTTTCTTCGCAGTCAGTGACAAGGAGGCTTCATGCCGATAAACAAGCAGTTTCTCAAGTCGCGTCCCGAGGTCAAGGTGACCTTCGCAGTGGAAAAGGAGGCCGCGGGCGAGGCCGAACAGGTCTTGCTGCTGGGGGAGTTCAGCCAGTGGCAACCCATTGAACTCAAACGAATGAAGAGTGGAGAGTTCAGGGCAACGCTCAATCTGCCCACCGATGGCCCCAGCCATTTCGAGTACTGTTATCAGCTGGTACAGCCGGGAGGAGAGACCCATTACGACAATGACTGGGCGGCCGATGACTATGTGCCCGGCCCGTTCGGACGAGACAACTCCGTGGTGCGAGTCAGTCAGCCCGCCTGAGCTGCGGATGACGGAAACAAAAAAGGCTCGCCATTGGCGAGCCTTTTCACTACCTGTCGATTTCTCGACACTAATTCGAATCGAATTAGTTGAGCTTCTCTTTGATACGAGCAGCTTTGCCGGACAGGTTGCGCAGGTAGTACAGTTTGGCGCGGCGAACATCACCACGACGCTTCAGTTCTACACTGTGGATCAGCGGAGAGTGAGTCTGGAATACACGCTCAACACCTTCGCCGTTGGAGATCTTGCGAACGGTGAAAGCAGAGTGCAGACCGCGGTTACGCTTGGCAATGACGATGCCTTCGAAAGCCTGCAGACGCTCTTTACCACCTTCTTTAACACGAACTTGAACACGTACGGTGTCGCCCTGGGCAAATGCCGGGATGTCGGTACGCAGTTGCTCTTGTTCAAGCTGCTGAATAATCTTGCTCATTGTCTTTCCTTACCTAGGATAAACTGAAAACTCTACTTAGACGCTGTCACGCACTTCGCGGACATACTCGGCAAGAAGTGATTCTTGCTCGTCAGTCAGAGCTAGGTTGTTAATAAGTTCCGGCCTTCTCTGCCAGGTTCGTCCGAGCGATTGCTTGAGCCGCCAGCGTCGAATCACTTCGTGATTGCCGCTTGTCAGCGCCTCCGGCACCGCCAATCCATCCAACAACTCCGGCCGAGTGTAGTGGGGATGATCCAGCAGGCCATCCGTAAAGGAGTCCTGCTCGGCACTGGCCTGATCACCCAAGACCCCTGGGACCAGACGCGAAACCGCATCGATCAGGGTCATGGCAGGCAACTCACCACCACTTAACACGTAATCACCAATAGACCACTCTTCGTCGACTTCGGTTTGGATCACGCGTTCGTCGACACCTTCGTATCGACCGGCGACCAGAATCAGTTTCTGATTTGTCGCCAACTCGGTTACGCCCGCTTGAGTCAGCTTGCGCCCCTGAGGAGAGAGATAGATGACTTTCGCCCCGTCTCCCGCCGCTTGCTTGGCCGCATGAATTGCATCACGCAGCGGCTGCACCATCATCAACATTCCAGGACCACCACCATAAGGACGATCATCGACCGTACGGTGCTTGTCGTGGGTAAAGTCCCGAGGGTTCCAGCACTCAATCTGCAGCAGGCCACTCTTGACGGCCCGACCCGTTACCCCGTGCTCGGTAATGGCTCGGAACATTTCCGGGAAGAGGCTAATGACCCCAATCCACATAAGAAACCTCCGGCACCCGTGTTAGCGCGGGAAACTAGAAACCAGGATCCCAATCAACTTCGATTGTTCGAGCAGTCAGATCAATATTCTTGATCACCTGCTCTTCCAGGAACGGAATCAACCGCTCCTTCGCACCAAAGGCATCTTTTACATTGGCCTCAACCACCAACACATCGTTGGAGCCGGTTTCCATCAATTCGGTTACCTTGCCCAGGTCGTATCCCTTGGTGGTCTTGACGGAGCAACCAATCAGGTCACGCCAGTAGAACTCACCTTCAGGCAACGCAGGCAACAGATTAGCTGGTACGCCAATCTCGACATTGGTCAATGCCAGGGCATCCTCGCGCACATCGATACCATCGAGTTTGCAGATCAGACCCTTGTTGTGACGCTTCCAGGCCGAAACCTGAATCTCACGCCACTCCCCGTTCTGATGAATCATCCAGGGGGTGTAATCGAAAATCGCTTCGGCAACATCGGTGAAGGAGTTCACTTTAAGCCAGCCCTTGATCCCGTAAACGGTGCCCAGGGTGCCCAGAACTATAGGTTTTTCCACCTTAACTCCCTACCGTTTGACTGATTAAGCAGCTTTAGCAGCGTCTTTGATCAGCTTGGCAACGCGGTCAGAAACAGCGGCACCAGTAGCAACCCAATGCTCGATACGAGCCAGGTCCAGCTTCAGCTTTTCAGCGTTGCCGGTAGCAACCGGGTTGAAGAAACCAACGCGCTCGATGAAACGACCATCACGGGCGCAACGGCTGTCGGAAACTACTACCTGGTAAAACGGACGCTTTTTCGCGCCACCACGTTGTAAACGAATGGTTACCATATCGTCCTCATAAACATCTAATGAACAAGGCCTGCAAATACGCAGACCCTAGCTTAAAATAAGCCGCGTAATTCTACTTGGATTCGTAATAATTGCAACCAAGCCAGTTATTTTTTGCGCAGGGAGTGGCATGAAAAAGGCCCACCAAGGGTGAGCCTTTCGGTCTGACAAGCAGGAACATCAGAACGGGCCGCGGCCACCGCCACCGAATCCGGGCGGCAGCATGTTCTTCATCTGCCCCATCATCTTGCGCATGCCGCCCTTGCCGGACATCTTCTTCATCATGCGCTGCATCTCGGTGAACTGCTTGAGCAGCTTGTTCACGTCCTGTACCTGCATGCCGGAGCCCGCGGCGATGCGGCGCTTGCGAGAGCCCTTGATGAGATCGGGATGAGCACGCTCCTTGGGCGTCATGGAGCTGATGATGGCCTCCATCCGCACGGTGAGCTTGTCATCCATCTGATCCTTCACGTTATCCGGCAGACCGGACATGCCAGGCAACTTGTCGAGCATGCCCATCATGCCGCCCATGTTGCGCATCTGGGCCAGCTGCTCGCGGAAATCTTCCAGGTCGAAGCCCTTGCCACTCTTGACCTTGTCGGCCAGCTTGGCGGCTTTTTCCTTGTCGACGGTGCGTTCCACTTCCTCGATGAGGGAGAGCACGTCGCCCATGCCGAGGATGCGGGAGGCGAGCCGGTCCGGGTGGAAGGGTTCGAGCGCATCGCTCTTCTCACCCATACCGATGAACTTGACCGGTTTGCCGGTGATGTGGCGTACCGACAGCGCGGCACCACCACGGGCATCACCGTCCGCCTTGGTGAGGATGACACCGGTGAGCGGCAACGCCTCGTTGAAGGCCTTGGCGGTGTTGGCTGCATCCTGACCGGTCATGGCATCCACCACGAACAGGGTCTCGACCGGTTTGATGGTGGCGTGCAGATCCTGGATCTCCGCCATCATCTCGCTATCAACGTGCAGACGACCGGCGGTATCGACGATCACCACGTCATAGAACTTCTTGCGGGCCTGATCGATGGCGGCGGTAGCGATCGCCACCGGCTTCTGGGTCACATCACTCGGGAAGAACTCGACCCCGATGTCACTGGCCAGGGTCTCCAGCTGCTTAATCGCCGCGGGACGGTAAACGTCCGCACTGACCACCAGCACCTTCTTCTTGTGGCGCTCTTTGAGCAACTTGGCCAGTTTGGCCACGGTCGTGGTCTTACCGGCACCCTGCAGACCCGCCATCAGGATGATGGCCGGTGGCTGGGCGGCCAGGTTGAGCTGCTCGTTGGCCTCGCCCATGACCGAGACCAGCTCGCCATGCACGATCTTGATGAAGGCTTGGCCCGGGCTCAGCGACTTGGCCACTTCCTGGCCGACCGCCCGTTCCTTGACTCGCGCCACGAAGTCACGCACGACCGGCAGGGCGACGTCCGCCTCGAGCAGCGCCATGCGTACTTCACGCAAGGTATCCTTGATGTTCTCTTCGGTCAGCCGGCCACGGCCACTGACATTGCGCAGGGTGCGCGAGAGTCGTTCAGTCAAATTCTCAAACATGACGCATTCCGGTTCTTGGCGTAACAAATGGGGGGCATTATACCCCAGTCAGTACCATGAGGACGATGATTCGCCGCACGTAGCGGCCACCAGCCATCACGCTGAGCGGGTCTAATAGAGTGGGAGCATCATACCTCAGTCAACGCCAGAGGACGATTATTCACCGCACGCGGTGGTCACCTGCTACTTATATATGGGCAGTTAGCTCCTGGCACAACTGGCGAGCATATCTTGTGCAAGGTATACTGCCCCTCTTATCCATAAAGCTTGTTTAACAACGACCTGGTTATGATCGTGATCTCTGTTCTGGCCCTGGCGTTTTACCTGCTGGCCATCATCGCCTCGCTGCATCTGCTGCTCAGTGCCAAGCCCGTCGGGCAGGTGTCGCTGTTCGCCTGCGTCGGTCTGGCCCTGACTGCCCACGGTATCGCGGTGGGAAGCGAAGTGCTGGCCACTCACTCCGGCCAGAATCTCAGCATGCTGAACGTCGCCTCTCTGGTCAGCCTCATCATCAGCTGCTTCATGACTTGCGTGACCCGCCGTTTCAACGGCTGGATCCTGCTGCCCGTGGTCTACAGCTTCTCCGCGTTGCTGCTGGCGGCAAGCGCCCTCATTCCCGGCCGTTACATCACTCACCTGGAAGCCCATCCCCAGCTGTTGCTGCACATCGGGCTGGCTCTGATGGCGTATTCGGTGCTGATGATCGCCTGCCTGTTTGCGCTTCAGCTTGCCTACCTTGACCGGAAGCTGAAATCCAGAAAAATCAGTAACCTGCCTGCCATGCCACCGCTGATGACGGTAGAAAAACGGCTGTTCCAGCTCATCTCGGCCGGTCTGTTCCTGCTGACGCTTTCCATCGCCTCCGGCCTGTTCTTCCTGGAAGACATGTTCGCCCAGGGCAAGTCCCACAAGGCGATCCTCTCGATCCTGGCTTGGTGCGTCTATGTGCTGCTGCTGTGGGGTCATCACACCCGCGGCTGGCGCGGGCGCAAGGTCATTACCCTGAGCCTCATCGGCAGCTTCATTCTGACACTGGCCTATTTTGGCAGTCGCTTCGTCAAGGAAGTCTTGCTGAGCTAAACGCTCACCCCTCTGCCACCTATCCAACAGGAGCCCCTTCTTGGACAGTATCTCAACGAGCACATTACTGATTGTTCTCGTTATCTTGATCGTCTTGTCTGCTTTCTTCTCGAGTTCCGAAACCGGTCTGATGTCCCTCAACCGCTACAAGTTGCGACATCTGGCCCAGACCAGGCACAAGGCCGCCCGCCGGGTAGAAAAACTGCTGGCGCGGCCGGATCGCCTGCTTGGTCTCATCCTCATCGGCAACAACCTGGTCAACATCCTGGCCTCCGCCATCGCCACCATCGTCTGCATCCGGCTGTTCGGGGACCTCGGCGTCGCCATCGCCACCGTCGGCCTGACCCTGGTGGTGCTGGTGTTTGGCGAAGTCACTCCCAAGACGTTGGCCGCCATGTTCCCCGAGAAGATTGCCTATCCGGCCTCCTGGGTACTCAAGGGGCTGATGGTGCCCCTCGCCCCCTTCGTCTGGCTCATCAATGGCATCACCAACCTGCTGCTCAAGTTGATGCGACTGGATCACCGCAAGGATGACTCCCTCAACACCGAGGAGCTGCGCACCATAGTCAACGAGGCGGGCAGCCTAATCCCCCAGCGCCATCAGGAGATGCTGATCAGTATCCTGGATCTGGACAAGATGACGGTGGAGAACATCATGGTGCCGCGCAGCGAGATCTATGCCATCGACATCAACGATGACTGGAAGACCATACTGCGTCAGCTGGCGCACTGCGCTCACACCAAGATCCTGCTCTATCGCGACAATATCGACGATGTTGTCGGATTTTTACACGCGCGTGATGCGCTCAGGCTGGTCGCCAAGGATCAGTTCAGCAAGTCCAGCCTGCTGCGGGAGGTCGATCCCATCTACTTCATTCCCGAGGGGACACCACTCAACGTGCAACTGGCCAAGTTCCAGCGCAACAAGGAGCGGATCGGGCTGATTGTCGATGAATATGGCGATATTCAGGGGTTGATCACCCTGGACGACATCCTGGAGGAGATAGTCGGCGACTTCACCACCTCCATGACACCGGCGCCGAGCGACGAGATCCATCCCCAGCCGGACGGCTCTTTCCTGGTGGAAGGCTCGGCCAGCATCCGAGAGCTGAACAAGGAGATGAACTGGCATCTGCCCATCGACGGTCCCCGCACCCTCAACGGGCTGATCCTGGAGTATCTGGAGGAGATCCCCCAACCCAACATCAGCGTCAGGCTGGCGGGCTATCCCATCGAAATTCTCGACGTAGAGAACAACATGGTGAAGATGGCGCGGATCATGCCGCATCTATACCGTAACGAGTCAGGTTACGAGGATTGAAAAAAGGCTGCCGATGGCAGCCTTTTTCGTCTTATTCGGTTTGCTCGTTTTCCTCATCCGGCTCCAGCACCAGGGTTGGAATCAACTCCCCGAATACCTTCTGCAACTCGTCGCGATTGGCGAGCAAGTCTTGCAAGGTATAGCTGTCCATCACCGCCAGGAAGGCATTCATCGCCTCTTTCAAGGCACTCTTCAGCAGGCAGACCGAGACGATATGACAGACGGGAGAGTTGCAATCGATCCCGTCCAGATTGCCTTCCAGTGCCCGGATCACCTGACCGATGTTGACGGACTCCGGGGCCCAGGCCATGCGGATCCCGCCATTCTTGCCGCGCTGGGACTGCAGATAGCCCAGCTTCACCAGCTGATTCACCACTTTCACCATGTGATTGCGGGACACGTCGTACAGGGCGGACACCTTGGCCACGCTCGACAATTCGCCCTCCGGCAAGGTGGCCAGATAGAGCAGGGCTCTCAATCCAAAATCGGTATAACTCGTGAGTCTCATAGTGCCTATGGCGCATAGCGCAAAATTGATTGTTGATTCAGATCAATTAAACATCTAGGATGCAACTTATTAAGTAACATTTTAAATGCTCAATTAGTAAGGACCTCTTATGTTAGATCAAGCCACCATCGCCGTCATCAAAAGTACCATCCCTTTGCTCGAATCGGCGGGGCCTGCCCTCACCCAACACTTCTATCAGCGCATGTTCAGCCACAATCCCGAGCTGAAAGATATTTTCAACCTGGCGCACCAGCGCAGCGGTGGCCAACCGCTGGCCCTGTTCAATGCCGTCGCGGCTTACGCCAAGAATATCGACAACCTGGGTGCCCTCGGTGGCGCGGTAGAGCGTATCGCCCACAAGCACACCGGCTTCATGATCCAACCGGAACAATATCACATTGTAGGTAGTCATCTCTTGGCCACGCTCAAAGAATTGGGTGGTAGCGCGGTGACCGACGAGGTGCTGGACGCCTGGGGCAAGGCATATGGCGTGCTGGCCAACATCTTCATCGGCCGCGAGAGCGAGATCTATCAGGAGAGAGCGACCCAGGATGGTGGCTGGCAAGGCCCCCGTGCCTTCATCATCAAGCAGAAGCAGGTGGAGAGCGAGCTCATCACCTCCTTCGTGCTAGCGCCGGTCGACGGCAAGCCGGTGCTGCGCTTCACACCGGGCCAGTACCTCAGCATCCAACTTCGCCACCCGACGCTGGAGTATCAGGAGATCCGCCAGTACTCCCTCTCCGATGCCCCCAATGGCCGTGACTACCGCATCAGCGTCAAACGCGAGGCCGATGGTCAGGTCTCCAACCTGCTGCACGACCATCTGCAAGTCGGTGACGAGGTGGAGCTGATGCCGCCGACCGGCGACTTCGTGCTGCGAGCCGAGGCTGGCACCCCGGTGGTGCTGCTCTCCGCCGGGGTAGGTCTCACCCCCATGTTGAGCATGCTCAACCAGTTGCTTGCCAACGGCCATGAGGCCGACATCCGCTGGTTGCACGCCTGCGAGCACGGCGCCCTGCACGCCTTCAAGCAGGAGATCCAGGCCAAGAGCCAGCAGCACCCCAGACTGCAGAGCCGGATCTGGTATCGCACGCCAGGGGAGCAAGATGTAAAAGGACGAGACTATGACTTTGCCGGCACTCTGAACCTTGAACAGGTCACCGACCTTATCCCGGCCGATGCCCACTACTATTTCTGTGGCCCGGTTGGCTTCATGAAGGCAGTGAAAGACCAGCTGACCAGCCTGGGTGTACCTGCCGACAGGCTGCATTACGAGGTGTTCGGCCCCCATCAGGATCTCTGATACAGGCCAGGCAACCTCTGCATACAACAAGGCCCACGCACAGCGTGGGCCTTGTTGTATCAGAACGGGCTTAGTGCATGGCCTTGGCCCGGGCGATGGCATTGGCGGGCATCCGATTGCCGAGCCGGCTAAGCAGACTGGCGGCCTTCTGGTGAGTGGCCTTGTCACCGATGACAGCGCCGTGCAGCCAGTGGTAAGCCTCCTCGTAGTCGAGCGGACTGCCCATGCCCTGCAGCAGCATCTCGACCCATTCGATCTGTGCCCGCTGGAAGCCAAGGCTGGCAGCTTCGCGCATCAGGGTCTCGGCCCGCGCCAGATCTTTTTGCACCAGTATCCCTTTCCAGTAATAGCGCCCCAGCTGCTCAAGTGCAGGGGCCAACCCCTGATTGGCCGCCTCCCACATATATTGCACCCCGATCTGGGCATCCGGCTTGATGCAGACGCCCCAGGCCAGCATGTCCCCCCACAGGAACTGATAAGCAGGGATCTTCATCACAGAGGCGCGCGCCTCGATGTCTTGCGTCAGCTGGCATCTGTCCTGCTTCACCCGGGTGAGATGGCGCCCCTGCTCTATCCAGTTGAGCAGCTCGTCCTGTCGATAAAGCGGCACCGCCTGCAGATTAGCACCGGTCAGGGGCGCTGGCGTTGCCGCCTTGGGCAACGGCACCGCAGCGGGTGCGGTGGGCAGTGGCGCCGCCGGTACGATAGTTGGCGACGCCGCTGGTACGGGAACAGGAGCCACGGGTAGCGGCGAGGTGGCAACGGTGGAGGCAATCGATGGGGCAGCGGCTGGCACAGTTGCCAGAGGCGCCGTCGCAGACAATGCAGCAGGTTCGCTAGAGGATGCCGTGGTGACGGCAACGGCGGCTGCAGCCGCAGACGCCGGGCTGGCAGTAGTCGGCGCTGGTGGCGGCTGGGTTGGCGAGGCGGACGACACCGGCTCAGCCCCCTGCAAGGGAAGGCTGCATAAACAGATAAGGCCGACGAGGGTACTGGGTTTCATCATAGAGATCTCCTGCTGCCCTCGGTTATCGGCCGCAGATCCCATCTCCTTAGCCCCCCGATTGGCCCACCTACTGGATCGCCAAAATGACAAAGGGGAGCCGAAGCTCCCCTCATGAACAGTCTTCGACTTATTTGACGAAGTCGATGCCCAGCTGGATGTCAGCCTTCAGGGTGGCCAGCATGCTGTTCATCGCCTCTTGTTCGAAGGCGCTCAGCTTGCCGTAGTCCAGCACGGTTTCGACGCCGTTCTTGCCCAGCAGGATGGGCTGCGCGAAGAAGGTAGCGTGCTCGCCGTTGCCTTCGACATAGGCGCATTCGATGACGTTGGCTTCACCCTGCAGACCCTTGATCAGGGACAGACCGAAGCGGCACGCCGCCTGACCCATGGACAGGGTGGCAGAACCGCCACCGGCCTTGGCTTCCACCACTTCGGTACCGGCATTCTGGATGCGCTTGGTCATGGCGGCTGCCTCTTCGGCAGTGAAGTTGGCGCCTTCGATCTGGGACAGCAGCGGCAGAATGGTCACGCCACTATGGCCGCCGATCACGTTGACACGGATCTTGTCGATGTTCAGACCCTTGGCCTCGGCCACGAAGGTCTCGCCACGGATGACGTCCAGGGTGGTGACACCGAACAGGCGACGCTTGTCATAGACACCGGCCTTCTTCAACACTTCGGCAGCGATGGCGACCGTGGTGTTGACCGGGTTGGTGATGATGCCGATCAGTGCCTTCGGGCAAGTCGCGGCACATTTTTCCACCAGATTCTTGACGATACCGGCGTTGATATTGAACAGGTCGGAACGGTCCATGCCGGGCTTGCGCGCCACACCGGCAGAGATCAGCACGACATCGGCGCCGACCAGAGCCGGGCTCGGATCTTCACCGCAGAAACCTTTTACTTTCACGTCAGTCGGGATGTGGCTCAGATCGGCTGCCACACCGGGAGTGACCGGGGCAATGTCATACAGGCTCAATTCGGAACCAGCTGGCAGGCGATTTTTCAACAGCAGAGCGAGGGCTTGGCCAATGCCACCAGCGGCACCCAGAACGGCAACTTTCATGATCAACTCCATGTTCAAGCGTAGGTTTAAGGTTGTTTCTTGTTGGGAAGAAGGCTGTTTCTTATTGTGCGCCTCACCTTAAAGGATCCCCTGATAAAAAACAATCTGATAACAGTTGTAATCACAGGTTCTGTGAGCCAGGGAACAAGCGGTGACGAAAAGAGAGAGGAATCTGCGATAAATGGGACGGAAAGCACAGATTTTCTGTGCCTTCCCTTCCATTAAGGGGTAAATACGACTGCTTTAGGCCTGGAATGCCAGCGCTCTGCGCTCGCACCAACGGAAACCAATTGTTAACAATCCATTCATGGTCAGATAGAGGGCTCCGGCCACGGTGAACACCGCCAAGGTGTCATAAGTCTGGGCATTGAGACGCTGGGCCAGCCCCATGATGTCCATGATGGTGATGGTGCTGGCCAGCGAGCTGCCCTTGAGCACCAGGATCACCTCATTGGAGTAGGCGGGCACCAGCCGGCGAGCGGCATGGCGAGCCTTCATCCACAGGGTTTGTCCGGCCGAGAAGCCGAGTGCCCGGCAAGCCTCCACCTCACCGGCGGGGATGGTATCGAGCGCCCCCTTGAACAGCCGGGTGGAATAGGCGGCGGTGTTGAAACCCAGCGCCAGCACGGCGCAGAACCAAGGCTGCTTGAGCAGCGGCCACAGCGGCCCGGACTTGAGCCATTCAAACTGGCCAGGCCCGTAGTAGATGAGGAAGATCTGGATCAGCAGCGGCGTGCCGGTGAAGATCAGCACCCATAGCTGTACCAGCTGAGTCGCCACCGGAATACGGCGCTCCAGCACCCAGGTCATGCCGACCGCCAGCAACACGCCGAGCAGCAGGCTGAAGAAGGTCAACTGCAAAGTGATCGCCAGACCACCCAGCAGGGTCATGAGATAGTCCTGCATGGTTAGCCTCCGTAACGACGGGTATAACAGGATGCCGGCTTGAACCCGCATTCACTCAGCTGACTGAAAACGGTCGGTTCCTGGGTGATCACTAATCCCCCCAGCAGGGTCATGAGATAGTCCTGCATGGTCAGCCTCCGTAGCGACGGGTATAGCGGGCAGCCTGCTTGAGCCCGAACTCGCTCACCAGACTGATCGCCAGATAGATGAGGGCCGCGGCGGCATACCAGGTGAAGGGTTCATAGGTGCTGGCCGAGGCCATCTGCGCCTGACGCATCATCTCGTTCACCCCGATGAGGGAGACCAGCGCCGTGTCTTTGAGCAGCACCAGCCACTGGTTGCCGAGCCCCGGCAGGGCATGACGCCAGGCCTGAGGCAGCACGATGCGAAAGAAGATGTGCGCCTTGCCCAACCCCAGCGCCAGCGCCGCCAGCCGTTGCCCGGCAGGCACCGCATTGAGCGCCGCACGCAGGGTCTGGGTGGCATAGCTGGCAAACAGCAGGGAGAGCGCCAGCACGCCGCAGGCGAAGGGGCTGAACTCCACATACTCGCCAGTGATGAGGAACAGCACCTGGGTCGAGCCGAAGTAGATGAACAGTACCACCAGCAGCTCGGGCAGGCCCCGGATCAGCGTGGTCAGGGTGGCCACCGGCCACACCAACCAGCTACGTTTGCTGAGCTCGGCGGCGCTGAACGCCAGCGCCAACACCATGCCCCCGACCAGTGATGCCAAGGCCAGCCCCAGGGTCATCCAGGCTGCATCCAACAACAGGCTCAACATGGCTTACTGCGCGAAGTATTTGTCGAAGACTTTCTGATAGGTGCCGTTGGCCTTGATCTCGGCCAGCCCCTTGTTCAGCTGAGTCAGCAGCTCCTGATTGTCCTTGGCCACCGCGATACCAAAACCGGTACCGAAGTACTTGGCGTCGGTGACCGGGGTACCGATGACACCATAATCCTTGTGCTGCTTGAGCCACTCGGCGGCGACGGCGGTATCGGCAAAGACGCCATCGGTACGGCCATTCATCATGTCGAGGAAGGCGCTCTGGTAGCTGGCGTAGGGCACGGTCAACAGACCTTTGCTGATCCAGTTATCTACCAGGTAGGACTGGTGAGAGCTGCCGTTTTGCACGCCGACAGTCTTGTCGACCAAGTCTTCCGGCCCCTTGAAGGCACCCTTCTTGGTCACGAACACCGCGGAGTTCACATAATAGATGTCGGAGAAATCGACCTGGGCGGCCCGCTCCGGGGTCACGTCCATGGCGGCGATGGCAGCATCGTAGCGACGGAACTTGAGGCTGGGGATCAGGCTGTCAAAGGCCTGGTTGTGGAAGCTGCACTCCAGCTTGACCTGGGCGCAGATGGCGCGGGCCAGATCGATGTCGAAACCCTGGAACTCGTTCTTGTCGTCCAGGTATTCGAACGGTGCATAAGTAGCCTCGGTGGCGAACTTGATCTCTTTGGCCATTACCGAGGTGCTCAACAGGCCCATGGCCGCAACCAACAACAGACTCTTTTTCATGACAGCTTCCTTATCGATTCAATATCAATGCATCAAGAATTCGGCAAACCGGCTGGTTTGCGGGGCCTGGAAGATAGCGGCGCTACCGGATTCGATGATCCGCCCCTTCTCCAGATAAATCACCTGACTGGCAACCTTGCGGGCAAATTCCACCTCGTGGGTGACCACCACCTGGGTGATGCCGGTCTGGCTGAGGGTACGGATGATCTCCGCCACCTCCTTGGTTATTTCAGGATCGAGCGCCGCTGTGGGTTCGTCAAACAGCAGCACTTGCGGATCCATCATCAGGGTGCGAGCGATGGCCACCCGTTGCTGTTGACCGCCGGACAGACGAGCCGGCCAGGCGTCCCGTTTGTCGGCCAGCTGCAGCTGGGTCAGCAGGTAGAGGCCCTTCTCGATGGCCGCGTCCTTGCTCATACCGAGCACCTTGACGGGCGCCTCGATGAGGTTCTCCATCACGGTCAGATGCGGCCAGAGATTGTACTGCTGGAACACCATGCCTACCTTGCGACGCAGCGCCTGTGCCTGACGGCTGAATTCCGCTGGGGACAGGGTGGACGGGAAAGAAAATTCACTGTCGCCGATGCGCAGTACACCGGTATCCGGAGTGTCCAGCAGGTTCATCATGCGCAGCAGCGAACTCTTGCCCGCACCGCTTGGGCCCAGTAATACCAAGGTCTCGCCGGGTGCGGTCTTGAAGCTGACCTGCTGTAGTACCGGCACCTTGTGCCAGGACTTTTCGATACCGATTAATTCAATACCCATACAACCCAATTGAATAAGTTTTCAAAATTTCGTCCTGATTTTAGCTGCAAGGTGGGTGGATGCAAGCTAAATTTGAATCGATATGCAGAACAAGCGCCGCTTCCTTGCCAAAATAGGCATATGAATGCAAAATAGCAGCGCTGTTCGTATCTGCCGCCTGAGCGTGACAGGCGGTCACACCCCTCATTCGTGAGTCCAAGATGAAACATAACGACAAGCAAGAAAAACTGGCCAAGGCCTTTAAAGCCCTGCTGAAAGAGGAGCGTTTTGGCTCCCAGGCAGAGATAGTCACCGCCTTGCAAGAGATGGGCTTCGAGAACATCAACCAATCCAAGGTCTCGCGCATGCTGAGCCGCTTCGGCGCCGTTCGCACCCGCAATGCCAAGATGGAGATGGTTTACTGCCTGCCGGTGGAGCTGGGTGTCCCCACCACCTCCAGCCCGCTCAAGAACCTGGTACTGGATGTCGACCACAACGGCGCCCTGGTGGTGATCCACACCAGCCCTGGCGCGGCCCAGCTAATCGCCCGCCTGCTCGACTCCCTCGGCAAGGCCGAAGGGATCCTCGGTACCATCGCCGGTGATGACACCATCTTCATCACCCCGACCAGCGATACCGACATCGAAGAGCTCTACCTCTCGGCGCTCGAGCTGTTCGAACAGACCCCTTAATCAGGTGGCGGCCCGATGGGCGCCATAAACTGAACGAAAAATCCCGGCCTAGGCCGGGGTTTTTGTTATCTGTGCGGCCTGCTTGCCGCCTGTCTTGCACAAGGGCTTTGCTGCCCGGCGCTATAAATGAGCCGACAGGGTCGAGGCCCGCCACAGACCGCCCATTTCGGCTCATTTTTTCAGCGCATTCGTGCTGTTATTTCCCCTGTGACAGCAGGAAATCTTGCGAGGGTGCGAAGAGAGCTACCCCCGTCACTGCCTTGGTGAAGCGCAGCAGATGATCGAAATGGCTGCCCTCCCCCTTATACATGCTGGCCAGCATGGCGTTGAAGTGCTGCGGGGTGCGGCAGCAGGAGATGAAATAGAGCCCCTGCTCGCGCATGGTGCCCCAGGGCATGCTCTGGCGCAGGATCTCCATGGACTCGCCCTTCGGAGTCTTGAGGTTGACCCGCTTGATGTGGGAGGTGAGCGGCTTGTTGGCAGACTCATACTCGATGTTGTCGACCTTGGTACGACCTATGATGTCTTCCTGCTCCTTCAGCGCCAGCTTCTCCCATTCGTGCAGGGCATGCACCCAGCGCTGCACATGGATGTAAGAGCCGCCGGCAAACTCGCCGCCCTCCAGCAGTGCCACTTCGGCACGGTGCTCGCCCTGCGGGTTCTCGGTGCCATCGACGAAACCGGTCAGATCCCGGCAATCCTGATTGCGGAAGCCGTTGACCTCTTCGGCAAGCGTGACCAGACCCGCCAGCAGCGCCATGACGCGGTGACCGGCGTGATGCAGCACATCCACCCGGTCGGCGCGCAGTTGCACGAACAAGTCGAACGGAGTGTTCGGTGCCTCTTGACCATTGGCGGACTGCGCCATAAAGCCACGGAACTGGGGTGGCCGAGCGGCCGGATAGATGGCATCCCAGCCTTCGGCGCCCACGGCGACCAGGCCAGTGAAAGCGGCGTCGGGGAAATCGGCACTCACCGCGTCCCACAGGACGGGCAACTTGGCCAGACGGGCGGCCAGCTCGGCGCCGTCACCGGTGCGATTGAACATCAGATAGAGGGCATGCAGATTCGGCTCTGCACAGATCCCGGCTTGGGCTTTCATTTCTCTCTCCAAAGACATGGGCTATGGGCGTGGCGCGATTATAAACCGGAATGAGGTCAATTCCTTGATTTCACATCGCTATCGGGCAGGAGATCGAACAGCACCAGCACATGGGGGGGCACCTCGACCCGCGCCCGCGCTCCGACGAGCGGCTCCCCTATGCTGGCTTCCAGCCGTTGGCCCGCGCATTCCACCAGCACCCGGCAGTGGTGACCGAGGAACTGTTGCTCTTGTACCCGCAGCGCACCGTCCGCGGCCGCCGTCAGCACCAGCTGTTGGGGCCTGAGCATCAGTTGCAGCCGCTCACCCACGGTGCGGCCATGGGGCTCGTGGCCACAGACCAGCCCCAGCGCGGTCTGCACGCAGTGACTGTCCACCACCTCGACGGCCAGATAGTTCACACCGCCGAGAAACTCCGCCACGAAGCGGTTCTGTGGGCGGCGATAGAGCTGCTCCGGCTGACCCACCTGCTCGATGTGACCGGCCCGAAACAGCGCCAGCCGGTCGGCGAAGGCGAACGCCTCCTCCTTGCTGTGGCTAACGAAGATGGCGCCTATCCCCTGCTGCTTGAGCAGGGCGCGGATCTCGAGGATCAGCTTCATCCGTACCTGGGTATCGATGTTGGAGAAGGGTTCGTCCAGCAACATCAGCCGTGGCTTGCACACCAGGGCGCGGGCGATGGCGACCCGCTGCTGCTGACCACCGGACAGCTGATGGGGGTAGCGATCCCCCAACCCTTGCAAGTTGACCAGCGCCAATGCCTCCTCCACCTGCTGCCGACGTGCGCTGCGACTCTGCTTGACCAGGCCGAAGCCGACGTTGTCGGCCACCGTCAGATGGGGGAACAGGGCGTAATCCTGGAAGATCATGCCGATGTTGCGCGCCTCGGGTGGCACGCTGTGACCCGGCTCATCCAACAGGCTGTCACCCAGCAGGATGCGGCCTTCGGCCAGCGGCAACAGGCCGGCGATGGCCTTGAGCAGCGTGGTCTTGCCACAACCGCTGGCCCCCAGCAAACAGACGATCTCGTTGTCAGCGACCGACAAGGACAGCTGCTCCAGCACGTTTTGACCGTTATAACGGCAGCTGACCTTCTCTACTTGCAAGCAAGACACGGCTCAGTTCCTCTCATGTTGTTATGTCACTCCGGCCAAGACGCGACGGCGACCGGGTATTGCAAGGGGGCGTCAGTGGCCCGAGCTATCCAGGCTGCGATTGACCCAGATCAGCGGCAACAATCCCACCAGCACGATGACGATGGCGCCGAGCGCTCCCCGCTCCAGCATCTCGTCCGAGACGAACTGATAGACATGGGTCGCCAGGGTATCGAAATTGAACGGCCGCAGCAGCAGGGCGGCGGGCAGCTCCTTCATGGATTCGATGAACACCAGCATGGCGCCGGCGAACAGGCCGCGCCGCACCAGCGGCAGATGGACCCGCCGCAGCATGCCGCCCGCCCCCTGCCCGAGGGAGCGGGCTGCCATGTCGAGGCTGGGGGAGATTTTGCCCATGCTGCTCTCCACCGAGCCGATGGCGATGGCCACGAAGCGCACCAGATAGCCAAACACGATGGCGGTGAGGGTGCCGGTCAACAGCAGACCGGGCCCCTGCCCCCCAAGCCACTGCGCCAAATCATTGATACCAAAATCGAGCGCCGTCAGCGGCACCAGCACCCCGATGGCCAGCACTGTGCCCGGCATGGCATAACCCATGGCGGCGATGCGCAGCGGCAACAGGCTGCGGGTGCCCCCATCGAGACGGCGGAAGAAGCCGAGCAGCAGGGCGATGCCCATGGCCAGCAGGGCGGTCAGCGTCGAGATAAGCAGGCTATTGCCGGCAAAACGCACAAACTCCGGCGTCCAGGAGAGTTCGAAGTAGCGTACCCCGTAATCGAGCAGGATGACGAAGGGCAGCACAAAACCCGCGATGACCAATCCCCAGCACCAGAGGCCGGCCAACAGGCGGGGGACTCCCCTGAGCGGATAGCGCAGCGGCGGCTCATGGCCCATGGATTTTTGGAACACCTGCTGGCGCTGACGGGAGCGGCGTTCGAAGGCGATCAGCAGCACCACCGCCAGCAGCATCAGGCAGGAGAGCCGGGCGGCGGTGGCCAGGCTGCCATAACCGAGCCAGGTGTCGTAGATGGCCGTCGTCAGCGTGTTGACGGCGAAGAAGTGAACGGTGGCAAAGTCAGCCAGTGTCTCCATCGCCACCAGGGAAACCGCCACCATGATGGCCGGGCGGGCCAGCGGCAGGCTGAGGCGGCGAAAACTCTGCCAGGGAGTGCAGCCGAGCAACCGGCTGGAGTGAATGAGGCTGACCGACTGCTCAAGGAAGGAGGCGCGCGTCAGCAGATAGACATAGGGGAACAGCACCAGCGCCAGCACCCAGGCGGCCCCGCCGAGGGAACGAATGGCCGGGAACCAGTAATCGGCAGGCGTCTGCCAGTCAAACAGGACGCGCAGCCCCGCTTGCAGCGGGCCCGAGTAGTCGAGCAAGTCGGTATAGACGTAGGCGACGATGTAGGAGGGCATGGCCATGGGCAGCATCAGCGCCCACTGCAGGGCACGGCGGCCCGGCACCTGACACATGGCCACCAGCCAGGCGGTGGGCACCCCAAACAGCAGGCTGAGCCCGACCACTCCCAACACCAGACTCAGGGTATTGGCGATGTAGTCAAAGAGTACCGTATCGGCGAGGTGGGAAAACAGCGCCCCATCCGCCGACAAGGCAGAGAAGACGAGGGCGAGTACGGGTAAACCCAGCAGCAGGGCCAAGGCCCAGCTGCTGGCAATCCAACCAGAATTTTTCATGAGGCCACAGTGTTTGATGGGGCCCTTGGCCCCATCTGATTACAAATCGAACTTCACTTCATCCAACAGCTGCAAGGCGTCCTTGCGGTGCTTGGCATAATCGCTGACCGGCAGGGCGTCAGACTTGAAGCTGCCCCAGGATTTGACCATGGCGGAAGGCTCGACCCCGGCCTTGACTGGATACTCGGCATTCACGTCCGCATACATGTGCTGGGCGGTGTCGCCGGCGAGGAACTCCATCAGCTTCTGGGCCTCAACCTTGTTCTTGGCATACTTGGTCATGGCCACGCCGCTCACGTTGACGTGGGCACCGCGATCGGCCTGATTCGGGAAGTTGATGTAGACCGCATCGGCCCAGGATTTTTGCGCCGGATCCTTCAACATGGCGCCCAGGTAGTAGCTGTTGCCGAGCGACACGTCACAGATGCCGTCCTTGATCGCCTTGACCTGATCCCGATCGTTGCCCTGGGGCTTGCGCGCCAGGTTGGCCTTGACCCCTTCCAGCCAGGTCTTGGTGCTGGCCATGCCGTCATGGGCGATCATGGAGGAGACCAACGCCACGTTGTACTCGTGCTTGCCGCTACGAGTACAGATTTTCCCTTTGAATTCAGGCTTGACCAGATCTTCATAGCGGATGGTGTCGAGCTTGCCGAGACGATCCTTGCTGGAATAGATGGCGCGCACCCGGGTGGTCAGGGCGAACCAGTTGTTGTCCGGGTCACGGTAGATGGAGGGGATGTTCTCCTGCAACGTCTTGCTATCCACCGGCTGCACCAGGCCCTTGTCCACCAGATCGGTCAGACGGCTGATGTCGACGGTCAGCATCAGGTCGGCCGGGGAGAGTTTGCCTTCCCGCTCCAGGCGCTCGTTCAGTCCCTCTTTGGCGAACACCACGTTGACCTTGATACCGGATTCTTTCTCGAACTGCTGGATGATGGGCTTGATCAGCTCATCCTGCCGATTGGAGTAGACATTCACTTCCCCGGCGGCAAAGGCCGACTGGGCGGCCAGAGTCGAGAACGCCAGTGCCAGCATCTTCATTTTCATCATCCATTCCTTGAGTTGCGTATCGAGTGATAACAATTTACGTTTGCATTCTGCATGAGACACAACGGGCGGATCAAGACGGTTTACAGAGGTAGGATCACAGATTTAACCATTGACTAAACAGAAAGGCCGGATGGCGCGCCATCCAGCCTTCTGATGATAATTCACTTATTTTTCATGACGGTCTGACAGGGTGCGACGCCGATACTCATACAGCCCCATCGCTGTGGTGACAGGGGCGTTGGCGGGATCACAGAGCCTCGTCGTCGCTCTCGCCGGTGCGGATCCGGACAGCCTGCAACAGGTCATAGACGAAAATTTTGCCATCGCCAATCTTGCCGGTGTAGGCCGCCTTGCAGATAGCCTCGATCACCCCTTCCACGTTGTCGTCAGCGGTGGCAATTTCCAGCTTTACCTTGGGCAGGAAGTCGACCTGGTACTCGGCTCCCCGGTATAATTCGGTGTGTCCCTTCTGGCGGCCAAAGCCCTTGACCTCGGACACGGTCAAGCCTTCTACCCCCAGGTTGGCGATGGCCTCGCGCACGTCGTCCAACTTGAAGGGTTTGATAATCGCGGTAATCAGCTTCATCTGGTTGCTCCCAATCCATGGTATGTCATGGAAGGGTCATCAATTCTTGTGCCAAGTATTTTTATTGTTTATTTTCATAAAGATAAGCTTTAACCCTTGGGCCATTAGGGCCTGGGATCACCAAGGAAGCGCATCTCGCCCCATAATGAGGCACCAAGCTGCACCAGACTCCCTTGATGCACCAAATGAGAGCATCACCCCATGTTAGTCATCTCCAACAACGTGATCATCCCCTGGCATGAGCTGCAATTTCAGACCATGCGCGCCCAGGGTGCCGGCGGTCAGCACGTCAACAAGACCGACTCCGCCGTCTGGTTGCGCTTCGATTATCGCGACTCCCCCAGCCTGCCGGATCTCTACAAGGAGGGGCTGGAGAAGCTGAGTGACAGCCGGGTACACGACGGTTTCATCCAGATCAGGGTCGAGACCCACCGCAGTCAGGACATGAACCGCAAGGAGGCCATGAGCCGGCTGACCGAGCTCCTGAAGAAGGCCGCCTGGCGCCCCAAGGCGCGCCATGCCACCAAGCCGACCCGCAGCTCCCAGCGCAAGCGGGTCGACGCCAAGAAGCGCAAGGGGGAGATAAAATCCACCCGCGGCAAACCCGGGCTGGAGTGATATCCGGCCCCCTTACCTCTCAGGAACCCGCAACGATGAGATACAGCTTTTGCCACAGCGCCCTGGGCCCTCTGCTCGTCGCCATCGACCAGAATGGCCTGCGTCACGTGGAGTTTATACAGGGGGAGCGCCCCATCCAGCCCGCACCCGAGTGGCAGCGGGATGATGTGGCACTTGCCCCTTTCATCGAACAATTCGAGGCCTACTTCGCCGGTCGGTTGCAACACTTCGATCTACCGCTGGCCGCCCGAGGCACGCCATTTCAGCAGGCGGTCTGGCAGGCGCTGTGCGAGATTCCCTACGGCGAGACCCTCAGCTATCTCGACATCGCTCAGGCCATCGGCAATCCCAAAGCGATGCGCGCCGTGGGCGCCGCCAACGGCCAGAATCCCCTGAGCATCATAGTGCCCTGCCATCGCGTCATCGGCCGCAACGGCAACCTGACCGGCTATGGTGGCGGCCTGCCGATCAAGCGGTGGTTGCTCGCCCTTGAGCAAGACAGTCGTGGCTTCATTCTGACTCCCTGACAGCAGAAAGCCTCCCCTTCACAACCATTGGCTGCTTGCCCTGGAGCAAGACAGCCGTGGTTTCATTTTGACTCCCTGACAGCCGAAGACCTCCCCTTCAGGACCACTGGCTGCTCGCCCTGGACCCGCGTGAACGGGCTCCTCATTTGCGCCTTAAATTCAACCAACACAAAAATAAAACACTGATTATTTAAATAAAAGCAGTATCAACACGATGCCACATAAGCCACCGGCAGCGTTTGGCAAAATGAACACAATATGAAGCATCGCCTCAGAAGGGCTTCAGATAGTGACAGGCATGATAGCGTCATACTTGGATGGCACGGCTCATCCCTCCTCCAAGTAGCACCCATGTGACGCTTCCAATCTGTCTTTTTTCCCCGCGCCTCCCCAGAGGCGCTTTTTTTTGCCTGTCATCCAGCCACAAAAAAGCCCGCCGAAGCGGGCTCTGACCGGAAGGTGCTTATTTCGGGTCAATCAGAGGGCGAGGAACAGGCCTGCCAGGGAGGCACTCATCAGGTTCGCCAGCACACCCGCCAGGATGGCGCGCATGCCGTAACGGGCGATGAAGGCCTTGCGCTCCGGCACCATGGAACCCAGACCGCCGATCAGGATCGCCATGGAGGAGATGTTGGCGAAGCCGCACAGGGCGAAAGTGACGATGGCCTTGCTCGAGGCATCCAGGGTCTGATCCTGCACCAGGGCAATGAAGGCGACGAATTCGTTGATGACGATCTTGGTGCCGATCAGCGCGCCAGCCGCCTGAGCCTGATCCCAGGGCACACCGATGAGCCAGGAAACGGGGGCAAACAGCCAGCCCAGAATGATCTGGAAGCTCAGGTCCAGCCCCACCAGATCGCCGGTCCAGCCGAGCAGACCGTTAAGCAGAGCGATGACACCGACGAAGGCCAGCAGGGTGGCACCCACGGCCACGGCGATGTTCAGACCGGCCATGGCACCGTCGGCCGCCGCCTCGATGACGTTGGTCGAGCGCGGCATCTCCACATCCTGGTGATGATCCACCTCATCGGCACTGGGCGGTACCAGGATCTTGGCCATGGCCAGACCGGCGGGGGCCGACATGAAGGCCGCCGCAATCAGGTACTTCAGCTCGACACCGATGCTGGCATAACCCACCAGGGTGCCGCCAGCCACCGAGGCCAGGCCGCAGCTCATCACCGCGAAGAACTGGGAATCGGACATCTTGGAGAGGTAAGGCTTGACCACCAGCGGCGCCTCCACCATGCCGACGAAGATGTTGGCGGTGGCGGAGAGGCTCTCGGCGCGGCCGGTGCCCAGCAGTTTTTGCAGACCGCCGCCGAGCAGGGCAATCACCTTGGGCATCAGGCCGATGTGGTAGAGGATGGCGATGAGGGCGGAGAAGAAGATGATCACCGGCAGCACGTTGAAGGCGAAGATGAAGCCCAGCTTGAACTTGGCCAGATCGCCAAACAGGAAGGCAATCCCCTCCTGACCGTAGCCAATCACGCTGCTGACGCTCTCGCTGACGCCGTTCAGCACATGCTGACCGGCAGGCAACCAGAGCACCAGACCGGCAAAGAGCACTTGCAGGCAGAGGGCCAGGCCCACTGTTCGCAACGGAATACGACGACGATTATCAGAGCAAAGTACGGCCAGCGCCAGAATACTCAGGATGCCGAGCAGGGCGATCATAGGGGTTCCATCTAATGGGATAAAAGATGGGCGCGGATTCTGCGCTCCCTCCCCCGTCACTGCAAGCCCACTTGGTTGCAGACCTGTTAGCAAAAACGTTTGCACGATACCGGTTGCGGCAAGCTGCTGATTTGGCTCAATTTTGGTATCAGGCGAAAGTCAGCGTTTTTATATGGAAACGATTATTCTTCCCTGCCGGACAATCTGCCCCCAAGCCAGGGCGCGAGCCGCTGCTCCCAGTAGGGCTCGGGGCCGAAACCTTCCTTGAGAAAATCGATGAACAACCGGATCTTGGGATCCAGGTGCTCGCGCCTGGCGTAGACGGCGTGCACCGCCATCTTCTGGTTCGGTCGCCACTGGGGCAGCAGGGGAATGAGCTGGCCGGACTGCAACTCCTTGTCCAGCAGGTAGGTGGCCACATAGGCGATGCCGAGCCCGGCCAGGGCCGCGTCCCGCACCGCCTCCGCCAGATCCACCCGGTAGTTGCCCGCCACCTGCACCGTCTGGCGCTCCTTGCCTTGGCGAAACGACCACTCGTGATAGCGCCGCTCCCGGCTCTGGTAGGTGATGCAGTTGTGCTGGGCCAGATCCTTGGGCTGCAGCGGGGTGCCGTGGCTCAGCAAGTAATCCGGCGAGGCCACCAGCACGAAGCCGATGTCCGCCAGGCGCTGCCCCACCAGGGCTTCCGGCTTGTCTTCATAGGTGGTGATCCAGAGATCCAGCCCCTCATCCACCAGGTTGGTGCGGCGATCGAACAGGGAGACTTCCAGCTCCAGCTCGGGGTAGCGATCCTGAAACGCCTTGAGCCGCGGGATCACGTGCAACCGGCCGAAGGATTGACCGACCCCCAGATGCAGCACGCCGCTCACCTTGCCCCGGCGCTCCGCCACCATGGAATCCGCCTCCAGCGCCACCGCGACCAGGGCGCGGCAGTGGCGGGCATACTCCTGCCCCAGTTCTGTCAGGGAGAAGCGACGGGTGGTGCGCTGCACCAGTTGAGCGCCGAGTTCGGCTTCAAGCAGGGCCAGCTGTTTGCTGATGTGGGATTTGGAGACGCCTAGCCGGCGCGCGGCCGCCGAGATGCCCTGTTCACGGACCAGGGCATCGAAGATCACCATTTGGGGCAGACGTTGCAGCACAGGATGTCCAGATAGAGAAGGAGGCCGCCATTATTCCAGAGCGGCCCGGCGAGGCCTAGCGCCCGAGCGCCTGTTTCATCTCACCCAGCAAGGGATCCTCTCCCGGCTCCTGGTTGGCGCCATAACTCGCGATCAACTTGCCATCGCGGCCAATCAGATACTTGTGGAAGTTCCAGCCGGGGGCATCGCCACCGGCGGCGGCCGCCAGTCCCTGGTAAATCGGGCTGGCATCCGCGCCGCGCACGGCAATGCGGTTGAACATGGGGAAGGTCACGCCGTAGTCACGGCGGCAGACAGAGGCGGTCTTGCCCTCATCACCGGACTCTTGCCAGAAGTCGTTTGAGGGGAAACCCAGCACGATCAGGCCCTTATCCTTGTAGCTCTGGTAGAGCCGCTCCAGATCCGCGAACTGGCCGCGATAGCCGCAATAGGAGGCGGTATTGACCACCAGCACCACTTTTCCCTCGGTCAGCTGGCAGAGGTTGTGGCGCTGAGTGCTGTTGAGTTCGCGCTGTTCCACGTTGAAATAGTCGGGGCAGACAGCGGAAACTGCGCCTGCACCGAGTAATAACAGCAGTATCATCCATTTCATTGCACGGCTCCTTGCGGGTAGATAAGGGTCATACGGGCGAGTCGCGACTTTGGTTCAGCCCGGGATCAATGCAGCGGTATGCCGGTGAGCCAGCCATGGCCCCAGAAAATGAGCAGGGCCGTGGCGGCCAGACCCGCCCCCACGCTGATCCCCGTCCCCTGCCAGCTCGCGGCCGGGCGCGGTTTCCTCTGCCAGTCTCGCACCGAAATCCAGACGATGCTGACCAGCGCCCAGAGCCCTATGCCGCCAAACAGCACCAGGGAGCGCGCCTCGCTGTTGACCGTCAGATGGGCGCCGGCCCACAGCAGGGTGCCGATGAGTTGGGGATGCACCAGGTAGCGTCGAAAGTGGTTCGCCCCCTGACCGGCGCAGAGCAGGATCAGCGCGACGGGCATGGTTCCCATCACCAGGGCGTGGCCCCAGGTGGGCAAGAAATAGAGCGGCAGGGGGCTGGCACTGCGCCAGCCGGCGATGATGCAGGCGATGGCGACAAACACCAGCAGCGAGAACAGCCCCTTGTAACGATGCTCCCCCAGGCGATCCCGCACCCGGGCACGGTGAGGGGCGGCGAAACAGGGATAGAGGTGGATCAGGGTAAATAGCACTACCCCCAGGGTCAGCAAGATCATGGGTTGTTCCTCGTACTATGGGGGATCACTATGCCGCAAAGCACTCGGTCAGAATACAAAAACCACATAAAAGACAGCGGGATAATGAAAAAAGCCGATCGGGGATCGGCAAGGTGCGTCAGAGCGTTTGCTGCCAGGCAGCCAACCACATCCGCTACACGGGACGGGAGATGGCCGGCGCTTCGCACCGGCCAGAAGGGATTACTTGCGCAGCATATAGAGGGCGGCCACGTTGCGGGCCGTGAGTTGCAGGTTGGTGGTGGCCGTCGCCAGCGCCTCCGGCAGGGACATGGCGCGGTTGACCACGGCAAACACCGCGTCCAGACCGTGCTCGTGCACCACCCCGTAGTCGTCGGTGAGGCAACCCGAGATGCCGATCACCGGCTTGCCAAACTGCTTGGCACAGCGGGCCACCCCTATGGGGGTCTTGCCGTGTATGGTCTGGCTGTCGATGCGCCCCTCGCCGGTGATGACGAGATCCGCATCCGCCACCGCCTCGGCCAGCTTCAGCGCCTCTATGACGATCTGGATACCGGGCTTGAGCTCGGCACCGAGCAGGCCGACCAGGGCCGCGCCCATGCCACCGGCGGCGCCGGCGCCGGCAATGTCCTTCACCTGGCGACCCAGGGTTTGCTCGATGCAGCCAGCGTAGTGGGCCAGGTTGGCATCCAGCTGGGCCACCATCGCCGGGGTCGCCCCCTTCTGTGGACCGAACACGGCGGAGGCACCCTTGGGGCCGCACAGCGGGTTGTCCACGTCACAGGCCACCTCGATGTGGAGCCCGGCCAGGCGGGGATCCAGCCCGCTCAGATCGATGCTGGCCAGATCCGCAAGGCCACCGCCTCCCAGTGCGATGGGGGTGCCATCACTCTTGAGCAGCTTGCCGCCAAGGGCCTGGATCATGCCGGCACCGCCGTCGTTGGTGGCACTGCCGCCGATGCCGAGGATGAGGTGTTTCACCCCCATCTCCAGCGCCGCCAGGATCAGCTCGCCGGTACCGACGGTGGAGGTGAGCAGCGGGTTGCGCAACTCGGGCTCCACCAGGTGCAGGCCGGAGGCGGCCGCCATCTCGATGATGGCACGATCCCCATCCCCCAGCAGACCGACGAAGCCCTGCACCTTGTTGCCGAGCGGGGCGGTGACCTCCACCGGCAGGATGCGCCCGCCGGTGGCGTCGATCAGGGACTGTACCGTGCCCTCGCCACCATCGGCCATGGGCAGCTTGACGTAGGTGGCGTCGGGCAACACCTGCTTGAAACCGGCCTCGATGGCATCGGCCACCGCCATGGCGCTCAGGCTCTCCTTGAATGAATCCGGTGCGATAACAATTTTCATATCAGTTCCTTAGGCGAGACCGAACACGCCAAACATCAGGGTGGAGACGGCAGCTATGGTCAGACCGACGGCAGTTTCGTAAGGGATGAGCTTGAGACGTTCGCTCACGCCCATGTGGACGCTGCCACCGGTGGCATGGAAGAAGGAGCCATGGGGCATGTGGTCGAATACGGTGGCACCGGCGTGGATCATGGCGGCGCCTGCGAGGCTGGTGATGCCGAGCTCTATCAGAGTAGAGCTGAACACGTTGGATGCCACTACGGTACCGGCCGTGGTCGAGGCGGTCGCCAGGGACATCAGCGCACCGGAGATGGGGGCCAGCAGGTAAGAAGGCAGGCCGGAGGCGGTCAGGCCGCTGATCAGCACATCCTTGAGACCGGAGTTGGCGATGATGCCCGCCAGGGTACCGGTCCCCAGCAGCATGATGGCGACCGGCGCCATGCGGGCCAGACCCGAGACCGCAAACTGGTTCACCTTGCTGAACTTGCCCATCATCAGGGCGCCGACCAGGCCGCCGAGGGGCAGGGCGATGAGCGGATCCACGACTATGCCGGCGATGGGGCGCAGGGCCAGCAGCAATATGGCGACCAGGGGGGCACTGATGGCGGCCAGGAAGCCAGGCAAGGCGGCACCGTCAAAGCTCACCACCTCGTCGGCCGCGACCTTGCTGCCTTTGTTGTTCAGACGCTTGGCCAGCCAGTAGGCCATCACCAGCCCGAACAGACCCGGGATGATTCCGGCCGCCATCACCGAGGTGAGCGGCAGGTGGAAGGCATCGGATGCGGCGATGGCGTTCGGGTTCGGGGACATGACGTTGCCCGCCTTGCCGCCGCCGATCATCGCCAGCAGTATGGCCGCCTTGGAGAGATCGGCGCGGCGCGCAATGGCCAGCGCAATGGGGGCAACCGTGATGACGGCCACGTCCACGAAGACGCCGACCGCGGTCAAGATCAGGGTGGCCAGCGCCAGTGCCAGCAGGGCGCGGGTCTCACCGAGTTTCTTGACTATGGTCTCGGCGATGGTGGTGGCCGCGCCCGATTCGATCAGCACGCCCGCCAGCACACCGGCTGCCAGGATCCGCATCACGGCGGTGGTGATCCCCTGGGCGCCACCGATCATCAGGGCGACGGTCTGGGTCAGATCGGCGCCACCAATCAGGCCACCGGCCAGGGCACCGACGATCATGCCGTAAGCGGGCGGCACCTTCTTCAGGATGAGGAAGATGGCGATGGAGAGCGCGGCGAGAGCGCCGAGCGCGGATACTGGGATCATGGCGGACACCTGGAGTGGGAATGAGTGGTCGCCATTATGGTGATCCCCGTTTGGAATGCTTTGGCTTGAATGCCAAAACAAACCTTTCCAAAACCTGAACATTTGTTCATATGAACAAATCAGCTGTCGAGATTGAGCCCGAGATAGAGCAGAAATTTGTCATCTAACTTATTGAAACTTAACCCTGTTATCTGCTCTATCCGGGTCAGTCGATAGCGCAGGGTATTGGGATGGATGAACAGCGCATCGGCACAGGGATGCAGATCACAGTCCTGCAAGAAATATTGGCGCAGTGTCTTTTGCAGTGTGCCCTTTGCATCCTCCTGCGCCAGCTTGAGCAGGGGCGCACGCAGCTGATCCGCCTGCCAGGAGTCCGCCAGACTGCCAAGCAGCACCGGCAGCCGATAATCCTCGAAGAAGTAGACCTGTTTGCGCGGCGCCTGGCGCATACCACGGCGCAGGGTATCGCGAGCCGTCTGGTAGGAGCGGGCCAGCCCGCCGATGCCGGCGAAGTAATCACCCACCCCGATGCGTACCTTAAAGTGAGGAATACGGGTCAGCAACTGCTTGATGCGGCTGCGCTCCTGCGCCGATTGCCAGACGCCGTCGCTGAGCTGGGCCGGCTTGAGCACCACTATCTCGTCAAGCCCGTTGATCGCCACCAGGTTGTCCCGCTCCGGGTACTCCAGCAGGTGCACCAGCTCCCGCAGCCGGGCGGGATCCGCCTCTTCCAGCGCCAGCACCGCCACCACCCGGGGCTGGGCAAGATCCAGGTCGAGGAAGCGGGCCACCTGCTGCAGCTGATCGACCCGCTCTTCACCACGGATGAGCTGCAGCACCAGCTCCTCCTTATGGCGCTTGTCCCACTGCAACTGTTCAGTCAGCGCCGCCTGCTCCAGGATGAGCTCGGCGGTCATGCGCACCAGCTCGGCGTAAGCACGAACTTCGTCAGGATCCCCCGAAATGCCGATGACCCCGAGCAGCTCCCCCTGATAGGCGATGGGCAGGTTGATGCCGGGCCTTACCCCCTTGAGCTGCTGGGCGGTGGCCTCGCTTATCTCTACCACCCGGTTCTCGGTCAGGGCCAGCACCGCCCCCTCATGGCGCTGGTGCAGCCGCTCCGGATTACCGGAGGCGATGATAAGGCCATGCTCATCCATCACGTTGACCGAGAACGACAATATCTTCATCGCCCGGCTGACTATCTGATGAGCGAGCGCGTCATTTAGCTGCATGAAGACTCCAAATCCCAGGCCGGAAATGATCGGAGGCAATGATGAGACGATGTGGCTCGTCCATGACGTTGACCGAGAACGACAATATCTTCATCGCCCGGCTGACTATCTGATGAGCGAGCGCGTCATTTAGCTGCATGGATTCTCCGGACAAAAACTGGGGTTGCGCGGCAAAGATGCCACATCATCAAGACAAGCGAGAGGGGGATCGCTAGAATAGGCCACTTTACCCCAGGTGTGCCCGCCATGGATCACGGATTTGGCGCAAGCCAGCTCCCCTGGTGATGGCCCCGCCCTTTCGATATGGACTCCGTTATGGACTATGAATTTCGCCGCGACCCATTCGGTGGCTATCGCGCCCGGTTCTCCATGGGCCATGAAGCCATCGGCCAGTGGCTGATCGACGAGGTGGGTAAGGATGAAGAGACGCTCGATGAGCTGTTCTCCATCATCGACCAGCTGTCCAACCGTACCCGGACCGAATACCGCCGGCTTGGCGGTGACTATTCGCTGCTGCTCACCCATGAAGAGGCGGAGGTCAAGGCCAACGTCCTCAATATCGAGCAGGATGAGGATCTCGACGATCTCGCCTACTACGATGATGAGCAGCTGGCCATGTGCGGGCTGGAAGATTTTGCCCAGGTGCTCGGCTCCTGGCGCGCCTTTATCCGCAATGAGGATATGGGCTGATCACCCTCTGTATCGCGGGCAGCATGCCCGCAGCAAACCAACAGGATTGACTATGTCTATTTACGATTTTGATGACGAACTGCCGGAAGACGACGAACAGGAATCCAGCAAGAAAGCCGCCGTGCCTGCCAAGAAGAAAGGCAAGCAGGTGATGAACACTCAGGTCAACCTGAGCCCGCGCGATGCCAGCCGCCTGAACGGCATGCACGTGGAAGCCATCACCACCCTGGACGACGTCAGCCTGCCGAAGAACGTGATCTTCAAGGCCGGCCTGATCGCCCTTGGCGAGCTGGAAGCCACCAAGCGTGCCGATATCATCGCCCGCGTGATCGCCGAATCCGGTCGTTAATAGCGCCTTCGGCCAAGCGTATGACGATGCCGCGAGATCGCAGGATCTGGCCGCCAGTCAACGCCACCGCCTATCGTCAAAACCGGAGCCTCTGCTCCGGTTTTTTATTGCCCAATCCGCGCCGGTAGCCTGGCCAGAAAAGCGATGTCAGGGATCCGACCAGTCTATTGAGACTTGTGTCATAGTGGGATGGATCGTTAAGGTGCGTCCCTTCGAACGCACAAGGAGACTCAATGTTACCACTACCCGATGCCCTGATCTGGGGCGCGCTGGCGCTGGCCGTGCTGCTCTGTCTGGCCCGCCAACGCACACCCGGCCTGCTCCTGCTCGGACTAGCCCTGCTGGCTGCCCTCTGGCTCGAGCGGATCAGTTCCTCGGCCTTGCTGATCAGCCTCGCCGGCCTGTTGCTGGCATGGCGAACGCCCAGCCTGCCCACGCCCTGGCGCGGGGCGGCTCTCGGTCTGGTGCTGCTGTGGGCCATCGCCCTGACCCTGCACCTGGTGCCGGGCTTTGACAATCCCAAGGTACTGGATCAGGTACTTGCCGGCCCCGCCAGCGTGCCCTTCAATCTCTACCTCAATCTGGACAAGCCGCTGCTCTTCTTCGGCCTGCTGCTGGCCTGGCCCGCCTTGCTTGGTGAGGGGGGACCAATACGCTGGCGACCGCTGGCCTTGCTGACCCTGCCGCTCGCCGCACTGTTGCTGGTTGCCTGGCAGCTCGGAGCCCTCAGGCCGGAGCTGGGGCTGCCCCACTGGTGGTGGCTGTTTGCCCTCAACAACCTGCTGTTCACCTGTGTGGCGGAAGAGGCGCTGTTCCGGGGTTTTATCCAGCAAGCCATCGTCAAGCGCAGCCAGGTTTGGCTGGGCATCCTGGCAGCCAGCCTGCTGTTCGGGGCAGCGCATCTGGCCGGTGGCCCGCTGCTGGTGCTGTTTGCCACCCTGGCGGGAGCCTGCTACGGGTTGGCCTTCCAGTTGAGCGGGCGACTCAGCGTCGCCATCCTGCTGCATTTCTTGTTCAATTTCGCCCACCTGGCCTTCTTCACCTACCCGCTGGCCAGCCGCTGATCGCCGGCTTGCCCGAGCCCGCGTATTGCGAATAAAAAAAGCCCCGAACCGGCCGGTTCGGGGCTTTTTGTCGAGGGGCTACGACTTAGTCGACGTAGAAGGTCTGCTGGAAGGTCAGCGTCTGCTGCTGCCCTTCTCCCATGATCTTCAGGGTGAACTGGTAGGTGTCCTCGTTGCGATAGGGCAGCACCGCCAGGTAGTAGATGGAGTCACCCTCCTTCACCTCCTGGAAACTCAGGGTACGGATGGTGCCGGTCAGGTTCTTGGCCTCCCCGCTGATACCCACCGCCTGGGCTACCCCTTTCTTGTTCTGCACCGCGATGTTGATGATGCCGTTGTAACGGCTGCGCTCCAGCCCATAGGCCTTGGCCACCTCGGGCGTCAGGAAGCTGGAGTTGAAGGCGCTGTAATGCACCTGCCAGGGACCCAGCTCCTTCATCTGTTCGGCCCGCAATGGCAGCGTCATCAACAGTGCCAACAGGCAGCTAATCCAGGCTGTTCTCATGATGTCATCCTTTTCATGTTTACGTCTCCAGCAGGGCACTGACCTCGGTGGGGATCTGCCTTGGCGCCTCGATGGCAACCGTCTTGTGTCGCCCCAGCTCCCCCCGCACTATGCGGACCTGCCCCTTGGCCACCTTGAACTGCTTGGCCAGGTACTTGATCAGGTGACCATTGGCCTGACCATCCACCGGCGGCGCCGTGATGGCCACTTTCAACTCGTCACCGTGCAGTCCGACGATCTGATCCCGGCTCGCCTTGGGCTGGATCATCAGATGCAGTATCAGCCCGTCCCCTTCTCGCAGGACGGCTGGCATCAGATCATCCACCACAGCTGGCCGAACAGATCCCCTAACAGATAGTTTATGGCCTGCAGGGCGATAAAGGCGACCAGCACCGAGAGATCCAGCCCACCCAGCGCCGGCAGGATGCGGCGGATCGGTGCCAGGAAGGGCTCGGTCAGCTGGTGCATCACGTATTCGATGGGATTGCGACCCTGACTAACCCAGCTCAGGATGGCGCGGATCAGCAGCACCCAGAAGACCATGGAGCCCGCTTTCTTCAGCACGGTGAGGAAGGCAAACAGGCTGAGGGTGAGCCAGTCGGTTACCAGTACGTTCATGCTCTTGAGCAGAGCCAGCTTGGCACAGGCGATGATCAGCGCCAGCAGCACTGAGGCCATGTCCAGCCCGCCGAAACCGGGGATGATGCGACGCAGCGGGATCACCAACGGGTTGGTCAGCTTGACCACCATCTGGCTCATGGGGTTGTAGAAGTCGGCACGGGCCCACTGCAGCCAGACGCGCAGCAACACCACCATGAGGTAGAGATCGAAAATGGTATTAATCAGAAAGTAAGCCGTGTTCATCCGGGCTCCTTGTTAAAAAGCGTGGTTAGAAAAGGGTTTCCATCTCGGCGGCCCGAGTGACGGCCGCCTGCATGGCGCGAGCAGTCAGCGGCATCAGCCCCTGCTCCTGGAATGTCTTGACGGCCTCGGCCGTGGTGCCGCCTTTGCTGGTCACCTGCTCGCGCAGGCTCTGCAAGGAGAGCTGCGGATTCTGCTCCACCATGGCGGCGGCGCCAAGCGCGGTCTGCTGCACCAGCAGGCGGGCCTGCTCGGGGGAGAAGCCCATGGCCTCAGCCTCTTCGGCAATGGCCTGCATAAACAGGAAGAAGTAAGCCGGAGCACTGCCCGCCGCGGCGATGACACCGTTGATGCCAGACTCCTGCGCCGTCCAGAGCGTCTTACCCACGGACTGCATCATCTGCTCGGCAAAATCGCGATCCTCCTGGCTGATCCCCGTCGGCGCATAGAGGCCGGTCATGCCCAATCCCAGCAAGGACGGGGTGTTGGGCATGGTGCGAATGATCCGGCCATGGCCCCCGGCCATCTCCTGCAGCCGCTCGACCTTGATACCGGCGGCGATGGAGATGAGCAATTTGCCATCCAGCGAGCCCAGCTCGGCCACCAGTGCCGCCAGCATACCCGCCATCAGTTGCGGCTTGACCGCCAGCACAACAACCTCGGCCGCGCGAGCCGCCTCGGCATTGTCCTGGGTGATACGGATGCCAAACTGGCTAGCCAGTTCATCCAGCTTGGGGCGACTCGGGTTGGCGGCCAGAATGCGATCGGCGGGATAGCCCGCCTGGATGAGGCCGGCAATGATACTGCGGCTCATGTTGCCCGCCCCGATAAAGGCGAGGATCTTATGCTGCATCTTGCACTCCTGCTGATGAAATAACTGCGGAGCCCTGTGTGCCCGTCCCGACGAAGGCGAGGATCTTATGCTGCATCAAAGGCTCCTGAATTGATGACGAACGCGGCGACCGGGCGGCGAGTCTGCCGCTCTGGCGCTGCATTCACGGTTGTTCGTTTATGAATAGTCGCGAGCGCCGAAGATGGCGGTGCCGACCCGCACCATGGTGCTGCCATGGGCGATCGCCGGCTCGAGATCCTCGGTCATGCCCATGGAGAGGGTATCGACGCTCGGGTATTGTCGCGCAAGTTCGGTGAACAGAGTCTGCATGCGCCGCATCTGGGCGGCCAGCACTGCTTCGTCGCTGGTGTGCTCGGGAATGGCCATCAAGCCGCGCAGTACCAGTCGATCACAATTGGCAACCAGAGCCGCCAGTCGGAAAATCTCTTGCTCCGACGTACCGGATTTACTGCTCTCTCCGCTAATATTGATTTGCAGACAGACATTTAGCGCAGGCAGCTCAGCTGGACGTTGATCGTTGAGGCGCTCGATCAACTTGTCACGATCGACACTTTGTACCCAGTCGAATCGCATCGCCACCAGCCTGGATTTATTGGATTGCAGTGGGCCGATAAAGTGCCACTCTATGTCTGCATAGCCGGCCTGAGCGCGCAGGGTATCGATCTTGTGCGCGGCCTCCTGGGCGTAGGACTCGCCGAAGCGGCGCTGACCCGCCGCATAGGCGGCCTGGATGTCGGCGAGCGGCTTGGTTTTGCTGACGGCGAGCAGCTGGATCTGATCGGCGCTACGGTCAACCCGCTGGGCAGCCTGTACAATACGTTCCTTTACCTGAAGCAGGTGCTGGGCAATCTGGTTCATATTTAGTTCGTGATCTTGTGATGGGAGAATAACAAATCTATGGATATCACAGAGTTATTGGCTTTCAGTGTAAAGCATAAGGCTTCGGATCTACACCTCTCGGCAGGGGTTCCCCCGATGATCAGGGTTGATGGGGAGGTTCGCAAGATCAATTTGCCCGCCCTGGAACACCGGGAAGTGCATGCCCTCATCTACGACATCATGAACGACCACCAGCGCAAGGAGCTGGAGGAAAATTTCGAGGTCGACTTCTCCTTCGAGGTGCCCAACATGGCGCGCTTTCGGGTCAACGCCTTCCAGCAGGCGCGCGGTTCGGGCGCCGTGTTTCGCACCATCCCGAGTACCGTCATGAGCCTCGACGATCTGGGGGCGCCGGAGATGTTTCGCAAGATAGCCGAATTCCCGCGCGGTCTGGTGCTGGTCACGGGGCCGACCGGCTCGGGCAAGTCCACCACCCTGGCGGCCATGGTCGACTACATCAACGACAACTTCCATCACCACATCCTCACCATCGAGGATCCCATCGAATTCGTGCACGAAAACAAGCGTTGTCTGGTCAACCAGCGCGAGGTGCATCGCGATACCAAGAGCTTCACCAACGCCCTGCGCTCGGCACTGCGGGAAGATCCGGACATCATTCTGGTCGGCGAGATGCGCGATCTGGAGACCATCCGCCTCGCCCTGACCGCGGCCGAGACCGGTCATCTGGTATTTGGCACCCTGCACACCTCGTCGGCGGCCAAGACCATAGACCGGATCATCGACGTCTTCCCCGGTTCGGAAAAAGACATGGTGCGCTCCATGCTGTCCGAGTCCCTGCGGGCGGTCATCTCCCAGACCCTGCTCAAGCGGATCGGCGGCGGCCGGGTGGCGGCCCACGAGATCATGCTGGGTATCCCTGCGGTGCGAAACCTCATCCGGGAAGACAAGGTCGCCCAGCTCTACTCCGTCATCCAGACCGGGATGACCCACGGTATGCAAACCATGGATCAGAGCCTCAAGCAGCTGGTCAATCGCGGGATTGTCGCGGCCCTCGATGCCAAGGCCAAGGCCTCTGACCCCAACAGCATTTAGCACGACCTCAAACCCAAGGAGACGCTATGAACATGGATGTTCTGCTCGCTGCACTGGTTGAACAAAAGGGCTCGGATCTGTTTATCACGGTCGATGCCCCGCCCACCCTCAAGGTCAATGGCCGTCTGGTGCCGCTGGCGGCGGCCCCCCTCGACCAGCAGGCGGCCCTCGCCCTGGTCAGGGAGAGCCTGGATACCGAGCACTTCGAGCGCTACCTGCGCACCCGGGAGGCCAACTACGCCATCCATCGTGAGGCGCTTGGACGTTTTCGGGTCAGCGCCTTCTGGCAGCAGGATCGGCCGGGCATGGTGCTGCGCCGCATCGAGACCCACATCCCCGGCTTCGACGAACTGGTGCTGCCCCGGGTGCTGCAAGATGTCGCCATGGCCAAACGCGGGCTGGTGCTGTTTGTCGGTGCCACCGGCGCCGGCAAGTCCACCACCCAGGCGGCCATGATTGGCTACCGCAACCAGCACGGTGACGGCCATATCCTGACGGTGGAAGATCCGGTGGAGTTCGTGCACAGCCACGGTCGCTGCCTAGTGACCCAGCGGGAGGTGGGGATCGACACCGAATCCTTCGATGTGGCGCTCAAGAACTCCATGCGCCAGGCGCCGGATGTGATCCTCATCGGCGAGATCCGAAGCCAGGAGACAATGGAGCTCGCCATCCAGTTCGCCGAGACCGGCCATCTCTGCCTCGCCACCCTGCACGCCAACAATGCCAACCAGGCGCTGGATCGCATCCTCCACCTGGTACCCCAGGAGAAACACCGCCAGTTCCTGTTCGATCTCTCCTTCAACCTGCGGGCCATAGTCGCGCAGCAACTACTGCCCGGCCTGACCGGTCAGCGCCGGATCGCCGCCTTCGAGATCCTGCTCAACACCCCGCTCATCACCGACATCATCCGCAAGGGAGAGGTGCATAGGCTCAAGGAGGTGATGACCAAATCCAGCGAACTCGGCATGCAGACCTTCGATCAGGCGTTGTTCGCCCTGTTCTGCGCCGGCCAAATTGGCTACAGTGAGGCCCTTGCCCACGCGGACTCCGCCAACGACCTGAGATTGCTGATCAAGCTGTCTGGTCGTGAGCAGTTGGGCGCAGGTTCACTGGACAACGTCACCCTGGACGAATGAGGGGGCGTGCGTCGCCGCAAGTAAAGGATAGATATGCTGATTGTGGTTTCCCCGGCCAAGACGCTGGATTACGAGTCGCCGCTGGTGACTTCCCGTTTCACTCGGCCCGAGTTGCTGGATCACTCCGCCCGGCTGATCACCCGGGCCCGTCAACTGACGCCGGCCCAGATCGCCAGCCTGATGAAGATCAGCGACAAGCTGGCGGGCCTGAACGCAGCCCGCTTCGCCCAGTGGCAGCCGGATTTCAACCCGACCAATGCCCGTCAGGCGCTGCTGGCGTTCAAGGGCGACGTCTACACGGGCCTCGCCGTTGAAGATTTCAGCGAGGAAGACCTCGACTTCGCTCAGGCACACCTGCGCATGTTGTCCGGCCTCTACGGGGTGCTGCGCCCGCTGGATCTGATGATGCCCTACCGCCTCGAGATGGGGATCCGCCTCGATAACGAGCGCGGCAAGGATCTCTATCAGTTCTGGGGCGACACCATCACAGAGCACCTGAACAAGGCGCTGGTCGCCCAGGGGAACGATGTGCTGGTCAATCTCGCCTCCGACGAATACTTCAAGTCGGTGCGCCCCAAGGCACTGAAGGGGAGGATTGTGACCCCGGTGTTCAAGGACGAGAAGAACGGCCAGTTCAAGATCATCAGCTTCTACGCCAAGAAAGCCCGCGGCATGATGGCTCGCCACATCATCAAACACCGGCTGACCGAGGTGGACCAGCTGACCGGTTTCGATGCCGGCGGCTACTGTTTCGTGCCAGAAGAGTCTGATGATCGCACCCTGATGTTCAAGCGTGCTGAAAATTAATTACAAAAAGAGGGAACCAACGGCCGGATCCTCGGGTCTGAACCTATGAATCCTCTGTTGTAAGCACTTTTTATTAGCCGACGTTTATGCGTCGGCTTTTTTCTGTCTGCGATACCGCTCGGCCTCCCTTTTGCAGGCTGCAGAAAACAAAACGGCCATCCGAGGATGGCCGTTGCTGTGCAGGTATTACTTCTTTTTCTTCTTGGCAGACTTCTTCTTGCCATCCTTCGGCTTTTTCTTCTTCACCGGCACCCGCGCCTCTTTATGGGTGGGGCGCAGCTCGTCGATCACCCGGCGCTTGAGGCGCTCCTCGGTGTAGCGCTCGATCTTCGAGACCATGGCCATGTCGTGGGCTTCGACCAGGCTGATGGCGCAACCCCGGTTGCCGGCACGGCCGGTACGGCCGATGCGGTGCACATAGACGTCGGTGCCGTAGGGCATGTCGTAGTTGATGACATGGCTGACGTTCGGCAGATCGATGCCACGGGCGGCCACGTCGGTGGCGATGAGGAAGGGCACTTCACCGGCGTGGAACTTGCGGATCGACTCGATGCGCTTGCTCTGCTCCATCTCGCCCCGGATCCAGGCGCAGGGAATGCCTGCCGCCTGCAGCTGGCCGGAGAGCTCCGCCAGTCGCTCACGGGTCTTGACGAAGACGATGGCCTTCTGGGTTTCCGGATCTTTCAGGATGTGGATCAGCAGCGCCAGCTTGTGAGCGGCATTGTCGGCCAGGTGCACCCACTGGGTGATAGGACGGCGCTCGCTGCGCGGCGGCTCGGCGTGCAGTTCGACCGGATCCTTGAGGATCTCGTTGGCGAACTTCTCGAGCCCCGCCCCTTCCAGGGTGGCGGAGAACAGCATGGTGTGCTTGCGGTAGCGCGCCTCGGCCACGATGCGATTCACGTCCTTGACGAAGCCCATGTCCAGCATGCGGTCGGCTTCATCCAGCACCAACACTTCGATGTCGTGGCTCTCGAACTCTTCTTTCTCGATGTATTCCAGCAGCCGACCCGGGGTCGCCACCACGATGTCGGTGGTCTTGGTCAGCGCCGGCAGTTGCTCTTCGTGGCTGACGCCACCGATGATGGTCTCGATGCTGAGATGGGTATGCACCGCCAGCGCCTTGGCGTGGGCACTGACTTGCAGCGCCAGCTCGCGGGTCGGGGTCAGGATCAGCATGCGGCACGGGCCCGGCTTGCGGCGCGGGAAGTCCAGCAAGTGTTGCATGGCGGGCAGCAGGAAGGCCGCCGTCTTGCCGGTGCCGGTCGGCGCGGACGCCAGAATATCGCGGCCATCCAGGGCTGGCTCCAGCACCATCTGCTGGATGGTTGTGGGGCGGGTGAAACCCATCTCGGCCAGGGCCCGGTTGAGGGCTGGATTCAGGTCGAAATCATCAAAGGACTGGCTCATGGCAATACTCGGTCATTTAGGAAACCGCAGATTATAGGCGATTATGCCGCCGCCTCCTATGGCGACTGTGGCTTAGTCGCTATAATCGCCGACCATTTTAGGTGTCGCGGGCAGATGACGGGGGTCAGATGGGACGAAACAGCGGGTTTAGTTTCAAACAATTTCACATCGAGCACGATCGCTGCGCCATGAAGGTCGGCACCGACGGCATCCTGCTGGGTGCCTGGGCCCCCATTGCCGAGGCCCGTCGGGTGCTGGACATCGGTACCGGCAGCGGGCTCATCGCCCTGATGCTGGCCCAGCGCAGCACAATCGACTGCCACATCGACGGGGTAGAGCTGGATAAGGATGCCGCCGCCCAGGCTCGCGAGAATGTGACTGCCTCCCCCTGGGCCAATCGGGTCAACATCATCAAGTGCGCGATCCAGGACTATCAGGCCGCGCCTTACGATCTCATCGTCGCCAACCCGCCCTACTTCGTGGCAGGCCAGTCATTCAGCGATCCGGCAAGGGCCCTCGCCCGTCACACCGGCGGCCTGGATCCCCACGCCCTGCTGAGCGCCTGTCAGCGCCTGCTGGCCCCAGACGGCCAGGTCGCCCTGGTGGTGCCCACCCCCATGGCCGACGACATCTTATGTATTTCATCGAATTATGATCTGTTTGAGAGTTGTTATACAGCTGTTATCACCAGAGCAGGAAAAGCGGCAAATCGCGTTTTATTGCTGCTTGGCAGAGGATTAAACAGGTGTGAGCGGGGTGAGATCCTGATCCATTCTGCTGTCGGAGGCTATTCCGACAGATATATCCAACTCACCCACCCCTTCTATTTGAAGATGTAAATTTTGTCTTGAACTATTTTTTCACATCATTATGCTGACTGTTAAACGAGCACCCGCTCAAGATCAGCTCAAACCACTGGTCGCGATGAAAAAAGCAGCGGGGCTCCTTTTTTTTACCCGCAGACAGTACTGGTCGATGACCAATAAAAAACTATAACAAGCAATTGTTTACAAGACAGACGAGGTTGAACTTGACGAAATCACTCACATTATCAGACGTGCTCGGATTGGGCTTTATGACCTTCGCCTTCTACCTGGGCGCAGGCAACATCATCTTCCCCCCGCTCGCCGGCTATATGGCGGGTGAACACCTCTCCCTGGCCATGCTGGGCTTCCTGGTCACCGCCGTGGGCCTGCCGCTCATCACCATCCTCGCCGTCGCTAAGGCGGGCAACGGTTGGGCCGGCATGACCAAGCTGCTGCCTACCGGTGTCGCCACCGCTCTGGCAGTCGCCATCTACATCATCATTGGCCCGGCCTTCGCCGCGCCCCGTACCGGCCTCGTGGCCTACGAGATGGGCCTCAAGCCCTTCATCGGCGACATGGGTCAGACCGGGCTGGCACTCTATACCGTGCTGTTCTTCGGTGTGGCCGTGCTGGTCTCCATGAACCAGGGCAAGCTGATGGATGCCATCGGCAAATACCTGACCCCGGTGCTGATGCTGCTGTTGCTGACCCTGGCCATCGGTGTCTTCATCGCGCCTCAGGGCACCATGCCCGCCGCCACCGGTGATTACCAGAGTGGTCCCTTCGTGAAGGGCATCCTGGAAGGCTACAACACCATGGATACCCTGGCGTCGCTGATGTTTGGCGCCCTGATCGTCGATCTGCTGCGCCAGAAGGGCATCCACGACTATCAGAGCCAGTTCAAGTATCTGGCCATCGCCGGCGTCATCTCCGCCATCGGTCTGTCCGTGGTCTATGTCTCCCTGTTCCAGCTCGGTAACACCGCCGCCGGGGTGGCGAGCGATGTCAGCAATGGTGGCGCCATCGTCAACGCCTACGTGCTGAGCCTGTTCGGCCAACCGGGTCAGTTCATCCTGGCCGCCATCATCACCCTGGCCTGCTTTACCACCGCCGTGGGTCTGATCTCCGCCTGTTCCGACTTCTTCCACAACCTGACCGGCATGGCTTACAAGAAGCTGGCCGTGCTGCTGGGAACTATCTGCGCCGTGGTCGCCAACGTGGGCCTGAGCCAGCTCATCAGCCTCTCCATCCCGGTGCTGGTTGCCATCTACCCGGTCGCCGTGGCGCTGGTGCTGGTCACCTTCCTGAAGGGCTACTTCGGTCGTCCACGCCTGGTGTTCCGCTCCGTGCTGTTGGTGGCCTTCCTGTTCGGCTGTCTGGACGGTCTGGGCGCCGCCGGCATGAAGATGGATGCGTTCGCCTTCCTGCCGCTGTTTGACAAGGGCCTTGCCTGGTTGCTGCCGACCCTGCTGGCCTGCGGCCTCGGCATACTGGTGCGCAGTGGTGACAAGCTAGCTGTCGAAGCCGCCTGATACCCCGACATCGAGATAAAAAAAGAGGCCAGCATCTGCTGGCCTCTTTTTTTGTGTGAATCGTCCTACTGAAAAGGACGGCTTGCGCTAGAGCACGGAGACCGGCTTAGGTTTGCCAGCCAGGCCATACCAGTGGAACTCGGTCTGGCCGGCATGCCAGCTGAGGGTGGCCCAGGGCTGTTTGGCCTGCCAGCGCGGGAAGTTTATCTGCACGCTGTTGGCCTCGTACTTGTAGATAGAAGTACTGAGCTGGATATCAGACAGGATAAGCAGCAAGACACTACCGATGACACTCCATTTCAGCAATTTCCACATGGCGGTTACTCGAAGCAGATTTCGATGGTGGCACGGCCGTAGTCAGAATCGAACGGCATCATGATCTTGGTGCCATCGGCTCTGTGGGTGATGGTGTGGTTGGGGCCCGAGACGATGATGGGGGTCGCCATGTCAAACTCGTAGCCCTTCTCCCCCAGCATGCGCTTGGCGCCACCGGTCACCATGTTGGTGATCTCGCCCACCATGTCGGTCACTTCCTCATTGAGGGTGGTCGGCGCCTCCCCCAGCATGCGGCGCATGATCTCCAGCGCCAACCCCTTCTCGAAGCTGATGGAGAGCGAACCACGGGTCTGCGGCCCGACCATGCCGATGAGACCGGAGACATCTCCCCTTGCGAGTTCATCCACCTTGCGTTTGGGGGCGCCCGGCTTGAGCTCCAGCTGGGCCATGGTGGAGAGCACATTGAGCAGCGAGAGCAGGAACGGGTTTACAAAATCAGCCTTCATCATGACTTCCTACGGTGGACGAACAGCGCGCACATTGACCGTGCGCCTCTATGGTCTTGTTGGTAATAGTAAAGCCATGCTGGTGTGCCTGCTCGGAAAAGGCGCTGTCGATGGCCGGATCGTGCAGCTCCACCACGTCTTTGCAGCGATCGCAGATCAGCAGCTGCATCGGGTGGGCATGGTCGAAGTGGCAGCAGAAGATGAAGGCGTTGAGGGACTCGACCTTGTGGGCAAAGCCCTGCTCGAGCAGGAAATCGAGGGCCCGATAGACGGTCGGCGGCTTGGCATGGGCCTCGGTCTGCTGCAATTGGGCCAGCAAATCGTAGGCACTGATGGCGTTGCCATGGGCGGCAAGCAGCCGGAAAACCTGGCGGCGGGTGGGGGTGAAACGGATCCCGCGCTGTTCGCAGAGGCGTTCCGCCCGTAGTAAGAGTTGGTCTTGATTCATGATCACGCAGCTACCCTGTCAATTAGCCGGATACTATCACAGGGCCTTGCCCACGCGGCGACAAAATTCATTTTCCCGGCCTGCCTCACAGAGTCGTGAACGAGCATGTATTGCGCGCTCGCGCGCCACCACCACATCTGTTTCTGATCACATATCTCGCCCCGCAAGCCATGACTTAGGGGAGAGCGGAGCCGGTGGCTTATCTCCATACCGCAACGGGAACCACTCCTGCTCGCATCTCTTCCCAGCCATACCGGGCTACATGTTCAATTTATTCCTTCGCGTAACAAAAGATGCAACTTCAACGCCATTCAACCCCCATCCAGGCCGACTTACACTGCACTCAATGTAATAGTCATTGGAAGGATAGTTAAGATGAAGAGCAAGACTGTGATCGTGACTGGCGCCTCGAGCGGTATCGGCTTTGCCATTGCGAAGGCCTACCTGGCCCGGGGTTACAACGTGGTGGCCAATGCCCGTACCGAGCAAGATCTGGCCCAGCCCGCCGAGCGCCTCGGCGTACCGGATAACCTGCTGCTGGTGGCCGGCGACATCGCCAGACCCGAGACGGCAACCGCCCTGTTCGTTCGGGCGCAGCAGCACTTCGGCCGGGTGGATGTGCTGGTGAACAATGCGGGGGTCTTCATCTCCAAGCCCATCGCAGAATACGACGAGGCCGATATCGAGACCATGTTGGCTACCAACCTCAAGGGTTTCATCTATCCCTCCCAGGCCGCCGCCGCCCACATGCGGGCTCATGGCGGCGGGCAGATCATCGCCATCACGGCGGCGCTCGCGATGCAGCCCAATGTGAACGTCCCGGCCCTGTTGCCCATCATGGCCAAGGGGGGGCTGAACCAGGCCGTGCGCGGGCTGGCGCTGGAACTTGCTGAGTCCAACATCATGGTCAATGCCGTCGCCCCCGGCATCATAGCCACCCCGATGCACGGCCAGGATCCAACCGTGCTGGAAGCCCTGAAGTCGATGGCGCCGACCCATCGCGTGGGAGAGGTAGAAGACATAGTCCAGGCGGTCATGTATCTGACCGACGCCAGCTTCGTCACCGGCAGCATCATGGTGGTGGATGGCGGCTCCACCGCCGGCAAGTGGTAAGGGGAGCACCATGCCTTACGTCAACATCAGGATCACCGACGAGCAGGTGACAGCAAAGCAGAAGCAGGCGCTGATCGAGGGAGTCACAAGCTTGCTCGAGCGGGTGCTGAACAAGCCCCCGGCCACCACCTTCGTGGTCATCGACGTGGTCGCGACCGACAACTGGGGGGTGGGCGGCGAAACCGTCTCCGCCCTGCGCCGCCGACAGGGAAAATAGGGCTGGTGGGGCTGGTTTGGAGGTATAGAGTCAGCGCCCTTGCTAGAATGGGGCGCGTTATCACAGGGGAGTCGACGCCGTATGCAACATAACTTGAGCGACATCATGCTCGGCAGCATCGAGCTGTTCTGCCTCGCCGCCGAGCACCAGAGCTTCACGGTCGCCGCCCAGGAGGCCGGCATCTCGCCGGCGGCGGTGAGCCGGACCATGATGCGGCTGGAGGAACGGCTCGGCATTCCCCTGTTTATCCGCACCACCCGCCAGGTGCGCCTGACGGACGCAGGGCGCCAGTATGCCGCTCAGTGCCGCGCGGCCCTGGCGCTGCTGCACGAGGCCGATCAGCAGGCCATGGGGGCCCAGCAGATCCCCGCCGGTAAGGTGCGCATCAGCCTGCCCGCCCCTTATGCCCATTGGCGACTGTTCCCCCGCATTGCCCTGTTCCAGCAGCGCTATCCCCTGGTCGAGCTGGAGTTTCACATCAGCACCCACAGCGTCAACGTCTCCCGCGATGACTACGATCTGGCCATCCGCGGCAGCGAGCTAGCGGACTCGAGCCTGATCGCCCGCAAGCTCGAAGATGCCGAACTGGTGATGGTGGCCTCGCCTAGCTACCTCGATCGGCATCCACCCATCAAGAACTGGCAGGGGCTCGCCGACCATCAGTGCCTTGGTTTCATCCTGCCAGGCAGCGGACGCCCCGCCCCCTGGCTGCTCAGGGTTGACGGAATGCAACAGGAGGTTGCCGTCGGTGGCGGCGCCCTCTGCTCGGAGGATTATCTCGGTGGTCTCTCCCTGGCCAAGGGGGGCATCGGCATCTACCAGATGTACCGCTTCGTGGTGGCGGATGCCCTGCAACGCGGTGAGCTGCAGGAAGTCTTGCCCACCTGCAACGACGCCACCCGTCCCTTCTACCTCATCTATCCACAGGCCAACTTCATGCCCCTCTGCGTGCGGGTCTTCATGGACTTCGTGCTGGAACAGCTGCGCCAGCCCTGAGTCAGCCCTGAGCCAAGGATGCGACCACTCAGGAGGCAGCGTCATGGGGTCGGACCGAGCCTTGATCAAAAATGGCCCAATAAGCCAATAGAAACGATATTGGGCCAACGCCATGATCGGGCAACCGGCCAGCTTGGCGCCGATGTCGGCGCCTTTCCCCGACATCCCATGCCAGACATCCAGCAAGACAGACCCAGGCCGGACTGGATCAGGTTCTTCTGCGGCCGGATCGCCGGTTTTCCTGCCAAAAATGGGCGATTCAGGCTAAACTATCGCGCTTTGCGGGCAGATAGCGACGTGCCAGTCGCGATGGCCACGCCCTCATATTACGCACCCCAGGGTGCAGCCCAGCCGCCTCGGTCAGCCGAGGGCTGGTGCGATAATCGCTAGTTTGAAACAGGTTGAAAACGGTTAAGCATGGCTCAAGCACAGATCTCCGACACACAAGACGACGCTCGGCTCACCCCACAATATCAGGGTACCCCGAGTGCCCAGCGGTTCTCCATCGCCCCCATGCTGGACTGGACCGATCGGCATTGCCGCTATTTTCATCGGCTGATGACTCGTCAGACGCTGCTTTATACCGAGATGGTTACCACCGGCGCCATCATCCACGGTAAAGGCGATTATCTGGGCTACAGCGAGCAGGAGCACCCGATCTCCCTGCAGCTGGGTGGCAGCAACCCGGTGGATCTGGCCCGCTGCGCCAAGCTCGCCGAAGAGCGCGGCTATGACGAGATCAACCTGAACGTGGGCTGCCCGTCCGATCGGGTCCAGAACGGCCGTTTCGGCGCCTGCCTGATGGGAGAGCCCGCCCTGGTCGCCGATTGCGTCAAGGCGATGCGCGACGTGGTCGACATCCCTGTGACGGTCAAGACCCGCATCGGCATCGACGAGCAGGACTCCTACGAATTCTTGCAAGCCTTCATCGAGCAGGTGCGCGACGCCGGTTGCGAGACCTTCATCGTCCACGCCCGCAAGGCCTGGCTGAGCGGCCTGAGCCCCCGTGAGAACCGCGAGATCCCGCCGCTGGACTACCCGCGCGTCTATCGGGTCAAGCAGGACTATGCCAATCTGACCATTGCCCTCAACGGCGGCGTGACCAGTCTGGAGCAGACCCTCGAACATCTGCAGCATGTGGATGGGGTCATGATGGGCCGCGAGGCCTACCAGAACCCTTACCTGCTGGCGCAGGTGGACAACCTGCTGTTCGGGCAGAATCGGGATCTGCCGAGCCGCCACGAGGTGGTGCGGATGATGCTGCCTTACATGGAGCAGGAGCTGGCCAAGGGCAACTACCTCTCCCACATGACCCGCCACATGCTGGGCCTGTTCCAGAACATGCAGGGCGCCCGCGCCTGGCGTCGTCACCTGAGCGAGAACGCCTGCAAGCAGGGTGCCGGCATCCAGGTGGTGCTGGATGCCATGGCCAAGGTGCCGGAGTTCGCCCAACCCGAGACGGTGGAATAAGCCATGTATCGCTTCACCGGCTCCTGGCTGCACAAGGCGATCGTTCGCCTCTGCGCCGGCCTGCTCGCCATCCTCGGCATCAAGCTCAGCGCCTTCTACCTGCTCGGGCTCGTGGTCGTACTGGGGCTGCACAAGGATCAACTGCTGGGCTAATGCTCCGTCGTGACGCCGTAGCAAGATGCAAAAAGCCGGAACCATGTTCCGGCTTTTTGATATACGGCTGACGTCGCTCGGGCTACTCGCTCAGCTCCACGAACTGCAGCTCGGGGGGCGACGAGGTCAGCACGTCGGCGCAGTAATCCCAGGTCGAGATGCGATAGTGCTGCAGATCCTCGTCCAGATGCAGGCCATCGGATTCCTGATGGAACCAGCTGGCGAAGCGGGACGGGGTGATCAGCTGGATCTGCTCCTCGATGGTATGACTGTCGCGCCCCTCCGCCAGATCGCAGTCTTCCATCACGCGCACCGCGAAGATGTGGCGGAAACTGACCCGGCACAGCGGCTGCGGCGGCAGATCGATGCTGCGTGCGCGGCCCAGCATGACCACCAGGCTATCGCCCCAGATATCCTGATGCAACTCGGCCACGACCAGGCCGGGGGGAAGTTGGCGGGACGGTGCCCAAGGCACGGCCACCTGCCGAATGGCATTCTTCTGTTCCATCATCCACCTCACTACAGCGCATGCCATATCCTGAGTGTATCTGAAACAAATTATGCTGACGATGGCAACAAAAAACCCGGCATTAGCCGGGTTTCATTCGATAACTTTACGCGATTACTTGACGGCGTCTTTCAGCGCCTTGCCTGCCACAAAGGACGGCACATTGGCGGCTGCAATCTGGATCTCTTTACCAGTTTGCGGGTTGCGGCCGGTGCGGCCTGCACGATGGTTTACCTTGAAGGTACCAAAACCCACCAACTGAACGGCATCGCCCTCTTTCAGGCTCTGGGTAATACCATTGATGATCTCTTCCAGAGCCACTTTGGCCTGAGCTTTGCTCAGGTCAGCTTTGGCGGCAATTGCATCGACAAGTTGAGCTTTGTTCATAACATTTCCTTTATGATCGGGCATTTAGCACCGGGCCACTCTATTCAAAAAAAAACACTCAGGCAAAGGCTTTATCAGCCGGATTGGCTTGAATGCTGGGGTTTTCATCAAGATCTGCGGAAATAGTCACATATATCACCCCTTCGTCGTCATTCATGACCCGGAAGTGGCGAGCAAATGATGGGGACTTGTATGCAAACCCCCATCTGATGTAACAATATCCCCACACTCCTATTGACGGTCAACAGTATTTTCCCTAGTTATAGGGAGGTGTCGTCAGTCGATGAGAATGACCGGAGGCTGCAGCCATAGCGCCGCATGCCCATGCCCACGGAGGGACTATGTTAACTGAACTGGAAAAAACCAAGCGCGCATTGGCAGGAAAGCACCGAGCAATTGATGACTGGCTGGATGCCAGGCAGGCGTTGCTGGTCGAGTACATGCGACTGGCCGGGCTCATGCCTGCCCGCTCAAAGCAACGCTCCCTCCCGAGTCACGTCGAGTTGCAGCGCTTCTGCGAACAGCTGGTCGACTACGTCAGTGCCGGTCACTTCGAGATCTACAACCACGTGGTGACCGCTTTTGAACAAGCCAGCGGTGACACACTGGAGCTGGCCAAGCGCATCTATCCCCATATCCGGGCCGGCACCGAATTTGCCCTGGAGTTCAACGACAAGTACAGCAATGCCGACGAGGCGCAACTATTGCAGCTCGATGACGATCTGAACCAGCTGGGGCCGGTACTGGAAGACAGGTTCAAACAGGAAGATCGACTGGTCAAGGCGCTGCAGGTAGTCGAATCGCTCAGCCACCCCCAGGTCTGATCTCCAATACCGGATCCAACGCAAGATCCTGATGAACAAGCTGGATTACACTTTGGGGCATGACTTGTTAGCACTGCATTCGAACGCAGACCGGAGATGAGCATGCCCGAGCGCCGCCACTTTACCAGGATCTTCTATTTGACGGCTGCCAAGCTGGTGCAAGGCGTACAGCAATGGCAGACCCAACTCATCGACGTCTCCCTGCAAGGTGCCCTGGTGCTCAGACCCGATGCCTGGTCTGGCAGCGACGATCGGGAATACGAGCTCAGCTTTGTGCTTGGCGGCAGTGACATCGTCATCAGGATGCAGGTAGAGCTGACCCACGAGGCCAGCAAGAAGCTGGGGTTCTACTGCCACCACATTGACATCGACAGCGCCAGCCACCTCAAGCGGATGATCGAGCTGAACGTAGGGGAAGAGCAGCTGTTGTACCGAGAGCTGGAGCAACTGCTACAAGAACATCAGGATCACGCTCAACCTTGAGCCTGAGTGCCACAACGAAAAAGGAGCGCCAATGCGCTCCTTTTTGCTGCCTGCTACAGCGCCTCAAGGGCCTCTGACAGTTTCTTCACCGGCACCACTTCCATGCCTTCGATGGGGTGCTTTGGCGCATTGGCGTGAGGAACGATCGCACGGCGGAAGCCATGCTTGGCCGCTTCCTGCAAGCGCTCCTGACCAGATGGCACTGGCCGGATCTCGCCAGACAGCCCCACTTCGCCAAATACCACCAGATCCTTGGGCAGGGCCTGATCCCGGAAGCTGGAGACCATCGCCAGCAGCAGCGCGAGATCCGCGCTGGTCTCTTCGACCTTGACCCCACCAACCACGTTGATGAAGACATCCTGATCCGCCATCTGCAGGCCACCGTGGCGGTGCAGTACCGCCAGCAACATGGCGAGGCGGTTGTGATCCATGCCCACCGCCACCCGCCGCGGGTTGGAAACCTGGGAGTAATCCACCAGCGCCTGCAACTCCACCAGCAGCGGCCGGGTCCCTTCCCAGATAACCACGACGATGGATCCCGGTGCCTGCTCCTCGCCCCGGCTCAGGAAGATGGCGGAGGGATTGCTCACCTCCTTCATGCCCTGCCCGGTCATGGCGAACACGCCAAGCTCGTTGACCGCCCCGAAGCGGTTCTTGTGGGAGCGCAGGGTGCGAAAACGCGAGTCATGGGCACCATCCAGCAGCACGGAGCAGTCGACGCAGTGCTCCAGCACCTTGGGGCCTGCCAGGGTGCCGTCCTTGGTGACGTGGCCCACCATGAAGATGGCGACGTGGTTCTGCTTGGCGTAGCGAGTGAGCAGCGCAGCCGATTCGCGCACCTGGGAGACGGAGCCGGGGGAGGACTGCACATCCGCCACGTGCATCACCTGAATCGAGTCGATGACCATGATCTGTGGCTGCTCTTGCTGGGCGATGATGCAGATCTGCTCGACGCTGGTCTCGGACAACATCCGAAGCTTGTCGGTCGGCAACCCCAGCCGGCTGGCACGCATCGCCACCTGCTGCAGGGATTCTTCCCCGGTCACGTAGAGGGTCTTCATTCGCTCGGCCAGACCACACATGGTCTGCAGCAGCAGGGTCGACTTGCCCGCCCCCGGATTGCCGCCAATCAGGATGGCCGAGCCCGGCACCACGCCGCCGCCCAATACCCGATCCAGCTCCTTGAAACCCGAACCGAACCGGGGGATCTCGGTGGTGGCGACCTCCGCCAAGGTCTGTACCTGGCTGCCGATGGCACCGGCATAACCGGTGTAACGGGCGCTCTTGCCAGGGGTCGTGACCCCAAGCCGGACCTCGGTGATGGTGTTCCACTCCTTGCACTCGCCGCACTGACCTTGCCAGCGGGTGAAGTCGGCTCCACATTCGGTACAAACATAGGCGGTTTTGTTTTTGGCCATGGATAACTCGGGGACAGGATGATTTCCTGCTTGATATACTTGTTTGCGACCGACAGATCAAACCCAGAATCGGAAAAGTGACTTTCCGCGGCAGGAATACATGGATTCAGAACAACCACTACACCTGATAGAACAACTCGTCCCCCTGCTCAGAGAAAAGGATTTTGATGAGCTCTTCAACCGCCTGACCCAAAACGAGAACAACAACAGCCGATTCCTGCTCAAGATGGAGATCAAACGCAAGTGCAGTCCCTGCCGGCGGGTGATCGACATGCGCAATGAATTGAGCGAGCTCTGCCTGGTACACGAGTTCGAGGGGGTCACCCATTTCATGCCTGCCGAGGCTATCGAGCTGTTCCAGTCCCAATGCTATCTCTACCGCGACAGCTACACCCTGGGGGTTTACGAGGCACTACACGGCTGGTACAAGTACCATCAGGGCCGGGGCGAGATCCTGTCCCTGCCGGTCAGCCCGTTTCGCCCCTTCGATGTCAGCGCCATCCCCTTTGCCAGCCACTATGGCCGGCAAGAGGAGCGGATGCATTTCAGCTCCCCCATGCTGCTCAGACTGGCTAACGGCGAGAAGCTGCTCGCCAAGAGTTCGGATATCTCCCTTGGCGGGATCCGGGTCTCGGTGCCCTATCTGCCCGACTACCAGACCGGCGATCAGCTCGATGTCCTCTTCACCGGGCTGGAGCGGGAGCATGCCAATCCCATCTTGCGCCAGCCGATCAGCTATCAGATCCTCGGGGAAGAGCACAAGGAGGGCAAATTCTGGCTGCGACTAGTGAAAAGTGGCGAGCACCCGAGCTTTGACAACTTCCTTGGCGAGTTCATCGAGCACAACCGCAGCCGCTATAGAGTCAGTGTCGATTACCTGTTGTCGGCGGCCATCATCAAGGGGTACGAGCAGTTCTACCTGCCACGCATGACCGGCATGCCACTCTACTTCGGCAAGGGAGACAGCCCCGCGCTGGAGATAGCCCTGCGCACCGAGAATAACCAGCACCTGCTCGAGTATTGGCGTGATGCCAAGAACCGCGACATGCTCGCCAGCCTCTTCACGGCGCCGCGCATGCACTCCCTAGTGCCAACTGGGGGCGGACTGCGCGAGACCCTGATTTACAGCTTCACCCATTCGGTGCGCAGCCATCTCTACTTCTTCTCCGCTACCCGGGAAGAGCTGCTGCAAAGCGGCCTGACCTCCCTGTTCTTTCAGGTCGGGGCACGCCGCCCCAGCTGGCGAGTCTACAAGTTCAGCCTGGAGGCCTGCACGCTGCACGAGGCCGATCTCGATAGCCAGCAGGCAGGAGAGGCGCACCAGTTACAAGACATGCTGCTGCGCGAGCGGCTTCAGCAGATAGGCTATGTCGGCCTGTTGCAGGAGGTCGGGCTCGACAACCAGCGCGACGAGTTCCGCTTTGATGCCAACTTGCCCCACAACGCCAACGATCTGCAGCGCTTCGGCCACGACATCGGTGCCACGCCCTTCGAGATAGAGACGCTGCACTACGTGCAATTGCGCAAAGAGGCACGCTACAGCCACAAGACTGCGGTCGTGATCCACCACAAGGGACGCGCCTGGATTGGCTGGACCCGCGACATCTCTGCCCATGGCATGCAGATTGAGCTGGAGGAGCCGCTTGAGGGGGAGAAGGGAGAGATCATCACAGTCGCCCTGCCCCGACTGCAGGATCTGGCCAAGAGTATGGATCTGCAGCGCTTGTCCTACCGGCTGGTCAGTCTCAACCTGAGCCGTACCGTGCTGCATCTGTGTATCGAAGGAGAGCCTGGCCGTCATATCGGCCATCAATTCTTCAGCCTGCTGATCGAGAGCAACCAGAACAAGCTCAAGACCACCAAGGAGCACAGACGCTACCGCGGCATGGCACGGGCACTGCGCAACATCTTCACCCATCACATCTTCAACACGCCGGTCTACATCAACAAGCTCAAGGCGGCGCCCAGACCTGCCGCCGTGGGACTTGCCCCCCGGCCACGCAGCCTCTCGCGTCTGCTGCACGCCTGCGCCGAACACGAAGAGCTGGCCAACCTCTACCCATTTTTCCAGGGGGGATTGATCAAGACCCTGCTGCTCAACCCCTTGCGCGCCATCGAGCGGGAGGACAAGCCAAAAGAGGAGGAGGTGTATATCGCCAGCCTGCACTCTCAGGGCGGAGCCCCGCTGTTTCGCAGTCGGCTGGCCAGCAGCTTCCCGTCACCCGAAGATAAACGCCGCTTCGTCGAGCTGGCCCTGCAGCAGGGAGAGTTCTATTCGGTACTGGTTGGTATCTCCCGCACCGGCCGCCCCGATACCAGCTTCATCGCCAATGAGCTGGACTACATCGCTAAGTTCGCCATTCACAAGGCCAAGAAGCTGGAAGAGGAGCTGTGGAGTGTGATGGGAGTGGGTGAGCTGACCGACACCACACTGGCCACCCTGTTCCGGTTCGGTATCACACCGCCCACGAGTTGACCGCCCACCGCGGCACCATCAGCAGGTGACACAATCAGCAGACGGTTCACTAAGCAGAAAGGGCAGCCCTGGTGGGCTGCCCTTTCTATTGCGGTTGGTTGTCTGATGCCAGCTGAACTCAGGCCGCCTGCGGGTCACTCAGCCAGGCGAGGATCTGCGGGAAATGATCCTCCTGGGCCTGGGGGGCCGTCAGCATGTTGATGTGGTCATAATCGAGCCGGTTGCCATTATCCAGCCCGAGCCGGGTATGGCGGGCGACAGATCCCATCTCGGTGCTGAAACGGCGCACATCGATGGGGTGACCCAACACCTTGTCGGCCTTGGCCGAGATCATCCAGAGTGGCGGCCACTGCACCCGAGTCGCCGCCTCGTCATAGGCAAAGCCATCGTGGGGATCCTGCCAGGGGCCGCATTTCACCCAGGGGATCGTCTCTTGCAGGTAGCGCAGGGGTTCATCATCTGCCCCCATCTTCAGCTTGCGCGCCGCCAAAAAGCCACTGTTGCGCGCCAGCCAGGGCGCCAGCCGGTTCCAGACCAGATCCACCTTCAACCAGCGTTCCGGATTTTGCACCGAGACACCCCGCTTGGTGCCAAAAAACACCAGACTGGCGATCTGGTCGGCAAGCTCGGGGAAGCGAGCCAGGGTCGATGCCATGAGCACCCCACCCCAGGAGTGCGCCATCCAGTGCACCCTGGCCCCCGTGTGACGGGCCGCGACCCAGTGTTGCAGCGCGGGCACATCTTCTGTGATGAGCTCATGCTGGCCATGTCCGGCTTGCTCGGCGATGGCCGGGGTACTCAGCCCCCGACCCCGCAGATCCGCCACATAGACCTGATAACCGTGTCGGGCCAGATAACAGGCCAGCCCCTTGCCCGACTCGGTATAGAAGATACGGCCGTTCTCGATGGCGCCATGCACCATCAGGATGGGCTCGGCATGCACCGCCACTCGGGGTTGAATGTGCCGCACATGCAGTTGATGTTCGCCGCAGGGAATAAACAGGGATTGTTGTAACAGTTCCATCTTGATAACAGGTCCTCCTTGACCCTTGTTCAGTGCCAGCGCCGTTCGCGGCAAGAGAGAGCGCCGAGCAGACAGAGCACCCCTTCCAGATCATGATGATTGAGGGTGGCGGCCGCCTGGGCGCGCACCAGCGGTTTGGCGTGGATGGCGATGCCGAGCCCAGCCACGGCCATCATCTTGAGATCGTTGGCCCCATCTCCGACCGCCACCGTCTGAGCGAGGCGGATGCCATGCTCTACCGCCAGCTGCTGCAACACCTCGGCCTTGACGGCGGCATCCACGATGCGGCCGCTCACCTGTCCGGTCAGGCGGCCATCCTCGGTCATCAACTCATTGGCGAAGATGGCATCCAGCCCCAGCGCCTGCTGCAACTCGCCGGCGAAACGGGTAAAACCACCCGAGGCAATCGCCACCTTCCAACCTGCCTGCCTGAGGGTTTCGACCATCAGCTGCAGGCCCGGCATCCAGGGCATGTTGGCCGCCACCTCATCGAGGATGGCGACGGGTGCCCCCTCCAGCAGGGCGACCCGGCTGCGCAGGCTGTCGGCAAATTCCAGCTTGCCCTGCATGGCGGCCGCGGTCACCGCAGAGACCTGTTCCCCCACGCCAGCCAGACGGGCTATCTCGTCGATGCACTCGATCTGGATGGCGGTGGAGTCCATGTCCATCACCAACAGGCCCGGCTCGCTCAAGCTGGGCAAGGCAGGCAGATGGCAGACATCGATGTCCCACTCTTGCGCCTTGAGGGCTTGTACCAGCGCGGGCGAGAAACGATCCGTACCGAGCAGCAGCACCGGAATACCGGCCTGCTCCCCCGTGGGGTAGAGGCTCGCATCGCCCCCCTGGCTGGCCAGCAGGGTCGCCAGACGGTGCAGATGACAGGCACCGAGCGTCTTGCCAAACAACACCACCCAGGCAGTATCATGAGACTGGGTAGCGGGCAGCAGGGCTTCTGGAGTTAGCTGCCAGCAGGGTGCGCCGCACAGGGCCGCGGGCCAGTCGGACAGGGAGGGGGGGAGCTGGGACAACAACATAGAGGTGACACCTTCCTTGGGGATCATGGGTTCATCATGCTGGCCCAGAGTAGCGTATTGCTTTTTGTACAGGCAAGCGCCAAGATCCCGCCACCTTATCCATTCACCACACGAGGCTCAGCGCTTTGCGTCATCTCCCCATCAAACGTGTCATCAGCCTGGTGGCTGGCTGCCTGCTCGGCCTCTGGGTACTGGCTCTGCTTATTCATATGCAGGGAGAGAGCCAGGCTGCGCTGCACAGCGCGGCCCGCGATCGGGCTCAGGCGCTGGTCGCCTATGCCGCCCGTGACATGAAGCGCTGGATCAAGGAAGACAAGGAGAGCGAGCTGGAGCGACTGGCCCAGGATCTGGCCGCCGAGCCGGAGATCCTCGATGTCACCCTCTACGATGCCCGCGGCATCCCCCTCGCCCAGTCGGATCAGGCCGTTCCGCTGGAGAGCCTGCTGCCCATCGGGGCCGACAACAAGTCGCTGCCGGAGCAAGGCAAGGGCCGTATCCAGTTCGTACAAGAGATCCAGGATGGGAACCTGACCCTCGGCTACCTGCGCATCACCCTGGAAGAGCAGAAACTGCTGGCGACTCAGGACACCCGCCTTAAGGTTAGCCAGGAGAAACAGCGGCTGATGCTGCTGATCATGCTGCTGGCAGGCCTGCTTATCTCCTATGGCGTGCGTCGCAACTACATGCGGGTCCGCAAGCACAAGAAGAGAACAAACCCGGCGCAGCCGCCCAGCGAGAACGCCCCTCCCCCCGGCATAGAATAAGGCGCTGTTCGCAAAACCTGTTGGTCTTGCTACTCCCCCCAACTGTTCGAGTATCTGATCGAGATGACTATCGAGACGCTTGGCACCGTCGTCGCTAAAGCGCTCGTTAACGAGGTGACGACCTATGGTCACCTCATGCAGCAGCCTCTTGACCAGCCTATCCCGCCATTTTCGCTGCATCAGTACTCAACTTTGCTATGCGTAGATCTTCTCCATCACCAAGTGAGTTGATTGAATTTCAATCCCACCGAAGACCATATCCCATCGCCCTTCACTTCTCAGGTCTACCCATCGGATTTGGTCAGGTTACGGTGTTCGGGCGTAGCTTGAGGCAGAAGAAAACGAATTTTTTACGCCTTTCCAGCCGGTTTTGGGTGTGATCTCGATTCGTGGTTTATGTTTTCGGTATGACACACCCGCATTGAATACGATGAGATACAACATTCGTGGACATCATCGGGCAAGAGGTGCATCAACCACTCCAGCAGAAGGAAGCAAGAGCATGAAGCAACCCCTATTTCGCCGTAGCGTGTTGGCGGCCGTGATCGCCCTCAGCACGGTATTGGCTGCCTGCAGAGAGGAGCCGCCTGCCGTCACACAAAATGTTCAGCCCAGCGTGGCCTCTGCTGCCAGCACAACCGGCGCTGCCAGCCCTGCGGTCGCACCACAAACGCAACCCGTTAACGCACCAGCATCGAAATATACCCCAGAGGCGCTCGAAACCCTGCTTGCGCCCGTCGCGCTTTACCCGGATGCGGTATTGTCTCAGGTGTTGGCCAGCGCCACCAATCCGCAAGAGGTGCTCGATGCCGGCAACTGGCTGGTCGCCCACCCCAATCTCAAGGGGAAAGAGCTGACCGCCGCCATTGCGCCGCTGGGCTTTACGCCGCCGACCATGTCGCTGATGCACTTCCCAACCGTCATGGACATGATGTGCTTGAAGATGGATTGGACAACGGAGCTGGGCAGTGCCTTCCTGGCCGATGAGCCGGGCGTACTGGCAGCAGTTCAGCGCCTGCGTCAACAAGCGATGGAGGTGGGCAACCTGAAAGACTCAGAACAGATGAAAGTGGCCAAGGATGAGCAGAACAATCAGCAGATCGTCACCATTGCGCCTGCCAACCCTGACGTCGTTTACGTCCCACAATACGACCCAAGCGCCGTCTATAGCCCGCCAGCTGCTGGGCCAGCCCCCGCGCCGGTGACCACAGCAACCACGACAACGACCGTGCCTGCAGCAACGACCACGACAGTGGTGGAACATGACGATCACGACAACGATGATGAATACGACCGCGGTGATATGGTCTTGACGGGCTTGCTCGCCTTTGGCGCAGGCATGTTGGTCAACGAGGTCTTCAACGACGATGATGAGGGCGATTATTATTACCCTCGGTGGGGATCAGGTTATCCCAGCGGTTACGCTCCCTATCGTTACAACCCCAACTATGGCAATGGTTTTCGCCCCACCAACGGATACAACCGTCCGGTCAACTATCAGCGGGGCTCTAACAACAATATTTATATCAACGCCAAGGGGAACGATTACTTCAACAAGTTTGAACGCGGCCCCAATAACTACCTGCGCCAAGCCAACAGCCCCATCACGGCGGCGCGCCCCAACCGCCCTGAGCTGGCTACCTTGGGACAACGTTCGCTGAATAACGCGGCAGGGGCTGTCCAACGGGATGTCACACCGAAAGGGAGTTATGCAGGGATCAATCGCCAGCCTAAAAGCGAATACGCTGGCGCACCGCGCGCTGTCAATGAGGTGAACAGAGAAGCTCGCGTCACCGCGCCGAAGGGAACCTATGCGGGAGCCAACCGCCAACTCAACAGCGAAAGTGCCAAGGCGACGCGCGACGCTAGACAGGCGAACAGGGAGGCGAATGTGGCCCAACGCACGCCGCGCCAGGGCAACTATGCCGGAGACAAGGTCAAGCGGCAGCAAATTACGCCACAGACCGCTGGAGCCCGTGATCGCGGCTATGTCCAACCACGAGCCACTCACAACAAGAGCACGGCACAGACTGCAACACGCAGAGCACCTGCGGCCTCGGCCTCAACCTCAAGGAGTGCCTTCCAAGGGGTACATAATACGGGCAGAACCGAGCGCGCCGCCAGCCAACGTGGGCGCGAAAGTGTGGCTAGGAGCGCGCATACCGGGCGCAACACTCAACCCAGACGGAGTACGCGATAATGAAGCGTTTGTTGAAATGGAGTTGGGCCCCCTCATGGGGTTTGGCCCTGCTGGCCCTGGTCTGCGCCAGCGATACAAGCGCCATGGCACCGCGAACCTTCGCCACCCCGGATGAGGCAGTGCAGGCTCTGATCACGGCCTTGGAGAAGAACGATGTCACCGCACTGACGCAGTTGCTCGGCGAAAAGAGTGAGGAGGCCATCACCTCGGGGGATGAGGTGGCCGATGCCAATGATCGCGCCGCCTTCGTCGCGAGCTTCAAGAGCAAGCACCAACTGGTGGCCGACGGTAAGGATAAAATGATACTGGTCGTGGGGGAGTCTGATTGGCCACTGCCAATCCCTCTCGTGGCCTCAGATGGCAAGTGGTATCTCGATGGTGCCGCAGGTGCCAAAGAGATCGTCTATCGCCGCATCGGTCGAAATGAGTTGGGGGCGATTGCGGTGTGCCGTGGCTTCATCGACGCACAGCTAGAGTACGCTGCCATGGGGCATGATGGCCAAACAGCGGGGATCTTTGCGGCAAAACTGCGCAGTGATGCAGGGCAACAAAATGGACTCTATTGGCCTGTAGGCAAGGGGGAACCAGCAAGCCCGGCCGGAGAGGAGGTCGTCAGTGCCGCGGCAGAGGGCTACAAAGCTGTGGTCGGTCAACGCACCCCGTATCATGGCTATTACTACCGTATCTTGTATGCCCAAGGAGCCGCTGCCAATGGAGGGAAGAAAGAGTACTTTGTCGACGGGCAATTAAGAGACGGTGTCGCCCTGATCGCCTGGCCGGCCGATTATTCCGCCAGTGGAGTGATGACCTTCATGGTGAATCACGAGGGGCGGGTTTATCAAAAGGATCTAGGGGCCGACACGGCAACGGCCGTTGAGGCGATCCAGCTGTTCGATCCCGATAAGAGCTGGTCGCTGGTGGTCAGTAAAGAGGGTGATTAGGGCTCTTTATCTACCATCGAGTCTTAGCAAATAGTATGGGTCGAGAGCGGCGTAATCGAGATCACAGGAGGTAATGTGGGGCCAGTCGGCCCCGCGTTGGTTCAGCCGATCGAGACCATAAAAAAACGGCGACCCGAGGTCGCCGTTTTGCATGGAGCCGAAGCCGCGGGATCAGTCGCCCAGCAGCACGGAGTCCAGTGCGATTTCGATCATGTCGTTGAAGGTCAGCTGACGCTCTTCGGAGGTAGTCTGCTCACCGGTACGGATGTGATCGGAGACGGTGCAGATGGTCAGTGCCTTGGCACCGTACTCTGCGGCCACGCCGTAGATACCGGCGGCTTCCATCTCGACACCCAGGATGCCGTATTTTTCCATGACGTCGAACATGGAAGGATCCGGGGTATAGAACAGGTCGGCAGAGAAGATGTTACCCACGCGCACGGCAACACCCTTGTTCTTGGCGGCTTGCACGGCATTGGCAACCAGGTCGAAATCGGCGATGGCGGCGAAGTCGTGATCCTTGAAGCGAAGACGGTTGACCTTGGAATCGGTGCAGGCACCCATGCCGATCACTACGTCACGCAGTTTCACGTCTTCACGCACGGCGCCACAGGAGCCCACGCGGATCAGGGTTTTCACACCGTAGTCGGTGATCAGCTCTTTGGCATAGATGGAGCAGGACGGGATGCCCATGCCGTGGCCCATGACAGAGATGCGACGGCCTTTGTAGGTGCCGGTGAAACCGAGCATGCTGCGCACGTCACACACCTGCTCGACGTTCTCCAGGAAGGTTTCGGCGATGTACTTAGCGCGCAGGGGGTCGCCCGGCATCAGCACTGTGTCAGCAAAGGCGCCATCTTTCGCATTGATATGAGGAGTTGCCATTCTCTTAATTCCTTCACACTAGGTTGAGTTTTATTGTCTTTATTGGGGTGCCCACCGCGTGGCGGTGGGCTGGTAACTTACAGGACCCGGGCCCTGCTGTGCAACTTGGGTAGGCGGTGCATGGGGCACCGCACTGCCCGATGCGGCATTACAGGAAGCTGGTGCCGTACTGCAACTTGGGCAGACCGTGGTAAGCGGCGATGCTCTGGCCGATGTCGGCGAAAGTCTCGCGACGACCGACGGAGCCTGCCTTGACCGGCTTGCCGTAGAACAGCACAGGAATGTATTCACGGGTGTGATCGGTACCACTCCAGGTCGGATCGCAACCGTGGTCGGCGGTCAGCACCACCACATCGCCATCTTGCAGTATCTCGAACAGCTCGGGCAGACGGGAGTCGAAGTACTCCAGTGCATCGGCGTAGCCCTTCACGTCACGGCGGTGGCCGTAGGAGGAGTCGAAGTCGACGAAGTTGGTAAAGACGATGGTGTTGTCACCGGCGGCTTTCACTTCTTCCAGGGTGCGATCCCACAGCTCGGTCAGGCCGGTGCCTTTCACCTGCTTGGTGATGCCCTGGTTGGCATAGATGTCGGCGATCTTGCCGATGGAGACCACCTGACCACCTGCGTCTTTCATGTAATCCAGCACGGTTGGTGCCGGCGGCAGCACTGAGTAGTCGTGGCGGTTGCCAGTCCGCTTGAAGTTGCCCTTGCCGCTGCCCACGAACGGACGCGCGATGACGCGGCCGATGTTGTAGGGCTCCAGCAGCTCGCGCACTATGTGGCACAGCTCATAGAGCTTCTCGAGGCCGTAGGTCTCTTCGTGGCAGGCGATCTGGAACACGGAGTCGGCAGAGGTGTAGAGGATCGGCTTGCCGGTCCGCATGTGCTCTTCGCCAAGGTCATCCAGCACCTGGGTACCGGAGGCGTGGCAGTTGCCCAGATAGCCAGACAAGCCCGCCTTCTCGACGATGGCATCCAGCAGCTCCTGTGGGAAGCTGTTGTGGTGATCATGGAAGTAACCCCATTCGAACAACACGGGCACACCAGCAATTTCCCAGTGGCCGGACGGGGTGTCCTTGCCGGAGGAGAGTTCCTGGGCAAAGCCGTAGGCACCGATGACCTCGATGTCTTTCTTCAGGCCTGCCGGGAAGTAGCCGGAGGCTTGTTCACCCGCATGGCCCAGACCCAGCTTGTTCAGGTTTGGTAGATGGAGGGCTCCACGGCCTTCGATCTCATCGGCGGCGCAGGCCTTGGCGATATGGCCAAGGGTGTTGGCGCCCACATCTCCGAACTTCTCGGCATCGGCGGCAGCGCCAATACCGAAAGAGTCCATCATCAGAATAAAGGTACGTTTCATGGGACTTCCCCTTGTTACAAATCAGCCAGACCGATGCGACGGTAAACCTCAGGCAGAGCCTGGGGCTGAGTGTCACCGATCCTGACAGCCGCCTGCACCATGCCGGCAGCCTGAGCGAATTGCTCTTCGGTTTGAGCGTGGATCAGCGCGAGCGGCTTGTCAGCATCAACGTTTTGACCCAGGCGGATAAAGTCGGTCAGACCGACCGCATAATCGAGTTTGTCACCGGCAGCGCGGCGACCGCCGCCCATGGCGACCACGGCCAGACCCAGTTCACGGGTGTTCATGGCGGTCACGAAACCGCTCCTGGACGCATACACCGGACGCACGATGGCCGCCTTCAGCAGGTGGTGATCGTAGCGCTCCATGAAGTCGCTCGGACCGCCCAGACCAGTGACCATGCGACCGAAGATCTCGGCCGCCTTGCCGTTATCCAGCACGGCTTGCAGCTTGGCACGGGCATCGTGCTCGTCGCTGGCAAGATGGGCGGAGATCAGCATCTCGGCACACAGGGCCATGGTGACTTCGTGGATGCGCGGGTTGCGGTATTCACCGGTCAGGTAACGCACCGCTTCACGCACTTCTACCGCGTTGCCAGCACTGGAGGCCAACACCTGGTTCATGTCGGTCAAGAGAGCAGAGGTACGGCAGCCGGCGCCGTTAGCCACGGCGACGATGCTTTTAGCCAACTCTTCCGAGGCTTCGAAGGTCGGCATGAAGGCACCGGAACCCACTTTCACGTCCATCACCAGCGCTTCAAGCCCTGAGGCGAGCTTCTTGGAGAGGATGGAGCCGGTGATCATGGCGATGGATTCGACGGTGGCCGTGATGTCACGCACCGCGTAGATGCGCTTGTCGGCGGGGGCCAGATCGCCGGTCTGGCCGATGATGGCCACGCCCGCCTCTTTCACCACTTTCAGGAAACGATCGTTGTCGACCGAGGTCTGGTAGCCAGGGATGGCGTCGAGCTTATCCAAGGTACCGCCGGTGTGGCCGAGGCCGCGACCGGAGATCATCGGCACGAAGCCGCCGCAGGCGGCGACCATGGGGCCGAGCATCAGGGAGACCACATCACCCACACCGCCGGTGGAGTGCTTGTCTACGATGGGGCCACCGAGGTTCAGGTGATCCCAGTTCAGCACCATACCGGAGTCGCGCATGGCACAGGTCAGGGCGACCCGCTCATCCATGGTCATGTCTTTGAAGTAGACCGCCATGGCGAGTGCCGCGATCTGGCCTTCGCCGATACTGTTGTTGGTAATGCCCTGGACGAAGAATTGAATCTCTTGGGTACTGAGCGCTTCACCGTTGCGCTTCTTGCGAATAATTTCTTGAGGCAAAAACATCTTTCATTCCCTCCGTGCGTCATGCACGAACACAGACCGAAATAGGGGACGGCATGCCGTCCCCTGCCACCGCTTAGTAACCGCTGGTATTGGCCGGCTTGTCGCCGTGGCCCAGGGTCGCCAGCAGGCTGGCCAGCAGGCTGGAAGCGCCGAAGCGGAAGGTGCGCGGGGAGACCCAGTCTTTACCCAGGATCTCTTCGGCCATGGCGAGGTACTGGCCGGCTACCGCCGCATCCTTCACGCCACCGGCCGGCTTGAAGCCGACTTTCGGGTTCTTGGCCTTGATCACTTCCATCATGATGCGGGCCGCTTCCGGGGTCGCATTGACCGGCACCTTGCCGGTGGAGGTCTTGATGAAGTCGGCACCGGCATCGATGCTGATCTCGGAGGCGCGACGGATCAGAGCTTCTTCTTTCAGCTCACCGGTCTCGATGATCACCTTCAGCAGAGCTTGAGTGCCGCAAGCTTCCTTACAAGCTTTGACCAGATCGAAGCCAACCTGTTCATTGCCAGCCATGAAGGCGCGGTACGGGAAGACCACATCCACTTCATCGGCACCGTAAGCAACGGCGGCGCGGGTCTCGGCCACGGCGATGTCGATGTCGTCATTACCGTGGGGGAAGTTGGTCACGGTGGCGATGCGCACGTCGGCGGCGCCGATCTCGCGCAGGATCTTGCGTGCAATGGGGATGAAACGGGGATAGATGCAGACGGCGGCGGTGAGGCCGGCCGGGGACTTGGCCTTGCGGCACAGATCGATGACCTTCTGATCGGTGTCGTCATCGTTCAGGGTGGTCAGGTCCATCAGGTTCAGGGCGCGTTGGGCGGCCAGTTTCAGATCAGTCATTCTATGTCTCCAAAGTCTCGATAAGTCCCGGATACCAGTGATCAGTCTCCGCCGAAGCACGCAGGATCGGCAAGAGAAGATCCCAGGTAAAGGGGATATGGAATTACAGCGCAAATGCACAGGCAATACGGCTGCAAATAAGGCAAGAGCCCTGTCACTTTCTTACAAAAGTGCGGACTTGGTTCCATGAAGACTTGAGAAAGGTCGACAACTGCTGACCCGACTTCCCAATCAATTCCATTTGACCGCCAACACCTGACTTAATCAGGTATTAGTCAATGCCAGCACCCTGCTGGCACCGCCTATTTCAGCCGAGATACCCCGTGTTTGCAAGCCAGATTTGCCAATTTCAGAGGTACCTCACATCTGGCAAATCCGGCACTGGAACGCTACTAAGAGAAGAAACGGGTCAGGATCCAGGAGTAGGCAATCCCCCCCAGATAGACCCCGACGATCCCCATCACCCCGGACAACACGGGGGGCGCCGGGATCGGCAATTTGAGGAAAGAAAACAACACGCCGACGATAAATCCGGCGGCAATCGCCAGTAGCACCTCATTCATATAACCTCCGATTTGACTCATTTTATTATTAGTTTAGAAAGGAAAACGGTTGTCACCGCTCCAAACGCGAACGCCACAGCTTTTCGCTGTGGCGTTCGTCTTTACCTGTGTGTCAGGCAAATATTACATGGCTGTCAGTGCCAGGAAGAAGCCTGCGATGGTCGCAGACATCAGGTTGGACAGAGAGCCAGCCAGTACGGCCTTCAGACCGAAACGGGCGATGGTGCCGCGACGGTTCGGTGCCATGGAGCCCAAACCACCCAGCAAGATGGCAACGGAGGACAGGTTGGCGAAGCCGCACAGGGCGAAGGAAATGATGGCCTTGGTGTGGTCAGACATGGCCACGCCGTTGATCAGCACTTCATCTTTCAGGTAAGGAGCGAAGTTCAGGTAAGCCACGAACTCGTTCACCACCAGCTTCTGACCGATGAAGGAACCGGCCACGACGGCTTCGCTCCAAGGTACACCAATCAGGAAGGCCAGCGGGGAGAACAACCAGCCCAGCAGCAGTTCCAAGGAGAGTTGCGGGTAACCGAACCAGCCACCCACACCGGCGAAGATGCCGTTGATCATGGCAATCAGGCCGATGAAGGCCAGCAGCATGGCACCCACGTTCAGGGCCAGTTGCAGACCGGCAGAGGCACCGGCGGCGGCGGCATCGATCACGTTGGCCGGCTTGTCGTCCAGCTCGCCATCGGCAGAGTTCTCGTCATAGCTGGGGGTCTCGGTTTCCGGTACCAGCAGCTTGGCGAACAGCAGACCACCCGGGGCCGCCATGAAGGAGGCAGCGATCAGGTATTCCATCTTGACGCCCATGGAGGCGTAACCGGCCAATACGGAGCCGGCAACGGAGGCCAGACCACCACACATGACGGCAAACAGCTCGGAGTCGGTCATCTTGGAGATGAAGGGACGCACCACCAGCGGGGCTTCAGTCTGACCGACGAAGATGTTGGCAGTCGCAGACAGGGATTCGGTACGGGAAGTACCCAGTACCTTTTGCAGGCCACCACCCAGCAGCTTGATCACCCACTGCATGATACCGAGGTAATAGAGAACCGCGATCAGGGAAGAGAAGAAGATGATGACGGGCAGCACGCGGAAGGCAAAGATAAAACCACCGCCACCGAACACTTCAAACATCTTGTTGCTGACCAGACCACCGAACAGGAATTCGATACCGTTTTGGCCATAGCCGATGACGCTGGAAACGGCATCGGAAACGCTCACCAGAATATCTCGGCCAACCGGGACATAGAGCACGAATGCGCCCAGACCAGCCTGGATTGCAAAGGCACCACCCACGGTGCGCACTTTGATTGCCTTGCGATTACTGGAGAACAGCACCGCGATAAGGATGAGTGTTGCCATCCCTACCAGACCCATTATCAGATTCATTATTAATACTTCCTCTTAGTAGCACCTTCCAGCTTGTTAACGTTTTGTATCTTAAAGCCGTTAATCAAGGGTGCGCATTATACTAATTACGGTGCGACAAAGTAGAATGCTGGTCACATTTTATAAGCCTGAAATGGGCCGGACATCGCTTAATTAGACCGCAAACGATTTTTATGCCTCCTATTTTTTATCACCGCGATAGCAACAGTTAATCAGATGTTAATTTCACTACTCATGAGTGGGAAAGTGCACCGAGTGGATTCATGTAACACCGAAATAACATCTGAGAGCGGCAGCTGACGCAACTCGGCTAGGAGTTGCGCAATCAGAGGCAGGTTGGCCGGAGAATTCGGCTCTCCTTGCAGCCCCTGCAGTGGCATGTCGGGAGCATCGGTTTCCAGCAGCAACGCCTCCAGCGGCATGTCGCGTACCGCCTCTCGGGTCTTGTTGGCCCGCTCATAACTGATGACCCCGCCAATCCCCAGCCTGAAGCCCAACCGCCAGAACGTTTCCGCCTGATTCAGCGAACCGCTGAAGGCGTGGATCACGCCACCCTGCGCCGGATTGAACCGCCGCAAGATCTTGGCAACGCTGTCGTTGGCGCGCACCGAGTGGACGATGAGCGGTAGCTCGAACTTCATGGCCAGCTTGATCTGCGCCTCGAACAGCGCGACCTGACCCTCCTGAGGCACATGGCTGCGCAAATCCAGCCCGCATTCGCCGATGGCCACCAGCCCGCGCGGCCGGCTCGCCAACAGGTCTTCCAACCTGGTGAGCACCCCAGGCGTCTGGGCACTCACATACCAGGGATGAATGCCCAGGCCATAGGCGATACCGGCATGTTGTGCGGCCAGCGCCATCACGCGAGTCCAGTTTTCCTCTCCCACGGCGGGGATGATATACTCGCCCACCCCCAACTGGCGCCACTGCGCCAGCCGCGTCGCCAGATCGGATTCGAATACCGGAAAATCGAGGTGGCAATGGGTGTCTGTCAGTTGCATATCACGCTTACCTGTTTGTCGTACTTAATGGGTTCATTCCATGCAAAAACGCATTTCCCACGGCTTTACCCTGATAGAGCTGGTGCTGGTCATCATAGTGCTGGGGATCCTGGCGGTCACCGCCCTACCCCGTTTCATCAATATCCAGGACGATGCCCTCAAGAGCAGCGTCTCCTCGACGGCAGGCAGTTTTTCCAGCGCAGTCCAGCTGGCCCATGCGGGCTGGGCCGTCAAGGTGAAGGGAGAGCCGCTGGCACTCTATAACTTTAGCGGCATGGGCAAGCAGGATCTCGATATCAACAGCCTCGGTTGGCCGGCGGGGACCATGGAGGATCAGGGGGGTCAGGGGCCGGATACCATCTTCCCGGGAGGCGACAGCGATCAGATTTCGGTCAGCAGCCGGGACGATTGCGAGAGTCTGTTCAGCGGCCTGCTCAACACCGACCAGACCGTCGCCGATGAGCTCCACACCGACTCAGCCAGCGACTATATCTCCCGACTCATCCCGGCCGACCATCAAACCGCCGGCAACCTGCGTCACGACAACTGCCGCTATACATTGCGGGATTCCATCGGTCGCTTCCCCGCCTATCCGGACGGGCTCAGCTTCGATTACAACAGCGTCACCGGCGCCGTGGCTCGCAATTTTCGGTAAGAGATGAGGACTCCTCTGCCACTACCGGCGGCTTGGACTCCTCATCATCCCGGCGCACCGGTACGCAGCAGCGCCGGTTCTCCGGGACAAGTCCCCACTCCTGGCACCAGGCATCGTAGCGGGCCAGCCAATTCAGCAACACGCTTTTCATCTTCTGCTCCTTATTACCAACGCAGGCAGACTGCCTGCCCAGACGACCCCATCGTCACGTCGTAGAGGATCGGTTATGAGTGACCCGACGGCAACAACAACCCCATGCTGATCTCGTCCACCTCATCATCACCCAGCCGATAGGCTCGCTGGCGCAGCCCCTCGTCAACGAAGCCGCATTTGCGATAGAGGCCATGGGCCACCTCGTTGTGCGCCATCACGCCCAGCTCCAGCCGACTGATGCCGCACCCCGGCGCGGCCGCAATCAGGGTTCTCAGCAAGCACTCACCCCAACCCTGACCCCGTGCACTCTGACGCAGGCCCATCACCACCAGGGCACAGTGCCGGTTGCGCTGCAGGCCGCCCCCTATCATCACCGCGAACCCCTGCAGTTCCTGGCTCAGCTCCAGCAGCCAGATCCGCTGGTTCTGACTGCCCTGCATGGCGCCCAGGCGCTGACGCTGCCCCTCGATATTCGATGGCCGCTCCCCCGCCTCGAACAACATGAAGCGGGTTTCCCGGTCCAGTTGCTGGAAGAAGTGATCCAGTGCGGCGGCATCTTCCACCCCTGCCAAACGAATGCTCATCCCTGCTTGCTCCTTCCCCGCCACCTTGTCGCAGCCATAAAAAAACGACTCCATTTGGAGTCGTTTTTATCAGAGCCATCTGGCTAATTCAATTTATGCCTTGGCAGGCAGGCTCAGACGGGCGACGGCCTCTACGTGCATGGAATGGGGGAACATATCCACCGGCTGCACCTCGTCCAGCACGAAGCCCTGCTTGACCAGATAGGCCAGATCCCGTGCCAGGGTCTGCGGGTTGCAGGAGACATAGACCAGGCGACGCGGTGCCATGGCCACCAGGGTCTGCAGCACTGCCTTGTCACAGCCCTTGCGCGGCGGATCCATGACCACAACATCGGCGCTCACGCCCTGGGCGTGCAACTCGGGCATCAGCTGCTCGGCCTTGCCCACGTGGAATTCGGTGTGCTCGATGCCGTTCAGGGCCGCGTTGCGACGGGCATCCGAAATCGCGCTCTCTACCGATTCGATACCGACTACCTTGGCCGCCTTGGCCGCCAGGAACAGGGAGATGGTGCCGATACCGCAATAGATGTCGAATACCGTCTCGCTGCCGGTCAGCTCGCTGTATTCGAGCGCCTTGGAGTAGAGCACATCGGTCTGGCTCGGGTTGTTCTGGAAGAAGGAGAGCGGCGAGATCTCGAATTCGAGTTCGTGGATCTTGTCGCGGATCACCCCTTCACCCAGCAGCACCCGATTGCTCGCGCCCAGGATACGGTTGGTGCGCTCGTCATTGATGTTCTGCACCAGGGTGGTGACAGGCAGGTCCGCCAGGGCAGCCAACAATTCTGCTTCGAACGGCAGGGCTTCGCCCAGCGTCACCAACACCACCATCAGCTCGCCACTCTTGAAGCCCTTGCGGGTCATCAGGTTGCGCACGCAACCGCTATGGTTGACCTCGTCATAAGCGGCGATGTCGTGCTCACGCATCCAGTTGCGGACCCGGGCGTTGAGCTCCACGTGCAGGGAGTCCTGCACCGCGCAGTCATCGGCGGTGATGAGATCGTGGGAGTGCTTGCGATAGAAGCCAATCTCGGCGCCGGCTTCGGTGCCACGCACCGCATACTGCGCCTTGTTGCGATAGGCAAAGGGGCTTTCCATGCCGATGATCGGATTGACCTGAGTCGCCAAGCCAGCCTGATCCAGCGCGCTCTGCACCAGAGCCTGCTTCAACTTGAGCTGAGCCGGATAGGCCAGCGGTCGTACCTGGCAACCACCACACTCGGTGTTGGGGCAAAAATCAGGCACCCGGTCGGCGGAAGGTTGAGTCAGCTCCACCAGCTTGCCATGCAGATAGTTCGGCTTGACCTCGGTCAGCTCAACCAGCGCCTGCTCACCGGGCAGCAGACCCTCGACAAACAGGGGGCGATCGAACAGGCGACCCTTGCCATCCCCTTTGTCGGTCAGTTCCAGAATATCGATCTGATGTTGGTGTCCCACTAACGGCATGAGCGGCTCCGAAGGCATATATAAAAGGATGGAAACAGGGCTAACCCGGCTACCCCGAATAAAGGGTGGCAGAGTTTAGCGGAAACCCGCCCAAATTGCAGGCATAAAACATCACGGCAAAAGAAATAGCTGGGGGAAGATCCGGCTACATGCCCACGTAAAAATGACCGCCATCAGGAAACCATGGACTGGCATACAGCCCGATCCGCAGCCATAAAAAAGCCGCCGGACATGGCCGACGGCAAACTCGTTAACGGGAGCGCTGCTTTTACAGACTGTACGCTTTCTCACCGTGACTGGTGACATCGAGCCCTTCTCGCTCGGCATCTTCCTTCACGCGCAGACCCACCAGCAGATCCACTGCCTTGTAGGCCACGGCAGAGACTAGGGCAGTCCAGGCCACGGTCACCAGCACACCTATGACCTGGATCTTCACTTGCGCCAGGATGGAGTAACCCTCGGCCACCTGATTGGTCACATAATCCCAGACCCCGGTGCCACCCAGATCCGGGCTGGCGAACACACCGGTCAGCACGGCACCGAGGATCCCGCACACTCCGTGCAGGCCGAATACGTCGAGGCTGTCATCGGCCCCCAGCAAGCGCTTGAGACCATGCACCCCCCACAGACCGGCGACACCGCTCAGCAAGCCGATGATGAGGGCACCACCGACCCCGACGAAACCGGCGGCCGGCGTGATGGCAACCAGACCCGCGACAGCACCTGAGACGGCGCCCAGCAGGGAGGGACGTCCCTTCATAAGCCACTCGGCAAAGGTCCAGGCCAGTGCGGCCGCGGCCGGTGCCACCCAGGTATTGATCAGCGCCAGGGCGGCGGTACCGTTCGCTTCCAGCGCGGAGCCGGCGTTGAAGCCGAACCAGCCAAACCAGAGCAGGGCTGCGCCTATCATGGTCATGGTCAGGCTGTGGGGGGTCATGGGATCACGACCGTAGCCCACCCGTTTGCCGGCCATGAAGGCACCGACCAGACCGGCGACCGCCGCGTTGATGTGCACCACGGTACCGCCGGCAAAGTCGAGAGCGCCCTGCTGGAACAGGTATCCGGCAGTAGCCGTCGCGGCAGTGGCCGCCTCGGCAGTGGTGTAGGCATCCGGACCGGCCCAGTACCACACCATGTGCGCCATCGGGATGTAGGCGAAGGTGAACCAGATCACCGCAAACAGCAGCACGGCGGAGAACTTCATCCGCTCGGCGAAGCCACCGACGATGAGGCCGCAGGTGATGGCCGCGAAGGCCCCCTGGAACACCACGAAGATAAGCTCGCTGATCCCCACCCCCTTGCTGAAGGTGGCGCCAATAGACTCAGGAGTGACCCCCATCAGCAACACCTTGTCGAACGAGCCGTAGAAGGCGCCTCCTTCGGTGAAGGCCAGTGAGTAGCCATAGACAACCCACAGCACAGTGATGAGGCAGAACAGGGTAAACACCTGCATCAGCACGCTCAGCATGTTCTTGGCGCGCACCAGGCCACCGTAGAACAGGGCAAGGCCCGGGATGGACATCAGGATCACCAGGGTGGCCGCCACCATCAGCCAGGTGTTGTCACCCTTGTTGATGGTCACGGCAGCCGCCTGTACCACATCAGCCTGCGCGGCCACCTCTTGCGCCCAACCGGGGGCGGCCATGGTGGCAGTCAGCGCCAGCAGGCCAGTCATTACGAGTCTCTTGAACATACAGCCCTCTCCTTGTCGTCCCGGCACCTGGCCGGTTCCATTTCCTGATATGAATGTCGCACTTGGCTATTCACCCAAACCCACATCGTCAAATCGGTATTGTCCTGTCACAACCCTCGGCATGACCCCGCAGGGATCATCATGGCGACATGATTGTTTTAAAGCATAAAGCAGGCCATAAAATATAATCCTTTATATTCATATATTTGCATTACTAGTTGTCAGATGGCGCACCATATTGGCGCACTCGGTTCACAAACAGGAAGGTGTACGCACTCCTGCTGTGCAGCGACAGACAGGCGCACCAAGATGGGACAAGGCCATCAGGGTCAGGGAGGGAATACGACGAAGGAAAGAACACTCAACGCCAAGGAGGCACAAGATCGACACCAACGGAGAAGGGCGAGAAAGCTACTCTTGCTACCCACGCCAGCAGGCTTGAACGGCCAAGATAGGGATAAACGGCCCCACGTGGGGAAAGCAATAAACAAACCCCCGACGGCTCGCCACCAAGAGCCTCTCGTGCTGGCTGCAGGGCAAGCCGTTATTCCTCCTGCCCCCTCAGGGCATATCTGCCTGCCGGGGATCGGGATAAATGGCGCTAGGCATCAGCGGGGCTGAACGTCAGGCAGCAGAAAAACAAAAGGCCATCCCTGAGGATGGCCTTTTGTTTTTGAATTTAAATGGTGCCGGGGTCTCTATCGAATCGTGAACTTACTGTAATGATTTTAAAGGAAAATTCCAGATGTGAATTTTACTTATACCCCCAAAAATACCCCCGCATCAGTGGCAGTGGTTGCTGCCTCCTCGAATCAGTGCGGGATATCTCAGGGGCAAGCCCCTTCACTGTCCCGGGGAAATTACCCCTATACATGGTGCGGTGAGGGGCCGGGCCATCCAGGTAAACGCCCCCTAGATTTGGTCACCGGCGTACCGGCCTGCCCTGCCGAAATGTCGGGTCAGATCATCGGCAACACCAAGAGCCTCTGGGTAGAGGTCAGTTCCCTATATGCCCACCCTTCACAGGTTTCATACTCACGGTGTTCTACTTCGCGCCGATGTAATTCGTTTTGCACAGTTCTGCGCAATTGCGCAATATCCAAATCCCTAACCTTCTCTCCAAGGCTTGCTACATAAGGCCTCGATGAGAATTGCGCAGTCCATTGCATTTCGTTTTTGCGCAGATCCAGTGCGCAGAGAAGTGCGCAATTTGCGCAGTTTGTAGTGCGCAGTTCAGAGGGGATTGCGCAGGTGGTGAGTGGGGCAAGTGGCCTGCCCTGGAGGAATGGTTCATCTGGTAACAGTGGGATGTTGTTTCACCTGCCGTGGCTGACGCGCTCCATCACCCCTTGGCTTTCTGCCGGCTTAGGCGCGGAGTTTGCGGTCAGTGGCGGTACCGGATGTAACGGAGCCCCGTCGAGTTAGGTGCGGAGTTACCGCGATCGGAGCGGTGGAGCATGGACCGCATCAGGGAACCCACGACACTGCCGATTCAGAGGGCCACCTGGTGAGCACAGTAAATGGCCAGGGAATGGCGCCGCATGAACAGAGCCCACCAGGTGACGGCAGGGAGAATAGCTGAATTTGGCCGAAGTATTCCTCCCCAATTGTGCTGGCTGATGAACTTCAGCCGTATCTGACCCTCTGGGCTCATTACATAAGGGGCCGCAGTTTAGCCCAACCGGCTCTTGATCCACCGAGTAACCACTGCAGGGTCGGCCAACAGCTCAGCCAGTGGCACATGCCACACGCAATACTCAACCTCTTGGTGCTGGGCTGCGGTAGTCCACTGTTCTGTTGGCTCAGGCCAAGGAATGTCGCTCCACAGCTCATCGAAATGAAGCTCACTATCCTGAGTACAGCGGAACAGGTTCACCTCCACTACAGCCTTCCCCATTTTCAGCTCCAAGGGATCTGGCATGCCTTTGCTATTCCCTCTCTGAAATGAGCCCTTCTTGAAGGCGTCATCAATATAGAGCCGCAGTGCCAAAGTCATATCACCAGCACGGGCCTTATCACCATCCCAAGTACGGTAACCATGAGTGGAGGCAAACAGCGGGATGTAGTCCCATACCCAGGAACTGGAAGGTCTGGAGCTGCCTGAACAAGGGCGGCCATTCTCACTGGGTTTCCAATACCAGAATGTTGCATCAATAGACTCTTGGGCTATCTGATCAAACAACGGCAAGATCCGCTGATAGAAACCGGCCACCAGGCGGTGGGCTTGTCTCAATTGTTCGACTAACTGCTCGGTCTGGGTTATGTCATGAATCATCCGATAAATCCTTATCCGGCCTGTGATGATGAAAGCAACTTATTGGACGTTGGTCGCCAGTAGACTGTGATCCAGATGTAAACCATTGGCGAACTCCAATAAGGGTGTCCAGTTATCCTGAACGGCTTTTGGGGTGAGCAATGACAACTGCTGATGGGCAGCGGCCAGATCCAAAGGGCTGGCGAAATCCAACAGGGGTTGCCAGCTTGGTACCGCTGGTAACATCCCGAATAACCTGAATGCTTCGAGCCAGTCTTGGCGTATCGCAGCATCCTGCCGACAGGTAGTGAAGAGCTTCTCATCTAGCAATAGGCGACGAATTTCGGCCCACTCCAATTGCGTCATGCGAGCGAAGCGCCGGAGGTCAGCCGCTATGGCTAACGATGTTGGCAGGGTATTGCCGAGAGCGACAAAATAGATCCGTTCATAACCCTGATACTCCGTCTCGGCGTTCAGTGCCCTCATCTGTGCTTGCCACTGGTTGTGGTACTGGCTACCGCCAAAGGGAGGCTTGACCTCGACCATCACCAACTCATGCTCGAAGCACAGGATTACATCGGGTTCGACATAGCCGCGTTCTTCCCATTCGGTGAGGCGAGGCCAGAGGTCTATGGTTACGAAGGGGGATAACTGCCCGGCCTGTTCTGAGCCTATCAGGCAACCCAGTACCGCCTTGAAGGCATCATCAGACAGATAAGGCAGTCGGCCGAAGAAGGTGGCCGTGAGCAGGTCTTCATTGCGCTTGAACAGCTCACGCCAACGGAGAGACTGGCTACCTTGTTCAACTCGCCCGGCCTTGCCATGCAAAATGGCATGTAGCATCTCAACTCCTTGTCATATCGATATTTCAGGCAGGCTCTTTCCACGGAGAAAAGCCTTCGAGATCCTGCTTGAATACCCACTCGACTACCAGCTGACCCGTCACAAAACGGGGCAAAATGTTTGACTGGATGGGGAGCTACTCTCTATTGTTGCTCACAACATGACCCCGGCAGCTTGGTTGCTTGCAACTTACGCCGGGGTTGTTGTTTGGTTGAGGTCGTGCGTGGCTCGACCTCGGTGATTTGATACCCTGAAAGCAGTTTAGTGAGGACATAATCCACTATCACAGCCCCTCTAAGATAGACAGAGTTTACCGGCTGTGCTTTTACTAGTTAATAATCATACATCATATTTCAATTGATTTATCGCACTTGTCAAAATATCAGGAATCTTAACGTGATGACCAAACTCATACCATATTGGCTTGATATTGCAACTTTGCAACATTACTTCTAGGGTGTTGAACTCTTGCTCATTATCTGGTTTTTCTATAATTGCATAATGGTCTGCTATCTTAGGTTTTAGTTCTTTATTTTTAAGGATATTCTCAAAGACCTTAATCGTACGATCCACAGACAGGCTACATCCTAAGAATAATAATGAATGGCTACTATATATGTGGGATAATAATTTTGGGATTGGGCTTTTCATATCTACATCATCGCCATGCAGATTACTATAAGCAGCTTGATACTCTGATTTTTTAAAAACTCTAAAGTCAGGCCTATCAAAATTACCATGTAATTTCAATAAATAATGGTCCCCCCTAGTCATCGCCTTAATGAAATTGCTAGGGTTGTTCAAACCTTCACACTTTTCTTTAAATTGAACCCCTTGCTTCGCATAGCATTCCTCAATTACCCTATCAAAATTGGTAGTTATTACGCAGCCTGTAAATAGCTCTGGGAGTAGCCACGAAAAAGATTTTTCTGGGTCTGCGTATTCGAAATCTTGTTGAAAATAAAAATCAAAAGATGAGCCTTTTGGCTGTGTAATAATTAAATCTAACAATTCTTCATATTGAGAACTGCTCAGCATTGGAGTAATCTCATGCTCAGATAGCCCAACTTCCTTAGCTTTATTTCTTAGATATGAACCCCAACTTTGGCAACCAGCACTGATAGATGAACCTGCACCAATAAATGGTGTTATTTTATTTGCTTTAATTGCTGATAGCAGGTCTTGATAGTTATTTCTATTGCGTGGAAATAAGTCTGATGCGAGCAACCCGTCTAAAAGCTCTTTGCGTAGTCGTTTGCACTCTTGCTCATACAATACTCTATCCCCATGAAATAACGCTAGGCTTGGCCTTGCGATTGATACACCATCATATTCGCCCTCTCGTTGCAGACAAACGGAGTACCCATACTCATCACTATCCAAAATTGTATTTTCTTGTTGATATTGGTGATAGACCTGCAAACTCTCAAGTAGAGGTAAAATCGCGTCTTTTACTCTGATAGCATCTCCCATTAGACCCCCTCCTCCAGAGCATGCTGAAAGAACGCACTAGCCAAGTTAGATTGGATCTGCTGGCTGACCTGTAAGCAGGATGTAAGTTGGTCGCAAACTAGAACTAAATCCGTCAGCTTTGACGTTATCTTGCTCATCTCCGATTCCGGACATATTGGTACAAGAATATTAGATAAACTACCCACATTTAATTTAGGCATTTTTATTCGGTTTTCTACAACTCTAACTTGCGCTAAAAAAACCTCAGATAAGATAACTTTGAGCAAGAAATCAGAGCTTATCATTGCCTCTAAAGGGTACATATCTGCGCTACATAACCCATCAAAATCAGCAATAATTACTTTTGACAAGGAAGGACGTATTTTTGAATATAATATTTGGCCTGCATAAAATCGGCTATTGGGACCTTTAACCCCAGACTCAAGAACAGTCCTACGCTTGATCAGCTTACCAGTTCCTTTTTCAATAGAATCTGGTGCTACTTGGTCAAAGTTTGGGAATTCATCTGATCTAACCAGCTCAGTTCGGAAGTTTACAAGAGTTCCAAAGCGGCACCACTCCCATCCCTGTGGCAATTCAAATGGTTTCTCATCTTCGCCAATCGCAGGCAACGGTTTCTCTTTTTTAATCCTCTTCTCTTTGACCAGTTGCGCTTTTTCGGCCGCAATACGCTCCAGCAGGGCGGAGGCGGGCTCATCGCTCGGATCTTGCGGCACCAGCTTGCCCATCACGGCCAGTTGCAGGATGGTCTGTTTCAGGGCGTCGATACTAGCCTCTGTGGTAAAGAGGGTATCGAAGTGAGTGCTTAGCCGCGCCCAGTTTTGCGCCAGCGTGTCGGCATCGCCAGAGTCAGTCAGCGTGGTGAGCAGAGTCTCTACCAGCGTCTGATGGGCCGCCAACTGCGATTCGCTGCGCTGCTCCAACTGGTCACAGAGGGCCATTAACTCATCCACTTTGGCAACGATGCGGTGTTGTTCTGCGAATGGGGGCAATGGATGGACACTTTTTATTGCATCTTCCGTCCCCAATCTCGGCATTTTCACACCATACATCAATGAATTAACGTAATTCTGAAATGCAGGTGATTTAAGTAAGTATTTAAGATATGCAGGATGTAATCCGTCACTTGGTACAATCGGTACAATTTCTGTAGTACATACACCATCAAGGTCAGCGATAATAACCTTGTTCAAATAGGGCCGAAGCTTACCATAAAGAACGTCTCCACATTTAAATGTAGACTTATTGGACTTCGACTCTCTTTCCTCATAAAAAGCGCGATAGAGAAGTTTGGATGTATCTTTCTCGATATCTTCCAAGTCTAATAACCAAACGTCACCTTTGATATTATCGGGTTCAATGTTTGGTCGCCCATTATAATCAGTAATATCATTTAACCGTACCCAACTCCATGTTCTCGGCAGTTCAAATGACTTCTCCTCCTCGCTAATCTCCGGTAAGGCTTTTGGCTTTTTAATTTTCCCCTCTTTGACCAGCTGCGACTTTTCGGCGGCAATCCGTTCCAGCAGGACTGAGGCGGGTTCATCGCTCGGGTCTTGTGGCACCAGTTTGCCGCGCACGGCAAGCTCCAGGATCAGCTCGCGCAGCTTTTTAATGCCGGTGAGTTCCAGCTTGCTGTTGCTGCCACGCCCCGCGCTGCTTTTGGGGCGCACCGCCGCAGTCCAGAGATCCAGGTGGTCGGTAATCAGACTTTCGATCGCCATTATGCCTGCCCCCCTTGCTTGGCCGCGTCCTTACCCAAGGCTTCGCCAAGAATGGTTTTAAGCTGGTCACGCAGGGTCTGGATCCCGGCCTGCTCTGCGGCATAGCGCGCCAGCAGTTCGTCAGGATCGTGGCTTATCTGCTCGACCACATGGGGGTTTTTGATATCGAGGTTGAAGTTGCGGGCCGCAATCTCGTCGATGCTGACCTTCCAGGCCCGCTCGTTCTCGATTCGGGCAGCAAAGCCGTCCGTCTCATCGCCCCACCAGGAGATCTCGGCTTCAAACTCCTCGAACTTCATCGGCTTGGTCTTGCTGTAGTTCTTCACCCCGGCCGGATAGGGGTGCTCGTAGAACCAAACATCCTTGGTGGGCTGGCCCTTGGTGAAGAAGAGGATATTGGTCTTGATGCCGGTATAGGGGGCAAAGACGCCGCTGGGCAGCCGCACTATGGTGTGCAGGTTGCACTCGCTGGTGAGCAGTTGCTTGATCTTGGTTTTGACCCCTTCGCCAAACAGGGTGCCATCAGGCAGTACCACGGCAGCACGGCCGTTCTTTTTCAGCACTTCGATGATGAGCTGCAGGAAGAGATCGGCGGTCTCACGGGTACGCAGGTCGGCGGGGAAGTTCTGTTCGATGCCATCCTCTTCGGTACCGCCAAAGGGCGGGTTGGTGAGGATCACATCGATATCGCTATCCCAGCTAGACAGCGGTTTGTCGAGGGTGTTGCCGTGGCGAATTTGCACCGGTACTTCGATGCCGTGCAACAGCATATTGGTGGTACAGAGCAGGTGCGGCAGCTGTTTCTTCTCGACCCCCAGGATCTGCTGCTGCAGGGTCTGATGGTCGGCCGACGTTTCGACATAGTGCTCTTTGACATGATCGAAAGCGCAGGCAAGAAAACCACCGGTGCCGCAGGCCGGGTCCATGATCCGCTCGCCGAGTTTGGGGTCGATGCGGTTGACCATAAAGCGGGTAACGGCACGGGGGGTGTAGAACTCCCCTGCGTTACCGGCGCTTTGCAGGTCGCGCAGGATCTGCTCGTAGATGTCGCCAAACAGGTGGCGCTCGCTGCTGTCAGTAAAGTCGATCTCGTTGAGCTTGTTGATGACCTGCTTGAGCAGGGTGCCGTTTTTCATGTAGTTGAAGGCATCAGAGAACGCTTCTTTCACCACATAGCCGCGGGGGTTTAGATCAATATTGGCAGGCTGGTTTTTCAGGCTATCAAACAAGTCATCGTTGACGAAAGCGAGCAGGGCATCGCCGGTCAGCCCTTCGCTATCTGCCGCCCAGTTGCGCCACAGGAAGCGCTCGGGGATGGGGCAGCGGTAGTTATCCTGCTCAAACTCCAGCTCCTCTTCCTGTGCGTCGAACACTTTAAGAAAAAGCAGCCAGGAGAGCTGACCAAGGCGCTGGGCATCGCCGTCGATACCGGCGTCCTTGCGCATGATGTCCTGAATGGATTTAATGACTGAGCTGATGGATGACATGGCGTTCTCTTTTCTGCAAATGCGTCAGGATTATCGATAAAAACAAGCGGCCATGGTTGCCATGGCCGTACGGTGGTTCTGCTGCAGCCAGGGCGTCAGGCGCTCTGCTGCTCGCGATAAATTTCTTGCTCCAGTTCGGTGATGGCCTGCTCGAACTGCTTGGGACCACCAAAGCCCTTCTTGGCTAGCTCCAACGGGCGACCCAACTCGGTAAAGGGGGCGACTTTTAGCGCATCCTTGGTCTCAATCTCGGTCACGCCCTGATCGGCATACTTGTCGAGCAGGTTTGTGAGCACCTGCTGGGCTGTGTCGTTGTACTTGGTGAAGTAGTTGCGCTTTTTGACGTTGTTCGCTCGCTCACGGCGGGTCAGCGGCGGCTGATCGTATACCACATGGCAGATAAGGTCGAACGGGTCGAGATCTCTGCCTACTTCTTCTTGTAACACCTCCCACAGCACACCCACTTGTGCCAGCTCATCCATAATGGCTTGCTTGCGTTCGGCTGATTGCCAGCGCTTGGTGAAGGCATCCAGGGTGGCAAACTCCTTGAGCAGGGTCTTCTTGGTGTAATCCTTGAAGGATTCGGTCACCAGCTTGCCATCGGTATCGTAGTACTGCACCCGCTCGGCGATAACGTTGACGGCGACACCGTTGACATAATACTTGCGGACTTCCGGTTGAGGGTCGCTTGTTGGGTCAAACGGGTCACCCTGGCCATCACTCGCGCTACCAGTGGTATAGGTTCCTTCCCCAGTATCGCCAGCAATTCCGGACTCACTCCCATCCCCTCCCTCATCTTCTGGTAAGGGGTCTGCACCATCGATGATGTCACTAAGGCCATCATCAGGGTCATTGATTGCTTCCGGCTTAGTAACGATGACCCGTACAGGATCACCATCGAAACGAGGGTCGGCAAACTGCTCTGTCGCCTTCTTGAAGTCGAGAATGGTAAACCAGAGCTTGCCGTATTTGTCGTCGATACGAGTGCCACGACCGATAATCTGTTTGAACTTAGTTAAGCTATTGATTGTTTGGTCTAACACCACCAGCTTGCAGGTCTTGGCATCCACCCCTGTGCTCATCAGCTCTGAGGTGGTGGCAATCACCGGATAGGGCTTTTTCGGGTTGATGAAGTTGTCTAGCTGGGCCTTGCCAAGGTCATCATCGCCGGTGATTTTCATCACGTAGCGTTCGTCCTTGGCCATCTGTTCTGGATTGAGGTTGACCAGCGCCCGTCGCATCCTGTCGGCATGATCGATGTCGTTGCAGAACACGATGGTTTTGGCCATCGGATCGGTTTTCTTGAGGTAGTTAGTGATGGTCTCGGCCACCAGCTGAGTACGCTCATCGATCACCAGAGTGCGGTCGAAATCCTTCTGGTCATAGATGCGGTCTTCAATCAGGTTGCCCTGTTTGTCCAACTGCCCTTTGGTTGGACGCCACCCCTGCAGATCCACATCAATATCGACCCGCACTACCTTGTAGGGGGCAAGAAAACCATCTTCGATCCCCTCTTTCAGGGAGTAGGTATAAACAGGGTCACCGAAGTAATCAGTGTTGGAGACGGTTTCGGTCTCTTTGGGCGTGGCGGTAAGGCCAATCTGGGTGGCCGATGAGAAGTATTCGAGGATTTCGCGCCAGGCACTATCTTCGGCGGCGCTGCCCCGGTGACACTCATCCACCACGATAAGATCGAAGAAATCGGGGGAGACCTGCTTGAAGGCTTTCTGTGCTTCTTCCGGCCCGGTGAGCGCCTGATAGAGGGCAAGGTGAATCTCAAAGGCAGGATCGATAGTCCGCCCCGTCACCTTGGTCATGGCCGAGCCAAAGGGCTGAAAGTCATTGATCTTGGTCTGATCCACCAAAATGTTGCGATCTGCCAGAAACAGGATGCGCTTTTTGGCTCCCGCCTTCCACAAGCGCCAGATGATCTGGAACGCGGTGTAGGTCTTGCCAGTGCCGGTGGCCATCACCAGCAATATCCGATCCTCACCTCTCGATATTGCTTCTACGGTCTTGTTGATGGCCTGCAGCTGGTAGTAGCGGGGGGATTTGCCACTGCCATCCGAGTAGTAGTCCTGGCTGATAACTGGCAACTGGGCTTGGGTGTAGCCCTTCCAGGTGCAGAGTTTGTCCCAGAGCTGGCCCGGGCTGGGAAAATCCTCCAGCGCAATCTCGGATTCCAGCTTGGTCAGATTGGTCTTGTCATGAAATACAAAACCATCGCCGTTACTGGCGAACACGAACGGCACATCCAGCAGGCGGGCATAATCCAACCCCTGTTGCATCCCCTTGCCAATCTCATGCTTGTTGGCTTTGGCCTCGATCACCGCCAGTGGCAAGCCCATCTTGTGGTAGAGCACAATATCGGCCGATTTGACCTTTTTGCGGGCCGCCATCTGGCCGCGCACCACCACTTTGCCATCCCGCAGTTTCACCTCTTGGCGGATCTGGGTTAAGTCATCCCATCCGGCACCTTTGATTGCTGGCAGCAGGAATTTGGAGATGATGTCGGCTTCGGTAAGGGTTGTCTTGTTGATCTCGGCCATGAGCGATTTCCGTATACGGGACAGTATTAGTCGAAATCATCTCATAGAATCAGCCTGATTGGGTTGATCTTGGACTCATTAAGGAAACGAATTGAGACGCCTTGGGACGATATGGCACTCAGGCATTTCTGGCCCACACTAGCTGACGAGGTTCTCCAGGATCTGGTCCGCCTCTGGCATATCTTGGCGATCGCTGACCATCAGGTAACGAAGGGTATCCTTGGCTTCTTCCCGGTTCCGCGGCCGCAGCTCTGCCAGCAGGCCGAAGATGAACCAGTCTCGGGCAGACGACTCCATGCGGTGCTCGTAATCGCCACTGGTATCACAGGCCTTTCGCAGGTAGTGAAGGTCATTCCAGTAGGCCAGCTCGTGAAGGCAGTCCCTCAAAGTGTGCGGCATCAGTTCGGGTAGCGCCTTGAACCGACCGGCCACTTGTTCCGGCGGGTAGTCCCATTCAACTCGCTCAACTGTTCGTAGGCTCTCCAGGCAAAATACCTCCGCCGGTGTGTCATCCCACAGTTCATTCCCGAAGCGCCCGACCGCCTCAGCTTCCTTGGCTCGTCGTTCGATGGCACGCTCTGCCAGGCCATCCAGGTTGGCAAAGCCGATGCTGCCAAGGCCCGCCATGATATGCCCGGCACTGGCCACCAGCCACTTACCGTAGCGCGTTTCCAGTTCATCGAGTGGGGTGGTTATCCGGCATGCAGCCTCCTTGGCTTGTTCAATGCGGCCCGGGTCACCAGTCTCAATCACCTGGCGTAGCCATAGCAGGGCATCGATTTCCTTGTCACCTGTCACCACCTGCTGGGGAGGCAGCTCAGGAGCCGCCGGTAAGGTCTCCCTGCAGTTTTGCCGTGGAGGCAGGGTGAACATGGCCCGGTGCCTTGGGTTATCGGCAAACAGCCCCGACCGGCTGATGATGGACTTCACGGTACCCAATGGCAGGCCGGCTATGTCAGCCACCTCCCTCATTGAGTGGTTGCGGCGCAGTTCGAGCACCAGCTCTCGTTGTTCGTTGGTCAATCTCAAGGCAACCCCCTGTTGCAGTAAAAGTGTGATCTCGATCGGCTGTCTGCACTCTTTATGTATGAAAAAAACGGTGGCTACAGTGGCTACGCGGCTACAACTCCCCTCTAGGCCGCGCCATTTCTGGGTTTGTCGTGTAGCCACTACTCAAAAAGGTGGTGGCTACAGGTGGCTACACACCTCTTACTCGGTGGCTACAGCCCCCTTTTGTAGCCACTGTAGCCAATGTGTAGCCACTAAAAATCAGCCTAGTGGCTACACCTCTATCCCTTGATACATAAGGCCTACAGAGGTGTTTTGTTGTGGTGTAGCCACTGTAGCCACCATTTTTGTTTCTTCTTTCACGCGCGCGCATGAGGCAGAAAAGGCAAGGGTCACACTCGGTGGCCCTCTGGTTCCTGTTGGCTGAGGTTATTCATCCTCCAAGCCATCCCCTTCATCACCCAATACTCGCTCACCCAGCACATAGACCCTCATCCCCTTACCCATGCCTGGCAATCTGACCTGTCGCTGGAGCCGCTTCTTGTCTTTGCCTGTCAGCAGATATCCAGCCTCAAGGCTCAAGATGGCCGCTCGCTTGGGATCTCGCCCCTTGGTGATCTCAAGCCAGCCCTGGGGCAGCACAAAGAAGCTCACCCCATCCGACTCCACCTTGCGAAAGCCCACCATGTTGGCAGGACGATGGCTAGAGTCGAACCAGTCGGCAAAGCGTGTGAACTGGTGGGCAAAGACAAATCCACGTACCTGCATCAAGGTGGCAGCGTCCTCCTGGTTGCCCAAGTGCCCCCGTTCTGCCAGCCAAGCCTTGAGGCAGACCCTCACCGCTCTGATGGCTTCCCCCTCTGGCCAGCCGGTCACCCCCAATCGGGTGGCCAGCTCCCCGGCTGCGGCCACCAGCGCAAACCGGTTGATAGCTCGGCCAACCTGATTACCCGCGCCCTTGGGAGTCAGCTCGGCTGCCAATTGCTTAATCTCGGCCCTCAGCCGCTCTCTCTGCTCATCCATGGTCTGAGTCAGGGCATGGGCATAGGTGCGAAAAGCGATGCCGTGATGTGCTTCTGTGTTGGCTTTCAGGGTGTCGGCAAAGCTGCGGCCTCCATCCATGCCATGCAGCCACTCAAAGGCGCCATGGTGCCCGGTATCGCTGGGGATCTGGATTGTCCGCACCTCCATCCCGGCCTGGGTGCTCTTCCCGGCACTGGCGGCATGGTCCTCAAGGCTCAGCTCACCCGTGGAAAGGAACAGCAGCCGCCAGGCCTTGCGCTCTCTCAGCTCGCCATCCTGCTTACTGCGGCCCTTGCCTTGGCCGTTAGCCAGCATGTAGGCGGTCTGTCCTGCTTCCCGGCCGTCCAGCTCACCCAATTCATCCAAGCAGAGGAGGGCATCATTGCGCCGGCTGGCAATCCCTTCGATGGCGTTACCGGTGGCCCGCCAGGTTTGGGAGTACCGATCCGGGTCCCCATAGACACTGGCGGCCGCTTTCATCACCGTGGTTTTGCCGTCTGTACTCTCACCCTTGAGGTGGAAGCCACCGCCCTCCATGCCTACCAAGGAGAGCAAGGGAGCCGCGAAGGCGAGTGACAGCGCAAAGCAGAGGCGGGAGTTGCCCACAGCCAGCCCTGCAACCCCCTGTTGCCAGCCGGCCAGGGTACCGCGCTCGGTAAAGTCGCTGGCGGTGTAGCCGGCGGTCTGCAGGATGACCCCCTCAGCATCTGGCCCAATGGACCCACCGGGCAGCACATAGGCATGCCCATGCCACCCCGTGCGCTCGACACAGGTGATCCGCCGCTTGGGCTGGCAGCTCATCAGGTAGGCCGACAGCCTGCGCTTATGACTTAGCTCGATGAAGGGCAACCCCGCATCCAGCAGCGCGGCAAACACTTCTTCACCGTTGCGTGGGACCAGGGCGCGCACCGGCATGGCCCATTGGCGCGTCCGCCCGGCACTGTCGCGCCATTCCAACAAGCGGCCGTAGCCGCGGCCCTGCTCATCAGCGGTCTCAGCAAGTACATGGACGGGGCTGGCGATGGGTACCCACTCTTGCCGGGCATCCTCACCCCGACCCACTGTCATCAGGGCGCACAGGCGCGAGCCCCGAACCTCGAACCCTGCCGGCAGCTCTGGCCTTTCCTCTGGATTGCCTTTCACCAGATGGAGTTGGGCCACATTGTCTGACCAAGGCGCCTCGTCCGATTGAGTGTCTGCCGCCAGTGTCTGCTCGAAGTCCACCACCTCCACCAGTTGCCAGGGCTCGGCATTCTGACCAGGGTTACCGCGGTAGAGCTCGGCCTTGGGGGCTTGCTTGCGCAGAGCCACGATCAGCCGCTTGGCTTTCTCGGGAGCCAGGTTGCCGAACTGGTGAACGATGACCTTCTTGGTGGCATCCCGATCGGCCATCTTGTAGAGCCTGGCGCCTTCATCCAACTGAGTGGGCCCCACATACAACGCCTGCTCTGGCTCCACTTCCGGGTCAATCGGGTTGTCGGTGACCACTGCCTCGTTGTGTGCGCGCTGCAGGGTAGCCCTGATGCCGGCATCCCTGTTGGCTTGCTCACCGGTGTGGATCACGACCACCTGCAGATTGTCCAGGTCCGCAAACTTGAGGAAGGCACCGGCCCGGGATGGCGGGCTGCTTTGATGACCGGGGCCTGCAGCCCCTTGGTGTATCGCTGTCATTGCATAGCCCTCTGCTTGCTCTCCTGGGCCAGCTCAACGATAGGGTCCTTTCCCTCCTCCAGCATTTGGTGAACATCGGCGCAGAAGGCGCAATACATCTGATCCACCACCAAGGCACCCAGCGGGGTCAAAGTCCCGTCCACCACCATGTGCCGCAGCATCAACAAGGCATCGGCCTGCCCCTGCTGCGCCCCGGCGTTTTCGAGGTGAGCGGCCACGATGTTGTTATGAATGGCCATTGTCAGTGACTCCGCAGCAAGGGGAAGCTGGATCCCCAGGTGAGTAAACACATTGCCCCGGGTGGCCAGGTAGGCCTGGGCTAACTGCTCCACCAGCTTATTTATCTCGGTCATGGCAACCCCCTGTTGCATTGCGCTCGTCCGATTGTTTCTGGGCCTTGGTCACCCGCTTGAAGAGTTCCCGCAGTACCGCGGGGCGCAGTGGGTTACGTGATAGCTCGCGCCACATGCGGCCATTCAGGGTGTTTATCAGTCGATTACTCATGGCGTGTCCCTCCCAGCAGAACAGCAACCAGTTCCTTGAACGCCCGGTCATCCAAACCGGCTTTCAGTTCTCGAGCCTCCTTGGTGGTGACTGCCACCGCGGCGCCCTTGGTCTGTGCAATGAAACGGTCCCGATCGCTTCGCCACAGGAAGGCGCTCAGGCTGCCCTGTTGTGAACGTTTACCGGTACGGGGGTGAGTGGGGCCAATGAAGGTGGCCGGCTCGCTGCCGTTGGCCCATGCGAAATAGGTCATGCCAGCACCTCCTGGCAGAGCCCAACCTCAACGCGCAGGGCATCAAGCAAAGCGCTGAACTGCGCTCGCTCTTGGAGGCATAGATCGGTTTGTTCCAGGGCATCGGCAAACTGCTCGAGCAGTGCCTCTAGGCGGGATGGAGTGGACTGGGTCATGCGGCCACCCCCATGCTCGGGGTGCGGGACATAAACACCAGCGACAAGCCAGGCAGGTTAGCGCGGGCTTGGTTCTCGGTATTGGCGATGACAGAGATAGTGCGGATTCGACGAAGCTCTGCCAGACAACAGGCTCGTTGACGCTGGATCAGGAAGGTGAAGATTTTGGGTAAAGCAGGGGTGGGGACAGTAGCCATGACGGCAGCCTCCAAGGTCAGCAAATTGTCGCTGCCACAGATAGACGCCAATCTTCTGGTGACAGCCCGGACGAGGTTGGCGTAACTGGAGACCTTGGGATCCAGCGCTCCTTGCGGAGCCCTCGCCCGAGCCGCCATAACACGGTAGGCACTGCCGACCAGATAAGCCAGCAGCGCCCCTAGAAATGAGGGACGAGCACCGACAAAAAACCACGCAAGAGCGTGGGTCGGCTCCAAGACACTTTTCGAGACGCCAATCTCGGCAGCGGATTTTGCCGCTGCAAGAGGAATCGTACTCCGTTGGACGTTGTGGGACAAGAGTGGAGGGTAAATCATGTCCGGCCCTCCCGTTCAACATTTGCAGCCAGCATGCTAGAGAGGCGTGCTTTGCGCTCCGCAAATGGCATGCCTGCATCAATCAGGGTGGCGTTGCTGCGTTCAAGGTAGGCGATCTGTTCGAGCTGATAAGAGTCCATGTGCTGGCGTACTTCCCGGCAACCACCATGCAGTTCAGACCAATCCTTGGCATCCACCCCTAACACCAACCGGTTGAGCATGTTTGATTCGTTGCTGTAGTGGTGAGCTTTGGTTTCCTTACCTGCGCGGGTTCGGGTCTGCTGCAGAGCACGGCACATCAACCCATGGTAGTCCTTGGTCACCTCCCGCTGTGCCTGCCAATGAGCCACCGCGGCGGCTTGCTGCTCAGGTGCCACTATGGATAAGCGACGCTCACACTCAATGAAGTAGTGGCGAGCCCGCCTTCCCTCATCGTTGCGTTCGACCATTGCCAGCTCTTTGGCCATGTCGAGCGCAAGATGGTATTCCTTCACTCGCTGCGGGCGTGCTTTTGAGCTCCCCGAATTGGGGGAGCTCAAAGTTTCAACAACGGTGTAATCCATTCCCTCGATAAAGCAATACTCCCCGATCCGCTCCTGTACCCAGGTGGAGAAGTCACGGCCCACCTTGAGGAAGGCGTGAAGTTCACGTGCGTTGACGGCCTGAATCGGCTCTCCACCGATATCTTGCTGATGGAGTGGCAGCAATTCTGACAAGGGATGGCTGTTTTTGGGCAAGGCTTCGCCCTGGGCAGTGAGCCCATATTGTTCATTCATGCATACCTCGGGACTAAGCGGCGGGAGGAAGGGGAATGGCTGCCGGCGTGCGAGCGCACAGAATGGCGGCGTAGTCGTCTGCCAGCAGGGCAGCCTGGCGCTGGTGTCGCCAGTGGTTGATCAGGGCCACCAGCTTATGGGCTTGCTCACGGTCGGCCAGCCAATAGCGCTTGAAGCGAGTGGTCCCGCCGCCGCTATGCTGGTGCTCAAAGAACGCATCGGTGATAGCTACCCCGTGGTTTCGACGGAGTAGGCCGATGCTGTTGCGCAAGTTGAGGTCATGGAGCCCAGCTAGTCCAGACAAGGCGCTGACGCCTTGGGCTCCCTGCTCCAGCAGGTGGGTGGCGACCAATTCATACTTGGTGATATGCTGACCCTGCTCAAGCTGGGTCGTGCCGTTCGCGGTGCGGCCTTTTTCTTTTTGCATCGTCCTCTCCTTACGCAGCTTGGCCTTGAGCGTTGATCCACTCGTGAACCTCTTCACATCGCCAGGCGGTGACCCGGGTTCCCAGCTTAATTGGCTTCGGGAACTTGCCTTCACCAACCATCCTCCAAAGCGTTGACTTGCTGAACGGCAATGGGCCCACCTTGCTGGCCGTGGTCACCAGTTGTGCCTCTCGAATAAATCCTGTTTCCGGTATTGTCATGTGAGTTCTCCTGAAATGAAAAAGCCCGACACAGTGGTCGGGCTTAAGAGGGATAAAGCAGTATTTGATGATGAATAGGGCTGATTTTGACTTGGGATCCTCCAACGCAAAAACCCGGCACGATGGCCGGGTTTGGATATGAAAAAGGCCCAATCTCGAGAGAATGGGCCATGATGGGGAAATCCTAACGCTGGTGTGATAACGAGTCAAGCAGTCGCTTAGCGTGTCACCCCCTCCTACCTCTTACCCTGCTCTGTGGAAGTTCACCGGACGAACATTGCCGCCCTGTTGTGACTCATAGAAGTCAGCAAGCCATTGCAAGAGCTTGCGGCGGTCATCCAGGTACTCGGCCCTATGGTAGGCCGCCCGCACCTTATTGCGCTCAGCATGGGCAAGCTGGCGCTCGATGACATCCGGATCAAAGCCCTCCTCGTTGAGTGTGGTGGATGCCAGCGCCCGGAAGCCGTGTGGGGTGGCAATCCCCTTATAGCCCATTCGTCCCATGGCATAACTCAGGGTGTTCTCGCTCATGGGGTCAGTCAGCTTCCGCTCGCTCGGGAACAGCAGCTCACAGTGTCCGGTTATCTGGCGCAGCTCCTCAAGCACAGCAAGGGCCTGTCGGGAAAGGGGCACGAGATGGGGTACCCGCATCTTCATCCGCTCAGCCGGGATCCGCCACTCGGCTCGCTCCATATCGAACTCATCCCAACGAGCAAAGCGAACCTCACCAGGGCGGGTCATCGTCAACATCAGCAGGTGGAAGGCTAGGCGGGTTGCAGGGTTCAATGGCTCAGCAGCCAAGCGCCGGTAAAACTCCGGCAGCTCAGCCCGCGGGAGCGCCGGCCGGTGTTCCTGCTTGGTGGCCCTCAGTGCCCCTTTCAGATCTTGGGCTGGATTGTAGCTGGCCCGCCCGGTCTGGATGGAGTAACGCATGACAGAGCTGATCCGCTGCAGTACCCGTCCAGCTGTCTCGGTGGCTCCCCTTGCCTCAACCTTGCGCAGAGCATCCAACATGATGGGCGCTGTCAGCTCAGCAACCGGCACCAACCCCAGATCGGGAAAGGCATCAACTTCCAAAGACTCGATCACACGCTTGGCATGACCTGGGCTCCAGCGGGCTAACTGACTCTGGTGCCACTCCCTGGCTATGGCCTCAAAGCTGTGTTCGCTGGCGAGCCGGCTGGCCACCTTGCTCTGCTTACGGGCAAGACTGGGGTCGATACCTTCCGCCAATTGCCTGCGGGCATCCTCACGCTTAACTCTTGCCTCTTTCAAGGAAACCTCTGGGTAGACCCCCAGAGCCAGCACCTTCTCCTTTCCAGCGAAGCGGAACTTGAGGCGCCAGTATTTCCCCGACGAGGTGATCAGCAAAAAAAGGCCCTTTTCATCAGACAGCTTCTGCTGTTTGCCATTGAACTTGGCTTGTCGGGCGGCGGTATCAGATAGCGGCATGGGGGTATCTCCCGTTTTAACTTGGGGGTACATGGCAGACGCTGGGGGTATAAGCCACTACCTCACAGGCCAGGAATGGCGCGGGATAGCGGACAGGTGGGGGTACTTTTTACCCCTGCTGGGATTTGTACCCCCAGAGATACCCCCAATAATGGGGGGATGTCATGAGGCTTTATGATACGACGAGAAACAACAAAAAACCCGCAAGCCTTACGCTATGCGGGTTTCTGGTCTGCCGTGATACGGCATGAAACTGTAATATGGTGCCCGGGGTCGGACTCGAACCGACACGTCTTTCAACGGCGGATTTTGAAACCATCGCAAGCCGCTATGAATCAATGAGTTGCCGTGTTTTCACTGGTTTGCTTGGGGATGGATGTGGCTTATTGGGTGTCGCTGGTGAGCGCTGCCGCCATTTTGCCGCCATCTTTCAGCGCGGTGATCGGGTTGAGTTTGACTGCATCCTCGAGGTGGTCCGGGGCGAAGTGGGCGTATCGCATGGTCATTTTGATGTCGGTGTGACCGAGGATGCGTTGCAGCACCAGGATGTTGCCACCACCCATCATGAAGTGACTGGCGAAGGTGTGGCGAAGCACATGGGTGCGTTGGCCGGTCGGCAAGGTGATCCCAGCGCGGCGCAGCGCCTTCTCAAACTCGGCGTAGCAGTCACCGAACAGGCGACCGGTGCGCTTGGGCAGCAGCGCCAGTAACCAGCCGGCCACCGGCACGGTGCGATTCTTCTTACCCTTGGTGCGGGTGAAGGTCAGCCGCCCGATGCCGACCTGTGAGCGAGCCAGCTTTTCTATCTCGGACCAACGCGCCCCAGTCGAGAGGCACAGCATCACGATGATCCACAAGTCTTTCAGTCCCGCGCAGGCCGCCAGTAGCTGCTCGATTTCATCCTGATTCAGGAATGCCAGCTCGGATTCTTGCACCTTGTACTGGCGCAGCACCTCCAGCGGGTTGCCGTGGGCCCACTCACCCAGACGGCCAAGTTCATTGAACACGGCCTGCAGGTAGAGTAGTTCACGATTGATGGTGGTCGGGGATACTTGCTTACGCTGACCGGGCACATAAAGCTCGCCTGCCAGCCGCCGCTCGCGGTAGGCCGCAAACTGCTGGGCAGTGAACTCGGTCGCCAAGGGATTACCTAGCGCATCAGCCAGCCAAATCAGCTTGTCACGACGCCGGTCGCCATCCGTCAGGGTTTGGCCGTGGCGACCATACCAAAGCGCCACAAGGTCGTTCAGCCGCCGCTCATCCACATTCCCCGCCTCTGGCTGTTGCCAGGGCTGGGCCAGCATGTGCTTTTCCCACGCCAAGGCTTCGCCCCTAGTGGCGAAGCGCTTGCGTTTGCGAGGGCCATCTCGGCCTTGGGGGTAAACCTCAGCCAGCCAGAGCTTGGGCTTGCCGTCATCGAGTTTGCGAACTGTCATACTGTTTCAAGTTGATGAGACTGCTCAAATAGGCCATCTCGCTCAAATGGGTTGTAAATCTCTATGGAGGACGAACCATCTGGGAGTGTTATTGTCCGCGTGAAGCTTCCATTTTGGAGAAGAGCGACAAATTCTACCTGCGTAATGGCTATTCGCTCAATCTCGACCAAACGCTCGCCATCAGGCTGAGAGACGGCGATCGTTACAGTTCCCTCATCATAGGCTTGAGAGTTAATGGCTAAAGGGACCCGGTCTTGTGTTCGCTCACCCTGAGTAGAACTGGCATTATTCCTACGCAGAACTCCAGTAAATTCGCCCTCTATACGGTCAACTGTGTCATAGCCAGCCGGGGTTGAAAACTTAACGGATAGTACTCTCTCATTCGTCATTTTTACAAATTCAGACCATGGGCCTCTATGGCCTGAGACGTGACTACAAATTAGCTCGCCACCGATAAAGTTAAAGGCGTGGCCTTGAGTCCAAACACTCTTTGAGATCTTTTCTTTTGGCTTGTCTGAGTTAGATGTGGATATAGCAGTAAACTTAATATCCAAAGATGGTCGGTGAGCCTCATGAACACAAAAACGCCATCCAGCAGCATAGCTGTCAATGAAACGAGCGATGAGGCATTGCCGTCTTGGCAAAGTGCGCCATGTTGTAAACGTGTCACGAATGTAATCTATGTCATTACTTGGCTCATTGTCTGTAGAACCCATTATGAGATCATATTCGCCGACCTCCGGGAGCTCACCAATAGTAATGAGGTTGATGAACTGCTGCTCGGTTAATGCGAGAGCACCAGCATCACGCGCTTTTGCTGTTTTAGTAGGGCCTGCGTTGGGACCGCAACAGAGATACGAGAGCCGCTTTGTAACGTCTTTCTTGATAGTTAGGCCAGCACTTTCAGCTTGAGCCTCTAACCGATCTCTATCCGATTTTGAGAATCCGGTGAATGCAATTTCAGCTTTTCCAGTAGATTGTTTAGGCCGGGTTTTCGAAGCCCTTGATTGAGATGAATCGAGCAGTGATGGAACATCTGCAGAAAGTAATTCATTTTCGCTGTTAAACATCGCCAAGATTCTATCAATACGAAAAGTTCTGAACTGTTTCTTGGGTAAAGCAACACCTTGTAAATGATGGTCGCTGACACTGATATTAACAACATGATAGCCTTCAATGTCTCCATCTGATTTTTCGTAGATGAAGAATGCCTCTTTGTCAATTATCTTGCTGTTGTCAAACATTGTAACTCCCTTTAAATGAAACCCATTGAGTTAACTAGCTATAGAGCTAAGGCTATCAACCAACTTCAATTAGCAAAAAGGGCGCTCTAGCGCCCTATCGTTTTCTAAATATCCGGTGCTCAACCATCACACCGATGATCTCGATGTGCTGCCGGTCGGAGTGCATGGGCGGGTAATCGTCATTGAGCGGTACCAGCTCAAACACCTCTTGCCCATTCTCATCAATGCCGCGGGGCCGGTACTTCTTGAAGGTGGCCTCTTCACCACCGTTCTTGGCCACGACATAGTCGCCAGGGCGAGGTGACTCATCAGGGTCAACGATGATCAGGTCCCCCTCATTGAAGAACGGGGTCATGGAATTGCCGCGCAACCAAAGGCCAAACCCGCAAGGGCCAACGTCGACACTGGCAGACACATACTCAACATTGCCATCGAAAGTTGTGGCCTGCTCACACACCTCCCGCCAATTACCAGCCTGGACATAACTCAGGATCGGTACCCGATTTCCTTGAGGGATCACTGCTGGTTCGACGTTTGAAAGCTCGGGCGAGCCTTTCCCCGTTGAAAGCCAGTGAGGGGATACCCCAAACACTTTCGCAAGTGCAATCAGATAATCCCCGCTGGGTGAATGCTCACCACTTTCCCATTGCGATACCGAAGCCCTGCTAGCTCCAACAAGCTCACCCAGCTTTTGCTGGGTAAGTCCTTGTTTCTTCCTTAGTTCTTTGATGCGTTCACTTTTCATGTTTAGCACTCTAAACAAAACAATGTCAAAAGTGCTTGCGCCAAATGTTAAGCGGTCTTACCATCGCAAAACGTAAGTAGTTTTGACACTGTTAAGCAGTCTGACACTGGAGGTTCTGTGAAAAAGAATGATGTCCTTGAGTATTTCGGTGGTGTGAGCAAAGCAGCCAATGCACTTGGGATCACCAGGTCCGCAGTATCCCAATGGGACGAAATTATCCCGGAAAGTAGCGCTTACAAGCTCGAGTCACTGACCGGTGGCAAGTTGAAAGCCGCCCCCTCCCAACCTCGCACAGCACAATAAGGCACCCATGCCACCTCGACATATCAACCCTGCCGTGTCGTCAGCACCTGCGGCAACCGTCAGCGCGATCAATCTGGTGATCTCCCCCGACACCCCGCCACTGATGCCCATCGCCAAGTTTGCCGAGTGGGTGGGGGTTTCTGTCGATACCGCCCGCCACTGGGTCAAGACCGGCCGCCTCGATGTGATGGAAAAGACACGCGGCAACGAGCTGGTGATGGTCAAGGTGCATGTGTTCATCGCTAAGCAGATGGCGGGGTCCGTGTTGGCCCCCCAGTTCAAACGCGTGGGTTAACCATAGCGACCTTTTGAGGGAAATCAGAGTGTCAAACAAGCACCATTTTTCACACCGCCACTTTGCCGCCGCCTGCGATGCCTTCAAGGATGCGCACAACATCAGCCAACTGGAGCGAGAGCTCGGTATGAAAAGCGGTGTGTTGCACAACAAGTTCAATCCCGCGTGCACAAGCCACAAGTTAACTGCTGTTGATCTGATCGCCCTCTATCGCGCTACCAGTGATGACGGGCTGTTTGATGGCTTGATGTTTGACTGTCACCTGACGGCCGTTCGCCTGCCTGCCGCTGCCTCCGCCGCCCCAGAGGCTCGCGCCCAGCAGGCTCTCAATGCCGGCGCCCAGATCATGGGCGTCACCGCCCAAGCGACCACCATTCTTGCCGGTGACCGCGTCACCAAATCCAACAGAAACACCGTCGTCGGCGGCTTGTGGGCTGGCATTGAGCACCTGGTGCTGCTGGCAACCGAGGTCGAAGACCGCTTTCACGCCGTCCCTGGTCTTGCGTGTGCTGCCGACATGGCCCGCGCAGCCCTCGGCGCATAGGAGACCAGACCATGAGATTTCCGTGCCCGCATTGCGGATCACGAAGTGCCATACGCAGCACCAACCGCATGAGCCCCCTCACCGGGATCCTGCGCTGCCGCTGCAACAACGACGATTGCGGTTTTGTGTTCCAGGTCGGCGTGGAAGTGACGGGGTATTACGTCGCCAGCGCCCTCCCAAACCCAGCTATCAATCTGCCCAAGCTCAGCGGCGTCGGCCGCCACTGGGAACCGGGGGTGAACTTCAAGGACGTTGCCCCGCTGCGCTCAACCATCCACCCGTTCAAGGCAGTGAATGCAGCACGTAGCCAGCTCCAGCCGGGGGCAAAGGATAAGGAGAAAGAAGAGGCTTAGACAACACATGAGGGGGGAGCTCTCCCCCTCGTTTTTACACCATGACCATGCAAGGGGGACACATGCAACAGCAACAAATCAACCACGACGAACGCAATCTGGCTGGCCTGACGCCAACCGAACAAGTGGCCATGAATACGGCGGGCTGCCTGCTGCTGCGCGAACTGTTCGGCAAAACGCGCTCCAGTCTGGATACCGACTGGCTGGCCATGAGCCAGGCCAAAAAAGCGGCCATCTGTGCCATCGCCCGCCAGCCACGGGGCGAGCTGATGACCGCAACCCTATCAGCCCTGCCCCATGCACAACGCGAGGCAGTCAGGATGGCGGTGATCGCGCTCGAGTACCAGGGGGAGTTTCGCTGCGGCTGTGACGCCAAGGTGTGGCACCCGGCGCCGACCACCAGAGCCATCGGGGATATCGAGAGAGAGAAGAAGGAGAGAGCCGCGCAGCTGCGCATGAAACGGGCCGTCATGGCCGCCAGCCAGATAACCCAGAACGGCCCGCGAGCAATCGGGCAATAAAAAGCCCGCTTAACGGAGCAGCAACTCCAAGCGGGCCTTCAATCATCAACTAGGAAAATTGACATGCCAACTTTAGCGATCCCTTGCGCTATGCGCAACCTTCGAATCCAACAACGCAAGCTTGCGGGCCGTTATGGCTCCCGTCTTAGCCAACATCCGAACGGTGTGGCGCTTATCGAGCGCTCCACGGCGCTGGCGTGGGCCTCCCTGTTCAGTTGCATCACCCCCTGCACCACTTCACAAGGAGCCTGACCATGACCGCACAGCCGAGCCAAATCAATCTGTTGAACCACCATGCTGCCAAGCGCCTGCGTCAGTTGCGGGAGCAGTTAGCCCTGAGCCGCCCCAAGTTTGCCGATCTGCTGGGCATTCCGCCCACCACGCTCAAGAACTACGAGCTGGGATACCGCGAGATCGGCGGCTACCTGTTCCTGCTGATCGCCAACCATCCGGCGCTGGCCCAGCACGGCCAGTGGTTGCTGACCGGCACCAATGCCAACCAACAGCAGGGGGCATAACCATGGCCGCCGTTATCACTCGTCACACCGAACCGAGCATCAAGGCCGCCAGCGCCTACCTGGTGCAGCAGGGTTACACCAACTGCGGTACCACCTGGCTACGCGGCCAGAACGGGTACGCCCGCATGGAGCGTCTGACCTCTGGCTTTATCCGCATCATCGAGGGGGTTGCATGAGCATCGACGCCATTCATATCGCCAGGCGCGCCGAACAGGCCGTACTGCCGCTGCTGACCGAGCTGCTGGCCAGCACTGAGCAGTCAAACCGCATCGCTCTGGGCGAGCTCTATTCAGGGGATGAGTACATCCAGGTGCAGCTGGTCGTGACCAGCCGCCCTGCAGATCTGCTCGATGACGACTCAGTGATGGGGGATGAGGAATGACAGACCTGTTTGAACTGGAAGCCCCGCAGGATGCCCAGAACACCACCGAGGCGGGCCCCGCCCACATGCAGCCGCCTGCACAGGTCAGTCAACTGACCAAGCACTGGGAAGCAGCAAGGGACGAATTTGGAAATTCGCGCCATGTCATAACCAGATCCAGCGTCGGGGAACTGTTGGCACTCGGTGCCATCCGCGCCGTGTACTGGCTGGCCGTCGGCAGCGCCGAGCTGGCACTAGCAAGGGAGATCTCCGAGTGGTGGGCTAGTCACAATCCAATACACAGGCTGGGGGAGACCATCAAATGAGCCACCGCCTGATCTCCGAACTGCAAACCCGTGTGGATAGATGGTTCGACACCCTGATGGGCGATGAGGCCCGTTTGCGCTCGTATCAGCGCCGCCTGCTGGAAATGCGCCAGCTATCCCCTCGCCCACGCTGCACGGTCTACCTGACCCTGCGCCAGTGTGTCGCAGCCAGAAAGATGGCGAGGCATGCCCGCCATACGCTGGCCTCATGCCGGAACAATATCAGGGAGTTGTCTGCACATGAGTAACTTCAACCTCTTCAACGAGATCGTGGTGGACAACTTCGCCGGTGGCGGCGGCGCTTCAACTGGAATCGAGATGGCGCTGGGCCGCAGCCCGGAGATTGCCATCAACCACGACCAAGACGCGATCTCCATGCACACCGTCAACCACCCGACCACAGAGCACTATTGTGAGTCTGTGTGGGATATCGTGCCGCGAGATGTGGTGGCAGGCCGCCCTGTTGGTCTGGTCTGGCTATCTCCCGACTGCAAGCACTTCTCCAAGGCCAAGGGCTCGACCCCGGTCAGCAAGAAGATCCGAGGCTTGGCGTGGGTCACCCTACGCTGGGCTGCGACTGTTCGCCCCCGGGTGATCATGCTGGAGAACGTCGAGGAATTTCAGACCTGGGGGCCGCTGCTGATCGACTCTGAGGGCAACGCCCGCCCGGACCCGGCCAAGAAGGGCCGCACCTTCAACAGTTTCATCAACGCACTACGTCGCCAAGGCTACAAGGTGGAATGGCGTGAGCTCCGCGCCTGCGACTATGGCACCCCCACCATCCGCAAGCGCCTGTTCCTGATCGCTCGCCGTGACGGTGCCCCTATTGTTTGGCCCAAACCAACCTATGGTGACCCGCATAGCAAGGAAGTGAAGGCCGGCAAGCTGAAACCATGGCGTACCGCCGCCGACATCATCGACTGGTCAATCCCATGCCACAGTATTTTCCTCACCCAGGAAGAGGCCAAAGCCCAGGGGCTCAACGTTAAGCGCCCCTTGGCAGAAGCCACGATGCGCCGGATTGCCAAAGGGGTGGAGCGGTTCGTCATCGACGCCGCCGAGCCGTTCATCGTGAAGTGCAATCACACCAGCAACCGCACTGTCTACGACGCTTTCCGTGGTCAAGGGCTCCATGAGCCTCTACAGACAGTCACCGCAGCCACGGGGTTTGCTCTGGTGCAACCACAACTTGCCCCCTTCATCACTGAGCATGCCAACGCCAGTCATCAGCGCAATATGCCTGCGGATGAGCCGCTGCGTACCATCTGCGCCGAAGTGAAAGGCGGCCATTTCGCTCTGGTGGCGCCGGTCATCGCTCGCCAGTTCGGCAACTCGGTCGGCCAATCCGTAGAAGATCCGCTGGGCACAGTTATGGCCAAGGCAGACAAAAGCCAGCTGGTGACCGCCTTCCTGGCCAAACACTACACCGGCGTCGTGGGTGCAGAGCTGACCCAGCCACTGCCGACTGTGACCACGGTTGACCACAATGCGCTGGTCACCAGCCACCTGGTAAAACTGCACGGTACCTGCCAGCACGGCCAGCCGGTAACTGAGCCCATGCCCACCGTCACCGCCGGCGGGCTGCATATCGGCGAGGTTCGGGCCTTCCTGCTCAAGTATTACGGCACCGACTCAACCATCCCCTGTTCTGAGCCGCTGCATACCGTGACAACACGGGACCGCTTCGGACTGGTCACCGTGCGCGGTGAAGATTACCAGATCGTCGATATAGGGATGCGCATGCTGGAGCCGCACGAGCTGTTTGCCGCCCAAGGTTTCCCGGCTGACTACGTGATCAACCACGACGCCTCCGGCAAGAAGTTCACCAAAACAGCGCAGGTGGCTCGCTGCGGCAATGCCGTATGCCCGCCACTGGCTGCGGCTCTGGTGCGCGCCAACCTGCCAGAGATGTGCGCAGATGCGCAGGAGGCGGCGGCATGAAAAGAAGCCACATCAAGTTGCAAGGTCACGATCGCCAATGAATCACCAGAACAACACAGGGCCAGCCGCCGAGGCTGGCCAATTTGGTTTTGCCATCAGCCGTCTGCCGACGCCAAAACCGAACCAGCTTCCGCTGTCAAAAAGAACACTCAAGGCCCGCATCGACGCCCTCGCCAACGCCATGCCGGGTACCAAGCTGGAGGCCGCCTTTGTGGGCGCCCCTGGTGAATCCGATCTGGTCTGGGCGGTGCAACTGCTCGACGGCCTTTCCATGCAGTTCACCCAGGTGCTGTTCAAGCAGTACGTGCGCCGCCGCAAAGATGGCACCGCTCGCAACTGCCGCAGCGCAAACATCTGGCTGCGGGAGCGGGTTAAGTGGGTCCGCTCCCTGGTGATGACGCTGCCGGTCGATGCCCAGCACCTGCGCGACGAAGAAGGCCGCAAGCGGGTCGCCCACCAGTTCGCCAACCAGACCGCCGCCATCTGGAAAAACATCGAGCAGAACACCACAGCCGGTGAACTGGATCTGATGGAGACATGGGAATCCATCAAGCAGCCAGCCAACCAATGGGCATTCATCGGCAAGATGCCGAAATTCAAAACCAAAGAGGCAAGGGAGAACTGGATCCTGAGCGTGATGGTGCGCCTGCTATCTGCCAAGTGGTGGGAGAAGCGCATCAACCGCTGCTGGGACAGGCTGCAGGAGCACATCGCCATTCTGCTGGGCAAGGTGCGCAAGGGCGTCTCTGCCTACATCTCTAACGCCACCATGAAGGTGGTGCGCGAGCGCAAGCGGGCCATGATGCGCTGGCTGGCCGAGTCGGAGGTGATGAACGAGCAGCACGACTTGGTTGTCTCGATGAAGGACTGCTGGGAAGCGAGCAATGCCAACCCGGTCAACCGCCGAGCCGAGATGATGACCCGCATGCGCGGCTTTGAAGACTACGCCGAGGAGCAGGGCCATGTCGGGGTGTTCTTCACCTGGACAGCCCCGAGCCGCTTTCACGCTTGGAAGACGGGCCGCAACGGCAAGACCATCGAAAATGACAAGTACCAGGGAGCAACCCCGCGCGACACCTGCGCCTATCTGGGCCAGCTCTGGAGCCGGGCCCGCTCATATCTGAAACGATGGGGCGTGCCTGTCTATGGCTTCCGCGTCTGCGAACCTCATCACGACGGTACGCCGCACTGGCACATGCTTTTGTTTATGCGCCCCAGCGACCGGAATGAGGTGATCAGCACCCTTCAGCGTTACGCCCTGACCGATGACCTGTTGGAGCTGGAGCGCAACAACCTGGGCATTCCCTTCACCGACTTTACCCCACGCTTCGACTGGAAGGAGATCGACCCGTCCAAGGGCGATGCCACCGGCTACATCGCTGCCTATATCGCCAAGAACATCGACGGCGAACACGTTGATGGTGATGACGAGGCAGGTACCAAAGCTGACCAGGGCGCCCAGCATGCCTGCGCCTGGGCCAGTTGGTGGGGGATCCGCACCTTCCAGCAGATCGGCGGCGCCCCGGTCGGGGTGTGGCGGGAGCTGCGCCGTATCAGCAACGCCAAGAAGCATGGCGACCTGGTGGGGCCACCCAAGCCGGTGCTGCAAGACCCGCGCTTTGAGGCGGCCCGTTTCGCAGCCGATCACGGAATCTTCCGCTGCTACCTGGAAGCCATGGGCGGCGCCATGGCCACCCGTGCCGATCACCCCATCAAGCTGGCCCACCTCATCGAGGAACAGGCCAACAGCTATGGCGAAGGCATCAAGCGCTTGATGGGGCTGCACACCGCCCGCCTAGGTATCAAGACCCGCCTGCAGGGGTGGGAAGTGGTACCAGCAGGCACCTATGAGGCCGCCAAGGCCGCCGGGGGTTCGGTTGGGGGTGTTGGGGTTAAGTCGGGCGGCAGCCCGGCTCCTTGGAGCTCTGACAATAACTGTACGCAGCCGGATCCAGCGGCGTTCGCGGATCAGTTGATGGCAGAGCAGTGGGGTTTATCTCCCTTCTCTATCAGCCGGTTACGAGCCGGATCCAGCGTGAGCGCAGACGGTTACACCCTCTGGCTGGAGAACGGCCAGTTGCAGTCCAGCCGCCACGGTCGTCCGGACGATGACGAGGCCAAACTGGCGCAGGAGTGGCAACGAGAAGGGGCCGAGCAGCCCACCATGCAGGGCCAACCAGATGAATACGCCATCCCCGCAGACGATCAGGACTGGCCGACGCTGATCAAGCTCTGCGGCGATGTGTATCAGGTGCAGGGCCATGCCGGCGCGCACCGCTGGATCGAGATGCTGCCGGAGCCTTACCGCAGTGAGATGTGGCGGGTGCTGGAGGGGCTGGACGTACCGGAGTGGCTGCAGGAACAGGACGACTACAGCGAACAAGAAGAGTGGGAGGCATAACGTGAACCACAATAGCCAAGGCGCCAGCGCCCAGACCGTCAGCAGGGACGAATACCGCCGCCTGGATAACCGGGTGACCTGCATCCTCCAGCAGCGCTGGCCTGCCAAGGAGATCAGCCAGTGGGTGGCCATGCTGCAGGGCAAGCAGCAGGCCGTGGCCTGCGCCATCCTGATCCGCCGCCATCCACGCCCCGCGCTGCTGGCCCTGCCGGCCATCGCCGTCGAAGTTCCGAACCACTTTCAGGCCAAGGACAGCCTCCCCACCGTGACGGTGCTCTCTGCTGATGGCCAGTACGTTGGCAAGCGCCACGTGGTAGAGGGCCGCACTCCGGTCGCCATCGACCAGAGCGGTACCATCCGCTGCGCCAGAACGGCCCGCACACTCTGGATAGCCCCGGGCAGCAGCATAGATCGCGCCAACCCGGGCGCAGCCGCACAACTCAATCCAACCTACCAGCCAGCACTGCACCAAGTAGTGACTGACCATCGCAAGGAGACAGCATGAACCCAGCCACCAAACGCAAGCAGGAGCAACGGGCCAGGCGGGCTGCACTCGGTATCAAGCGGGTGGAGGTGGAGCTCTCAGAACGAGAGCGCCAGCAGCTGGACCACCTACGCATCGCCCGGGCGGGAGCCGGTGAGCCTTACACTGCCGATGAGTACATCAGCACCCTGATCCGGCGTGACTGGGAGCGCTGGTTGGAGCAACAAGCAGAGCTGGCCTCGCAGATTTGTCCCAACTGCGAGTACGCCCTACCGGAGGGTTGCAGCGGCACCTTCAAGGGCGAGGTGGCATGCTGGCACACAAATGGGGATAAAGCCTTGGCTCTGTGACCGGTCACAAGCATCAAGGCACAACCGATCTCTACGCCTAAGCGTGACCGGACAGATTGCTCCAATTACCATGGCGACACAGAGCAGTCATCGATTGATGTCTGCTCTGTAGATTTACCCTCATTTGGAGATAGCAAAGTGCCCAATATTCCTGATCTTGCATGCGCATTCATCGACAACTTGACTCTGATTTCTCCCCCTCCCAGTGCAATTTGGCTTATAGGCTCATACGCCAATGATCGTGCCACTCTCAATTCAGATGTTGACCTGTTGGTTTTCGGGTCAGAGGCATTCCTCAACAGCCTAAAGCACCAAATTCCGGAATCACGAGATATAGACTGCTTTGTCGTCTTTAACGGTGTCGATTTTCGTAACCCCTGGCGACAGGATAGACAGGGCTCACTTAACAGATGGGAGTGGAAATGCGAGTCTGAGCGACTCAGCACATACAAAGGAACCTCATTTACTAAAAGTGATGATGAAGATGAGGCATACGTGGAAGAACGCATTGAACGTGCCGTTCTACTTTGGCCCATCTGAACCTTTAGATGCAATAAAGTTCAATGTCTTGTTCTTACTTCACCACCGGCAGCTCGCCGAGCTCGGTGGTATAGCGGGGGCTTAACTGCTCCCGCTTCATCATCCACTCCTTGGTGTCTCGTCCGCGGGCCGCGAAGTAGACCTTCCCCAACCGCCCCTGGTTGATCTTGTCGATGACCTGCATCAGCGCCTCGCTGCGCGGGGATTGCTGCTGTGCGGCGAACAGGTCGCCCTGCTGCATGCTGGCGGGGGTGAAGTCGGCCAGCATGACGCCCCCTTTCTGGTAACGCTGCTCGGCGCGCCAAATGCGGGGGAGCAATTCCGGGATCAAGGCCAGCAAGGCCCGAGTGTCATGAGTGGGCATCGCCAACTTGGTGCTCACCTGGTTGCCGTAATAGGGCTCCCGGTCGCTGAACGGGCTGGTGCGAATGAACAGAGTCACATGCCGGCAGCACATCCCCTCCCCCCGCAGCTTCTCGGCGGCGCGCTCCATGTAGCCGGCCAGCGCCTGGTGCATGGGGCCGATCTGGGTGATGCGCTCCCCGAAGGAGCGTGAGCAGATAATCTGCTGCTTGGCCTGGGCCTCTTGCTCCAGTTCGGCGCAGGGGATCCCTCGTAACTCCTGCACGGTGCGCTCGACCACCACGCCATACCGACGCCGCAAGCTCTTGGGATCGGCCGCCACCAGGTCGGCCACTGTCTTGATGCCCTGAGCCTCCAGCTTGGCGGTGAGCCGCCGGCCAATACCCCATATCTCGTCCACCGAGGTGATGGCCATCAGCTTGGCGCGGCGCCCTTCGTCCCGCAGATCGACCACCCCACCGGTGGCTGGCCACTTCTTGGCGGCGTAGTTGGCGAGCTTGGCCAGGGTCTTGGTCGGGGCGATGCCCACCCCGACGGTGAGCCCTGTCCACTGCTGCACCCGCTCGCGGACTTGGCGGCCATAGGCCACCAGATCACCGGCCCAGGACTCGCTCAGTTCGATAAAGGCCTCGTCAATGCTGTAGACCTCCACCGCCGGGGCCATCCCTTCCAGAATGCTCATCACCCGGTTCGACATGTCGCCATAGAGGGCGTAGTTGCTGGAGAACCAGATCCCGCCCATGGCCTCGAAGAACTGGCGGATCTGGAAGTACGGCACCCCCATCTTGATGCCTAGCGCCTTGGCCTCCACCGAACGGGCCACCACGCAGCCATCGTTGTTTGAGAGCACCACGATGGGCCTCCCCTTGAGGTCGGGCCGAAACAGCCGCTCGCAACTGGCGTAGAAGTTGTTCACGTCGACCAGGGCGACGGTGCAGTGCTTGTTCATGGGGTTGCCATCTTATGCACGACAAACGCCACTACCCCGAAAATCTCCAGCTCCTGCCCCTCACTGAAATGGATGGGCCGATAGGTCGGGTTACCCGGGAGCAGCGCCACCGTGGGTTCAAGCTGCAGCTTCTTCACCGTGAACTCGCCATCCACCGCGGCAACCACCACGCAGCCATGCAGCGCCTTGCGGCTGCGGTCCACGACCAGCAGGTCGCCATCGCGGATCCCGTGGTCGACCATGCTGTCACCGGCCGCCCGCACGAAGTAGGTAGCCGCCGGGTGGGCAACACACAGCTGGTTGAGATCGATAGTCTGCTCGGTGTAGTCCTGCGCAGGCGACGGAAAACCGCAGGCTACCGGGGAGAGGAACAGGGGCAGCTCCAACAAGGGAGCATCTGGGGTGGGTTGAGCAAACATACGGGGCATCTCGATTAACTGTATAAAAACACAGTATAGCAACCAACCCAGAGAGGATCACCGTTTAGCGTTTGGCTCCATCGACCACTCACACAACCAACATTTACAGAAAGAAAAATATTACAAGAATTTAAATACCATATAAGATAGATTAATTCATGACCACATATTGAACAGTGCATTTAGGTTTGATATGAGAGTAAAATCAACTCTTCTTACTTAAAATTGAAATATAAAACTTAATTGAAAATAACAAAAAACATATTTTTTATTTGGGTGAAATATGAAAAAATATCTTTATCTTAGTGAGAAATGGTACTGTGAAGCGTGGGTAAATGGTGGTGAGATCCCAATAAAACTTGCAAGCACATATTTAAGTGATGAGCGTAATGGAATCCTAACTCCAGATGAGAACCTAATTCATAAAAGTGAATATCCGGTACCTAGCCTGATGCAATATGGAATTTTAATCCAAGGGGTTAAAAACTTTACAATAACGAACTCATACCATGGAACCCAGAGAATCCCTGATATTATTGGCGCTGATTATTATAAAGAAGATGGATTGATACTATCTTTTTGTAATGTATTTAACCCTGAGATAGCAAAACGAATGGGAAAAGTTGCATGCGTTGAAATACTCGACATAAACACATTAAAGGATATTATAAGCAAGCAATTATCTTGCGATGTAATTGCGGATGATTGCAAATATACTAAAAACCACGAAAGAAATCACTTTCTCAAGTCAGTCAATGATGAATGGCAACATGAATATAGGTTGTTTTGGAAATTACTAGAAAATAAAAATGTAACATTACCACCTGATATAGCTAGAGTTGTGCCGTTGCCAGAAAAGTAAAGCACTGACAGAGAGACTACTAGGAGTGCGTGAAAGGAACTGACAGAAAGTGAAGGATCGGAAAGAGGATCTGAGGCTCGGCTCGCGGCCAGTGCTGGTGCAGGGCGCCATCGTCTGTCACCAATCTTTCAAGTGCATGGAAATCGACACATAAAGTGGGCAGGCGAGGCGGGGTCCCGATTGCGCGCCAGCGGTGCTGGCAGGGGTCGGCAGGCGGCGCCTGCCGCTCTGGGACGATGCTCGAGAATCAGTGAGTATGCTGGGCGCTGTTAGCGGGTAGATGCGGTAGCGGAGCACTCAAGCCGCCAGATGAGATACAAAACTAAGCCCCCTCAGATGAGGGGGCTTTTCTTACGCCATACGACGCACACAAACTCCAAGCGCTTGGTGTAACTCTAGCCTCGCCTATTCCGCCTGTACTGTCAGATCTGACAGTCGGTAGGGGTTGAAGCGGATAATCTCTTCCCCTGCCCAGTCATTGAGCGCCAGCAGGCTGGCCTTGATGCTGTCGATCTCGTTGATGTCGAACACCTGGGCGGCCTTGGTCACATCGCCGAAGCCGCCGGTACTGTTCGGCATCACCCCCATCAGCTGGGGCGGTACCCGGTGAGTCGCCAGCTGGTCATCCCGGCTCACGTTCTTGATGCTGAGAAAATCATCCTTGGCTGCCACCTCGGCCACCGGGATCAGCTTCACCCCGTCCTTGCTGCCGCCCGGGGTGTAGAGCAGCAGGTTGCGGAAGTTGCCGGGGCCCTTACTCTGGCGCAGCGCTTCTTTCAGCTTGGCGATATCCCCCTCGTTCTGCACCGCATCGGTGATGTGCATGATGAAGCCGGCATGGCTGCCGTTCTCGTAGTAGCGGCGGCGAAACAGGGTGGCCGACTCGTTGAGCAGGGTGGAGTTGAGCCCGCCGACATAGTCAGGGATGCCGTAGATCTCCTGGTTGATGTCGGCCTCCAATACATGGCCCACACGCCCCGCGGGCAGGGCCTGCTCCTGCCCTGGCTGGGCAATCCACCAATAGGCATCCAGATCCAGTCCGCGCCGAGTGTACTTGGCGCGCAGATGGTCATAGCGCAGCACCCCACCGATCCGGTTCTGCACCGCCTGCAGGTAGCCGTTGCCGAAGATCAGATAGTCCAGCGCCAGCCCGGTGAAACTGGCCAGGTTCAGCTTCGGATGGGGGATGAAGCACGAACGCAGGATGTTGCGTTTCACCTGGATGGCCGAGGCATGGTGCACCCCGGCCCGATAGACCCGCGATAAACCATTGAGCGAGAGCGGCGGCTCATACCAACGGCCGTTGTGCATCGCCTCCAGATAGTCGAACACCTCCCGCTGGGAGAGCACCGGTACCGGCTCACCAAAGCTGAACGCCTCGATGGCCTCGGCTCCGGGTTGTTGGGTCGCCGTCACCGGCGAGGTATGGCGCTGCTGGCGGCGCTTTGTCATGCGAAAATCTCCATCATGCTGGTATTAGCACCGGTGGCACCTGCCAGCGGCTCATGTAACAGGGCCTGCATCGTCGCCCAAGCGATGTCTGCGTGGCTGGTTTCTTCGGAGCGGCTGGCCTCAAAGGTCGGCATCTTGCCGCCTGCGGTCACGGCGCGGCGGATACTCATAAAGGCGGCCGCCAGATCGGTCCAGCCGCTGTCGAACTCCAGCCGCCCCTTGTTCATCACATCCTGCGCCTTCATCACCATCTGGATTTTCACGCTCGGGTTGTACTGGATGGCCGTCACCGCCGGATAGAACTGCTTCACCAGCTGATAAACCCCCTCCCCGATGCCAGTGGTATCGATACCGATGTACCCCACGTTGTAGCGATCGCACATGGCCCGGATGGCTCGCGCCTGGGCGTCGAAGTCCATACCGCTCCAGCGGTGGCGCTCGAGCACCCGGAACTTGCCACCAGGTACTGCCGGCGGGGCCAGTACGACACACCCTGCGCTGTCACTACCGACAGCGCCTTTGGCGGGGTCATAACCGATCCACACCGACCTGTTGCCCAGCGGGCGCAGGGCAAAGGGCTTGTAGTCGTCCCACAACTCCCAGCTGTCCACCATGCAGCGCTGCAAAGTCGCGAGCGGGAACACGCTGGACGTATCGTCCATGAACTCGCACATCAACAGGTTGCGATATTCCTCCTCGGAGTACTCGCCACGTAGCTGATCCAGGTCAAACAGGTCGCAGCCGCCGCGCACCGCATCCTCGACCGTGACGATCTGCCTCCACTGGCCATCGGCGCACAGCTTGCCGCCAGACAAATTGGCGTGGCTGAGGTCAATCTCGACCCGGTCAGCCTTGGGCTTGCCACGGTTGAAATTTTCCCCTGACCAGAACTTATAAGCGGGATGGGAGAGGCTGGACGGGGTGGAGATGTAGGTCTGGCGCCACTTCTTGTGCATCGCCATGCCCGACGCCACCTTGCGAAAATCCTGAAAACCATGGATCCAGAAATACTCATCCATGTAGATGTTGCCGTGATAGCCCTGAGCGGTGCGCGTATTGGTACCGAGAAAATACATGTGAGCCCCGTTCGGCAGCACCATGGGGTCGCCCTTGAGATCAACTCCCTCCTCTTTGGCAAACTGGATGATGTATTGCTTGAACATGTGGGCCTGCGCCTTGCTGGCCGACAGAAATATCTGATTGCGTCCAGTGACCAAGGCATCGATGAACGCCTCGAAGGCAAAATAAAACGTCGCCCCGATCTGGCGCGACTTGAGCAGGTCGCGGATCCGGTGCAGCTTGCCCGCCTCGTACCAGGTGCGTTGATAGCCAAACATGGTCGACTCGAATCGCTCGATTAACCGTTCCTGCTGCTCGGGCTCGACCACATTGCGCTCGGGCGTCTTCTTTGGCCCCTTGTTGCGGTTCGCCACCTTGGGATTGAGGTCGGCCTCATTGCCGCCATTGCTGTACTTGTTGACCCGGGCAATCCGCTCAAGCTGGCGGCCCAGCAGGTCAATCTCCTTGAAGTCGCCGCCGCTTTTCACATCCTTGGCAATCAACTGGCACATCCGCGATTCGATGGCGAAGTCGACCCGGTCAATGGGTTTGATGTCATCCCAGCCGTCGCGCTTCTTCCAGGTCGAGACTGTCCCCTCCGGCGTTTGCAGCAATTCAGCAATGGCGCGGAGCTGGTAGCCCTGAAAGAACAGGTGCATGGCCTGCCGTCTGGGTTCGATATGGGGGAAAACTAAGGGTGTTGTCGTCATGGCGCCAGTCTACCGACCCAAGCAAACCCTCTGACGCCCGCGCCAGTGTATCCGCCGTAGATACACTGGCCGCTGATTGCGCGATCCCGCCTGTCACCCAGACCATAACCGCGACATCACCATCCAATCACCAAAGGGATCCCAGCTCATGGCTAAGTCCAAATTTTTCCGTGTTGCCGTCGAAGGGGGCACGACCGATGGCCGCACCATCACCCGCGAATGGATTGAACAGATGGCCAAGCGCTACAGCCAGTCCACCTACGGCGCCCGGGTCAATATGGAACACATTCGAGGCTTCGACCCCAACGGTCAGTTCAAGATGTACGGCGACATCACCGCAGCCAAGACCGAAGAGGTCGACATGGAAGGTGAGAAGCGCCTGGCCCTGTTCGTACAGATCGACCCGACCCCTGAATTGGTCGAACTGAACAAGAAGCGCCAGAAGGTGTTCACCTCTGTCGAAATCCACCCGAACCTGAACGAGAAAGGCGCCTACCTGATGGGGCTGGCCGTCACCGACAGCCCGGCCAGCCTCGGCACCGAAATGCTCCAATTCTGCAGCAAGGCCTCGACCAACCCGCTGGCCGAGCGCAAACAGCACAAGGAGTGCCTGTTCACCGCGGCGCTGGAAACCGTCATCGAATTCGAAAACGAAGCCGACAAAGGCCCCGGCCTGCTGGAACGGGTCACCGCGCTGTTTTCCACCCACACGAAGCAATCCACCGCGGACTTAAGCGATGTGCATCAGGCCGTCGAGGCCGTGGCCAAAGAAGTGACCGCCATCGATAACGACCTGCAGAAGAAGTTCAGCGAGCAGGCCCTGACCATCACCGCACTGACCAGCCAACAGGAAGCCACTGCCAAGGCACTGGCCAACCTCACAGCCCAGCTGGAAGACCAGGAAGATTTCAGCCACAAACGCCAGCCCGCCACTGGCGCCCAAGGCACCACCATCGAAACCGATTGCTAAGGACCCCATCCATGCGTAATGAAACCCGCCAGAAGTTCAACGAGTTCACCGGCAAGGTAGCCAAACTCAACGCCATCACCAGCGCCATGGTGCAATTCAACGTGCAGCCCAGTGTCCAACAGACCCTGGAAACCAAGATGCAGGAGTCGGTCGCCTTCCTCGCCATGATCAACATGGTGCCGGTGGATGAACTCAAGGGGCAGAAAGTCGGCATCGGTATCAGCAGCACCATCGCGGGCCGAACCAATACCGATACCAAAGACCGCCAGCCCAACAACCCGGCCGCCCTGTATGACCACAACTACGAGTGCGCCCAGACCAACTACGACACCATGATCGGCTATGCCCAGCTCGATTCGTGGGCCAAGTTCCCTGACTTCCAGACCCGTATCCGCGACGCCATCATCACCCGCCAGGGACTGGATCGCATCATGATTGGCTGGCACGGCACCAGTGCGGCACCAGACACTGATCGCAATGCCAACCCCTTGCTGCAAGACGTCAACATCGGCTGGCTGCAGCACATTCGCACGGATGCCCCGGCCCAGGTCATGAGCGAAGGCATTGATGGCAGCGGCAAGATCTACGTGGATGCCGCCGACGGCGACTACAAGAACCTCGACGCCCTGGTGTTCGACGCCGTCAACGAGCTGATCAAACCCTGGTTCCAGGACGACACCGAACTGGTGGTCATCTGCGGCCGTAAGCTGCTGTCCGACAAGTATTTCCCCATCATCAACGACGCCAGCGACAACCAGAACAAGCTGGCCGGTCAGGTGCTCGTGAGCCAGAAGCAGATCGGCGGCCTCAAGGCCGTGCGCGTCCCCTTCTTCCCCGACAACGCCCTGCTGATCACCAAGCTCAGCAACCTCTCCATCTACTGGCAAGACGGTGCCCGCCGCCGCCACATTGAGGAAGAACCCAAGCGCAACCGTATCGTCAACTACGAAAGCTCCAACGACGCCTACGTGGTGGTGGATTACGACTGTGTCGCTCTGGTCGAAAACATCGTCATGGGGCCGAACCCGGCCCCCGGCGCATAAGGGGGTGACATGACTCCCGCTCGTCGACACCGCGAAAAAGCACTGGCCGCCCTGCAAGGGGCGGCCTCTCCTCAATTCGACCAGGTACGCGCCAACGCCTATGAACTCCAGCTGATGCAGTTGGCCGAACACCGCCGCACCCTCAAGGGCATCCAGAGCATCGAGCGCAAGATAGACGCCAAGCGCCCCATGCTGACCGTCTACAAACCTTGGATTGATGGCCTGTTGGCCGCCGACCGAGGCGGACAAGATGACGTCCTGGTCACCGTCATGCTCTGGCACCTCGACACTGGCGATCTCGAAGGGGCTTTCCCTATGGCCGACTACGTGATCCGCCATGGCCTCAGCACCCCGGACCGCTACGAGCGCACCGCCGCCACCATGATTGCCGAAGAGGTGGCCGACACAGCCATCAAGCTGCAAGAGGCAGGCAATGGCCCCATCTGCGGGTTGCTCTATACGTACCTCGGCCTGCTTGAACCCTGCGACATCTTCGACCAGGTGCGCGCCAAGCTGCACAAGGCCGTGGGCCGCGCCGCGCTGGCCGAAGGGCACAAGCCGCAAGCCGCCGAGCACTACCGCCGCGCCATCGAACTGCACGACAAGGTGGGCATCAAGAAGGAGCTCGAAGTGCTCGAGCGCGAGCTGAAAAAAGAACAAGGAGAGAGCCATGCCGCGCTATCGCAATAAACCGGTTGAGATCGAAGCCCTGCAATGGACGGGTCACAACCTCACAGAGATCCAAAGGCTCGTGAAGCCATGTCACCTGTTCTTTGACCAAGAGGGCATGAAGTTCCGCACTGCGATAGGAACGATACCAGCCAATATTGGCGACTTCATTGTCAAGGCAGTGGACGGTAGTTGTTGCCCTTGCCCTCCGAAATTATTCGCCGCCGTCTATGAGCGAGTCACACCAGAACAGCAGCCCGACGCCCAAGGCGGCGGCAGCTAACCGAGCGAACCCCGCACCCTGGGCGGCTCGGGCCTGACGAATGCGTTTCGCATACCAGACGGCCCGACCACCGCCCAACAAGCGGAGAAGGAACAACATGAGCACCGGATTCATTGCCAATGCACCAACTGCACCAGCCGAAGGAGAGATAACCTCCAACCCTTTCTGGCCGGCGATCTCGCTGTCTGATCTACGCGAAACCGTCCGGCTCGATGGCACCGTCACCACCGCACGCCTCACCCATGCAGTGATCGACGCCATCACCAGCGTCAACCGGGATCTGGCTGATTGGCGCACTGCCCGCCAGGACGAAGGCCACACCACTCTGGCCGCCGTGCCGAGCGAGCGCATCAACAACGAATCGGTGTACCTGCACAGCTACCGGCGCGCCGTCTATGCCATGGCCCGCGCCAACCTGCTGGAACGCTACACCGACTACAGCGCCACCGGTGACGGCGTCAAAGGGGCCGATGCCAAGATCGTGAGCTCTGACGACCTCTACCGGGATGCCCGTTTTGCCATCCGCGACATCCTCGGCACCACCCACAACACGGTGGAGCTGATCTGATGCAACTGCGCAGCCAACAGGGCGACACCCTCGATCTCATCCTGTTCCGGCACTACGGCTACACCGCAGGCATCACTGAGCAAGTGCTCAACCTCAACCCCGGTTTGGCCGCGCTCGGCCCCATCATCCCGACCGGGACCCTTATCACAATGCCAGCGGCCCCCACCCAGGCCGAGCAACCGCTGATCCAGCTATGGGACTGACCCATGAGAACACCGACATGAGCCGCCTCGACGACGAACTCGAACGACTGGCCGACATCAGCGAACAGAAAATCGCTGCCCGCATTCATGCCGCCCGCATCAGTGGCACCGGCCCTCACTACTGCATCGACTGCGAAAACCCCATCCCGCAGGCCCGCCGTGAAGCGATCCGGGGCTGCGAACGCTGTGCCGAGTGCCAGACCATCCATGAATTCCAAACCGCTCGCCATTACGGCGGCAAACGATAACAACAGGAGAGCACGATGCCAGAACCGATCTCATCCAGTGCAGCAACCAGCACCCTCACCGGTCTGGCGCTGCTGTCACTGTTCCCCGGCCTTGATATCGAAGTGGTACTGGCAGCATTCGCCGGAGCCATGGTATTCATCGCCACCACCACCGAACTCGGCAATCTGCGCAAAGCAGGGCTGTTTGTCGCGGCCTTCATCATCGGGATCCTCTTTGCCGATCAGGTAGCCGCCATCATGACAACCGTTCTACCTGCCAAGGCTGCCGGCAGCCCGCGTGCTATCGGTGCCTTGCTGGCATCGGCGATGGCCGTCCATTTGTTGCAATGGGCCTTGCGCAAAGCGCCGGAAGACCTGTTCAAACTCCGCAAAGGGGGCTGACATGCTGACCATCCTCTACGCCATGATCTGCGCCGCCATCGCCCTGCGACTGGCTACCTTCAACCGCAACGGGGGCGACTACCGCCCCCTGCCTGCCATGCTGGCATGGGTCATCACTGTGGCCGCCGGCTCCGTGCCACTGCGCGCCATGCTGGGTGCCTTGCCATCACCGGATCCCGCCGCTGTCCTGTTGGCCGCCGTGCTGCTCACTGCCCTGATCGGTTCTCGCGGCTCCGTCATGCGCCTGCTGCCACGCCGTCGCCAGCAACCGACCACCGCCAGCCACCTGAACGGGAGGTATCAACCATGAGTCTGAAAAAAGGGGATACCGGCACCACCGTAGCCGATCTGCAGCGTCGCCTGACCAAAGCCGGCTATCCGGTCGAGCCGGACGGCTGGTTTGGCGATGCCACCGAGCTCGCCCTGCTCGCCTTCCAGCGGGACTACATGATCACCGCCATCGGCCAGGCAGGCCCGCGCACCCTGGCCGCCCTGCTCGGCAGCGAGCGCGGCAACCAGCTGACCGTCAACCATATGCAGGCCGGTGCCGATCTGCTGGCCGTGCCACTGGCCATCATGGCCAGCGTCGCCCAGGTCGAGAGCATCGGCGAAGGTTTCACCGACGCCACGCGCCCCGTAGTGCTGTTCGAGCGGCATGTGTTCTACAAGCAACTCACCAAGCACCAGGGCAAGGCCACCGCTGACCAGATGGCCGCCAATTACCCCAACCTGGTCAACCCCAGGCGCGGCGGCTATGCCGGCGGCGCGGCAGAATGGGAACGGCTGCAACTGGCCCTCAGTCTGTGTCGGGTTGCCGCCATCGAGTCGGCCAGCTGGGGCATGTTTCAGATCATGGGCTACCACTGGCAGGCGCTGGGCTTTACCTCGGCCAGCGACTGGATGGGTGCCATGCAGCGAAGCGAGGTCGAACACCTCACAGCTCTGTGCCGCTTCATCCAACAAGACGCAGTCATGCACAAGGCGCTGCAGGGGCGAAAATGGGCCGACTTCGCCCGCCGCTACAACGGTCCCGCTTACAAAGACAACGACTACGACACCAAGCTGGCCAAGGCATACGACCACTTTGCCAAGGTTTACCAGGTGAAGGAGGTGGCAGATGCCTCGGCCTAAGTGCGGTCACTTGTCAGGGAAAACCTGCATCAAGCTGGGTGCGAAATGTCTGGAGTTGCGCTGGTTTGGTGGCTGCGTGGTCTGTCCGTTCAGAGGATGTGGCCAGAAAAAGCCGCAGCCAACCCCCCCCCCCGAGGAAACCGTAATGACATTACTGCGCTCCCCCATCACCTGGTTGCTGATCGCTCTGGCCATCGCCTTGGGCGGCTGGGGCTGGTCGGCCACCTCGGCCGCCACTGCAGCGGGCCAGGTCACCACCCTGCAAGCGGACCTCAAGGCAGCCGACGACAAGGCCAAAGAGGCCGAACATCGTGAAAAGCTCAAAGACGGGACTATCAGCACCCTCACCAGTGAGCTGGACACCCAGGCAACCGCTGCCGCACAGCTGCAGCGCCAGCTTGGCGATCTGACCATCACGGCCGCGACTCGCGCCGACACAATCAAGAGGCTCAAACGTGAAAATGCCGAGCTCCAAGCCTGGGCTGATAGCCCTCTGCCTGATCCTGTTGTCAGGCTGCTCCAGCGCCCCGCCCTCACCGGCGCCGCAGATTATCAGGCTTACCTGTCAAAGCCTGACACCCTGCCAACTGCCACCGGCCAACCCGGCCAATAACGGCGATCTACTCGACCAGCTGACCCAGACCGAGGCCGCCTGGGCCAGCTGCGCCGCCCAGGTCGACAGCCTTATCGCCTGCCAACAACGAAACCCGAACGGGAGGGAATATGGAAAAACCAAAACAGATCCGTGAGGTGCTGACCCGCTGCGTGCCGCACCTCAAGACCAATCCGGACAAGCTGCACATCTTCATCGCCCCGGGCAATGTCGAAAGCACCGGCGCCCGCTCGCTCTCGTTCGAGTGGCAATACCCGCTCACCATCGGCATCGAGGACTTTGCCGGTCACCCGGATCAGATCATGGTGCCGCTGCTGGCCTGGCTGCGCCAACACCAGCCCGAACTGATGACCAACGACGAGCTGCGCAAGGATGGCATCACCTTCGAGGCCGAATACCTCGCGAGCGACCTAATGGACCTCATCATCACCGTCAAGCTGACCGAGCGGGTTCGCGTGTGGCAGAACGAACAGGGGATTGGCTGGGAGCACCTGCCGGAGCCGCCAGAAGACCCCTACGACGGCATCACCTGGGAATTGTTCCAGCACGAGGACAACTGACGATGGCCGCCGACGACCTGAGCCGCCTGACCAGCTGGGCCGATGGCCTGCTGGTCAGCATGGAACCCGCCGCCCGCCGCCAATTAGCCGAGGACATGGCGCGCAAGCTGCGAGACAGCCAAGCCAGTCGGATCCGGGCCAACATCCTGCCAGATGGATCCCCCATGGCCCCCCGCAAGCCTCAGCCCAAGTTGAAGAAAGGCCGGGGAAGATTGCGCCACAAGATGTTCTTCAAAATCAGCAATAAAACCTGGCTCAAGGCCCGAGCCAGTGAACATCAAGCTGTGGTCGAGTTTGTCGGCACGGCCAATCGCATTGCCACCATTCACCAATATGGCCTCAAAGACCGTATCAAGGGTCGTGAGATTTCATACCCGGTGCGGGGGCTGCTTGGCATTACAGCACAAGAGTACGACCAGCTCGAAACCACCTTGCTCGCTCACCTCACCAACGGGTTGTAATCATCGCGGCCAGTGTATCCACCGTGGATACACTGGCCGCAACTCGCCTTGCCTGCCATTGCCCAAAACAATGGCCCCATGCAACCGACCCCGACTGAACTCCAACGCCTGATAGACAACCTGATCCGCATCGGCACCGTCACCGCCGTGCGCTCCGGGGAATGTCGCGTCAAGACCGGCGACCTTGAAACCAACTGGCGGCCCTACGCAGCAGCGCGGGCCGGGAAGAATCGCACCCGCAGTCGCCTCTCCATCAACGAGCAGGTACTGCTGCTGTCGGTCAGCGGCGATCTGCGTAATGCCTACATTGTCGGCCCCATCAATTGCGCCGCCTTCCCCGAACCGCTGGCGAATGATGACAACCCGGATCTCGACCGCACCGAATACAGCGACGGCGCAGTGATCGAATACAACCCGCAAACCGGCGAGCTCAATGCCAACGGCATCATGGCGGCCAGGATCAAGGCCAGCGTCAGCGTGACCTTCGACGCCCCCAAGGTCATCTGCACCAACCTGCTGCAGGCCAAGCGGGTGATGAGTGAAACCGCCAAAGTCGGTGCAGTCGAGGTCACCACCCACGGCCATGAAAATGTACAACCAGGCAGTGGCCAGTCAGGGGGCCCGATATGAACTGGCTCGGCATGAACGCTGCCAGCGGGCGCACCATCAGCGCCACCGACCACATCATCCAGTCGGTGCGCGACATCCTCATCACCCCGGTGGGCTCCCGCGTCATGCGCCGCGACTACGGCAGCGAGCTGTTTTACCTCATCGACCATCCCCAGCATCAGGCGACCCGCCTGCGCCTGATGGCTGCCACCGTGCAGGCCCTCATCAACTGGGAACCCCGCATTACTATCACCCGAGTCGATGTGCTAGGCGGCGACATGAATGGCGCCCTCACCGTCGAACTCACCTGGCAGCGCAAAGATGGCGGCGCGCCGGAATCTGCCAGCTTCACCATCCCAACCGGAGCCGTCCAGTGAGCACCATCACCCTCTCCCAACTGCCCCAACCCGATGTGATCGAGCTGCTGGATTACGAAGCCATCTTGGCCGAGCGCAAGGCGTATCTCATCAGCCTCTATCCGACAGACCAACAAGCCAGCATCACCGCCACCCTGGCGCTCGAGTCCGAGCCCATCACCAAGCTGCTGCAAGAGAATGCCTACCGGGAGCTGATCCTGCGCCAACGCATCAACGATGCGGCAGTGGCCAACATGCTGGCGTGGGCCAAGGGGAGCGACCTCGACAACCTGGTGGCCAACTGGAATGTGCAGCGCCTCATCATCCAACCGGGTGACCCCATCGCCAGCCCGCCGGTACCGGAAATCAAAGAAGATGACGAAGCCCTGATCCTGCGCGCGCTGATGGCGTGGGATGGCCTCAGCGTAGCGGGCCCGACGGGCGCCTATGAATATTTTGCCCTCTCGGCAGACGGCAAGGTGGCTGACGCCAAAGGATCCAGTCCAGCCCCTGCAGAGGCACTGGTCACCATCCTCAGCACTGAAGGGGACGGCAGCGCCGACGCAGCGCTGATCACCAAGGTCACCCAAGCCCTGAGCCATGAAGACAAGCGCCCTGTAGCCGACCGGCTCACCGTGCAGAGCGCCGGCATCATCCACTACACCATCACCGCCAAGCTGCACATCAGCAGCCAGGGGGCAGAGGGTGACGTGATCCTGCTGGCAGCCCGTGACAAGCTCGCCGCCTTTATCAACCCGCGTCGCCGCATCGGGGTAGAGGTGCCGCGCTCTGCCATTGATGCCGCCCTGCACGTGCAGGGGGTAAGCAAGGTTGACCTGATAGGCTGGGACGACATCATCCCCAGCGCCACCCAAGCCGCCTACTGCACCGGCTTCACGGTTGGGCGAGCCCTATGAATACTCTGCTGCCGCCCAGCACCACCCGCACCGAACGCAACCTGGCCACGGCGGGCGCAGCCGCCCAGCTGTTGCCGATCCCGTTTCGCACGCTCTGGTCACCCTGGACTTGTCCCGCTCACCTGCTGCCCTATCTGGCTGCCAGCTGGAGCGTCGATCGCTGGGATGACAAATGGCCAGAAGCCACCAAACGCCAGGTCATCGCCAACAGCTACTTTGTGCATAGCCGCAAGGGCACCATCGGAGCCATTCGTCGGGTGGTGGAACCCCTCGGCTTTCTGATCAAGGTGCTGGAGTGGTGGCAAGAAACCCCACATGCCACGCCAGGCACTTTCAAGCTCGACATCGGCGTACTCGACACCGGTATTACCGAAGCCATGTACCAGGAGCTGGAGCGGCTGATTGCCGACGCCAAACCCATGACCCGCCACCTGACCGGCCTTGCCATCAGCATGGAGACCCGCGGCCCGCTCTATCTTGGGGCCGCTTGTTACCTCGGCGACGAGCTGACCATCTACCCCTACAGCCCCGAAGCCATCGAGATCCACGGCCAGCAGTGGCACGGCGGCATCCTGCACACCATCGACACCCTCACCATTCAACCGCAACCGACAGGAGGTGCCGCTTGAGCGCCATCTATTTCGCCATCCCCACCCAGGCGGGGCAGGCCAAAATCGCCAACGCCATCGCGCTGGGGATCCCGCTGAAAATCACCCACATGGCGGTGGGCGACGGCAACGGCCAGCCGGTCACCCCCAACCCGGCACAGAACACCCTGGTGCGCGAGCAACGCCGCGCCCCACTCAACACCCTGTTTCAAGACCCGCTCAACCCGGCGCAACTGGTGGCCGAGCAGATCATCCCTGAGACCGTTGGCGGGTGGTGGATCCGTGAAGTGGGCCTGTTCGATGACAGCGGCACCCTGATTGCCATTGCCAACAGCCCGGACACCTACAAGCCTCAGCTGTCGGAAGGTTCAGGCCGCACCCAGACCATCCGCATGGTGCTGATCGTCAGCGACACCAGCGCGGTAGAGCTCAAGATTGACCCGTCCGTGGTGCTGGCCACCCGCAAATATGTCGATGATGTGATGAAGCTGCACCGAGAGGGTCGAGATCATCCTGCGAGCACTAAAACGGAAAAGGGCATGCTTCGGCTGGCCACTGAGGCAGAAGCCATCGCCGGTGAACGGGAAGATTGCGCCGTGGCCCCCAAGCAGATGCGGGCCGCTATGGAAGCCCTGCTCGATGCTGTTTTACCCATCGGCCAGTTCATTTACTACGATGGTCCGACCGTACCGAACGACCGATTCATTGTCTGGAAAGCGCAAGCCTTTGACATGTTGATGTACCCCAAGCTGGCCGCCAAATACCCATCGGGTCGTTTGCCCGCAGACCTGCGTGGCGAGTTCATTCGCGGTGCCGACGAGGGCAGAGGCATTGTGAATGGGCTGCTCCCACTGATGAGCAAACCGGATCAGACTCGCGCCCATACTCACCAGTTTCAAAACCGTTTCGGGGCAAACCAGATTGCCCTGACATCCATTGATGGGCGCATAGGCACAACGGCCCTGCAGCCCGTCGATAACGACTCGGTGCACGTTGCCACCGTACCGATGGCCGGTGCGGCCTCGTTTTCCATTGCCGTTGCCGCGTCTGGTGGGTCAGAAACGACGCCACGCTATGTCGCTGCCCTGATCCTGTGCCGAGCCAAGTAAGGAGCCACCATGATTGAAATTGACGAAAAGGGGTTTGCCACATCATCAGGTGTCATGACAGTGCATCGTATCAGTGATACGACCCGCGAATGGTTGGGCCCCCATGATGAATACATGAGCATTGGCACCGGCTTGGCACGAGGTAGCTACCTGACTGGGCCAGATGAACTTGTTGCACTCGGCTGCGTGTGGTGCAGGGCTCTGGATGACAGTGGTTGGCACCAGGTTGAAGACCACCGCGGGAAACTGGCCTACGACACAGCAACCAGGGCTGCGAGCGAACTTACGGCACTTGGCCCTGTGCCAAAGACGCATACCCTGCTGGTACCCGCTTCGCCATTCGACCGCTGGAATGGGCAAGCATGGGAGCTGGATGAGGCGGCTGAGCTGCAAGCAAAACTGAGTGCGGCACAATCCGAACAATCCAGGCGTATCGCCGTCGCCAGCCAGCAAATCGCCATCATCAGCCCAGCCGTCGACGGCGGCTACGCCAAGCCGGAGCACACCCAGCTGCTGGCAGACTGGCAGCGCTATCGCTACGGTCTGACGCTGATGTCAGAGCAACCCGACTGGCCTGGATCACCGCAGTGGCCCACCGAGCCGGCCAAGCTCATCTAGCAGCACCATCACGACACACCCCGCCCCGTGCGGGGTGTATTGTTACCGCCGCCGCTTGCACTCTTGTCACCGCCGTTCCAGTGTATCCACGCCAGATACACTGGCCGCCGCTCGCCTGCCATCCCCTGCCACTGCATCCTGACCCTGCTCGCATCACATGCACCAAGCTCCGTCCGGACAACAGGAGAACCTATGGCACTGGACCAATTTCACCACGGCGTACGCGTCGTGGAAGCCAACGAAGGCACCCGCACCATCCGCACCGTCGCCACGGCGGTGATCGGCATGGTCTGCACCGCCGCCGATGCGGATGCCGCCTACTTCCCGCTCGATAAGCCGGTACTGATTGCCAACTTGCCGGCGGCCATTGCCAAAGCGGGCAGCGAGGGCAACCTCAAGAAGTCGCTACAAACCATCTATGACACCGTCAACACCATCGTCATTGCCGTGCGCGTGGCGGATGGTGCTGACGCGGCCGCCCTGACCAGCAATATCATCGGTACCATCAAGCCCAATGGCAGCTACACCGGCCTCAAGGCGCTGGAGCGGGCCGCCCCGATGACCGGCATCAAGCCGCGCATCCTCTGCGTGCCGGACAACTGCACCTTGCCGGTGGCTACTGCGCTGGGTGGTGTGGCCAAGAAGCTGCGCGCCTTTGCCTACGTACCGACCATCGCCGACACCGTCGAGGCGGCCCTGGCCTACCGCGAAAACTTCGCCAGCCGCGAACTGATGCCGATCCATGGTGACTGGACTGCGTGGGACGTTGCGGCCAATGCCAGCGTCAAGCTCGATGCCTGCCTCAAGGCCGCCGCCATGCGGGCACTCATCGACAAGGAAATCGGCTGGCACAAGACCCTGTCGAACGTCGGTGTGACCGGGGTGGACGGCATGACCAAAGCGCTGTTCTGGGATCTGCAAGACCCCGACACCGAGGTCGGCCTCCTCAATGCCAACGAGATCACTGCTCTGATCCGTGCCGACGGTTTCCGTTACTGGGGCAACCGCACCTGTTCCGATGACCCGCTGTTCGCCTTCGAGAACTACACCCGCACCGCCCAGATCCTGGCCGACACCATGGCCGAGGCGCATATGTGGGCCAACGACAAGCCCATGACCCCCACCCTGGTGAAAGACATCATCGAGGGCCTCAAGGCCAAGGGCCGCGAACTGGTGACCGGTGGATACCTGCTCGGCTTTGACTGCTGGTACAACGAAGAGCTCAACGACAAAGACACTCTTAAGGCCGGCAAGCTGCGCATTGATTACAACTACACCCCGGTACCGCCGCTTGAAGACCTCGGCTTCCAGCAGCGCATCACCGACCACTACCTCATCGACTTCGGCGTCCGCGTCGCGGCCGCAGCATAAGGAGTAACCATGGCACTGCCACGCAAACTCAAACACGGCAATATCTTCATGGATGGCGAGAATTGGATAGGCGTCGCCGAAGACTTCACACCGGCCAAGCTGAGCCAGAAATTCGAAGCCTATCGCGGCGGCGGCATGATGGGCGCCGCCAACATTCACATGGGGCTGGAAGATGGCGCCCTCGACACCTCCTTCACCTTCGGTGGCGCAGAGGCGGCCCTGGTCAAGCGCATGGGCCTCGCCAAGATTGACGGCGTCGCCCTTCGCTTCGCCGGCTCATTCCAGCGCGACGACACCGGCGAAGTGGTCGCCGTCGAAATCGTCCAGCGCGGCCGCTTCAAAGAGCTCGACCGGGGCACCTTCAAGAGCGGCGACAACTCCCAGAGCAAGGTCAGTATGGTCAACACCTACTACAAGGAGACCATGAACGGCGTTGTTCTTTGCGAAATCGATCTGCTCAACATGATCTGGATAGTCGATGGCGTCGACCTGATGGCCGAGCACCGCAAAGCCATCGGCCTCTAACCCACCCAAAAACCCAACGGGCGGTCAACAGCCGCCCTCACCACATCAACATCAGGAACAAGCACCATGGAAAACAAGACCGTAACCCTCGACCAGACCATCCAGCGCGGCGACACCACCATCACCGAAGTACAGCTGCGCAAGCCCAAGGCAGGCGAAATGCGCGGCCTCAACATGGCCGACGTGCTGCAGATGGACGTCAACGCTCTCACCAAACTGCTGCCCCGTATCACCACCCCGATCCTGACCGAAGCCGAGATCGGCAACCTGGACCCGGCTGACTTGCTGCAGCTGGGTAGTGAGGTAGCCGGTTTTTTGATGCCGAAGAAAATGGGTTACCTGGCTGCGTAGATGACCTGATGGCAGAGATTGCCATCATCGCCCACTGGCCGCCGTCCGACATGGCGGCCATGGAAATCAGCGAGCTGATGGGCTGGCACCAACGCCTCGTTGAGATTCACAACCGCATCAACGGGGCAGAAGAACAATGAACCCTCTCAAACTTCAAATCCTGCTCGGGGCGGTCGACAAGCTCACCGCCCCCCTCAAAGCAGTCAGCGGCCAGAGCCGCACGACAGCTCAAGACCTGCTCGTCACCAAGAAGCGCATCAAAGAACTGGAAACCCAAAGCAGCCAGATTGACGGCTATCGCACCCTAGGCCGCCAGATTGGCGCCACCCGCGCCCAACTTAACCAAGCCCAGCGTGATGCCCAGCAGATGGCCCAGCAGTTCGCCAAGGTAGAGCAGCCGACCAAGGCCATGACCCGCGCTATGGAGCAGGCCAAGCAGAAGGTGCGCGACCTCTCCCAGCAAGAGCGTGAAATGGTCGCCCGTCACGGCAGCCTGAAACGGGCCATGAACGAGGCTGGCATCAACACCAAACAGTTGGGGGATCACCAGCGCCGCCTCAAGACTGACCTGGTAGCCGCCAACGGCCAGCTCGATCAGCAGCGCGCCAAGCTCGGCCAGCTGGCTGACCAGCAAAAGCGCCTCAACCAGGTCAAAGCTAACTACCGGCAGACCCAGGAGCTGCGTGGCCAGATGGCAGGCCACGGCGCCACCGCCATCGCAGCCGGTACCGCGATCGGCATGCCGGTTTACAGTGCCATCAAGGAGTATTCCAGCTTCGAGGATGCCATGAAGGGAGTGGCCAAGCAGGTAGATGGCGCCAGAACAGATTCTGGGGAGCTCACCTCCGTCTACTACGACATGGCCAAAGAGATAAAGGCAATTTCAGAAGAGCTCCCCCAGCTCAACGGCGCAATCGACATCGCAGCCCTGGTTGAAGGGGCCGCCCGCATGGGGGTGCAAGGTAAAGACAACTTGCTCAACTTCGCCAAAACCGCCGCCAAGGCGGCCACCGCCTTTGAGCTGCCAGCCGGTCAGCTCGCCGAAGACATGGGCAAGATTGCCAACCTCTACAAGATCCCCATCGGCAACATCGAACAGCTCGGCGATGCCATCAACTACCTCGACGACAACGCCCAATCCAAGGGGGCAGACATCATCGACGTGCTGCAACGTCTGGGGGGCGTCGCCGACAAGCTCGACTACCGAAAAGCCGCGGCGCTGGGCTCCACCTTCCTCAGCCTGGGGGCTGCCCCAGAGATCGCCGCCAGCGCTTCCAACGCCATGGTGCGCGAGCTATCCATTGCCACCATGCAGAGCAAACGCTTCCAGGCTGGCATGCAGGCGATCGGCCTGAAATCGACCGACGTGGAGAAAGCCATGGCCACCGACGCCATGGGTACCATCACCAAGGTGCTGGAGAAAATCAAAAAGCTCAAAGCAGAAGACCAGCTCAGGGTCACCACCCAGATATTCGGCAAGGAATACGGCAAAGATGCGGCCAAGCTCTCCAACAACCTGGACGAGCTCTATCGCCAGCTGAAACTGGTGAATGCCGAGAAATCGAAGGGCTCGATGCAACGTGAATCCGACATCGACAAAGACTCGCTCTCATCCCAATGGCTGATCCTGCAGGCCGGGATAAAGAACGTGAAGGCAGACCTTGGCGAGCTGCTGCGTGGCTCCCTGATGGACATCATCAAATTCACCAAAGAGATCGTCGCCGGTACCCGGAACTGGGTTGAAGCAAATCCCGAGCTGGCGAACACCCTGGTCAGGATTGCGGCCGTGACATCCATCATCGCCATTGCACTGGGCGGGCTGTCGTTGACCATCGCAGCCCTGCTTGGTCCACTGGCCATCATGAAACTCATTTTTGGAGTGTTAGGGATAAAGGGCACGGTATTGGGCACCGTGCTTAAATGGCTACTGGCTCCGTTCAGGCTATTGCTTGGTGTCGTGCGCTTGTTGACTGGTGCATTTATCCGAATGGGCATCGCTCTGCTCACCAACCCACTCACCTGGCTCATCGGACTAGTCGCCGCCCTCGCCTATGGTGCATACCTGCTCTACACGAATTGGGATGGGGTGTCCGCATGGTTTACCGAACTCTGGGCCAAGTGCAAGGGCCCTGCGCTGGCTTGGTGGGAGCTGGTCAAAGAGCTGGCCAGCTGGACGCCTATCGGCTTGTTCATGACCTCATGGGACAAGGTATGGCTCTTCTTCGACACCCTACCAGATGGCGCAGTCAATAAGGGCAAAGCCATCGTGCAGGGACTGATTGACGGCATCACTGCCAAGTGGAAGACCCTGATGGATAAAATCAAAGCTTTCACCCAGTACCTGCCGGACTGGTTCACCGGCGGCAACGTCACCATAGGCCAAGACAAAACCCAAGGCCAGAGCTACCTCACCGGTAACTACAACCAGCCAGCCATGGCGGGAGGTTACAGCTACGGCCCCCGCATTGTACCGACACAGGTCCCCAAACCAGTCGCAGCCAAGGGGGGGAACTCTACTACCCATCATCAGTGGACCATCGTGCAGCAGCCAGGGGAATCACCTGATGATCTCGTTCGCAAGATTGACCAGCGGCTAGACCAGCGCGATCGGCAGGCCGCCGCCCGTGCCCGCGCTACTCTCGGCGATCGCAACTAAGGAGCAACCACCATGATGATGACCCTGGGCTGGTTCGTGTTTCAGCGCTCGACCGTTGCCCCCCTCTCCCAGCAAGACGAATGGGCATGGCGCCACCCGGGCAACAACCGGGTCGGCGCCCGCCCTGCTTACCAGTTCCTCGGCCCTGACGACGAAACCAGCACCTTTAGTGGGGAGCTATACCCAGAGCTGACCGGCGGCCCAGTCTCCCTCGATATGCTGCGCCAGATGGGTGACAGCGGCGAAGCCTTCCCCCTGATCCAGGGCGATGGTGTGATGCGCGGCTCCTTCGTCATCGAGGGCATCAGCACCACCCGCACCGAGTTTTTCCAAGATGGCGCCGCCCGCAAGATAGAGTTCAGCATCAAGCTCAAGCGGGTGGACGACAACGACAACTCCTTGGGCAGTACCCTCCTCAATCGCACCGCGGGTAATCTGTTTGGCCGCCTCGGAGTGGGCAAGCTGATCGGCAGTATCGGCAGCAAACTCGGGGGGATCCTCTGATGGGCGCCTTCGACCAGTTCGGCAGTCGCCTGGCCGAGAATCTGGGCATTACCAACCCACTCGACGCCCAGCGCCAAGGTCACCCGGTGCCGGTTTACCAGGTACTGGTCGATGGTAAAGACATCTCAGCAGCCATTCGCCCGCGCCTGATGTCGATGACCATCACCGATAACCGGGGCTTCACCGCCGACACCATCGAGATCACCCTCGACGATAGTGACGGTCAGCTCGACATGCCGCGCCGGGGTGCCACCCTGCGGGCCCTCATCGGCTGGCAAGGTAGCGCCTTGGTCGACAAGGGGACCTACAAGATCGATGAAGTGGAACACGGCGGGGCCCCGGACGTGCTCACCATCAGGGGCAAATCGGCCGACCTGCGCGGCGGCATGAACAAGCTTCGCGAACGCAGCTGGCACCAAACCACCATCAGCAGCATCGTCGACCAGGTCGCCGCACCCTACCAGCTCACCCCCTGCGTGGGTGACTCCCTCAAGGGCCAGCTGATCGACCACATAGACCAGACCAACGAGAGCGATCTCGCCTTCCTAACCCGGCTGGCGGGGCAGTGTGATGCCATCGCTACAATCAAGTCTGGCCGCCTGATGTTCATCAAGGCAGGCCAGGGCACAACTGCCAAGGGCCAGCCGCTGCCGCCCGCCACCATCACCCGCAGGGACGGCGATCAGCACCGCTTCTCCGTGGCAGACCGCGACGCCTACACCGGCGTGACGGCTTACTGGCAAGACAACAAGGCAGCCGAGAAAAAGAAAATCGAAGTGAAGCGCAAGAAGAAGGCCAAACCGAAACCGGAGCGGCCACTGCCACCGGGTGTCGTCGTCAACAAGAAGGGACACGAACTGCTGGTCGGCGACAGCGAGAACGTCAAAGAGCTGCGCCATGTTTACGCCAACCAGACCAACGCCATGCGGGCCGCCCGTGCAGAGTGGGAACGGATCCAGCGCGGGGTGGCTGAGTTCGACATCACCCTGGCCAAGGGCCGACCTGAGTTCTACCCGGAGCAACCCACCACCGTCAGCGGCTTCAAACCCGACATCGACGCCGCCCCCTGGTTGCTCACCCAGGTGGTGCACGACCTCACCAACCAGGGCTACACCAATCGCCTACAACTCGAAGTGAAGTTAGAAGAGCTGCCAGAATAATTCCCGAATGCGAAAAGGACCCCACAATGTGGGGCCCTTTTCTATCTGCCTGACTACGTACCGAGACATGGCCAGGGAAAGCGCCGCATGAAGTACACCACCAGGCAGATGCGGCATCATACAAGAAGGAACATTCAGCACCAAAAACATAGCGTGTGGTCGGTACAGTCTAAAACTCTGCCGCCACTTTGCCGCCACCTTGTGCCAGAAAAACTTAAGGCCACCCGTCTGGGTGGCCTTAAGTCATTGAATTCTAAATGGTGCCCGGGGTCGGACTCGAACCGACACGTCTTTCAACGGCGGATTTTGAATCCGCTGCGTCTACCGATTTCGCCACCCGGGCAACTGCGAGGGATTATACGAATGGCGCTTGGGCATGCAAGGTGTTTTTCTCGCACAGGCTCCCGTTTGCTCATTTATTCAACGCCTTGCCGATGTTAGGCCAGTTACATAGAATGCCCGCATCATATTAATGGAATAAGCACCATGGCCAAGCGCAAGACAGTCCCTTCTCCCCAGACTCCTCCTCCACAGCACAAGTACCCTTCCGCCGGCCTGCTGCGCCGCCTGGGGGCCCTGCTCTATGACTACTTGGTCGTCATCGCGTTGCTGATCATCGCCGGCTTTATCGGCATGGGAGTGGCCCAGCTGCTGCTGGCCACCGGCCTGGCCACCATTCCCGAAGGGAGAGATGCCAGCTGGCTGCTGACCAGCCCGCTCTACAGTGCCTGGCTGGCCCTGGTGATCTGCGGTTTCTACACCTGGTTCTGGACCCGTGCCGGTCAGACTATCGGCATGCGTGCCTGGCGTTTGCGCATCCAGAATGAGGATGGCAGCAACATCCGCATCACTCAGGCCCTGATCCGGCTCGCCACCGCCGCCTTCGGGCTCGGCAACTTGCTTTGCGTGTTCAACCGCGAGCGCCCGCGTGCCTTCCAGGATATCTGGTCCGAGTGTGAGGTCGTGGTGTTGAACAAGCAGGAAAATCTGGAGCAGCTGAACAAATAAGGCTCACTGCCAGCATGACCCGCAAGGCACCTTGCGGGTTGACGACGCAGCGCATCAGATAGAGGCACGACTCAAACAAAAAGGGCCCCCAGGGGCCCTTTTTTTTTGCTTCATCCCGCTACTGCTTTCGGCTCAGGATATAGAAGGAGATCCCGCCGAACAGCAGACTGGGCGCGATGGCCGCTAGTATGGGCGGCACCGAATAAACCAGGCTGACCGGGCCAAATACCCGATCGCTCACATAGACGGCAAAACCGGTCATGATCCCCATCAGCATCCGGGCCCCCATGCTCACCGAGCGCAGCGGCCCGAAGATGAAGGAGGAGGCCAACAGTATCATCGCCACCACCGAGAGCGGGGAGAGCAGCTTGCGCCACATCTCCAGCTTGTAGCGACCGGCGTCCTGCTTGTTCGCATCCAGATAGCCGATGTAGTCACGCAGGCCCGAGATGGGCAGGTTCTCGGGATCGATGCTGACCACCCCCAGCTGCTTGGGCGTCAGCTCCGAGCTCCACTCCAGCTGCGCATGTTGCTCGTCCTGGATCTGCTTGGGATCGTCGAAACGGGTGACGTGCACCTGCTTGAGCAGCCAGTGATGCTGCTCGAACACCCCCTCCTCCGCCTGAATGACGTCGATCAGGTTGCGGGATGGCGTGAAGCGATACAGGGTGATCCCGGTCAGGGCGCCGTCGTTACGCACCCCGTTGATATTGACGAAGTTGTTGCCATCTCGGGCCCAGACCCCATAGGCAGAGACGGTCAAACGCCCCTCCGACATGGAGCCAGCCTTGATGTCATCCGCCATCCGCTTGGCAACCGGGGCAACGTATTCTCCCATCAGCCCCACCAGCAGCATCAGCGGGATCGCCGTCTTGAGCGCCGCCATCACTATGCTGAGCTTGGAGCGCCCCGCCGCCTGCATCACCACCAGTTCGGAACTGGTCGCCAGCTGGCCGAGACCGATCAGGCCACCGAGCAGGGCGGCCAGCGGGAAGAACAACACCGCTTCTTTGGGCATGGAAAGCAGCACGAAATAGAGCGCATTGAGCATGTCATAGTTGCCTTCCCCCACGGCTTTGAGCTGCTCCACGTACTTGATGAGCGCCGCCAGTCCGACCAGGGTCAGCTCGCACAGCAGGATCGACATGAAAATGACCCGGCCGATATATCTGTCGAGAATCCCAAACATCAGCCGAGCCTCCTATGTTGTTGCATCATGCTGATTTTCTCTTGAAAAAGTGGCCCTTCACCCCGTTCCACCAGCTGGTTCCCTGCAAATTGAGCGGCAAGCCGATCAGCAGCAGATAGACCAGCGGCACCAGGAACATGCCGGGCCAGTGGGGCAGACGCCCGCTGTCGATGGCCGAGCGGGCGGCACTGAGCAACAGGAAGTAGGACAGATAGAGCAAGATGGCCGGCAGCAACTTGGCGTAACGGCCCTGGCGAGGATTAACCCTGGCCAGTGGCACCACCAGGAAGGTGAGCACCAAGATCGACAAGGGCAGCGACAGGCGCCACTGCAGCTCGGCCATCAACTGATTGTCCTGGGTCCCCAGCAACGCCATGGTCGGCTTGGCCGCCGCCTTGCGGTTGGAGCGCTCCATCTCCTGCTGACGGATCACCAAGCTGTACTCGCTAAACTCCGAGACCTGGAACTGCTTGCCGGTGAACTGACCCTCGTAGCGAGAGCCGTCGATCAAGGTCAGCCACTGCAAGCCATTACTGTCGGCGGTGACATGACCCTCGCTGGCGACCACCACGGAGGGCGGCGATGTGCCTTCGGCCCGTTGCAGCACGAAGATCTTCTGCAACTGGGAGCCCTTGTCGTTCAGATCCTGGATATAGGCAACCAGCCGTCCCTTGTCGAGCTCCATGAAGCGTCCCGCCTGCAGGAAGGAGATGCCCGGGTCGGCCTTGAACTCATCGATCACCTGATACTCACGCTCCTTGGCCTGAGGGGCGACCCAGCCGGTGTTGAAGGCCGCTACTACGGCCGTCAACAAGGCCAGCAGCATGGCGCTGCGCATCACGAAGCGGTGGCTGAAACCCACCGCATGCATCACCGTCATCTCGCTTTCGGCGTACAAACGACCATGAGCAAACAAAATGGCCAGAAACAGACTGATAGGCAGCATCAACAGCGCCATATTGGGCAGGTTGAGCAGCAGCAGGGTGGAAACCAGGCGCGTCGGCACCTCGCCATCGGCGGCATCGCCGATGATCTGGATAAATTGCTGACTGACGAAGATAAGCAGCAGCACGAACAACACCGCCAGCTGGGTTTTCAGGGTCTCCCTGAACAAATATCGGAAAACGATCACAGTCATTCCCAAGTAAACTTGTGTTTTTAGTCGAATGCCTGAAAAATAGGGCCCTATATTGGATTTTTACCAGTTTGAACTGCGGAGCCTGTGGCTGTTCGCTCCGCCTCTGATACCCCAACAAGCACCGCATTATTCAATAAAAGGTGCCTTTTGTCTTTAGGATGTAGGAGATTCCATGGAGTTCAGTGTAAAGAGTGGCAGTCCTGAGAAGCAACGTAGTGCCTGCGTCGTGGTCGGCGTATTTGAGCCCCGTCGCCTCTCTCCGGTCGCCGAACAGCTGGACAAGATCAGCGACGGCTACATCAGCTCGCTGCTGCGCCGCGGCGATCTGGAAGGCAAACCAGGCCAGATGCTGTTGCTGCATCAAGTACCGGGCGTGCTCAGCGAGCGCGTACTGCTGGTCGGTTGCGGCAAGGAGCGGGAACTCGACGAACGCCAGTACAAGCAGATCATCAACAAGACCATCACCACCCTCAACGAGACCGGGTCCATGGAAGCCGTCTGCTTCCTGACCGAGCTGCACGTCAAGGGGCGGGATACTTACTGGAAGGTACGCCAGGCGGTGGAAACCACCAAGGCGGGCCTCTACAGCTTCGATCAGTTCAAGACCAACAAGGCCGAGCCGCGCCGCCCGCTGCGCAAGCTGGTGTTCAACGTGCCGACCCGTCGGGAACTGACCATCGGTGAGCGCGCCATCGCCCACGGCCTGGCTGTGGCGAAAGGGGTGCGCGTCTGTCGCGACGTGGCGAACATGCCGCCCAACGTCTGCAACCCGGCCTATCTGGCCTCCCAGGCGCGCCGTCTGGCGGATGCCTACGACAACATCAGCACCAAGGTGATCGGTGAGCAGGAGATGGCCGAGCTCGGCATGAACTCCTATCTGGCGGTGGCCCGCGGCTCCGACAACGAAGCCATGATGGCCATCATCGAGTACAAGGGCAACGGCGATGCCAAGCCCATCGTACTGGTCGGCAAGGGACTGACCTTCGACTCCGGTGGCATCTCCATCAAGCCGGCCGAAGGCATGGACGAGATGAAGTACGACATGGGTGGCGCCGCCTCCGTGCTCGGTACCATGCACGCCCTTGCCCAGTTGCAACTGCCCATCAACGTCATCGGCGTGCTGGCGGGTTGCGAGAACATGCCGGGTGGCAACGCCTATCGCCCGGGTGACATCCTCACCACCATGTCCGGCCAGACCGTCGAGGTGCTCAACACCGACGCGGAAGGTCGCCTGGTACTGTGCGATGCCCTCACCTATGTGGACCGCTACGATCCCGAGGTCGTCATCGACGTGGCGACCCTGACCGGGGCCTGCATCATCGCCCTTGGCCACCACACCTCGGGTCTGCTGGCGAACCACAACCCATTGGCCCACGAGCTGCTCAACGCCTCCGAGCAGGCTGGCGATCGCGCCTGGCGCCTGCCGCTGTTCGACGAGTACCAGGAACAGCTGGAGAGCCCGTTCGCCGACATGACCAACCTCGGGGGCCGTCCGGCCGGCACCATCACCGCTGCCGCCTTCCTGTCGCGCTTCACCAAGAAGTACAACTGGGCGCACCTGGATATCGCAGGCACCGCCTGGAAGAGCGGCAAGGACAAGGGCTCCACCGGTCGTCCGGTGCCCCTGCTGACCCAGTTCCTGTTGAACCGGGCTGGCGTGGCGGACGCCGACGACAAGGAGTGATGCCTCATCGCCCAGACAGGCTCTGAGTGGCGAGCAGGCGTTACCCTGTATCACAAGGAAGAGGCTCGCCTCTTCCTTGTTTCATTGAGAGAACCGGGGGTCAGCGCCTGACAGACCACCCCACCGACGGCCAATCGCTGTCCGTCACAGCCAAACGGGACCCAACCTGATGAGCCAAGTGACTTTTTACCTGATGAACGAACAGGATGACCAGCAAGGCAGTGCCTGTGAGCGACTCGCCTGCCAGTTGACGGCCGATGGCTGGAACACGGGGCACATCTACCTGTTCTGCGCCGATGAGGCCCAGGCCATGCGCCTCGACGAGCTGCTGTGGCAACTGCCGCCAGATCGCTTCGTGCCGCACCAGCTGCAGGGCGAGACGGGGCAGGCACCGGTGGAAATCGGCTGTCAGCCGCCGAAGCGGCGCTATGCCTGCCTCATCAATCTGGCCGGGCAGACACCTTTGTTTGCAGGACACTTCGCTCAAGTGGTAGATTTTGTCCCCACTGACGAAACGCAAAAGCAGCAAGCCCGCGAGCGCTACAAGCACTATCGCCAGGCAGGCCACGCCCTCGAGATGAGGGATCAACCCGCCCTTGCCGCCCCGGATCCGGCGCAGCCCTGACTGCCGCCCCTTGTGATCCAGAACCCATCAACATCAGCATCCATTCATCCAGATTACGGCGAGACCATGGAAAAGACTTTTAATCACAACGCCATCGAACAGGCGCTCTACCAACACTGGGAATCCCAGGGTTACTTCAAGCCCCACGGTGACACCAGCAAAGACTCCTTCTGTATCATGATCCCGCCGCCGAACGTCACCGGCAGCCTGCACATGGGTCACGCCTTCCAGCAGACCCTGATGGACACCCTGATCCGCTACAACCGCATGCAGGGCAAGAACACCCTGTGGCAGGCGGGCTGTGACCACGCCGGCATCGCCACCCAGATGGTGGTGGAGCGCAAGATCGCCGCCGAAGAGGGCAAGACCCGTCACGACTACGGTCGCGAGGCGTTCATCGACAAGATCTGGCAGTGGAAGGAAGAGTCTGGTGGCACCATCTCCCGCCAGATGCGCCGTCTGGGCGACTCCGTGGATTGGGAGCGCGAGCGCTTCACCATGGATGAGGGTCTGTCCGAAGCCGTGCAGGAAGTGTTCGTGCGGCTGTACGAAGATGGCCTGATGTACCGTGGCAAGCGTCTGGTGAACTGGGATCCCAAGCTCAACACCGCCATCTCCGATCTGGAAGTGGAAAACCGCGAGATCAAGGGCCACATGTGGCACCTGCGTTACCCGCTGGCGAACGGTGCCAAGACTGCCGAGGGTCAGGATCACCTGATCGTCGCCACCACCCGCCCCGAGACCATGCTGGGTGACACCGCCGTCGCCGTAAACCCGGAAGATCCACGCTATAAAGCACTAATCGGACAGCATATTCTGCTGCCGCTGGTGAACCGTCTGATCCCCATCGTCGCCGATGAACACGCCGACATGGAGAAGGGCACCGGTTGCGTGAAGATCACCCCGGCCCACGACTTCAACGATAACGAAGTGGGCAAGCGCCACAACCTGCCGATGATCAACATCTTCACCCTGGACGCCCACGTGCGCGCCGAGGCAGAAGTGGTCGATTGCAACGGCAACCCCAGCACCGCCTATGACGCCGCCCTGCCGAGCGAGTTCGCAGGTCTTGAGCGCTTCGCCGCCCGCAAGGCCATCCTGGCCAAGCTGGACGAGCTGGGCCTGTTGGCCGAAACCAAGGATCACGTGCTGCAACAGCCCTACGGCGATCGCGGTGGCGTGCCCATCGAACCCATGCTGACCGACCAGTGGTATGTGCGCGTGGCCCCCATGGCCAAGGACGCCATCGCGGCGGTGGAAGATGGCCGCATCCAGTTCGTGCCCAAGCAGTACGAGAACATGTACTTCTCCTGGATGCGCGACATTCAGGACTGGTGCGTCTCCCGTCAACTGTGGTGGGGTCACCGCATCCCGGCCTGGTATGACGAGGCCGGCAAGGTCTACGTCGGTCGCGACGAGGCCGAGGTGCGCGCCAAGCACAATATTCCGTCCGTGACCGTGCTGCGTCAGGACGAAGACGTGCTGGACACCTGGTTCAGCTCCGCCCTGTGGACCTTCTCCACCCTGGGCTGGCCGAACAACACCGAGGCGCTCAAGACCTTCCACCCGACCGACGTGCTGATGAGCGGCTTCGACATCATCTTCTTCTGGATTGCCCGGATGATCATGATGACCATGCACTTCATCAAGAACGAGGATGGCACCCCGCAGGTTCCCTTCAAGACCGTCTACATCACCGGCCTCATCCGTGATGAAGAGGGCCAGAAGATGTCCAAATCCAAGGGCAACGTGCTGGACCCGCTCGACATGATCGACGGCATCAGCCTGGAAGACCTGCTGGAGAAGCGCACCGGCAACATGATGCAGCCGCAGATGGCCGAGAAGATCGGCAAGCGTACCGCCAAGCAGTTCCCGGAAGGGATCGACGCCCACGGCACCGACGCCCTGCGCTTCACCCTGGCGGCGCTGGCCTCGACCGGCCGTGACATCAACTGGGACATGAAGCGCCTGGATGGTTACAACAACTTCTGCAACAAGCTGTGGAACGCCTCCCGCTACGTGCTGATGAACACCGAAGAGCAGGATTGTGGCCTCAGCGGCGGCGAGATGCAGTTCAGCCTGGCGGATCGCTGGATCCAGTCCCAGCTGCAGGTTGCCATCCGCGATTTCCGTACCGCCCTCGACACCTATCGCTTCGACATGGCCGCCGGCATCCTGTACGAGTTTATCTGGAACCAGTTCTGTGACTGGTATCTGGAGCTGACCAAGCCGGTGCTGGGCAAGGGCTCGGAAGCTGAGCAGCGTGCCACCCGCCACACCCTTGTGACTGTGCTGGAAACCTTGCTGCGTCTGGCGCACCCCATCATTCCGTTCATCACCGAGACCATCTGGAAGTCGGTGGCGCCGCTGACCGGCATTCATGCCGACACCATCATGCTGCAAGCCTTCCCCGAGTTCGACGGCGCCAAGCTCGACGAAACCGCCATGGCAGATCAGGAGTGGGTGAAGGAGTTCATCGTCGGTATCCGCAACATCCGCGCCGAGATGAACGTGGCACCGAGCGTACAACTCAATGTGCTGCTCACATGCGACGCCAAGGATGCCGAGCGCGCCCAGGACAACGAGGCCTTCCTCAAGTCCCTGGCACGTCTGGAGTCCATCCGCGTGCTGGGCGAAGGTGAAACCGCTCCGCTGTCGGTGAAGAAGCTGATCGGCAACACCGAGTTGATGATCCCGATGGCCGGTCTCATCGACAAGGAAGCCGAGCTGGCCCGCCTGGCCAAAGAAGTAGCCAAGCTGGCCGGTGAATGCGCCCGCATCGAAGGCAAGCTCGGCAACGAGGCCTTCGTGGCCAAGGCGCCGGATGCCGTCATCGCCAAGGAGCGCGAGAAGCTGGAAGAGTACCGTCTCCAACTGACCAAGCTGGAAGCCCAGCAACTGGAAATCGCCGCCCTGTAAGCGAGCCTTGCCTGCAAAAAAGCCCCCGTTTATCGGGGGCTTTTTATTTTGCGGCGGCCAAACGGGGTCATGAAACGGCGCCTCATGGGGGATGGCGGCGTGGCCACCGGGTATCGGCTGCGTTTTTCCCGCCCGAAAAATTGAAAAATTCACGAACCAAATCACCCGCTTTCACAAGCGCATCGCCCGTAAATTCATTACACTGCCAGCGATCTTTTCTATTTGGAGTGCTGTCGCAGTATGGAAATATTGATCCTGCTTGGATTGATTTTGCTCAATGGCGTGTTCGCCATGTCGGAAATCGCCATCGTCACCGCGCGCAAGGCGCGCCTCAGCAAGATGGCGAATGAAGGGAGCCGCTCTGCCGCCATTGCGCTCAAGCTGGGCGAGAATCCGACCCACTTCCTCTCTGCCGTCCAGATAGGCATTACCAGTATCGGCCTGCTCAACGGTATCTACGGTGAATCCCTGCTGGCCCAACCGTTCGCACTCTGGTTGCAGGAGTGGGGTCTGTCTGCCAACAGCAGCAGCCTGCTCGCCACCATCATAGTGGTGGTGCTGGTCACCTACCTCTCCATCGTCGTCGGCGAACTGGTGCCCAAACGCCTCGGTCAGCTCAACGCCGAGCGCATCGCCTGCCTGGTTGCGCGCCCCATGCTGTGGCTGGCGACCCTGACCCGCCCCTTCGTCTGGCTGCTGTCGGCCTCCACCCACGCCAGCCTGCGCCTGCTGCGGGTCGATCAGAACAACAGTAACAACGTCACCCAGGAAGAGATCCACGCCATGCTGGTGGAAGGCTCCGAGGCCGGCATCATCGAGGATCAGGAACACACCATGCTAAGGAATGTGTTCCGTCTCGACGAGCGCAGCCTGGCCTCCCTGATGGTGCCCCGCAGCGACATCCGTTATCTGGACCTGTCCTTGCCGCTCGAGACCAACCTGCAGCGACTGGTGGAGTATCGCCACAGCTTCTTCCCGGTCTGTGACGGCAGCCTGTCGGATCTGGTGGGCATCCTCAACGTCAACAAGGTGCTGCACGCCTACATCAAGGGGGAGCCCATCGATCTGGCGACCCTGACCCAGGATGGCAGCCTGTTGCCGGAGACCCTCAACGGCCTGGAGTTGCTCAATCATTTCCGCGCCCACTCCGAGCACATGGTGCTGGTGGTGGACGAATATGGCGAGCTGCAGGGGCTGGTCACTCAGCAGGATCTGCTGGAGACCCTGGCCGGTGACTTCCAGCAGGAAGATGGCGAGGACAACTGGGCCTTCCAGCGCGCCGACGGCAGCTGGCTGCTCGATGGCCTCATTCCCCTGCCGGAGCTGAAGGACTGTCTGGAGCTGGTACGACTGCCGGAAGAAGAAAAACATCACTATCACACCCTTGGAGGGCTTATTATGCTGCTCCTTGGTCGCCTTCCCCGGACCGGAGACATCGTCACCCTGGAACAGTGGCAACTGGAAATTGTAGATATGGACGGCCTGCGCATCGACAAGGTGCTTGCCATGCCCTTGACCGACCAACCCAGCTAATCTGCGGAGTTTGCACGTATGGAGCAGTTTTACCACCTGGCTCACGCCTTCATTAATCAGGATCTGGCGACCTTGTCCGATCCCAAGATGGTCTTCATGGTCTATATCGTCCTGCTGACCTTCCTGGTGTTGGAGAATGGCTTCATCCCGACCGCCTTCCTGCCAGGCGATACGCTGCTGATCCTGACTGGCGTGCTCATCTATCAGGGCGTGCTACCGCTGGCGATCATCCCGCTGCTGATCATGGCCACCTTCGTCGGCACCTGGTGCGGTTACATGCAGGGGCGCTTCCTCGGCCATACCCAGATGTACCACAGGCTGATGTCCCACCTGGATGACAAGCACAAGGAGAAGGTGCACTACCTGCTCAACAAATACGGCATCATCACCCTGATCACCGCCCGCTACATCGCCTTCGTGCGCACCGCCTATCCCTACATCGTCGGCGCCAGCGAGATCCCGCAGGGACGCTTCCTCATCGTCAACCTGGTCAGCTCCATCATGTGGATCTGCCCGCTGGTGGGCCTGGGTTATTACCTGAGCCACACCAAGCTGGCCGCGCAGTATGAGTCCCAGTTCCTCAGCATCATCCTCTGTCTGCCACTGGTGCTGCTGGTCGGCGGGCTGATCGCGCTGATCTGGCGCTGGCTGAGCAAGCGCAAGGCCGCCGCCTCCAAGGAGTGACATCCGGGGTGAGGCAAAAAACAGGGTCGCCAACAGGCGGCCCTTTTTTATGGAAAAAAATAACGAAATCCCTGCTGGTGCTCTTGTAAAGCGAGGGCAAAAATGAGTGAATCTAGCGCCTTTTTTCGCTGTGGATGGAGTCGGTTGTATGGGGTGTCGGATTCGCGCAATCGCGCTGCTGTGTGGGTTGGTTGGCTTGCTTGGAATACCTGCGGCACAGGCGGCGCCAGACCCTGCCAAGTTGAAGTTGCAATCGGGCAGCGCCCTGGTGATGGACGTCAACACCGGTAAAACGCTCTATCAGAAGAATCCGTCACGGGTGCGTCCCATCGCCTCCCTCACCAAGCTGATGACGGCCCTGGTGGTACTGGATGCCAAGCAGAGCCTGAACCAGGTGCTGACCATCGATCAAAACGACAGAGACAACATCAAGCACACCTACTCTCGCGTCCGTTTTGGTACCAAGGTAACCCGCCACGATGCCCTGCACCTGGCGCTGATGTCCTCCGAGAACCGAATGGCCTCGGCGCTTGCGCGTCACTACCCCGGTGGCCGCGCGGCCTTCATTCGCGCCATGAACAACAAGGCCAAGCAGCTCGGCATGCGCAACAGCCGCTTCTATGACTCCACCGGCCTGTCGACCCGCAACGTCTCTACCGCCCAGGATCTGGCCAAGCTCATCTCGGCGGCCTATCGCCAGCCATTGATCCGCCAGTTCACGCAGGACAGCAACATGGAGATGCGCTTTGCGACGCCGGCCTACAGCCTGATGTTCAACAACACCAACCCGCTGGTGAAGAACCCGGACTGGGACGTGCGCCTCTCCAAGACCGGTTACACCGACGAGGCGGGCCGCTGCCTGCTGATGCGGGCCAAGCCGGACAACAAGGAGCTGGCCATCGTACTGCTCAACTCGGTGGGCAAGCGCACCCCGATCGGCGATGCCAACCGCATTCGCAAGTGGCTCAAAAGCTAAGCGGATCACGGAAATGGAAAAAAGGATGCCTCGGCATCCTTTTTTATTGCCCAGCGCCCGCCATACCAGCCTGAATCCATGTCAGAGGGGTGGCCGGCGTCTCTGTCATGGTATCGAGATAGGAGGCGCTCACAGGCTCCTCCTGCCTGCTTGAGCATATCCCCCGAGGATGACAGGCGTCCCTGTGATGATATGGAGACAGGATGTGTTCGGTGACAAGGGGTCTTGTCATGGTACGGACATAGGGTGTGCTCACGAGCCGCTATGCCTGCCTGAGCCAGCGCCCCAAAGGTTGGGCACGCACATATGAGAGGGTCGGGGCTAGAACGCGCTCAGAGCAGCCTGAGAGAGGGTTTTGCACGGTAGAAGGGAGGTGCCGGGACTTGTCGGCCAGACGACAACACGGCTCATTAGACAGAGGAAAATAGACTTCAATAAGGAAACAGCAGCATAACTTAATGCTAAAAACCGAATTTGGCACATAAAAAAACAGCCCCGACCGAAGTCGAGGCTGTCTATATGGTGCGCCCGGGAGGATTCGAACCTCCGACCACCTGGTTCGTAGCCAGGTACTCTATCCAGCTGAGCTACGGGCGCTCATCAACTTTTAACACTGCCTTCAGAAATGGTGCGCCCGGGAGGATTCGAACCTCCGACCACCTGGTTCGTAGCCAGGTACTCTATCCAGCTGAGCTACGGGCGCTCACAAACTTTTGACACTGCTTTCAACATGGTGCGCCCGGGAGGATTCGAACCTCCGACCACCTGGTTCGTAGCCAGGTACTCTATCCAGCTGAGCTACGGGCGCTCATAAATCATTGATTTCGTTTTAAATGGTGCGCCCGGGAGGATTCGAACCTCCGACCACCTGGTTCGTAGCCAGGTACTCTATCCAGCTGAGCTACGGGCGCCCTGATTTAAAACGATAAAAAAAGCTTACTTATCAGTAAGCCTTTTTCAAAGTGTCGACTTGCTGATGGTCAACACATGACTCTTGCTTGAGTCGTAATATGGTGCGCCCGGGAGGATTCGAACCTCCGACCACCTGGTTCGTAGCCAGGTACTCTATCCAGCTGAGCTACGGGCGCAAATGGCGGAGAAGGGGGGATTCGAACCCCCGATGCGGGTATAAGCCGCATACTCCCTTAGCAGGGGAGCGCCTTCAGCCTCTCGGCCACCTCTCCGTTTGCGGGGCTGATAATACTTCACAGGGATTTTTAGTCAAACACTTTTTTGGAGAAAACAGCGCGTTCGCTCAGCATTTGGCCAAAGAGTGGAATATTCAAGCAATATGGGCACTTACCCCGTAATTTCATGCCCTGCTGGGCCTTTTCTCCGGGCCCAGAAAAACAAAAGGCGACACGGTAGGTGTCGCCTAATAGCAGCCATGAGTGCGGCTTAGAAAGCCGGTTGGCCTGGCACTTTCTCAGCTTGTATCCGCATGTAGATCTCTTCGCGGTGCACGGAGACCTCTTTCGGTGCGTTCACACCGATACGAACCTGATTGCCTTTAACGCCCAGTACGGTGACCGTCACTTCGTCACCAATCATCAGGGTTTCCCCAACACGACGAGTCAAAATAAGCATTCGCTTGCTCCTGTATCCTGTTTTGTATTTATATCGATATGCGACATTATCTTACAAAGATACCGATATGGTAAATGGTTGAAACTAAATCAATCAGGGATTGTTCCCCAAGGGCTGCTCATGAGGCTCATTATCCAGCCCGAACGCGGCGTGCAACGACCGCACTGCCAGCTCCAGGTACTTCTCGTCAATCACCACCGATATTTTGATTTCCGAGGTAGAGATCAACTGCATGTTGATCCCCTCCTCGCCCAATACCTTGAACATGGTGCGTGCGACACCCGGATGATTCCACATACCGACCCCGACGATGGAGACCTTGGCGATCTCCCCGTTGCCCTGCACGCAGGCGGCCCCCAACTCGGTGGCGGTCTCCTCCAGCAGCGCCCGGGCCCGGCGATAGTCATCGCGATTCACCGTGAAGGTGAAATCGGCGGTGCCATCTCCCAGGGTGTTCTGCACTATCATGTCGACATCAATGTTGGCATCGCTGATCGGATTGAGGATCTGCGCTGCCACAGTGGGCCTGTCCGGCACACCCAGAATGGTCAGGCTAGCCTCGTTGCGATTGAACGCGATGCCAGATACCAGGGGTGCTTCCATCCTCTCACCTCCATATGTGATTAAGGTTCCCTCTCCGTCGACAAAGCTCGACAGCACCCGCAGTGGCACGCGGTACTTGCCCGCGAACTCCACCGAACGGATCTGCAGCACCTTGGCCCCCAGGCTTGCCATCTCCAGCATCTCCTCGAAGGTGATGGTCGAGAGGCGACGAGCCTTGGGCTCGATACGCGGATCCGTGGTATAGACCCCATCCACATCGGTAAAGATCTGGCATTCATCGGCCTTGATGGCTGCCGCCACCGCCACCGCCGTGGTGTCAGAGCCGCCACGTCCCAGGGTGGTGATGGCATTGTGCTCATCACGTCCCTGGAAACCGGCGATCACCACCACCTTGCCCGCCCCCAGCGCAGCCCGAACCTGTTCGGTATCGATGTGGCTGATGCGCGCCTTGCCATAGGCGGAGTCGGTATGAATACGAACCTGGTCACCGGTCATTGAGACCGCAGGACAACCCCGTTTGTTCAACGCGATCGCCAGCAGAGCAATGGTGACCTGCTCACCGGTGGAGACCAGCACATCCATCTCACGCCGGTTGGCATCCGGATCCAGCTGCTGGGCCATGCCCAGCAACCGGTTGGTTTCGCCCGACATGGCGGAGACAACCACCACCACGTCGTGTCCCTGGGCCCGGCTCAGCTGAACCCGTTCAGCCACCGCCGCGATCCGCTCCAGCGTGCCGACCGAGGTGCCGCCGTACTTCTGTACATAAAGTGCCACAGATCACCTCGCCCGTTTACAGGCGCTCTTCCAACCAGGAGTGAACGGATTGCAGTGCCGCCGGCACGGCTTCTGGCTGGGTACCCCCTGCCTGTGCCATGTCCGGACGACCGCCGCCCTTGCCACCCACCTGCTGGGCCACCAGGTTGACCAGCTCGCCGGCCTTGACCTTGCCGGTCAGATCCTTGGTAACACCGGCGATCAGGTTGACCTTGTCATCGCTGCTGGTTGCCAGCAACACGACGCCGGATTTCATCTGATTCTTCAGCTCATCCAGCATGCCGCGCAGGGACTTGGGATCGACCTCTTCCAGCGCCGCGATCAGCACCTTCTGACCGTTGATCTCGATCACCTGGCTCAGCAGGTCGCTACCCGCCTGCGCCGCCAGCTTGGCCTTGAGCTGTTCCAGCTCACGCTCCATGAATTTGGACTTGTCCATCAGCTGACGCACCTTGTCGGCGATGGAGAACTGATCTCCCTTCACCAGGGCGGCAGCCTCTTCGATCTGCTCCCCCAGCTGATGCATGAAGTCGATGGCACCCTTGCCGGTCACCGCTTCGATACGACGCACCCCGGCGGCGATGCCGCTCTCGGCGATGATCTTGAAGAAACCGATGTCACCGGTGCGCTTGGCGTGAGTACCGCCACACAGCTCGGTGGAGTAGTCGCCCATGCGCACTACCCGCACGTCGTCTTCGTATTTCTCGCCAAACAGTGCCATGGCACCGGCGGACTTGGCCGCCTCCAGATCCATGACCTGGGTAGCGATATCGTGGTTGGCACGGATCTGGGCGTTGACCAGCTCCTCAACCCGGCGAATGGTCGCCATGGTCAGGCCTTCGAAATGGGAGAAGTCAAAGCGCATGCGCTCGGCGCCGACCAGTGAGCCCTTCTGGGTCACATGATCGCCCAATGCCTGACGCAGGGCGGCATGTAGCAGGTGAGTCACCGAGTGGTTCAGGGCGATGGCCTGACGGCGATCGCCATCCACCACGGCTTCAACCTCGGCGCCCTTCTCCAGCGTGCCCAGCTCCAGATAACCCTTGTGAATGATGGCCTTGCCAGCCTTCTGGGTATCGGTCACGGCGAAAATGCCGTCATCCACCTTGAGGATGCCGCTGTCGCCCACCTGACCACCGGACTCGGCGTAGAAAGGGGTCTCGGCCAGCACGATCACCGCTTCTTCACCGGCGATGAGGCCGTTGACTTCGATGCCATCCTTGTAGATGCCGACTACCTGAGTCGTTTGGCTCAGTTGCTTGTAACCGGTAAATGGGGTTTCGAAATCGAGTTTCAACACCTCGTTGTAGTTCACGCCGAAACTGGAGGCTTCTTTCGCGCGAGCGCGCTGCTTCTCCATCTCGACCTTGAAACCTTCTTCGTCGATGCCGATCTCGCGCTCACGCACCACGTCGGCGGTGAGATCTGCCGGGAAGCCGTAGGTGTCATATAGCTTGAACACCACTTCACCCGGGATCACCTTGGCATCGCCCAGGTTGGCCAGCACGTCTTCCAGCAGCAGCAGACCACGATCCAAAGTGCGGACGAACTGCTCCTCTTCGATGCGCAGCACGCGCTCGACCAGCGGCAGCTGAGCGATCAGCTCGGCCGCCACGTCCTTCATCTGCACCGCCAGTTCGGCAGCCAGCTTGTAGAAGAACACCTCGGTGGCACCCAGCTTGCGACCGTGACGCACGGCGCGGCGGATGATGCGACGCAGCACATAGCCACGCCCTTCGTTGGACGGCATCACACCGTCAGCCACCAGGAAGGCGCAGGAGCGGATGTGGTCGGCGATGACGCGCAGGGATTGATTGCTCAGATCCTCGGTACCAACGATCTCGGCGGCCTTCTTGATCAACGCCTGGAAGATGTCGATCTCGTAGTTGGAGTGCACGCCCTGCATGATGGCGGCGATACGCTCCAGGCCCATGCCGGTGTCGACGGATGGACGGGGCAGCGGTTCCATGGTGCCGTCAGCCTGACGGTTGAACTGCATGAACACCACGTTCCAGATCTCGATGAAACGGTCGCCGTCTTCTTCCGGTGAGCCGGGAGGGCCACCCCAGAGGTGATCGCCGTGGTCGTAGAAGATCTCGGTGCAAGGACCGCAGGGGCCGGTATCGCCCATCTGCCAGAAGTTATCGGAGGCAAAAGCTGCGCCCTTGTTGTCACCGATGCGCACGATGCGCTCGACCGGCACACCGATCTCGTTGGCCCAGATGTTGAAGGCTTCGTCATCTGTTTCATACACGGTGACCAGCAGGCGCTCTTTGGGCAACTGGAGGGTACCGGTCAGGAATTCCCAAGCAAAACGGATGGCGTCCTGCTTGAAGTAATCACCGAAGCTGAAGTTGCCCAGCATCTCGAAGAAGGTGTGGTGACGGGCGGTGTAGCCGACGTTTTCCAGGTCATTGTGCTTACCGCCAGCCCGCACGCAACGCTGGGCCGTAGTGGCTCGGTTGTAGGCACGCTTGTCGGCGCCAAGGAACACGTCCTTGAACTGGTTCATACCTGCGTTGGTGAACAACAGGGTCGGGTCGTTATGCGGCACCAGCGAGCTGGAGGAAACAACCTGGTGCCCCTGGGAGCGGAAATACTCGAGAAACGCTGCGCGTAGCTCTGACGTGGACATATGCATGGAAAATCCTGCTTGATTCGGATACGGACTTTTAATCGCAATAATGTAAGTTTTCTGCGGGGTAAAGTAAAACGCGCAGGCCCGTCATGGGCGAAAAAGCACACATCGCCGAGGGAGTGCCAGATTGGCAGGGGAAGGACTATCGTACGGGAGGAGGAGGACACGGCAGGAGGGTGCCGTTTATGGCCAAGGGCCGGGCGAATATGAACTGACTCGGCAGAAGCCACAAGACATGCCACTTTGCCGGGTTTCATATTCGGCCATCTTGTTGCACCTGCGTATCGCCAAATGCTCAGGACATGACTGGCCTGGCCGGACAGTTACTCACCCCGCTCCTGCATGGCCGAGATCGCATAACGGGCCTGATCCTGATTAAAACCCCGCCCGAGCAGATATTTGAGCCACTTCATGCGCAATTTGAAGTCTTCCAGGTCGCTCGCCCTGGCCCGGCGCTGCAACAACTCGAACGCCAGCTCGAACCAGTCCAGCTCAGGTTGATCGAATGCCGTTTCAATCTGGCTATCGCACAGCCCCTTGCGGCGCAGCTCGAAGCGGATCTTAATGGGCCCATGGCCCTTGCTCGCGCCGGCTCGCACCGCCATGGCGCCATAGCGTTCGTCATCGATCCAGTGGTAGCCACGGCAATAGTCGAGTACCGCTCCTATCACCTCGTCATTGAAGCTATGTTTGCGCAGCCGGTTGGCCAGCTCGGACTCGGCACTCTCCCGGCGCGCCAGACTGCGCATGGCAAAGGCGCGGGCCGCGGCAAACATCTCTTCGAATGAGGGTTCTGGGAGGACTGGGATATCGGCGGATTCTGACATGGATTCATCGACCATAAATGACAAGGCCGGGGGTTAGCCCGGCCTTTCTGTTACTAGAGTTCCTCGCCTTCGGGCTCGAACTCGTCGGCCTCGATGGCGGCAGGCTTGCCATCCACCGGCGCGGCGCCCGAGAGCAGCAGCTCACGCAGTCTGGCTTCCACTTCGGCGGCCATGGCCTTGTTCTCGGTGAACAGCTTCATGACGTTGGCCTTGCCCTGGCCGATCTTCTCGCCATTGTAGCTGTACCAGGCACCCGCCTTGTCGATCAGCTTGTGCTTGACGCCCAAGTCCACCAGCTCACCCTCTTTGGAGATGCCGGCACCGTAGAAGATCTGGAATTCAGCCTGCTTGAAGGGCGGCGCCACCTTGTTCTTGACGACCTTGACACGGGTCTCGTTACCGACCACTTCGTCACCATCCTTGATGGCACCGATACGGCGGATGTCGAGACGCACGGAAGCGTAGAACTTCAAGGCGTTACCACCGGTGGTGGTCTCCGGGCTACCGAACATGACGCCGATCTTCATCCGGATCTGGTTGATGAAGATGCACAGGCAGTTGGCGTTCTTGATGTTGGCAGTCAGCTTACGCAGGGCCTGAGACATCAGACGGGCTTGCAGGCCGACGTGGGAATCCCCCATCTCGCCTTCGATTTCCGCTTTCGGTGTCAGGGCGGCCACGGAGTCGACGATGATGACGTCGACCGCGTTGGAGCGCACCAGCATGTCGCAGATCTCCAGCGCCTGTTCACCCGTATCAGGCTGGGAGATCAGCAGCTCATCGACGTTGACGCCCAGCTTGGCGGCATAAATGGGATCGAGCGCGTGTTCCGCATCGACGAAGGCGCAGGTTTTGCCCTTCTTCTGGGCTTCCGCGATGACCTGCAGGGTCAGAGTCGTCTTACCGGATGATTCCGGACCGTAGATCTCGACGATACGACCGCACGGCAGACCACCGATCCCCAGCGCAACGTCCAGGGAGAGGGAGCCGGTGGAGATGGCTTCGATATCCATGGTCTTGCTGTCGCCCAGACGCATGATGGAGCCCTTGCCGAACTGCTTTTCAATCTGGCCCAGCGCAGCCGCCAGTGCCTTCTGTTTGTTCTGATCCATGCCAATCTCCGCTGGGAATCGTGATGAAGAAGTGAAGTCGGGTTAAGTATACTGTTTATGCATACAGTATCAAGCCCAATTTATCTGAGTAGGGCCAGCAGACCGGACAATGCCTGTCTGACCGCCTGTTGTCGAACCTGCCGCCGGTCGCCATCGAAGCGGGCCAGCAAGGAGTGCTGACGGCCGCTCTGATCCGCCCAGGCGAACCAGATGGTACCCACCGGCTTGTCGTCACTGCCGCCCCCGGGCCCAGCAATCCCGCTGATGGCCACGCAGATCCCGGCACTGGAGCGGGCCAGTCCCCCCCTTGCCATCTCCAGCACCACGGCCTCGCTGACGGCGCCATGACGCAACAGGCTATCGACGCTGACCCCCAGCATCTGCTGCTTGGCCTCGTTGGTGTAGGTGACGAAGCCCCGATCGAACCAGCCGGAGCTGCCCGCGATGTCGGTGATGGCGGTGGCGACGCCGCCGCCGGTACAGGATTCCGCCGTGGCGGCCAACCAGCCTCGCGCCATCAGCGCCTCACCCAACTCCTGAGATAAGCGGGCGATCTCTGCCTCAAGTCCCATCATCATGCCCTCACTGGCCAAATCAGCGCTCATTATGCAGTCGCCTCCCAGCCCTCGCAACCAACCGCAGGCTCCGGTGACAACGACCCCGGTCCTGGGACAACGGCTGTCGCAGGCTTGCCCCATAACGACCGGCACATCAACTAGTTGTCGTTGCTTAAGCTCCAGTACATGGCTGCTTTCTATAATCAGCAAGCACCGCCATGACCGCGGTTTTTATCCGATGGAACTAGGAGAAAGACAGATGAAGCATCAATTCAAAGTCGCCATGACCGCTCTGGCGATGTGTTTTGCCACCAACACCTTCGCCGCGGACAGCGCTCCCGAGCTGCAAACCGAAACCACCCTAGCGCAAGAGTTGAACCTGTCCAGCGCACAAGTGGAACAGATCAAAGGCCTGCGTGAGCAAGCCGCCAAGGAGTTGGGCTCGGTCAAGCTCGACGCCATCGGTCAGGATGTGATCATCAACATGATCAAGACCGGCAAGTGGGACGAAGCCGCCGCCAAGAAGCAGTTGCAGACCATCAGCAACATCCAGGCGGAAGCCCGCTACTATCGCGCCCATTACCTGTTTGAGGTGAGCAAGGTGCTGACCGCCGAGCAGAAAACCAAGCTGCACGAGATGCTGAGCGGCAGCGAAGCCATGTACTAAGAGCCCCGTCTCTGTGCAAGATCCCCGCGCCTGTGGCGGGGATCTTGTCATCCCTTCTCCCCTCCACGCTCGCCCTACGACCGGGCTGAACAAGACGGCGCCGCCTCATCCCTGGCGACGCGCAGCACCAGCAGCTTGCCCAGCGCGCTCACAGAACTGGCTCTTGCACCGCCCCAAAACGAACAGATAATCTCGCCTCCAGCATGTAGAATGGCCTCCAGATTCAGACCCATCAAGGCAGACGTTTGCCCGCAAGAGCACCTTCTGGAAGAGAACATGACAGCACAACACCAAGCTTCCGGCGCCATCCTCAGCGCCCACACCCCCATGATGCAGCAGTACCTTGGCCTCAAGGCCGAGAACCCGGAGATCCTGTTGTTCTACCGGATGGGTGACTTCTATGAACTCTTCTATGACGACGCCCGCAAGGCCTCCCAACTGCTCGATATCTCTCTGACCAAGCGTGGCCAGTCGGCAGGCAGCCCCATTCCCATGGCGGGTGTGCCCTACCATGCCATCGAGGGTTATCTGGCCAAGCTGGTGCAGCTCGGCGAGTCTGCCGCCATCTGCGAGCAGGTGGGGGATCCCGCCACCAGCAAGGGGCCGGTAGAGCGCAAGGTTGTTCGCATCATCACCCCGGGCACCGTCTCCGACGAGGCGCTGCTCAGCGAGCGGCAGGACAACCTGATCGCCGCCGTCTACCACGATGGCCGCCGCTTTGGCTACGGCACCATGGACGTCAGCTCCGGCCGCTTCTTCATCAATCAGTTCGACAAGGAAGAGACGCTGCTGGCGGAGCTGCAACGCACCAACCCGGCCGAACTGCTCTATCCGGAATCCTTCGCGTTCCTGCACCACGTCGAGGGCCGCCGCGGCTTGCGCCGCCGCCCCGAGTGGGAGTTCGAACTCGGTACCGCCCGCAAGCTGTTGTGCCAGCAATTCGGCACTCAGGATCTGGTGGGTTTTGGCGTCGAGCAGAGCGAGACCGCCCTGTGCGCCGCCGGCTGCCTGATGCAGTACGTCAAAGACACCCAGCGCACCGCCCTGCCCCATATCCGTGGGGTACGCCTGGAGCAGCCGGATCATGCCGTGATCATGGATGCCGCCACCCGTCGCAACCTGGAGCTGACCCAGAATCTGGCGGGCGGCTATGACAACACGCTGGCCGAAGTGCTGGACAAGACCGCCACCCCCATGGGCAGCCGGTTGCTCAAGCGCTGGATCCATCAGCCGATCCGCGATCGGGTGATCCTCAAGGGGCGCCAGAGCACCATACAGAGCCTGATCGAACAAAACCTCTACGACGATCTCGGCGGCTTGCTGCGCCAGGTCGGTGACGTGGAGCGGGTGCTGGCTCGCCTCGCCCTGCGCAGTGCCCGCCCACGGGATCTCACCCGTCTACGCCAGGCCTTCCAGCAACTGCCCGAGCTGCAACAACTGCTGGCAGATAGCCAGCACGAGGCGGTGCAACAACTGCGCGATCGCGCCAGCACCTTCCCGGAACTGCTCGATCTGCTGGAAAGATCGGTGATGGAGGTGCCGCCGGTGCTGATCCGCGATGGCGGCGTCATTCGCGACGGCTTCAATCAGGAGCTGGATGAGCTGCGGGATCTGGCCAACGGTGCTACCGCCAGCCTCGCCCGCATCGAGGAGCGCGAGCGCCTGCTGACCGGCATCAATACCCTCAAGGTGGGTTACAACAGGGTACACGGCTTCTATATCGAGGTGAGCCGGGCCAACAGCCAACTGGTACCGGCCCACTACATTCGCCGCCAGACGCTCAAGAACAACGAGCGTTACATCATCGACGAGCTGAAGGTGTACGAGGACAAGGTGCTCACCGCCCAGGCCCAGGCGCTGGCACTGGAAAAGCGGCTCTATGAAGAGTTGCTCGATAGCCTCTTGCCTCACCTCGGCGATCTGCAAGAATCCGCTGCGGCGCTCGCCGAGCTGGACGTGCTGGCGAACCTCGCCGAGCGGGCCGAGACCCTGAACTACTGCTGCCCGCACCTCATCGACGAGGATCAGATCCTGATCGAAGGGGGCCGCCACCCGGTGGTGGAGCAGGTGATGAGCGATCCCTTCATCGCCAACCCGATCCGGCTGGCACGGGAACGGCGCATGCTGATCATCACGGGTCCCAACATGGGCGGTAAATCCACCTACATGCGCCAGACCGCCCTCATCGTACTGCTGGCTCACATCGGTGCTTATGTACCCGCCACCAGCGCCAGCATCGGCTCCATCGATCGCATCTTCACCCGCATCGGCGCATCGGACGATCTCGCCTCGGGCCGTTCCACCTTTATGGTGGAGATGACGGAGACCGCCAACATCCTCAACAACGCCACCGCCAAGAGCCTGGTGTTGATGGACGAAATAGGCCGCGGCACCAGCACTTACGACGGCCTGTCTCTGGCCTGGGCTTGCGCCGAGCAACTGGCGAGCAAGATCGGCGCCTACACCCTGTTTGCCACCCACTACTTCGAGCTGACCCGGCTGCCTGAGCTGATCGACGGCCTGGCCAACGTTCACCTGGACGCGGTGGAACACGGTGACACCATCGCCTTTATGCACGCGGTGCAGGAGGGGGCGGCCAGCCGCTCTTACGGCCTGCAGGTCGCGGCGCTGGCCGGGGTGCCCAAGACGGTGATCAATCAAGCACGCCACAAGCTGGCGGAGCTGGAAAGCGCGACCCCGGCCCATGTCGAGAACGTGCCGAGCGGCACGCGCCCCGCCCCCCAGATAACCCATCCCCATCCGGTGGTGGAAGAGCTGGCGGCCCTTCGCCCCGACGAGCTCAGCCCCCGCCAGGCGCTGGACTTGCTCTATCGCCTCAAGCAGCTGCTGTAACCGGCACCGCCCGGGATGCAAAAAGGGGAACCTCGCGGTTCCCCTTTTTCATGTCACTTCATGCCCGCATCGTTGTCAGGCCGGGCCAATCCGATCCGCCAGGCTCATGTGTGAGGAGCCATCGTGGCGCTTGAGATTTTGCCGGTATTCAATCTGGCGCTGACTCTCCTGTTTGAGCCCCAGCATCAGTGAATAGCACATGGCCAGCATGATCACCGAGAACGGCAGTGCGGCTATAATGCTGGCCGCCTGCAGCGCGGCCAACCCCCCCGACACCAGCAAGATGGCGGCCACCAGTCCCTGTCCCAGCCCCCAGATGGCGCGGTGCAGCACGGGAGGCTCCTTGTCACCGATGGAGAGCAAGGTGGTGATGACCAGGGTGCCCGAGTCACTGGAGGTGATGAAGTAGGTGCAGATCAACAGGGTCAGTACCCCCTTGGCAATCCAGCCGAAGGTTTCCCAGTGCAGCAGCTCCACGGTTTTGTAGAGGGCAAGGGTCACGTCCTGATTGACCGCGGCAACCACACCACCGCCGCCAAACAGCTCCAGGTTCATGGCGGTACCGCCAAACACGGTGAGCCAGAACATGCCGAGCAGGGAGGGCACCAGCAGCACGCCGAGCACGAACTCACGGATGGTGCGGCCCTTGGAGATACGGGCGATAAACATGCCGACGAAGGGAGCCCAGGCAATCCACCAGCCCCAGTAAAAGGCGGTCCAGCTCGATTGCCAGGCCGAGGTACCGTTGGCCTCGGTGTTGGTCCAGAAACTCAGCTTGATGATGTTCTGCAGGTAGTCACCGATGTTCTGCACATAAGCGTTGAGAATGTAAGTGGTCGGGCCCAGCACCAGGAACAGGGCGAGCACGAACACGCTCAGCCAGATATTGAGCTCGGAGAGCAGCTTGACCCCGCGCCCCACCCCCGAGACCGCCGACAGGGTCGCGATCAGGCTGATGCCGCCGATGAGCCAGAGCTGGTTGTTTTGCGACACCGCCATGCCAAACATCTGGTTGAGGCCGGTGTTCATCTGGGAGACGCCAAGGCCGAGGGAAGTCGCCACCCCGAACACGGTGCCAAACACCGCCAGCACATCGGCGGCATGACCCCAGAAGCCATAAATACGCTCACCGAGAATGGGATAGAGCACCGAGCGGATCGCCAGCGGCAACTTGCGACGATAGCTGAAGAAGGCCAGCGACAGGCCGACGATCACATAGATGGCCCAGGGGTGCAGGCCCCAGTGGAAGAAGGTGAGCCGCATGGCGACCTGGGCCGCTTCCGGTGTCATCCCCTCGGTGATGAAGGGATTGCCTTGCAGGTGGTTCATCGGCTCGGCGATGCTCCAGAACACCAGACCTATGCCCATGCCGGCGCTGAACAGCATGGAGAACCAGGCGAAGTAGCCAAACTCCGGTACCTGGTCGTCGTCGCCCAGCCGGATGCTGCCAAAACGGCTGAACATCAGATAGACGGCGAAGAACAGAAACAGGGCGACTACCAGGATGTAGTACCACTTGAAGCCAGCAATGATGGTGTCCTTGGCGCCGACGAACCAGGCCGCCGCCGTTTCGGGCACAAAGACGCCAAACAGCAGAAACAGGGTCACGACGGTGAGGGCTGTCATGGCCATGGTAGGATTGAGGCCTTTCAGTAGCCCTTTGGTTGCTCTCATCAGGCCTCCTTAGTCAATGTTGAAAAAATCTTCGCCCACGTGATCGCCCGCCCCACCGATGGCGCGATAGACCATCTGGCCTGCCATCTCGGTGCGATGATCCACCAGGGTGACCGACGGCTGGCCGTTCACCGCATGGCGCTTACCGAGGAAGATGGCCATGGGCACGCCCAGATTGGAGATGCCACTGGTGATCCACAGACGGTTGAAGTCGTAGGAACCCCCGATGAACTCGAGCTGGGCCAGGCCGGTATCGAGGCCGGTCAGATAGAAGTTCATGGCGCTCTCGTCGGGGAACAGGTGCACCAGCACATAGGCATAGCGCAATTCATTCACCAACTCCTTTAGGCTGAAAGCACCTGTCTCGCTACAAGAGAGCGGTAGCTCACCATCATAGTGGTGCACTTTCAGGTTGTTGGGGTCTTCATCGTACTTCGGCTGGTAACGCACGAATGCCGAGGTATCAGGCAATTCATAACGCACCCTGACCACGCGTAGATCGGCAACCAGAGACTTGATATCCAGATCGTTATTCATCATATCGCTCCTCAAATATCGGGGTAAAATTCGGTAATTGTCCGATAACCTAACATAAAAATCATTAGAGCTAAAATGATTACACCAAAAACCATATTGACCTTGTGACGAATTAGGCGGAGAATTTTGCGCCTCTCAACAGCTCCTCTATGACCCAGACCCCATGGAAAAACATGATGAAGTGCTGGTCGCACTGCGCCAGATCATCCGTGCCATCGACATGCACTCCAAGCGCTTGATCAAGGAAGCCGGGCTGACCTCGCCGCAGCTCCTGCTACTCAAGGGGATCGACGAGTTGGGGCAGATCTCCATGCGCCAGCTCGCCGACCACACCAACATGAGTCAAGCCACCGCCACCACCATCATGGATCGTCTGGAGAGCCGCCAGCTGGTGAAACGCATTCGCAGTGAAACCGACAAGCGCAAGGTCCACGCGACGCTGACTGACGCAGGGCGAGCCTTGCTGGCGCAGGCGCCCACCCCGCTGCAGGAGAGTTTCATCCTGCGCTTCCAGGCGCTGGAAGCCTGGGAGCAGAGTCTGCTGCTCTCCTCCCTGCAACGGATCTCATCGATGATGAACGCCAGTGAGATCGACGCCGCCCCCGTGCTGAGCGTCAGGCCGCTCACCGAAGAGCGGGCATAAAAAAAGCTCCCGAATGGGAGCTTTTTTCTATGGGGCCATCAGCGGAATCACTCTTCCAGGCTGATACCGATGTTGGAGACACCTTCCTGGGCCGCAAACTCGCGGATGGCCAGGATGCGATCGCTGTCGCGCTCGTGCGCCACGCGCTTGAGCAGCTCGACCTGGAATTCCAGCTCGGCCTCGATGTACTCATGCTCGTAGAGCTCTTCGTCGGTCAGCTCGCGCCCTTCCAGCATCTCGATGAAACCGGCTACCGTGCCCACCGAGGCATGGCTGGCATCTTCGGCCTCTTCACCCACCCGGCAGATCACCGAGTTATAGGCGCAGCCCAGCGCTACACAGGCATCCAGGGCCGGATAAGCACCGTAAGACTCAAACTTGTGGGGCTCCGGAATGTAGACTTCAAACGCCTCCAGAATGGCTCCCAGATTGACGCGGGATCCCTTCACGGTGAGGTAGTTCCACATCTGATCCAGCGCGTTGCGAAACGCCTTTGCATCACCGAAACCGGTAGCCTGAGTAAACAGCACGTAGTTGGGGTACATGCGCTCTGCCAGCGCCAGGGTGTAGACGGTCTGTTGCCAAGGCTGTAGCTCGGCCAGTCGCTTATAAAACTTGTCACCAAACACTGGAGTCGGATCCTTTGCAAAATGTGGGGCAGATTGTAGCCCACGAGGGGCTTGGCGAAAACGAAAAAGCGGCATGGTCGACTATCTTGGTCGATCAACTCGAGTAAGATGAGGACAAGACCCGTCTCCGCCGTGCCGTAAACATGATAAGGAACAAGAGTATGAGCCAACGTACCCTGCTTCTGCTCAGCCAGGATAATAGCCATTATGAACGCCTGCTCAAGGCGGCCCACCTTCCCCATCTGCGCATTCTGCGGGCCGACAACCAGACCGACGCCGAACGACTGATTGGAGAGGCCCACATCCTGATGGCCGAACCGGCGCGGGCCAAGCCGCTGCTGGCCAAGGCCAGCAAGCTCAGCTGGTTGCAATCTACCTATGCCGGGGTCGATGTGTTGCTGGATGCCAGCTGCCGCCGTGACTATCTGCTGACCAATGTGCGCGGCATCTTCGGCCCGCTGATGAGTGAATATGTATTCGGTCATCTGCTCAGCCTGACCCGCCAGTTGCCGCTCTATCGCGAGCAACAGCAGCAACAGCTGTGGCAAAGCCACCCCTATCAAGGGCTCAAGGGACGCACCCTGCTGATCCTGGGCACCGGCAGCATAGGGCAGCACATTGCTCACACCGCCAGACACTTCGGCATGAAGGTGCTCGGCATCAGCCACAGTGGCCGCGAGCGAGCCGGTTTTGATCAGGTCTACCAGTTGCCGGCCCTCAACAAGATGCTGGCCCAGGCCGATGTCATCGTCAGCGTCCTGCCCTCGACCCGCGAGACGCGTCACCTGTTCACCGCGGCCCGTTTCGCGCACTGCAAGCCGAACGCCATCCTGTTCAACGTCGGCCGGGGCAGTGCCATCCATGAGGCTGACCTGCTTGAGGCACTGCGCACTGGCAAACTCGCCATGGCGGTATTGGATGTGTTCGAACAAGAACCCCTGCCCGCCGATAGCCCGCTCTGGCATCAACCCAATCTCATCATCACCCCGCACAACAGCGCCTACAGCTTCCCCGAAGACGTGGCCCAGATCTTCGTGCGCAACTACGTCCGCTTCATCGACGGCCAGCAGCTCGATGGTCGCATCGACTTTGACAAGGGCTACTGAGCCCTCTGCGCCAACAAAAAGGCCCCGCCAAACTGGCGGGGCCTTTTCATGTCCGGGAGGCTGAACGGGATCAACCCGCCTCCATCTCCTTGCGATAGTCCTTCACCTTGGCGAGGAACTGACGTTTCTCCTTGCCGCTGAGCGGTTCGGCCATCGGCAGTTTGACCTTCATGGGATCGACCGGGCGGTTATTGATCCGCACCTCATAGTGCAGGTGGGCACCGGTGGAGCGGCCGGTGTTACCTGACAGGGCTATCTTGTCACCCATCTTCACCCGCTGGCCGGGTTTCACCAGCAGCTTGCTCAGGTGCAGATAGCGGGTCATCAGGGTACGGCCATGCTTGATCACCACATAGGTACCGGCCAGCGGGTGACGGGTTGCCTTCAGCACCACGCCATCCCCGGTCGCCATCACGGCGGTGCCCACGGGCAGCGCGAAGTCGGTGCCCTCATGGGGGCGAACCTGACCGGTGATCGGGTGACGACGGCTCGGGTTGAAGTTGGAGCTGACCCGGTAGCGACTGTGGGTCGGATAGCGGCGGAAACCCCGTTCCAGACTGCTCGCCTGCCCGTCATAGTAGTTGCCATCTTCCGACAACCAGGCCGACATCGCCTTGCCCTGGCTAAAGACCTCGACACCCAACAGCTGGGTGTTGCCAGTACTCTTGCCCTCGACCGTCTCTTGGCGTACCAACACCTTGAATTTATCGCCTTTTTGCAGATCCTTTGCGAAATTCAGCCGCCACTGGAACAGGTTGGCAATCTTCTGGATGTGGGCCGATGGAATCCCTGCGTTGCGGGCACTGACATAGAAGCTGCCATTGATGACACCGTCATAACTCTTCTTCTGCCACTGCACCTCTTCATTGAGCATGTTGGCGCTGTAGCTGTCGTCGGTACGCTCCAGCACTAGCGTCTGCTTGATGTTCAGCCGGATCTTAAGCTGCTGCAGTATGTTGTCCTGATCGATCAGCAACTCTATGGTCTGACCGGGCTTGAGCCGGGCCAGATTGTTCTTGGTATCCGCATCCAGCACCTTGTAGAGGGTGGTGGTAGAGAGACCCAGGTTGTTGAAGATGGTGGTCAGGTTTTCGCCGTTACGCACCCGGTAATCCTGCCACTGGGGCGCCACATCCGCCGGGATGTCATCTTCCGGGGCCGCAGCCTCGACCAGCTCGTGATCCGGGATATCGTTAAAGTCGGTGTTGTCTTCATTGGTTGCCGTACCAGTGGTGGCAATGGGCAACTCCAGACGCAGTGGCCGCTCAAGGATGTCACCTGGAGCTGGCAATACCGCTACCGCTGACAGCGTCATGGCCGTGAGCAATAGCATGGCGTAAAAATGCTTGCGGGGAACCGGGGGTTCCCAGTTGGCAGCCTGTGCTACCAAGGGACGGAGACGTTTCATCCGCTTTCCTGTCATTAGATCTAAGGGTGGTGTTAGTCGGTCTGTCTTTATGATTTTTTATTATTAAAACCAAATGTCTGGGTTTTAGACCTAAATACTCACAAAAAGTTCATAGCAATCTGCATGAACCTCACATTTTATGCATAACCTTCCTTCATGGGCAGAAATGATCGCCGCTTTTAACCATTTTTTTCTATTTTTAAGAACCGGGTCCGGTTGTTTCCGGCCCAAAACGACCTGATGTTGCAGAAACATTTCCATGGAGTGGGTATGTCATTAGCAAGATTGTTAAATGTGATCATCCTGATCCTGTTCACCATAGGTGCCATCCTGCTGCTCATGCTGGAAATCACCACGGTGCGACAATCCATCCTCGATCAGATGTCGGCCAACCTGGAGACGGCCATCACCGCCCTCGGGCTGGTACTGCAAGGTACGCTGCTCAACGATGACAAGGTGCTGGCGGAAACTATCGTCAACGCCATGTTCGATGGTGGCTTCGTCAGCTCAGTCACCCTGCTGGATCCCGATGGTCAGTTACTGTTCCAGAAGGTGTTCCAGACGGCCCAGCAAAATATTCCCGGCTGGCTGCCGAGCGTCATCCACATGCCGCCAGTCAAGGTTGAGCAAGAGCTTACCGATGGCTGGCGCATTCTTGGCACCCTCACCCTCGAGGGTCACAAGGGCTACGCCTACCAGCATCTGTGGAATGCCATCAGCCGGACCGGGCTCGCCCTGTTGTCCGGCATGCTGATCCTGACCCTTATCATCCAATGGGTCTGCAACCGTCTGTTGCGGCCACTCGAACAGGTCAGCCTGCAGTTGGTGCAGGTTCGCCAACGCCGATTCAGCGGCAACCTGCCCACCCCCTGGTTACGGGAGCTGCAGGAGGTCGTGGTGTCGATCAATCAGCTGGTCACCGAACGCAAACGGGATCTGCTGCAACAGCGGCTCAAGATCACCCAACTTGGCAAGCAGCACGACCTTCAGACCGACCAGGCACTGATGGGATTGGCCAACACCGCGAGTGGCATGTACCTGCAGCACTTTGTCTCCACTCAGGGCGACATCAGGCTATACAGTCGACTGCTCCCCCAGATACCGCCGACTGTCGACAGCTCACCGGACGAGATCCGGGCCCTGCTCAATCAGTGGCTGGCGCAGAAAGTGGAAGGGCTCCAGCTCCCCCTCAGCCTACTCGGTCATCCCGATTGGGCGCAGTTCTCCGCAGCCTTGGCCAGTGGCAAGGGCAAGACGCTGGATTGGCGCTGGGATCAAACCAACTTCCCGCCTCTGGCCGAAGAACGGCTAACGGCCCTGCAGTCCCAGGGCATCGAGATGGCATTCAGCAATGTGCCCATGAACAACGACAGCCTGGCAAAACTAGACCCCATCAATCCGGTGTTTATCAGCTGCCAGCTGACCGAGGCCCCACTCTACTGGAATCTGCTCTCCCAATGCCTCCATGCATCCGGCTATACCTTGCTGGCAGAAGCCAGTGAAATCAATGATATAGACACACTTCGTCACTGGGGCATTGATGGCTATGCCAGCCAGGAGGCATCATGAGAATCACTCTGCCGTTACTCAGCTTGCTGTGGCTGCCTGCATTGCAGGCCACTACCGTCACCATAGGAACCGGAGGCGAACAGGGCATCTACTACCAGGTCATCAAAGAATTCTGCCACCTGGCCAGCAAGAGCGACCCGGATCTCAAATGCAAACTGCAGGCCAGCTCGGGCTCCATCGAGAATCTTCGCTCGTTGCAGGCGGGAGAGATCCCCTACGCCCTCGTGCAGTCGGACTGGCTCTATCAGGCCAGCCACGGCACAGGGCCTTTTACCCAGCAGCCCCAACCCGAGTTGAGAGCACTGTTTGCCACCCATGCCGAACCCTTCACCCTGGTGGTGCGGGCTGACGGTGACATCACCAAGCTGGAGCAACTCAAACTGGCCCCCATCGATATGGGGCTGAAGAGCTCGGGTACCCGCCAGACCGCACTGGCGCTATTTTCCGCGTTAGGTGCAAAAGAACAGGATCTGGATCTGAAGAGCATGGCCAATCTGGCCGAAGCACTGTGCAGCAAGCAGATTGATGCCTATGGGCTGGTGATGGGGCACCCTAACCGGATCGTGCTGGACACAGCCAAGCGCTGCGCCATCAGCTTCCTGCCCATCGACGGGCCGGTCCGGGATCAACTGCTGAAGGGGGTGAAGTACTATCAACGCAGCCAGGTACCCGCTCGCATCTATCCCGGCAACCTGAAAGCCACGCCGACCTTTGCCATTGCCGCCACTCTGGTCACTAATGCCAGCACCCCGGATGCCGATGTCTATCGCCTGACCAAAGCCATGTTGAGCCAACAGACCAGCTTCAACGAGCAGACCTACGGCTACGCCAACCTGTTCCACAAGGCGCGCAACAAGATAGGCCCGGTGCTGAGCGTGGAGCTGCATCCGGGCGCGGCAAAGTATTTCGAGGAGCTGAAAGCGGCTGGCAAGCTATAGCTGACGACGGGGAGCGCGCAGGTGCTCGCTGGAGAAGCGGCTCTGCATCGAGGTCCATTGGGTCAGACGATCGGCGCTCCCCGCCAAGGTCCCCTCGCGGCGTGACTTCATGACCCAGATGCTTTTGGCATCGAAGCTGTAAACGGGTTGCAGATCATTGCGCTGGCTGCCGGGCAGGATGCGGCCATTGATATTGTCGAGCACCAGAGGATCGGACTTGGTGGTCGAGAAGTAGAGCGTCACCATATGAAACTGGTTGTATTTGATCGCCTTGACGTAGGCCAAGCGCAATTTCTTCTCGTCGACTCCCAGCTCCATCAGGGTGTAGTACTTGGAGATGCTGTAGTCCTCACAGTCCCCTCCTCGCGCACCGATGAACTCCAGTGGATTAGCCCAGTAATCCTCCAGCCCCCATAACTTGGGATCGTCGCTGAAGGTCAGGTTGTTGAAGTAATTGTTCACCAGCTCGAGCTTCTGCTGATCCGTAGTGCCCGCCCTGGGAGTGAGCAGGCGGGAGTAGGCCTCCGCCCGCTGCAGCACCCGGCCGCCATAGACCTCCTGCAGCTTGGTTTTGAGATCGGGGCTGGCGATGTATTTGGATAGTTGGGAAGCCTGCACGGTGGCACATATCATTGCCAGCGTGCAGGCGGGGACGAGCCATTTCATACGGGACGCTCCATGTCATGCGCTGGAGGTCAGTATAGTCAGCCCTGACTGTCACATCGACGCAGCCACCGCCTTTAACGACATTGGGCGAAGGCATCGGCCAATTGCTGCATGAATTGCTGGTAGCCGTCAGGTCCAAGCGGAACCCGCTCTCCCACTTCATCCAGCAACAGCACCTTGGCGCCGGTGTTACGGGCCACCGACTCGATCACCGCCGGTGAGAACTGCGGTTCGGCATAGATGCAGCTCGCCTGTTTCTCTTCCAGCGCCTTGCGGATCTCCACCAGCGTCTTGGCGCCCGGGCGGCGCTCCGGGCTCACGGTAAAGTGTCCCTTGGAGCTCATACCATAGTGGCGCTCCCAGTAACCATAAGCCTCGTGGAAGACGAAGTACCCCTTCTGGTTCACCGCCTTCATCTGTCCGGCGATCACCTTGTCCTTGGCATCGACTTTGGCCCTGAAGGCCAGCAGGTTGGCACGATATTGCTCCGCGTTGGCCGGATCCTGAGCACTCAGGGTCTCACTCAGCGCCTGAGCGATCACCAGAGCCTGGCTCGGGCCCAGCCAGATATGAGGATCCACCCCTTCGTGATGGTGCCCTTCATGGTCGCCATGGTCATGACCCTCATGGGCCTCATCACCATGGTCCTTGTCTCCCCCTTGCTTGCTGTAGTCAAACAGCGGCATCCCCTTGACCTGAGTCAGGGTCAGCACATGAGGATGCTGGGCCAGCGGCTTGGCCATGAAGCCTTCCAGCTCGGGGCCGACCCAGACCACCAGATCGGCATCGTTGATGCTGCGAATATCGGAGGGGCGCAGGGCGAAGTCATGGGGAGAGGCACCGGTCGGCAGCAACACCTTGGGCTCACTCACCCCCTCGGTGATCGCGGCGGCAATGAAACCAAGGGGCTTGATGGTGGTCAGCACCTCAAAGGCACGGACAGGCAGACTCACCACCAGCAGGGCAGTGATCAGGGTAAGAATTCGCATAGAGATCTCGTCAGGGAGTGAGTGTGTGATAATATAACAAACCAACGTTATTGTTATATTATAACTCTCACTGGCTGTAAACCCCGGAGCTGTCATGACCCAACTGGTGGAGCTGAAAGAGGTCTGTCTCTCATTCGATGGACGATCCGTGCTCGACAAGGTCTCCTTTACCCTGAATAGAGGCAAAATTACTACCCTGGTTGGCCCCAATGGGGCGGGCAAGAGTACCCTGAGCAAGCTGGTACTGGGCCTGCTCAACCCGGATTCCGGCAAGATCACCCGGCGCCGCGATCTGCGGGTGGGCTACGTGCCTCAGCGCCTCTTTCTGGATCCCACCCTGCCGCTGACGGTGCGCCGCTTTCTGCAGCTGGGCAAGAACGGTCGCCTCTCCATCGACGAGGCGCTGAACCGCGTCGGTGCCCAGGAGCTGCTGGACAACCGAATGCAGAAACTCTCCGGTGGCGAGATGCAGCGGGTGCTACTGGCCCGCGCCCTGCTGGTCAAACCCGAGCTGCTGGTGCTGGACGAACCCGTGCAGGGGGTCGACATCACTGGCCAGATCGAGCTCTACGCCCTCATCAGCCAGCTCGCCGCCGAACTCAACTGCGCCGTGCTGATGGTCTCTCACGATCTGCACCTGGTGATGGCCAGCACCCATGAGGTGATCTGCCTCAACCGCCACGTCTGCTGTCACGGCGAGCCGGAGAGTGTGGCCCGTCATCCCGAATTTGCCCGTCTGTTCGGGCGCCCTGAGCAGGAAGTGCTGGCGGTCTACACCCACCATCACCACTGCGACGGCGAACACCATCATCATGAACCGCAGGCCCCCGTCATCCGCCTGCCTTCTCGCAAGCAATAGGACATTTCAGTGGACAGCTTTCTGTTATATGCCCTCGCGGCCGGCCTCGGCATCGCCCTGCTGGCCGGCCCCCTCGGCAGCTTCGTGGTGTGGCGCAAGATGGCCTATTTTGGCGACACCCTCTCCCACGCCTGCCTGTTCGGCATAGCGCTGGGTATCCTGCTGCAGGTAGATTTGACCCTGGCGGTGGTGGTCTGCTGCCTTGCCATGGCCATGCTGCTGGTGGTCATGAGCCGCAACCAACAGGTGGCGACCGACACCCTGCTCGGCATCCTGGCTCACAGCGCCCTGTCGCTTGGCCTGGTCACCCTGAGTTTTATGGATAACGTGCGGGTGGATCTGATGGCCTACCTGTTCGGTGACCTGCTCTCGGTACAACCCATGGATCTGCTCTGGATCTACGGTGGTGGCGCCCTGGTGCTGCTCACCCTGTGGCGGCTGTGGGATCCCCTGCTCTCCATGACCATCTCCGAGGAGCTGGCGCGGGTGGAAGGAGTGCGGGTCGATGTGCTGCGCTGTGTGCTGATGCTGCTGATTGGCTTGGTGATCGCGGTGGCCATGAAGTTCGTCGGCGCGCTGATCATCACCTCCCTGCTGATCATCCCCGCCGCCACCGCCCGGCGCTTCAGCCAGACGCCGGAGCAGATGGCCGGCCTGGCGGCACTGATCGGCTGCCTGGCCGTACTAGGCGGGCTCTCCCTCTCCTGGTATCAGGACACGCCGGCCGGCCCCTCGGTCGTGGTCTGTGCCACCAGCCTGTTTGTGCTGAGCCAGTTCAAACGGGCATAGATAGCAAAAGGGTCGGATAGCAATAACCACCATCGCCATCCGACCCCATAGCAAAACCACTCAATACAGCCTCAACAAACCCTCATTTCACAGTGTTTTATTTCAAATTCCCAGAATAAAACACTGATGAATGCTAGCTAATACTCTGCCTCGTCTCCATCATCAGCCATTGTCGCAAGCGGCTGATGGCGGGCTCGTGTGCCCGTGCACGCTTGCAGGTAAAATAGAAGGCATCTCCCGTCACCAGCTGATGCACCGGCAGCGCCACCAGCTGGGGATCGTCCGGCCGCAGCATGTAATCGTTCACGAACGCCACCCCCTGATCCCAGGCCGCCGCCTCCATGGCGAGCAGCACGTGGCTGAAGTGGTGCATGCGTGCCTCCTCCGGGATGACCAGGCCGCCGGCTTTGGCCCAGCGCTGCCAATCCTCTCCCCGCGCCTTGTAGATGGATTGCACCGATAACAGCGGCAACTGCCAGATGGCCGCCGGCCACTCCCCTTCCACCTGTTGCAGCAGACGGCGGCTGCAGACCGGGAACAGTCGCTCCAGATAGATGAGATCGTGGCAGTAACCACGGCCATGGGGGGAGACGGTGATGAAGCAGTCCGCCACCCGATCCGAGAGCTCGGGGTCTTCCGCCACCATCTCCAGGCTCAAGTCCAGCTCGGGGTAGAGTTGGCGCAGCCCCGCTAGGCGGGGGATCAGCCACTTCACCGCGAACGAGCTGTAGACCGCGAGCCGCAGCCGCATCTCGCCGCCCCCGCGCAGCTGCTCGCTGCTCTGGGCAATCTGGCCGAGCCCGGCCGCGATGCCCTCGAAGTAGAGCTCTCCCTGCGCGGTCAGCGACAACAGCCGCCCCTGGCGCAGCAGTAATCGCTCACCCAGAAAGTCCTCAAGCAGCCGGATCTGGTGGCTGACCGCGCTCTGGCTGACGTTCAACTCGAGCGCCGCGCGGGAGAAACTGAGCAGGCGGGCGACTGCCTCGAAGTATTGGACGGCGCGCAAGGGGGGCAGCTTCATTATCCAAAATTCTCATAGATGATGATTTTTTATCATTTTACTGGATAACTGGCCCCAGGCTACCCTCCCCTCATCTGACATGGGAGGTGGTATGAATGCAGTCGGGATCGGCATCCTTTATCTGGTGCTGGGCAACATGGTGGCGGTCTTTTCCGATGCGCTGGTCAAGGTACTGGATCCGAGCCAGCCGGTGTTCCAGTTCGTGTTCTTTCGCCAGCTCTCCGCCGCCCTGCTGCTGACCCCCTGGCTGCTCTGGTCCTGGCGCCGCAATCCACCGGTCGCCCTCAAGTGGCATCTGCTGCGCGCCCATATCTGGGCCATCGGCGTCTGCCTGATGGTGGTCGCCCTCACCCGGCTGCCGCTCGCCACCGCCAACGCCCTGTTTTACGCGGCGCCGCTGCTGATGGTGCCACTCGCGGTCTGGCTGGCGGGGGAAGCGCTGTCGCGCCAGAAGGTGGTGACGGCGCTGATCGGTTTTCTCGGGGTATTGATCGTGCTGCGACCGACCGAGGTGAACTGGGCTGCCCTTGCGGCGCTCGGGGTGGCCCTCTCCATGGCGGTCAACAACCTGCTGATCAAGCGGATCCCGCTCAAGCAACCCATCGCCCAGACCCTGTTTTTCACCAACGTACTGAGCATGCCCATCATATTGGCGCTGGCCTGGTGGGAAGGGGGGGATTGGCAGTGGCAGATGTGGTGGCCTGCGCTCGGCTCATCGGCGCTGATCATGGTCTACGCAGGGCTCTGTGTGGTGGCCTACCGCAAGGCGGAGGCGAGCAAGATCGCCTCGGCAGAGTACACCGGCCTGTTGATGGCGGTCGCCATCGGGGTCTGGTTCTTCGACGAGCAGCCGGGGTTGCCGCTGCTGCTGGGGTGTCTGTGCATCATACTGCCGCTCATCGCCATGGCCCGTGGCAAGTCAAAGCCCGTCCCCGAGCCGGTAGGCTAACCCAACGGCGCTAGGATAGAGCCAGCAAAGGGGCGACCCGCTGCTGCAAGTGAGGAACCACTTCCCGTTCAAACCAGGGATTCTTGCTGAGCCAGAGGGTGTTGCGCGGCGAGGGATGCGGCAACGGTAACCAGGCGGGGCCGTAGTCTGCCCAGTGTCTGACCGTCTCGGTGAGCGTGCCTTTGGCTGCCCGGCCCAGGTAATGGTGCTGGGCATATTGGCCAATGAGCAGGGTCAGCTCGATATGGGGTAGCAACATCAATACCTTGTCGTGCCAGGTCGGCGCGCATTCCGGGCGCGGCGGCAGATCCCCCGACTTGCCCCGGCCCGGGTAGCAGAGCCCCATCGGCATGATGGCGATGCGTGACTCGTCGTAGAAGGTTTCCTTGTCCACCCCGAGCCAGCGCCGCAATCGATCGCCGGAAGGATCGTCCCAGGGAATGCCGCTGGCATGCACCCGGGTGCCCGGCGCCTGGCCGATGATCAGCAAACGGGCACTCTCGGCGCCACAGATCACCGGGCGGGGCCCGAGCGGCAAATGGGCCTCGCACAACCGGCAGGCCCGGATCTGTTCAAACAGGATATCGAGTCGATTCATCGCCCGATGGTAACAGACTTTCCTGCTCCATCCTGCTTGTGAAACCGCCAGCGGATACTTATCATGCGCGCACATTTGTTTAATTTAATAAACGGAATCCGATGAAGAACTGGATGGGCCCCGGCAGTGCGGCTCTCTCCTTCGTGCTCTGGGGCATGCTGCCGCTCTATTACCAGTTCATGCCCAAGGTCAACATGTGGGAGCTGCTCTCCCACCGGGTACTCTGGTCGGTCGTCCTGCTCGGCGGGATCTTCCTGCTGCTCGGGGTGCGCGTGCCCTGGGCACGCCTGCGCAGCGAGCCGCGCCAGCTCGGCCTCATCCTGCTGGCGGGCCCCGTCATGTCCATCAGCTGGTGCATGTTCACCTGGTGCCTGACCACGGGCCAGGTGCTGGCCACCAGCCTCGCCTTCTTCATGACCCCGCTGTTCAACATCGTGTTTGCCGTGCTCTTCCTGAAAGAAAAACTCAGCCCGCAGAAGCATCTGGCGGTCGCGCTGGCGCTGGCGGGCCTCGCCTACATGCTGTTCTCCTACGGCCAGCTGCCCTGGTTCTCCCTCATCATGGGGGCCAACTTCGCCTTCTACGGCCTCATCAAGAAGAAGGTGCGCTACGACGCCGGGGTCAGCCTCTATCTCGAATCCCTGGCGCAGCTCCCCATCGCCCTGCTGGTTATCGGCTATCTGGCCCTGCAGGGCAGCAGCCAGTTTATGGCCGGGGACTGGAGCGAGCGCCTGCTGATGATGGGCAGCGCCCCTGCGACCCTGTTGCCGGTTGGGCTGTTCTGCTACGCCGTGGCGCGCACCCGCATGAGCACGGTCGGCCTGCTGCAATATATCGAGCCGAGCCTCGCCTTCCTGCTCGCCATCTTCTGGTTCGGGGAGATCCCGGATCCGGTGAAATCCGTGGGCTTCGCCTTCGTCTGGGCCGGCCTGCTGATCAGCCTGCTGATCAGCCTGCTGCCCCTGCATCGGTTAAAACGGAGTCGAGTTCAGTGGAAAGCGTCATGAAGGCGGACGTTTGCACTAATAAACCAACAACTAACTGGTTTATCTATCTGGTGCGCACCAATGCGGGCGCACTTTACGCTGGTATCAGCACGGATCCGGACAGGCGTCTGCGCCAGCATCAGAGCGGCAAGGGGGCCCGTGCCCTGCGCGGCAAAGGGCCATTGACCTTGGTGTGGCGCCAAGAGGTCGAAGACAAGGGGCAGGCCCTGCGCCTCGAATATCGCCTCAAGCAGCAGAGCAAGGCCTTCAAAGAGCAACTGGTGCAAACCCCGACCCTGTGGGATGAGTGGAGTCAGCCCTGGCTGACCAGCTTCTCCAAACCCGAGTCAGTCAGCCCGGCGCCATAAAAAAGACCACCGCAAGCGGTGGCCGCAAAGTGCCAGGGAGGCCTAACGATAGGGATTGGAGTGCTTGCGCCTGTTGCTGAGCAACCAGCACACCACCAGCAATAACAGCAGCCAGGGCGCCAGCTTGATGATGAGGGCAAACATGCCAGCCAGGATGCCGAACAGCACGAAGACCCCGCTCACCAGCAGCATGGCCAGCACGGTAAAACCGGTCAGCGCCATGGTCACCAGCACCAGCATCAAAACAATAAATTCCAGCATGTGTTGCTCCTCACGCATCTCACTTGCCAGCGGGAAGACTCGGGGTCAATCCAGCCAGCGTTTCAACTCACGACGGGGCGGCATCACCAGCACCGCCAGCAGGTAAGCGGCCAGGGCCAACGGCGGCATCAGGATCAGGGTGAGCAGCGCCACCACCCGCACCGTCACCCTCGAGATCCCCAGCCCGTTGGCCAGACCGGCGCACACGCCTGTCAGCTTGCGATGGGCCAGATCTTTGGGCCAGGGTGTCATGATTACACCTCGACCTTCTGGCCCTTCAGACGGGCCAGTTCACGTTCGATCTCGTCATTGAGTTCCAGCTCGCGGAACTGGGCCTCGAGGGACGGATTTTGCCCCAGGGTCGCCGCCTCCAGCTGGGCTTCCAGCTGATCCACCCGGCCCTGAAAGCCGTCGAAACGGGCCATCAGCTCGTGCATGCGCTGGTTGTCGACCTGGGCACGGGCCCGGATCCGGCTGTGGGCAGTCTGCTCGCGCAGGGTCAGCATCTTCTGCTTCTCCCGCGCCTCGGTCAGCTTGGCGGCCAGCCGCTCGCTGTCGGCACTGAGCTGGGCCAGCACCTCGGCCACCCTGGCCTTGTCCTGCTCCAGTTGCTCACATTTTTTGACCTCTGCCAGCTTCTCGGTGAGGGCGGCGCGGGCCAGGTCTTCACGACCCTTCTGGATGGCGAGCTCGGCCTTGGCCGACCACTCCTGGATCTGGTGGCGTAGCGCCTGCTGGTGGCGCTCCAACTGCTTCTGCTCGGCGATGATGCGGGCGGCCTGGGTTCTCATCTCGACCTGCACCTGTTCCATCTCTTCGATCATCAGTCGCAGCATCTTCTCCGGCTCTTCGCTCTTGTCGAGCAGGCTGTGCAGGTTGGCATTGATCACATCGGTCAGGCGGCTAAATACGCTCATGGTCTGGCTCCTTGTTCATAGGGATGACGTCTCTTCTCATACCGTTACAAGAGCCGTGCCAAGATGATTTATCCTTTCTTTACAACTAGATGGGGGTTGGTAGTGAGAATTCAACAAGCAGAATGTGGTGAAAAAAACCAATAGAATGGTGATTTTCACCAATAAAAAAGGGAGCCGGCGGCTCCCTCAATCACTTAGAGAATTCTGACTCAAGCAGCCGGTCTATGACCCAGCTTGCTGTCCAGCTCGGCCAGCTTGGCCTCCATCCGGGCGCGGCAGTTGTCAGACAACTCGCGAATGCCGGCTGCGCCATGCTCCTTGCTGCACAGGGGCGGCAGCATCTCCAGCAAGACTTCACCATTGTCCCAGCGGTTCAGGTCAACCTGACCGAAGTAGCTGGAGCAAACGATGGGCACCACTGGTACCTCGGCCTGCACGGCGGTGTGGAAGGCGCCGGCCTTGAACGGCAACAGGCCGCGGCCCTGGGAGCGGGTCCCTTCCGGGAACATCCAGATGGAGGTGCCGCGGTTCTTGATGCGATCCACCACCTGACCTATGGTGCCGATGGCACGGGAGCGGTTGGATCTGTCGATCAGCACGTTGCCGGAGAGCCAGAAGATCAGGCCGAAGAACGGCAGCCACAGCAGGCTCTTCTTGCCCACCGCCACCACGCCGGGGCGCACGGCGCCGGTGACGGTGAAGATGTCGAAGTTGCTCTGGTGGTTGCAGACATAGACCGCCGGGCCGACGTTCTTCACCTCGTCCGGGATGATGACCCTGACCTTGAGCCCGATCAGCGGGCAGACCGCATGGTACATGCGAGCGAAAACATAGACGTTGTTGGGGTGGCGCGGGCGCACCAGACAGAGCAACAGACCAAACACGAACCAGAAGACGAGCAGCAGCGTTAGCAGCAGCACACGGGCAAGTTTGAGCATCGAACACCTCGAAATTTAACTCAGCGCAGTATACTGGTCCCCCTTTTAGCGAACAAGCGTTCGCCAAACAGAACCGACCACAACGGATCCGCCTGGAGAGGCGCAAGCCACCCTCCCGACTTGCCCCACCCGCCATTGGCCGTTAGGATGTGCCCATCTTGATGGACGGGGCGAGCATGATGTTGCAACAACGCGCGGCGAAACGACTCCTGCTGCTGGTCTGCCTGCTGGTGCTCAACTGTGCGGCCCAGCCGCTGGCCCGGCTAGCCATGCTCGATCACGCCCTCAGCTGCCAGACACTGCCGCAACAGAACAGTGCCGAGGATCAGGATGGCGCCCACCCCCTCAGCCCGCAGCCAAACAGCTGCCAGCTCAATGGCAAGTGGCTGAGTGCTGCCACCCTGCTCTGCGTCGAGCAACTGTTCTTCGCCATCGCGCTGGTGATAGCCCTGCTGGCACCGCTCTGGCGCCATACCCCCCCCTTACCGCCCCCCAGGGTCATCTCGCCGCCCGAGCGGCGTCTGCATCTTCGTTTTTGCGTCTGGCGGGAATGAGTTCGGCTGCGTTCTTTTATTAGCCGTCATTCATTTTTTGCGAGACAAAACCGATGTCAAATTTCTTCAAGGCAACCCTGTTACTGGGCTGCTTGCTGTGGCAATCCTCAGGATTGGCCAGTGACACGGGCTGGCTCACCAGCCCCCAGAACGATCACGCCAAGGTGCGACTGCAAGCCGACCGCAGCCACCCCGAGCAGACCCGTATCTTGCTCGAAGTCACCCTCGAGTCAGGCTGGAAAACCTATTGGCACAGCCCGGGTGAAGGGGGCATAGCGCCCCAGATACTGTGGGATAAACCCGTCAACGATCTGCAGTGGCACTGGCCGGTGCCCCAACACTTCGAGGTGGCCGGGCTCAGCACCCAGGGCTACCAGCAGCATGTCAGCTTCCCCATCAGCCTGCACTACCCGGCCGATGAGGCGCTCAGGGGCACCCTGCGCCTCTCTACCTGCAGCAACGTCTGCATCCTGACCGATTATCCCTTCACCCTGGAGGCGGGTGGCGCGGCGCCAGCCGGTTTCGACTTTGCCTACGCCAAGGGCATGAGCACCCTGCCCCAGTCGCTGCCAACCGGGATCAGCCTGCAGCTCGGCTATCAGCACAACCAGCTGCAACTGCTGGCGGAGCTGCCTGAAGGGTCGCAATCCGAGAGCTGGCAGATGCCTGCGCTCTTTATCGATGCACTGGAGGGGGCCGAATTTGGCAAGCCGCAGCTGGAGGTGCAGGGCCGATTGCTGGTTGCCCGGGTGCCGGTCAGCGATGGCTGGCAGGGGGATGCGCCGGACATTCGCGGCAAGTCGCTCGGCCTGCTGCTCACCAACGGGGAGCAAGCCTGGCAGACCGAGGCCCGCATCGGTGAGCCGCTGACCCTGCCCGGCAAGAGCCAGTCGATATTCTGGTTGCTGGGGGCGGCGCTGCTCGGCGGTCTCATCCTCAATCTGATGCCCTGCGTGCTGCCGGTACTGGCACTCAAGCTAGGCTCCGTGCTGCAACAGCAAGACAGGCGACAGGCCGAGGTGCGCAAGCAGTTCCTCGCCGCCAGTGCCGGCATACTCGTCTCCTTCTGGTTGCTAGCGGCCATGAGTACGCTGCTGCGTGCCACCCAGGGCGCGGTCGGCTGGGGCATCCAGTTCCAGAGCGCCGGTTTCATCGGCTTCATGGTGCTGGTGACGGCGCTGTTTTGCGCCAACTTGCTGGGGCTGTTCGAGATCCGCCTGCCGAGCAATCTCAGCACCCGGCTCGCCACCAGCGGTGGCAATGGCCTCGGTGGTCACTTCCTGCAGGGCAGCTTCGCCACCCTGTTGGCGACTCCCTGCTCTGCCCCCTTCCTCGGCACCGCGGTCGCCTTCGCACTGGCGGCCCCCCTGACCGAGCTGTGGCTTATCTTCACCGCCCTGGGGCTTGGCATGAGCCTGCCCTGGCTTCTGGTGGCGGCCCTGCCACGCCTCGCGCTCTGGTTGCCGAAACCGGGCTGTTGGATGGGGCGACTGCGCATCCTGCTCGGCCTGATGATGCTGGGCTCCAGCCTCTGGCTGGTCAGCCTGCTCGGCAACCATCTGGGCAGCACAGCGACCTGGTGGCTGATGGCGGGTCTGTTGCTGGCGCTGCTGATTGGCACCGTCTGGCGCTATGGCATCCGTGGCTTCACCCTGGCATTGTCACTCTCAGCCCTGGTGGGCGCGGCCCTGCTGCTGGGGGGCGCCTTCACCGCGCAAGGCTCGGCCAGCGTCGATCGGGTGGTCTGGCAGCCCTTGTCGGAACAGGCTATCACTCAGGCATTGGCGCAGAACAAGCGGGTCTTCGTGGATGTCACCGCCGACTGGTGCGTAACCTGCAAGGCCAACAAATACAATGTGTTGCTGCGCGATGAGGTGCAAGACGCCCTCTCGGCCCCCGATGTGGTGGCCCTGCGCGGTGACTGGAGCAAACCCAGCGACGCCATCGCCGCCTTCCTGCGCAAACGCAGTGCGGCCGCCGTCCCCTTCAACCAGATCTACGGCCCCGGTCTGCCGGCGGGAGAGACGCTCTCCCCGCTGCTCGACAAGGCTGATCTGCTGACTATCTTGCGCCGCGCCGCCTCAGCCGAAGGCGACGGGCAGACCACCCCATTCCTAGGAGAAAAGAAATGAAACCGACCCTGCGCAGCTTGACCCTGATCGCCTCCCTCTCCGCCAGCCTGCTGGCCCCGGCCCTGCACGCGGCCCCCTTCACCCCGGAGCAGGAGACCCGCATCAAGGAGCTGATCCGCGAGACCCTGGTCGCCAACCCGAAGATCCTCGACGAGGCGGCCGAATCCTGGGAGAAGCAGAACGCCGCCGCCCAGGAGGCCCAGCTCGGTGACTTCATCAAGGGCAACAAGGACGTGCTGTTCAACAGCGCCACCAGCCCGCGGCTCGGCGCCAAGAACCCCAAGCTGACCCTGGTGCTGTTCACCGACTACAACTGCCCCTACTGCAAGCAGTTCGATCCCCAGGTGACCAAGCTGCTCAAGGCCTACCCGAACGATCTGGGACTGGTTATCAAGTTGCTGCCGTTCAAGGGACAAACCTCCGCCAAGGCGGCCCAGTACAGCCTGACCCTGTGGCAACAGGATCCGGCCCGTTTCCTCCCGCTGCATGACAAGCTGATGAGCAAGCAGGGCATGCTGACCGAGGCGGACATCAACAAGGCGCTGGCCGCCACCGGCAACGTGGCGCTCAAACCCGATGCCAAGGCCACCGAGGAGCTACGTAACAGCCTGCGCATCGGCACCTTGCTCGGGGTGCAAGGCACTCCGGCGACCCTGATCGGCAACCAGCTGGTACCCGGCGCCCTCTCCTACGAGCAGCTGGATCAGCTGGTAAAGACAGAATTGGCGAAGCTGTAATGAGGACACTATCCATGGAACTGCGTTCATACAGTCAGCGCATCGGCACCTTGCTGGGGGTGCAAGGCACTCCGGCGATCCTGATCGGCAACCAGCTGGTACCAAGCGCCCTCTCCTACGAGCAGCCGGATCCGTTGGTGAAAACCGAACTGGCCAGGTTGGGATAACCCATGACAGAGAAAGTTGTAGCTAAAGCGCCCCGCTGGCGACGCTGGGGCAAGGAGGCCATTTGGCTGCTGCTGGCCGCGCTGGTCATCTCCAGCCTGCTGGATCTGTGGCGCGGCCCGACCCTGCCGAGTGGGGCCATGGAGGCGCCGCTCACCCTGCAAGATGGCACCCGCACCAGTTTGGCGGCGCTGAGCCAGGACAAACCGCTGCTGGTCTACTACTGGGCCAGCTGGTGCGGTGTGTGCCGCTTCACTACCCCGACTGTGGAGCAGCTGTGGCAGGAGGGTGAGAACGTGCTGACGGTGGTGCTGCGCTCCGGCAGCGACGCCCAGTTGCAGCAGGGCATGAGCAAGAAGGGGCTCGGCTTTCCCACCCACAACGATGAGCAGGGCAACCTCGCCGCCCAATGGCAGGTGGGGGTCACCCCGACCTTTCTCATCGTCCGGGATGGGGAGGTGGTGAGCAGTACCACCGGCTGGAGCAGCCGCTGGGGCCTGCAACTGCGGCTGCTGTGGGCCAGCTGGACGCGCTAGCTAGCCTGCCACACGCCATCATGACAAGAGCCCGGTGTCGCTACCGGGCTCTTTTTTCATCTTCGTTGGGCCTGCCAGCTTAGGGGGCTGACTGCTGTGCTCGCTGCTCGAGATTGGCCTTGATCTCGGCCCGCTCACTCTCGCCAATCACGCCGTCCCCGTTCTTGTCCAGGCGCTCGAAGATCTTCTCCTGGCGCGCCATGAACTGCGCCTTGGTGGTATCCCCTCTCGGCTTGAGGTGACTCATCCGCTCGGGTACCGGCTTGCCCGCCTGCTTGATCACCTCTTCCACCTTGGCCAGGGCGGCCTCCTTCTCGGCGACCGAGAGCACCCCGTCCCCGTTCTTGTCCTGCATGGCAAAGCGCTGCTCGGCCCGCTCCATGAACTGCCCCTTGGTGATGTCGCCTATCATGGGGACGACCGGCAGCGAATCGACGGCAAAGGCGACACTGCTCACGAGTGCGAGGGAGAGAAGACAAGGTTTGAACATGCTGATGATTCCTTATGCTGACCCGTTCTGACGGTGCCTGATGGATGCCGACCGAGCCGTGACGCCGGCCGATCCCTGCGGTTGGGCAACGTGGAGGCGAAAGAGTTCCTGCCCATCGTCCCTTCTGCCAGTGTAGCTCCGCTGGCGCGCACGGCGCCGGATCCCGCGCCAACTCCCGTTTGGCTTCTTTTCGCGCAAGGTGGCGGCACTTTCATGGCAGTGGCGGTCTGTTTCCGTTAAAATGACGGGTTTTTGCCGTGCCTGGTTTGCCAAGCCCCAGCCGCCCACGGTGTGACCCGATGATGCCAGTGATGCAGGATCTGCCATGAACAACTACTTTCGGGTGCTGGGCGTCAAGTCCAACGCCAGCGAAAACGACATCAAGAAAGCCTATCGACGGCTCTCTAACCAGTACCACCCCGATAAACTGCTCGGGGCGACGGATGAAGAGAAAGAGCAGGCAGCCATCAAGCTGCATCAGGTGAAGCAGGCCTACGAGGTGCTCTCCGACCCCAAGGCGCGGGCCGCCTTCATCAAGGATTTCAACAACGTCATCGTGACCGATCCCGCTTCTGCCATGCAGGAGATGTGGGACCAGTTCTACCCCTGATGCGCTAAGCAAGAAGAGCCACTATGCAAATGAAATGGGACCAGGCGCGGATCAAGGCGCTGATGCAGGACGCCAGCGAGAACATCGAATCCTATCGGGATCTCGACCAGCCCAAGGCGCTGGAGCAGTTCACCGGCAAGATGAAGGCCCTGCTGCTGGCCGATACCAGCATGCTGGAGTTCATGCCCGAATACCTGCCGCTCGCCCTCTATGGCCGGGTACAGTTCCCGCCGCAGGCCAAGCAGGCCTGGCGCAACTGGCTTGGGCAGAGCACCCAACCCTCCTGGGACGAGTTCAAGGTGTCGGTAGCGTTCAACAACGCCGATCTGCCGCTGGTCAAGGCGGTCCGTGCCCTGAGTGAAGCGCAGCTCATCGAAGCCTGCGCCGTGCTCTATCTGCTGGACAACCCGCTGCCGCGCGGTGGCCGTCATGATGACGACCATGAGCTGCGCGATGACGACGAGGATGACGGTGAAGATGCCGACGCCGATTACCATGGCGGTGATGGCGAAGACGACGACCAGGACATGTACGACGAAGTACGCTTCTAACTTGGGGTAACGCATGAATAGTCTGATTGAAATTACCGCCATCGAGATCAAAGAGCTGGCGGTGATCGAGCCGAAGCAGGCGAGCGAGAAGTTCGAGCTGATCGCCAAGACCATGTCCGACGAACAGCTGGTCGAAGTCATTGAAAATATTGATATCGTCACCCTGACCCAGATCAACGGTCAGCACGACATATCCTTCCCGTCGATCATCTCCGAGCTGATGACCCCGGAGCGGATCCGCGACATCGTCTGCCAGCAGCCGCTCTACTGGGAAGAGGCCATCAAGAACAATGCCGATGAGCTGCAACATCATACCTTCGACTTCCTCAACTACCTGATCCGCACCCAGGACAGCGAGACCAAGCAGCGCGAGATCCTGGAGTGCATCGCCGAGGATCCGGCCGGCCTGTTCTACCTCGCCATCCCCTTCATCGAGTTCTATCGCGGTGAGCGCTATGACGATGACGAGGGTTTTCAGGACATGCTGCACGCCGAGGAGGAAGACCTCGAGGAGGCACTCTCTTACAGCGATCGCCAGCAGAGCGAGGATGCCCACGACTACTCCCTTGACGATCCGCGCAGCCTGCTGATGCTGATCCGCGAGCTTGCCCCGTCAGTGGAGCAGGCCATCAAGGCCCTGCTGCGCAGCGAGAACAGCACCTGGGATGGCATCATCAACAAGTTTGCCGCCGAGCTGGTGATGCAGGCCAAAGAGAAGAATCAAGTCGAGGACGAATACAAAGACGTCGACGACATGTTCAGCTTCCTGGATTGAGGCCAGCACCATGCAACTAGTGATACGCGAGAGCAACCAGGGCCCCTTCCTCAGTCAGGTGCTGCGCTTTGGTCGCGAGAGCGAAAAGCTGAGCGAGCAGCAGCTGGCCGCCATCAAGGGCAAGGCGGTGCTGATGAGCCTCAAATTCGCCGACAAGTACTACAACAAGTACAAGATGCACCTGCTGGAGCAGGCCGCCCACGACGTGATCGGGGTAGTCAGCCTGGGGTTGCAGGAGCTGTCACAGCAAGACCGTGCCAAGGCACTGGCGCTGCTGCAAGCACCGGAAGGCCCGGTCAAACCCTTCCAGAAGGGTTGGTCCATGCTGATCTCGGTCAGTCCCCGCCAACCGGGTGGCAAGAGCCTCTATGGCGAGGTGGACGCGCGGCTCCTGGACAAGATCTCCAGCCCGCCGGATGTGGAAGAGTGGCAAGGCTGGCAGGAGTACGAGAAGGCGCTGGTGGAGCATAGCAAGATCCGCCTGATGACCCTGCTGGAGCAGCACTTCTTCGCCTATGAGAGCGATCACCCCACCATGGAGGACAAGCTGGCCGAGGCCCTGCTCTACCGCATTCTCTGTGGTCAGGGCAATGGCGCCGCCCAGCTCAAGGTCAAACAGGACCTCAAGCGTCGTCTCGGGCGGGACCTGGTGCTGCAAGAGGAGTGGTTCGATACCGACTATCTGGCCGCCCAGCTGGAGCTGATGTTGGCCGAACTGCCGGGCGAGCTGATCGCAGGGCTGCGCCAGGAGCTGAGCAAGGGCTTCGTGCCCAACCTGCTGCACACCCTGGGTTTCGTGCGCCAGTATCAGCAGTTGCAGCAGACCAACGCCTCGCCGGAGAAGCTCGACAACATGGAGATGCGCGCCGGGCTCAAGCACCCACTGCTCGGCTGGCCGCTCTACCACGACTTCTAAGGACAAGGCAGGTGCTTCACCGCCCCTTCATACAGTCGTTATCCAACGCCCGGCTCGCCGGGCGTTGTGCTGTTTGCCGTGAGGGCCATGACAACAGCGGCCCCATTATTCAGATAGTTATGCATTCCTACAGCACTCCACCCTGAATAGCACTTTCCCCCTCCTGCGCGCTTATGGCAGGAACTCATGGCGGGAATAAGGTGACAAAGGTGGTAGGGATCTCGCCTTATTGAGCTAACGAGTGCCAAATCGTCAGCAACAGTGCCGACGATGCTCTCGCTTCGCAAACCAGCGCGTTACCAAGTCGCAACAACAGAAGGAATAAATAGTCAGATTAAGTTAATAAAAAACAATTAATCGCTCTGGATTAAATTTAGGGTCTGGCTATTTGCCCGAGCTGGTCGCTAAATGGCCGACCAGCCTTGTAACCCGTATGGACGCGCGACAGGCTGGCCGGCAGCAGACCGGTACGCTCTCAGGATGAGTTGTGATTTCCCTCTCACAGGAGACAAGCCGTGAGCGCTTCGACCCCAGCTTCTCATCACGCCAGCGTCCCCCCGGGCTCGGGTGCCCTGTTCTTTATCCAGACCTTCGCCACCTTGGGCTTTGCCGTCCTCTACTCCACCCTGGTGCTCTACGCCACCAAGCGGCTCGGCTTCAGCGAATCCCAGGCCAACGCCATGATGGGGATCTTCGGCGCCTTCAACTACGGCCTGCACCTGTTCGGCGGCTACCTCGGCGGGCGCTACCTCAGCAACCGCAACCTGTTCGTCATGGGCATGGTGCTGCAGGTCATCGGCTGCTACCTCATCGCCGAGATGGGGGTCGATGGCCTCTACTGGGGGCTCGCCATGTTCCTCACCGGCAGCGGCCTCAACGTCACCTGCCTCAACATGATGCTGACCCAGCGCTTCGCCCCGGACGATCATCGCCGCGAGAGCGCCTTCCTGTGGAACTACGCCGGCATGAACCTGGGCTTCTTCATCGGCTTCTCGGTGGCGGGCTACTTCCAGCTGACCGAGGACTACCGCACCCTGTTTTTGTTCGCCACCCTGGGCAACGTGCTGGCCATCATCGCCACCCTCTGCTTCTGGCCCATTCTGGCGGACATCAACACGCCCCTGCGCCACATCAAGGGGCGCGGCTTCTACCTGCGCATGCTCGGCGGCCTCGCCATCCTGGCCCTACTGGTGCCGGCCCTGCGCCTGCTGCTGACCCACGCCAGCTTCAGCGGCAGCTTCGTGCTGCTGCTAGGTGCCCTGGTGCTGGTGCTGCTCTGCGTGATGACGGCGCGCCACCGGGATCCGGCCGAGCGCAGCCGCATGGTGGCCTACCTCATCCTGGCCCTCGGCTCCCTCATCTTCTGGTCCCTCTATCAGCTGGCACCCATGGGGCTGATGCTCTTCTCCGAACACAACATCAACCTCAATGTGTTCGGCTGGCAAGTGGCCCCCCAGTGGATCCAGAACATCAACACCCTGGTCATCGTCATCGGCGGCCCGCTGATGGCCCTGCTGTTCAAGCACCTGCGCGAGCAAGGCTGGCGCATCGACATCCCCTCCCAGTTTGCCGCCTCCCTGTTCTGCATGGGGCTGGGGATGCTGGTGCTGCCGGTGGGCATCCACCTGGCGGGGGCGGACGGTCTGGTCGCCTTCAAGTGGATCGCCATCAGCTATGTGCTGCAGAGCCTGGGTGAGCTGCTTATCTCCCCCATCGGCTACGCCATGATAGGCAAGCTGGCCCCCGCCAGATTGCAGGGGCTGATGATGGGCTGCTGGATGATGGTGACCGGCGTCGCCTCCGTGCTGGCGGGCTATGTCTCCGCCGCCATGCCGCAAAACAGCGGCAGCACCCCGGTCGCCACCAACCCGGGCTACGGCGCCGTGTTCAATATGCTGGGTTGGGGATCCTTGGCGGGCGGTGTTGTCCTGCTGCTGCTGGTGCCGCGCCTGCGGCTGCTGATCGCCGCCAGGCTCAGCCCGTCGGCGGTGCCCGTCACAGCCTGACAAGGGCTGGCGTCGTCATCGACGACCCTGCGTGGCCACTGCGTTACGCAGAAGCTATGCCGCTGTCATGCAGAAGCCCCCGCAACCTTGGGTTACGGGGGCTTCTCGTTTATCGCTCTCTCACTGTGGGATGGCGCCCTACTATTCTCCCTACCATTCTCCCTACACCACGCTAGGTCAGCCTGGGCGCGGCCCGCGCATTACTCGCAAGGCAGTGGCGGCCAGCCACTGGCACTCAGCGGGTAATGGTCCACATGGCACTTTCCAGCCCGGTCTCGCGAAAATCGATGACCACGGGATACTCGGCGCCGCAGCCAATCACGGTCCAACGCTCCTGCCAGTAACGGCTGCCAGGTTCACCTTGTGGCAACTGCAACACGGCGGGCACGAAGCGCTCCGGCGCCTGACAGCCCTTGGCGGCGACCCAGGCCGCCACGCCCACCATGGCATCCCGGATCAGCTTCTGGTTCGCCAGGGTGCCTTCCTGTACCGGCTCTGGCGTCGCGGCCTGTGCGCACCAGATCCAGCCGCACAGCAAGAGCAGGGCATATCTTCTCATCGCATCTCCCGAGGTTGAGATCATTATTCATGGTTCGATTGGAGCTTTTATCATGCCCAAAAACCGTGCCAGAGAGAAGCCGCCGCCATGCTTTCGTTATCCAATCTGGCCAGGATCTGTGCCCTCTCCCCTCTTTGCATAAAAAGTTGAGCAGAGCAGGTAGCAGGGGAAAGAGAAAGGGGGAGGGGGAGGTCACAGGCGCCGTAGGTACGCCACTACCCCCTAAGCGTCATAGGCCTGCAGTTTGTCAGGGTTATAATGGCGCCTTTCCACCGGCAGCAGGGGCCAGCCATGAGCAGAAAACCCGACCGTATCACCGCCATGCAGCAGATCATCGACGCCGTGAAACAAGAATTCCCGCTCTATCAGCCGGACACCTTCAAATGCGGGCCGAACAACACCTGCATCGGCTGCCCCAAGAAGCTGATGGAGCTGGTGGATACGGATCTCAGCTACTGGCAATATCAGATAGATCGCGGCATACCGCCGACCTTCGATGAGCTCTACAGCTTCGGCAAGCTGTGCAGAAACATCCGCCGGGCCCTGGTGCGCAATGGCCGCATCTCCGCCTGATTTTTATAAACATCTGCCTCGTGGTGATTTTACAGATCGTTTCATCTATCAGGGCGAGGAATGCCCTGATGGAGTAAGGCAGAGCCGATAATGTGCAATAAAATAGGCGGGTCTCTCCGGTCCAAGATCAAAGGGTCCCTCAAACGGATCAGGCCATTCTTAGAACCTGTTCACGATCTGTCACGAGAGGCTGTCAGCAAGGTGAAGAGCAGCGTAGGAACCGGAGTTTATAGACATAAATGAGCTTTCTTGATGACAAACAAGCGAGCAGCACATGAGCCTTGATCACGGTCTCGCAGTAAGATCGTGAACAGGTTCTTACATCTCAATTCAGGAGGAAACGTCATGACTCAGGAAAGAATCCAGACCCGCTACCCCCTCGGCGGCCCCTTCTCCACCCAGGCCGAGCTGGAGCAGGCCATCACTCAGGTCATAACGGCCCACAGACAAGACTTCTTCCCCCTGCTGGAGCGACTGGTGGATGAGGGCAATCCCGCGGTCAACCTCAGTCAGGAGCACCCGCCGCAGGTGCTGCGCATCGAACTCGCTCAAGACGGCGGCCATGGCCTGGCCCACCTCAGCTACGAATCCAACTTCTTCGAGTGCTGCCTGATCGTCAACGAATATGAGCAGCACCAGACCAGCCTGCTCTTTAGCCTCGCAGGGAATGCGCTTGTCTTCGACGTCGAGCTGCCCATCAAGTGGAATTTCAATAATGAATTATCATTAGTTACTACGAACTGCAACATACACCTCGCCTATCACCCTAGTAATAGAAATTATTACATCTTCATTCGCTCATGAATGGAATAAACATTATGGAAGATGAAACAATTACTACTACCTTTTAGACGACGCAAAATATATCCAACTCAATATTAAAAAAGTAAAAAACATCCAATTAGATATCAGTGTAATGAGCTTAACAAAATATTGCCATTTAAAAAACTGCAGCTCACTTTCAATAACATACACAACTATCAATATTAATAATGCTTTCCTATATGAGCCACTTTAATCCGTTTCCTACATAATAACTCATCATATTTAATAGCGAAGTAAATGCGGACATTTCTTTTACTTTCTAATCTATGACCACTATCATCCCAATTTATCTTTAGATGATACTCGCAGTTAACTCTCTCTTCCTCTTTCCTGCCATTAATAGGAAAATAAAAAAAAGGTTTATTAGCTCCTTGCCTACTACAGGATAATCTCCGACCTGTTCTGGATGTGTACTCTGCTATAATATTTAAATCATCTTGGTTATTGTTTGGATTTAAAGATAGAAAATTTATACTTTGATTCAACGCATCAAGAGCCTCGGATATAATTTTCCTGTAATCTGAATAATCTCCCTGGATGATTGTATCTAACGTCCCACATATGTCTTTATGAAATTCAAGATTACCATGAATTATTTTAGTCCATTCTATAAACTCTTCCTTATCTTTATTTTTCGATGCAACAAAATAAGCATTTTTTCTCAGTGTGTTAGTCCAACCATCAGTAAGTACACTAAGTAAGTCATTTTCATCACTACCACCAACAGTTAAAGAATAATGCCTAGGCAGGGTGCTTTTTGTCAATGGTGTCGACAATATATTATTGTAATGCTCACTGTAAACATCTGTCTTTACATGTGATATTGCTTTTTCAATGGTATCATAGTAATACTGAAAAAAAGAAAGGTCCTCTTGCGCAATATCGAGTATTTTTTCTTCAAGTGATTTATCTTCTTGATTATTTTTATACTCTAAAAAATCTTTTGCACACTCGATCACTATATTCTTTGAATTGCTATATTCATCTATCTTTCTTTTTACTTGCTCGCTCAGAGCGATAATATCATCATATTTACTTTGCTCAGACAGAGAATAAAAAGTTTCTTTTGTGATATACACATGTGCAGCCATAGGTCGCTTCATCTCTTCACCTCAATACTTAATGGCTCCTCACCTTTAATTATTGTTTTTATATCATACGCCTGCTGATCAAAGAACCCTGCTGGCCATTTAGATAACTCCCCTTTTATTCCTATATCAATTTCATCAACATTACTCTGCTTACCCCACATTGATGATATATAATATATTTTGAAAATTCCTTTTTTGTACTCAGGAAGTAACCTGGCTATAACTCTAATACCATTCAACAAATGGTCGCTATGGGTTTCGACAATAACTTGTACGCCGGAAAGTGCTGTCAAAGCAATAAGGCGCCCTAAATAGCTTTGCCCCCTTGGGTGAAGATGAGCCTCTGGATTTTCTATTACAACTAATCCACCTGGCTTCGTGACTAAAAGTGAAATAACAATACTCAGAGCATAGCTTAGCCCAAACCCCATATTTAATGGCATTGTTTTGCTAGATCCAAATGCTTGAAATTGAGCATAACTGACACCAGCACCCTTTACTATTTCAGGCTCCGCAGAAAAACCTGGTGATATTTCAGACATCCAATAGTTAATGTTCCTTCTAATAGATGAATTGTTCTTTGCATCTTGATGGGTTCTAAAATCACCTTCTGGTAACCTCTCACCTGACTCATCAAGTCTTGAATAAACTTCATAAGAAAACTGACCTTTAGAACCAAGCCAGTTTATTATAGACTCTTGTCGATTCATTGAAAAAAATTCACGGGGGCCATATCTTTCAGCTTCAATAAATTGAAATCCATATTTTTTAAAATAGCCATCAGCAACACGACTTAATGTAGATGCATTATCTGATTTCAATATCAGATGATTACTCAGATCTTTTTGTTCACTAAAGCTATCAAATCCCCATGATAACTCATGACTCTTTTTACTTTTAGCACTTTGAATGCGAAGAGTAACATTAATATGTTCATCACCATTACTAGCATGGCGAGAAAAAATATCAGCGGATGTACCTAATGTGACTAAATCACCATTTAGTGTAATTTCTTTTGAAAATTTACTTTGAAACGGCATTGCTAATGCCTGAATCGCAGTGCTTTTTCCAACAGAATTATTACCACAGAATACTGTCAAACCTCCAAATGTAAATGTTTGAGATCGGTAGCATTTGAAGTTAGAAAGACTTAATTCAGTAATCATTTATTTATCTCCGCAATACTTTTTATTTCTAGCTGGCATCCTGTTGTATTAAATATTAATTTAATGATCGCATCAAACCTATAACATATAGTTACTCTTTTTCCTGTCGAGTTAGAAAGTGCATAATTTAGGCCTCTATTAGCATCAATGTACGTTTGACTCTCCCATACAGAGTAATCAACAGAGTCACTAGATATTGCGTTATAGAGGGTCCTTATGAAGATTTCTTTATTCGCTCTTATCTTCTCTTTCTGTTCATCTGATGCATTAGCAAAAATAGAGACAAATACTTCAAAAAGTGGCTTACTTATAGGATCTTTTTTACCTGAGTTTCGTATTTTTTTAAATGCATCATTTCCAAAAATTTCTTGGCAAAAAATTAAGCCCGACTTAAACCGTTCTGTTAATAAGCACAACTGAGGTGACTCACTAATTATTTTGGTTAAGTCTTCCTTGTTAACTTTTTTTACAGACTTTTCATTAATCCACTTCATTGCTGCAGAGAGGAAGTCATCATATTTAGTACTTTTATAGGTCTTATAACCATAAATAATGAATGCCAAAGCACATAAACATAACTCAAGATCTTTCTGCCGCTGATCATTGACTGTATTTGTTGTAGCTGATATAAAAAAGTCACTTGTAGCAACATATTTCAAATAATAAACACTTAGACCAAAATTAATCGCAGAGCGAATCTCTTGGTCACTTAACTTCACCCCATAAGTATTAATCCTATGAAATAACTCTGTTATAAATTTATTGGAATTTGACTCGTCGATATCTATCACATATGCTGTTATTTCAAACTCTCTAATGGCACGAGTATAAAGTCGACTAAAATCTTTAAACATAAGTCCATTGGCATCAAATACCGAAGAGCTAGCATCAAGTTTTAATGCAAATTTATTTTGCATAAAATCTTGTATAGTTGTAAGGCGCTGCAAACCATCAATCACAACCCAATCATCATTTTTTCTCTCACCAAAATAAAATATTGGCAATGGAAGCCCCATGAGTACAGACTCAATTAACTTAGATTTTTTATCTTCACTCCAGATACGGTCTTTTCGTTGATAGTCCGGCTGGATTTCTATCTCGTTATAAACTAATCTATCATACAACAAAGCAAAACTAGGTGTTTGTCTTCTTATATTAGGTACAGATATCGTATTAGCTACGCTATGAACATTTTCATTATCATTTTTATCCCCATTGTCACCATCATCAATGCCAGTAATAGATGGCAAATCAACCAGATCGGTTAAATCTGCCACATCAATATAATCTTCTTCTGACAAATTTTCTATCAGTTCATTATTTTTTGGTTCAGCAAAGTCAATATCAAATTGCATTGTTGCAGATTTGACAGTTCTTGATATATCCTCAAACTCCGAAAGGAGTTCTCGAATATGAGTATCAGCGAGCAAGCCAGGTGATAGCTCATGTACTTTATTAATTTCATCATTTAGTAGTGAGATGCTATATGATATTTTTTTCAAAAAATCTGGATGCTGAATTTTTTTCAAATTAGCAATGACTCTTCTTATATCCCTCTGCTCTCTACTTGATAGTTCTTCTATCGCTGCATATGGATGACTGCCATTACTTTTAAACACAATATAGATAGCGTTATCATATTTAAAATAATTGATGAATGGTAAATTCGCAAAAATAATTTCCGTCTGAATTTGAATTGTTCTGGACGATGACTTAAGCATTTTCTCTACACAACAATACCCTATTCTACTCAGCTCATTAAAAACGGCTTCGAGTTCTTTAAACGTTCTTGCCGATTTATTTTTTCTACCTTCAACCTTTACAAAATATTTTTTATTCGGATAATCAACTTCAGTGATAGTTAAAGCTCCAACCTCATATGAAAGAGGTTGTAAAGGTCGCTCGATCAATTGGCCGACTTCATTAAGGAAAAAATCTAATCTCATGAACTTAATTCCAAGCAGCTCAAAAATCCACCTTACCATAAGAGAATTTAAGTTTCTACACTAAGATTTTACTTATTATTCACATTAGACAAATAGTCAAATATAGATTTTGCTATAGCCGTAGAAAGTAAAAATGGCACTCCATTACCAATTGTCTTGAACATATCCGTAAGAGACATTGTAGATGGTAGCTCAAACTCTTTTGGTAAAGACTGTATTGACAATGCTTCAGATACACTCAATCTACGATCTTGATAAGGGTGTAGATGTACTTCATTATTTCCATATGCTGTCGTTGGAGAGTAACGCCACCGATGCAATCTTTTAAATGACTTACGACTATCGTCACCTTCCAGTATGGTTTGGAATTTAACAAGGCCATTTCTTGGTTTAAAATAATGTATGGCATTAGGATGATTTAATACATCATTTTTTTCAAACCAATGTTCTACTGTTAACTCTATATATGGAACTATATTTTTAGGGGGCAGTTTTTTTGACCCAGGAAAATACATTTCCTTTTGTGGCCAAAGTTTTTTTTCCGGTATTAAGTCTTTACTAAAAAGAGCATGGCGACGCCATGGAAAGTCCACGTCAATCCTATTTGAAATATTGGCATCCAATAAGCTGTCATTTATTCCAAATAGCATAATCCTATCCCGATCTTGTGGTGTACCAAACTCAAGACTATTAGCCATGAAATCCGTCAGTGCGTATCCAGACTTTCCAAGTAAAGATTTCATCTCATTATAAAAAACACGATGCTTTTCCGTTTTCCACAAACCTTTCACATTTTCGAACAAGAAAAAATCTGGCTTATGATTGATTATCAGATCAATATATTCTTTAGTAAGACGACCATGATCCCCCTTATGGCCTAAGTTTTTTCCACCATTAGAAAAGTCAGGGCAAGGAGGTCCGCCGATAAATCCAACAAGGCCTTCATTTTTAGCATTCTGGATCAAATCCATCAATTTTGTCGTTTTGCTCCCAAAAACATACTCTTCTATACTTTCCAAATGATGCCCATAAACTGGCTCAGGAATTTTCATTACTTTTCGTGCATGTACATATGCATCGTAAAATGGTTTATGCAACTCATTCACAAAACGAATATCAAAGCCTGACATTTCAAACCCAAGGTCTAAAAAACCAGCTCCGGAGAAAAAAGAGAATATTATCGGCTTGCGCTCTTTATTTAACATTCGTTACTCTGCCTTACCGTATGCATTTTTGCTCGTTTCTTTCTCAAGGTTTACGTCCATCTCTATTTCAATCCTGTCCACTCGCTGCAGACCACGGGGGAGCTTGGCGCCACGGCGGCCGCGCTCGCCGCGGTAGTAGTCAAGGTCAGATGGTTTGAGGGTCAGCTTGCGCTTGCCGGCGAACAGGGTCACGCACTGGCCCTGAGGAATGATGGCGGCCATCACCATAAACTCCTCCCGCGCCTTCACGCGCGCTGAGGGGATGCTGATGAGCTTGTTGCCCTTGCCCTTGCCGAGCACCGGCAGGGTGCTGAGCGGGAACAGCAGCATGCGGCCTTCGTTGGAGATGGCCATGCAGAGATCGCTCTCCGGCGAGCCAATCTTCTGGGGCGCCATCACCAGACCCCCTTCCGGCACGGTCAGCAGTGCCTTGCCGTTCTTGTTCTTGCCGATGAGGTCGTCGTAGTTGCACACAAACCCATAACCGGCATCGGAGCAAATCAGGTAAGGCTCACCCTCGTTGCCCATCACCAGATGGCGTACCTCCTCGCCGGCGCCCAGCGCAAAGCGGCCGGTTAGCGGCTCGCCCTGACTGCGGGCAGAAGGCAGGGTATGGGCCTCCAGCGCATAGGTGCGCCCCAGGGTAGAGAGGAACACCGCCTGCTGGTTGCTGCGACCACAGGCGTGGGCGAGATAAGCATCGCCTGCCTTGTAGGAGAGCCCCTCCACGTCCACGTCGTGGCCCTTGGCGGCGCGCACCCAGCCCTTGTCAGACAGAATGACGGTGACCGGTTCGCTCGGGGTGAGCTCTTTTTCGGTCAGCGCCACCGCGGTGGCACGCTCCACCAGCGGGGTGCGGCGATCGTCGCCGTACTTTTCGGCATCCGCCAGCAGCTCTTTCTTGAGCAGGGTATTGAGGCGACGCTCGGAACCCAGAATGAGTTCCAGCTTGTCGCGCTCTTCGGCCAGCTCGCTTTGCTCGGCGCGCAGCTTGAACTCTTCGAGCTTCGCCAAATGGCGCAGTTTGAGCTCGAGGATCGCTTCGGCCTGGGTCTCGCTGATGTTGAAGCGCTCCACCATCACCTTGCCCGGCTCATCCTCGGTGCGGATGATCTCGATCACCTCGTCGATGTTGAGATAGGCGACCAGCAAGCCTTCGAGGATGTGCAGGCGCGCCAGCACCTTGTCGAGGCGGAATTGCAGGCGACGACGCACAGTCTCGCGGCGGAAGGTGATCCACTCGGAGAGGATCATCTTGAGGGTCTTCACCTGGGGTCGATTGTCCAGCCCCAGGATGTTGAGGTTGACCCGGTAGTTTTTCTCCAGATCCGTGGTGGCGAACAGGTGGGCCATCAATCCTTCCACGTCCACCCGGTTGGAGCGGGGGATGATCACCAGCCGAGTCGGGTTTTCGTGATCAGATTCGTCTCGCAGATCGGTGACCATGGGCAACTTCTTGGCCACCATCTGGGCGGCGATCTGCTCCATGATCTTGGCGCCGGAGGCCTGATGAGGCAGCGCGGTGATGACGATGTCGCCATCCTCCTCGCTCCACACCGCCCGCTGCTTGATGGAGCCCTTGCCGGTCTCGTAGATCTTGCGGATGTCATCCCGAGACGTGATGATCTCGGCATCGGTCGGATAGTCCGGCCCTTGAATATGCTGCATTAGCACATCCAGACCCACGTTCGGGTTGTCTAGCAGCTCGGCGCAAGCATAAGCCACTTCCCGCGCGTTGTGAGGCGGGATATCCGTCGCCATCCCGACCGCGATACCGGTGATGCCGTTGAGCAGGATATGGGGCAGCCGAGCCGGCAGCACCACGGGTTCTTTCATGGTGCCGTCGAAGTTCGGCGTCCACTCCACCGTGCCCTGGCCGAGCTCGGAGAGCAGCAGCTCGGAGAAGCGCGACAGCCGCGCCTCGGTGTAACGCATGGCGGCGAAGGATTTGGGATCGTCCGGCGCCCCCCAGTTGCCCTGACCGTCCACCAGCGGGTAGCGATAGGAGAACGGCTGGGCCATCAGCACCATGGCTTCATAGCAGGCGCTGTCGCCGTGGGGATGGTACTTACCCAGCACGTCACCCACGGTACGGGCGGACTTCTTGTGCTTGGAGAGCGCGGACAGCCCCAGCTCGCTCATGGCGTAGATGATGCGCCGCTGCACGGGTTTGAGGCCATCGCCGATATGGGGCAAAGCCCGGTCCATGATGACGTACATGGAGTAGTTCAAGTAAGCCTGTTCGGTGAAGGCGCGCATCGGCTGGCGCTCCACCCCGTCCAGACTGAGCTCGATAGCATCACTCATAAGGTTGTTCTCTTGCTAAGGTGTGCCGCTTGGCGGCGCACCTGAAATTCGGGTCGGCGGGCGACAGAGGCCATTGGCTTAGATGATCGCAAGGTTGCCCTTCTCTTCCAGCCACTCACGGCGATCCCCTGAACGCTTCTTGGCCAACAGCATGTCCATCAGTTGCAGAGTTGCCTCCCCCTCCTCCACTTCCTCGCCCATGGTGAGCTGCACCAGACGACGGGTATTGGGATCCATGGTGGTTTCCCGCAGCTGTTTCGGGTTCATCTCACCCAGCCCCTTGAATCGGGTCACCATCACCTTGCCTTTCTTCTTCTCGGCCTCGACCCGTTGCAGCACGCCGTTCTTCTCGTCCTCGTCGAGGGCATAGAAGACCTCTTTGCCGATGTCGATCCGGTAGAGCGGCGGCATGGCCACATAGACGTGGCCCTTGTTGACCAGGGTGCGGAAATGCTTAACAAAGAGGGCGCACAGCAGGGTGGCGATGTGCAGACCGTCCGAGTCCGCATCCGCGAGGATGCACACCTTGCCGTAGCGCAGGCCGCTGAGATCCTCGGAGTCCGGATCCAGCCCGATGGCGACCGAGATGTCGTGCACCTCTTGCGAGGCGAGCACCTGACCGGCCTCCACCTCCCAGGTGTTCAGGATCTTGCCGCGCAGGGGCATGATGGCCTGGAACTCGCGATCCCGCGCCTGCTTGGCGCTGCCGCCCGCGGAGTCACCCTCCACCAGGAACAGCTCCCCCTGCATGGGGTCGGCGCAGTTGCAGTCGGTGAGCTTGCCGGGCAAGGCCGGGCCTTGCGTTATCTTCTTGCGCACCACCGTCTTGGCGGCGCGCAGTCGGCGCTGGGCGCTGCTGATGCAGATCTCGGCGATCTGCTCCGCCAGCTCGGTGTTGCTGTTGAGGTAGAGGCTGAAGGCATCCTTCACCACCCCGGACACGAACGCCGAGCTCTGGCGCGACGACAGCCGCTCCTTGGTCTGACCGGCAAACTGCGGATCCTGCATCTTGACCGAGAGGATGTAGGCGCAGCGCTCCCAGATATCTTCCGGCGTGAGTTTCACCCCGCGTGGCAGCAAGTTTCTGAATTCGCAGAACTCGCGCATGGCGTCAAGCAAGCCCTGGCGCAGGCCGTTGACGTGGGTGCCGCCCTGGGCGGTGGGAATGAGGTTCACATAGGATTCGGCGAGGCACTCGCCCCCTTCCGGCAGCCAGCACAGCGCCCAGTCCACCGCGGACTGCTCGGTGCTGAAGGCGCCGATGAAGGGCTGCTCCGGCAGGCAGGTGAACTGCTTGACTGCATCAACGAGGTAATCCTTGAGACCATCCTCGTAGCACCACTCCAGCTTGATGCCGGTGTTCTTGTCGAGAAACTTGATGGTGAGGCCGGGGCAGAGCACGGCCTTGGCTTTGAGCAGGTGCTCGAGTTTGGAGACCGAGAAGCGCGGCGAGTCGAAGTAGCTCGCCTGGGGCCAGAAGCGCACCCGGGTACCGGTGTTGCGACGGCCACAGGTCCCGCTGATGGTCAGCTCCTGCACCTTGTCGCCGCGCTCGAAGGCGATGTCATAGACCTGACCGTCCCGGCGCACCGTCACCTCGACTCTGTCGGACAGCGCGTTCACCACCGAGATGCCTACCCCGTGCAAGCCGCCGGAGAACTGGTAGTTCTTGTTGGAGAACTTGCCGCCCGCGTGCAGCTTGCAGAGGATAAGCTCAACCCCCGAGACCCCCTCTTCCGGGTGGATGTCGACCGGCATGCCACGGCCGTCATCGACAACCTCGAGGGACTGATCTTCATACAGGGTCACCTCCAGGGTACGGGCATGACCCGCCAGCGCCTCATCGACACTGTTATCGATAACCTCCTGGCCGAGGTGATTGGGCCGGGTGGTGTCGGTGTACATGCCGGGGCGGCGACGCACCGGTTCGAGGCCATTGAGGACCTCAATGGCATCGGCATTGTATTGAGTGGACATGGAGGGCCTTGCGAATTGACGTTTGGGGAGGATCTTACTCGTTGGGACGGCGTTGGACAAACCCGGCTGTTACAAAGGGTGATCCAGACAGGCGGTGGCGGCCACTCAGACCGGGATCAACGGGTGTCTGTCGCCACCGGCAGTGCCTGCAACAACTGGGACAGGGAGCAATGCAGTCGCCACACCAGCCCTGCCAGCTCCAGCGCTGCCGGCTCTCTGTGGTGAGCCAGCCCCTGGCTGATGCGGCGTAGCTCGGCCAGGGTCTGGCTGAGGGAGTCATGCTGCACGCCGCCCTCGGTGAGGATCCCTCGCAGGCAGCGCACACAGCCATCTCGCACCAGATAGAGCGCCGGATCCTTGCCCCGCCACTGGCGCAGTTGCCAGACGATATGACTGCAGTTGAGCAGTACCACGCCCCAGCGCAGCACCCAGAGTCGGGCACTCTGATCCTGGCCCTGACTGAGCTGGCCGATGGCATGATAGACCCTGGACTCGAACTGGGGCTCGCCCTGTCGCGGGGAGGGCGCCAGCTGATCCATGAAATCCCGGCGCAGTAGCCGGATCAGACGGCGGCTCTTGCGCCGATCCGAGCTCGGTCTGAGGATCTGGAACGCCAGCCCGGCCACCATCACCCCCAGCACCTTGCCGATGCTGTCATTGACGAAGCTCTGATAGTCGTAGCTCGGCGGATTGGTGATGGCGAGGAAGGAGCCGAGCAGCACGATGAGCTGGCCCCAGAGCGCCGCCGACGACGGCCGCTGTAACTTGAGCAACTGCATGGTGATCAGCACCGGAAACAGCAGGGCGCAGAATACCCAAAAGTCGTCGATCTGGATCATCAGACCGAACTTGATGGCGAAGCAGGCGAGGCTCAGCAGCAGAATGGCGTTGAGCATGTTACTCACCCCCTTCAGGGGTGCGGCTCCTGCCGAATAGAGCACGCAGCAGATGGAAAGCATGGTCAGCGCCGAGGCCCCCGACTCCCACTGGGTGTTGATCCAGAACGCGCAGCCCAACAGCACGCAGAGGAAGGTGCGACCACCGTTGTAGGCCGCCTCAAGGGTGTCGGTGTGGCTGGCGAGCGAGGTGTGGCGCGGCGGTGCTGGCCACTCCTGGGCGTCGTAATGCACCAGCCGGTTCAACCAGCGCTGGCACTCCAGATAACTCCAGCAGAAGTTACGCAACCGCAGCCAGAAGGTGCGGCGACGATAATCCCCACTCGCTTCGGTTGCGAGCGGAGCCAGCAGCCGTGCGATGCGAAGCTTGTCACAAGCGGGATCGCTCAGGGCGCCCAGCACCTCGGTCAGCAGCGGCTGCAGGTCGGCGCCTTGCTCTGGCAGGTTGTGCAACATGCGGCGCTGGCCCGAGAGCAGGCTGACCATGCGCAGTTGGCGGTGCAGCAGGAAGTTGAGCAATTTGTTGTGGCGCCTGAGCCTGTGGTGGCTCCAGACCGCCTGGATGCGCAGCACGTTCATGGTGAGGATCTGGCCGATCATCCCCTCATGGGCGCTGCGCACGTCGGAGCCCGCCGCTCCCAGCCACAGTAGCTGGGCATGTTCCAGCAGCCGGCTCTGGCTCTTGCGAAGCGATCCCAGCAGGGTCTCGCCATCGGAGAGGCTCGGCAGGATCATCATCATCAGGCCGCCACAGAGGATGCCGACGATCACCTCGCTGACCCGGGCCTGGGCGATGTCGAAGATATGTTGGGGATCGTCCACATTGACGCAGGCGAAGGCGATGATGGCGGCCGTGTAGCCCGCCAGCGCGAAGGCGTAGGAGACGTTGTTCTGATAGTGGTTGGAGACGTAGGTGCAGAGCCCAAGCCAGGTCGCGATGAGGAAGGTGAAGAGCCAGGGATCGGCCAGTCCCAGCCCTGAGAGCACCACCGCAGCCATGGCGCCAAGCAGGCTGCCCACCACCCGCCCCAGGCTCTTGCTGATGACGCCGCCGACGGTGGGAAAGCTCACCACGGCGGCCGAGGTCATGGCCCAGTAGGGGGAATCGAGCTGCAACACGAAGGCCAGCCAGAGCGACAGACACATGGCCAGGCTGTTGCGCAGGGCATAGCGCCACTGGCTCTCATTGGCCTGAGCCCAGGGAGTGCGTTGCCACAGCGAAGCCGTTGCTGCCACCCTAGTCGCCTATGGTGATGGTACAGGTGGTACCAGCGATCAGTGCCAGCTCGGGAGGCACCTCCAGCAGGCGGATCCGCACCGGCACCCGCTGCGCCAGCCGCACCCAGGGCACGTTCGGTTTGACGTCAAGCAACAAGCTGTCACTGCCCTCCACGCTCTGGTCGTGAATGGCGCGCCCTACGCTCTCCACTTCGCCTCGCAGCGCCTGCTCCCCGCTGTAGAGCACCATCTGCGCCGGCTTGCCCGGCTGGATGTGCCTGAGCTTGGTCTCCTCGAAATAACCCTGCACATAGAAGGAGTGAATATCCACCAGCGCCACCAGCGGCACCCCGGCACTGGCATAGTTGCCGACCCGGGTCTGCAGGTTGGTGATGTAACCGTCGCTGGAGGCATGCACCTCGGTCTTGGCGAGCGACCATTTGGCCTGTTCCAGATTGGCCTGTGTCACCTGATAGGCGGCTTTCATGGCCTGAGCGTTGAGCCTGGACTCATCGACCGCCTCGGCGGAGATGACGGTGCGAGACAAACTCTGCCGGCGGCTGGCCTCGTGCTCGGCCTTGTCCAGATCCGACCTGGCCTTGGCCAGCGCCGCATTGGCGTTGTCCAGTGCGATCCGGTAGGGCTCGGGATCCAGGCTGAACAGGGTGTCCCCCGTCTTCACCAGCTGGTTGTCCCGCACCCAGATCTTGATGATCTTGCCCGACACCTCGGGGGTGATGCTGACCAGCTCGGCCCGCACCTTGCCATCCCGGGTCCAGGGGCCCTGCATGTAGTAGTTCCACAACCACCAGAGCGCCACCAGCGCCAGGGCGCAGACCAGCAGGGTGGAGAAATATTTGAGGGTCGCGAGGGGTGATTTAGCCATGTACCAGAATCCATAAGGCGCCACTGACGGCGAGGACAAACAGGGAGAGATCCATCAACAGAGGATGCCAGACATCCCCGCTGTAGAGCCAGTCACGCAGTAGATGATGCACCGGCAACCAGCCCAGCAGACCGAGCAGCACGGCCTTGAACAGAGGAGGAAAATAGAGCGAAGCACCCAGGATCAGGTCGGGCAGCGCTGCAGCTGTGGTCAAAAGCGTGCTCCCTATTGGTAAGAGGAGGGCTGAGAAAATCGGTGATGACCTGCGCCTTGGCAGGTCTGGCAAGGTTAACACAGCCATCGGGCGCGCCACAGCAGCGGATGGAACCCGCTTGCTCAGGCCTCCCGATCCGCCGGGTGATTCACTCCGTCTCGCAGCGACACTTCACCGAGCTCGAACGGATTGACGCCATCGAGGCAGGCGAGATTGTAGCCATATTCGGCCGGATTGGAGCGACGCTGATGATGGGTATAGATGCCGCAGACAGAGCAGAAATAGTGTCTGGCGGTCAAGGTGTTGAATTGATAACAGCGCAGCACCGCCTCCCCCTGCAGGATGCGGATACCTGCGAGCGGCACCGAGGCGACGATGGCGCCACGGCGACGGCACAGCGAACAGTCACAACGGCGGGGATCCACCACCCCATCCGGCAGGCTGAGCTCCAGCGCCACGGCCCCGCAATGACAGCTGGCCCTGTGCTTCGGCTGGATGAGGGTATTGCCGATACGTTTGATCATTTGGCTTCCTTGCCACGGGACAAGGCCCGGGATCAGTCGAACAGGGTATCGCGCCGACCTTGCTGCACATGGGCATGCAGGGTGCGCAGCTGCGACGCCACCACCCGATGCAAAGAGAGGGCGGGCAGTTCATCGAGAGGGAAGTAGGCAGCCCCTTGGGTCTCGTCGGTCTGGGTCAGCAGCTCGCCCCCCGTCACCTCGCACAGGAAGAACGCCTTGTGGGCGTGGGGCAACTGAGGGGGATGGGGGTGTTTGTGCTTGTCAAACAGCGCCAGCAGTTGAACCGCGCGGCACTCGAGCCCCGTCTCCTCGCGCACTTCACGCACCACGGTGGCGGCCGGCGAGTCGCCGATGTCGCACCAGCCACCCGGCAGGGTCCAGAGCCCATCGCTGCGCTCCTGCACCAGCAACAGTCGCCCCGCGTCATTGAGGATCAACGCCCGCACGTCCAGCTTGGGAGTGGGATAGCCGCTATCGAGCGCTATCCAGCCTGCAATGGCCTCGGGATCCAGCTCGCTCTGGCTGGCGATAAGGGCGACCGTGGCCTCCCGCAGCGCCTGAAAGCGGCCGATATCAAAGGGGTCTTTGGAATAGGTGAGCCCGGCCTGGGCCGTGGCCAGCACCTGTTCCAGAAAGGCGGCCAAGGGCGGTTGCATGGCTAGAGCCCGAGGAAGTGAACTATCTGGGCGGAATAACGCTCGAATCCCACGAAGGCGTGATTGCCACCGCACTCCAGCGACAGACGGGCGAAGCGGTATTCGTCCAGCGCCTTGCGATAGTCGAGCACCTCGTCTTCCTGTTGCTGCAGGATCCAGAGCCGCTCGGGCGCCGTCACCGGCTGCGCCAGCGCTCGCAGTTCATCCATGTGTGCCGGCAATAGCTCGTAGCACTCACCGGTATAGGGGTTGGTCTGCGATCCCAGATAATCCTGCAACAGCTCGTATGGGCGCACCGCGGGATTGATCAGCGCGGCCCGGCAGCCATAGCGCTCACTCACCTGCGTCGCCATGAAACCACCGAGAGAGCTGCCCACGGCGCCGAGCCGCAGCGCCGTGCCGTAACGGGCCATGGAGTCTTCGATGCATCGCTCGATGGCCGCCCAGGCCGCCGCCGGGGTATTGGGCTGGGCCGGGATCATGACCTCGATATCGGGTCTGTGCTGTGCGACCCAAGCCGCCATCTGTTGCGCCTTGGCGGATCCCGGTGACGAATTGAAGCCGTGCAGATAAAGCAGAACGGATGTCATGCAGGCCTCCCCATTGGCTGCGCCTTGGCAGAGCGCGGCGAGGAGTTGAAGCCGTGTAGATAAAGTAGAACTGAGCTCATGGTGACCCTCTCAATAGCCGGTGGCATTGGGGTCGGGCACGAACTGCCCCATCGGCAGGCGCCACACCTGGCTGTCGATCCGGCCATCCGGATGTAGGCTGAGATAGCGCCAGCCCGGGCCGGACTCGTCCAGTGCGAAACCATCGCACAGTGGCTTGAACTGAATGCAGGTAGAGGGGCTGGCGATGAGCCGCACTCCTTGGTGCACCTCGTCAAACTCCTGATGCACATGGCCGAACAGGATGGTCTTCTGCTGCGGATGGCGAGCCAGCACCGCAAACAGATCGTCGGCATTCTTGAGGTTGTGCTGATCCAGCCAAGCGCAGCCCACCGGCACCGCCTGATGATGCAGGGCGATGAGGGCATGCCGCTCGGGGTGCTGGCGCAGAGCCAGATCCAGTGCCGCCAGCTGGTGATCACCGAGCACGCCGTGAGGTTTGCCACGCACCTGGGTATCGAGCAGGATCACCTGCCAGTGTTCACCCACCAGCTGCTTGGCTTCACTGATCCCGGCCGCATGCAGGTATTCGGTCATCAGGGGACCATCGTCATGATTGCCGGGCAGCCAGTAGATGGGGCGTGCCAGGGGTGCCATCAGGCTGGCGAAACGCAGATAGGATTCCGGGCTGTGATCCTGAGAGAGATCGCCCGTGGCCAGGATCAGATCGAACGGATGCGCATTGGCCTGCACCCGTTCCAGCACGGCAGCCAGGCTCTCGGCGGTACGCACGGCCAGCAGTCGTCCCTCGGCGCTGGCGAAGAGATGGGTATCGGTAATCTGTAACAGACGCACGCTTCCGTCCGGCGCCTGGGGTAGCTCTGTTTCCAAAATCACGCTTCTTTTTATGAGTTCAACTAGAGGATGTTTATTGGGCTGGTGCCATGCTTGAGACAAAATTTTAGCCAATCGGCCAGGAACAGATTTACCTGCTCTTTTTCATCTCTGTGGTGCATTTTTTGATTGGGATAATCATAACGTGGTTGCAACATCGAAATCTGTTGCGCGGCACACACTTCCGCCATCCGCACATCGTGATACAAACGAATCTCTATGCGAGCCTGCAAGTAGCTCGGCAACTCGGGGTTGTGCTGGGCCAGTATCACCTGACTGGTGAAGCGGCTCTCTCCACTGACGGTGAGCTGGAACTGCAAACCGTTGCCGACCTGATAACGGCGCTCGGCCCCCACGCTGCCGCCAGGAGGCAGCAGTTTCATCAAGGCCATATAGTTGACCTCGCAAGTGCGCTGCAGGGACATCAGATCCGGCACATAGCGTTTCATCGAGCCCTGGACTAACGGCATCTCGCAGCTCCATCAATCAAAACCCGTGAGTAGTTGACCTCGCAGGTGCGCTGCAGGGACATCAGATCCGGCACATAGCGCTTGAACTGCTGCTGGGTGAACGCCACCTCAGCGCCCCGCCAGCCAGCGTGCTTGCAGCTCACCGTGATTGAGCGCCAGCCACTGCAAGGCGATGATGGAAGCCGCGTTGTCGATACGCCCCTCTTTCAGCCAAGCATAGGCCTGCTCGCGGCTCACCACATGCACCCGGATGTCCTCACCCTCTTCCGCCAGACCGTGGATCCCGGCGGCCTTGCTGGCATCGACTTCACCAACATAGACCTCGATCCGCTCGGTGCTGCCACCCGGGCTCACCAGATAACTGATGGCGTGTTCGCAGCGACCTACCTCGAGACCGGCCTCTTCCACCGCCTCGCGGCGCACTACCACTTCGGCGGTCTCCCCTTCATCTATGATGCCGGCCACCAGCTCCAGCAACCAGGGCGTCGCGCTGGTTTCCATGGCACCGATCCGGAATTGCTCCACCAGCACTATCTCGTCTCGCACCGGATCATAGGGCAGCAATGCGGCGGCATGGCCTCGCTCGAACAGCTCGCGTACTATGGGCTCATTCCAGCCACCTGCAAATAACCTGTGCTGCAGACGGTAGACATTAATTTTGAAAAAACCATTGTATCCAGATGATTTTTCTATGATTTTTACATCGCTACCGGAGTAGTGACTGGTTTGTGGCAAGGCTTGCTGAGACATACGACACTCCTGCCAGCTTGACTTGGCTAGGTTTGACCATAATATTCGGGAACATGAATGAACGTTCATTCACTCGTTCTCGCTGGCGATGAGGGATGGATTTTAGCAGCCACAGGGCATTTGGCTAGGCGCACAGCCGAGAAAACCCTCTCCTATCCTTGACCTTCCTGTCGCTGGAAAAGAGACAGTTCGCATTCAAATTTGCTTATAGTAGAGTGGTTAAGCTGAAATCAAGCTTGCTCGGTGACAATCCCCCCTCCTCATCCAGCGGACAGCTTTGGGTTGATACATAAGGTTAAAACTATCATATGAAAAGAACACTCTTGTCAGTCATGGTGATGCTGGGCGTGAGCACTGCTGCCCATGCCGAAAACCTGATCGAGATCTACCAACAGGCCCAGGTCAAGGATACCCAGCTGCTGGAGTCCAAGGCGAGACGGGATCAAGCCTTCGAGAAGATCAATGAATCACGCGCGGCCCTGCTGCCGCAGATCAACCTGGGCGCCGGTCTGAACTATCTGCAGAACAAAGACGACACCATGACCAACAGCAACGCCTCCGGTTCTGTGACTCTGGATCAATCCGTCTACCGCCGCAGCAACTGGGTCAACCTGGACCTGACCGAGAAGAGCGCCACTCAATCTGATGTCGGCTACAACCTCGAAATACAGAACCTGATGCTGCGCACCTCCCAAGCCTACTTCGACGTGCTCAAGGCGATGGACACCCTGGAATTCGTACGAGCCAACAAGGTTGCCGTCGAACGCCAACTTGAACAGACCCAGCAACGGTTCGAAGTGGGCCTGACTGCCATCACCGACGTGCACGAAGCCGAGGCCGAGCGCGATCAGGCGCTGGCAGACGAGATCAATGCCGAGAATACCCTGGACAACAGCTACGAGAGCCTGCGCGAGCTGACCGGTATCGATCACCGCCAGTTGGACGTGCTCAACACCGCCCGTTTCGCCCCGCAGAAGACCGCATTCAACTCCGACAAGTGGCTGGAGCTGGCTCTGGACAAGAACCTGGAGCTGCATAACGCCCGCATCGGCAAAGACATCGCCAAGGAACAGATCGACTTGGCCAAGACCGGTCACGAGCCGACCCTGGATCTCGGCGCCGGCCTCACCGCCGGTTACAACGATTACAAGGATGAGATCCGCAATCCCGAGAGCAGCAGCAACGAAGGCAACGTCGGTCTGACCTTCAAACTGCCGCTCTACACCGGTGGTGCCACTACCTCCCAGGTCAAGCAGGCGCAATTCAACTATGTGGCCGCCAGCGAGCAGCTGGAGCGCAGCTTCCGCTCGGTGCAGAGCACGGTGCGTTCGTCCTACAACAACGTGAATGCCAGCATTGGCTCGGTGCGTGCCTACAGCCAGTCCGTCATCTCCGCCGATAGCGCTCTGAAGGCGACCGAGGCCGGTTATGAAGTGGGTACCCGTACCATAGTCGACGTGCTGGACTCGACCCGCAAGCTGTACCAGGCCAAGCAGAAACTGTCCGAGGCCCGTTACAACTACATCCTCAGCATCCTCTCTCTCAAGCAGGCCGCCGGTATACTGGAGCAGAAGGATCTGGAAGACGTGAACCAGGGGCTGATGCCCGCCGCTCAGGTCACCAAGAAGTCCTGAGTCACGCAGGCTCCATGAAAAAGGCGACCCCATGGTCGCCTTTTTGTTGCCTGCTGCCGCCTTATGACGGCGGGCAATGACCATCAAAAAACCCGGCCTTGGCCGGGTTTTTCATCACTTATATATCCGCTTAACCGCGCTCGCGGATGGTCTTGATGATATCACTGGTAGAGCAGCCATCCTCGAAGTTCAGCACCTTGACCTCACCGCCGTTGGCGGTCACCTCGACGTAGCCCGCGATCTCTTCGGGCTTGTAGTCACCGCCCTTGACCAAGAGGTCTGGCAGGATCTCGGCGATCAACCGCTGTGGCGTGTCCTCGGCAAAGGGCACCACCCAATCCACGGCGCCCAGTGCCGCCAGCACCGTCATGCGGCGCTCGGTCGGATTAACTGGACGACCCGGTCCCTTCAGGCGACGCACCGAGTCATCGGTATTGACCGCGACGATCAGCCGATCCCCCAGCTTGCCCGCATTGGCGAGGTAGGAGACATGGCCGGCATGCAGGATGTCGAAGCAGCCGTTGGTCATCACCACCTTCTCGCCACGCAGACGGGCAGCCCGTACGGCGACCTTGAGCTGGGCCTCGGACATGACGCCAAAGCCGGTCTCCTGCTCGGTGTAGAGCGCGTTGGCGAGCTCTACCGGGCTGACGGTGGAAGTGCCCAGCTTGCCGACCACAATGCCGGCGGCCGTGTTAGCCAGGGCGCAGGCCTCGTCCAGGCTCATGCCGGCGGCCAGGGAGGTGGCCAGGGTGGAGATGACGGTGTCACCGGCGCCGGTCACGTCATAGACCTCGTGGGCCTGAGCCGGCAGGTGCAGCTCGGGCTGGCCTTCGCGGATCAGGGTCATGCCATTCTCGGAGCGGGTTACCAGCAGGGCATCCAGCTCGAAGCGCTTGACCAGTCCCAGCCCTTTGGCGACCAGCTCGTCCTCGCTCTTCACCTTGCCCACCACCGCCTCGAATTCGGACATGTTGGGGGTCAACAGGGTGGCGCCACGATACTTCTCGAATTCGGTACCCTTGGGATCCACCAGTACCGGGATGCCAGCGGCGCGGGCGCGGGCAATCATGCCCGGCACGTCGTTCAGGGCACCCTTGCCGTAGTCAGACAGGATCATCACATCGGCCTTGGGCAGAGCCTGCTCGACCTTGCTCATCAGCAGGCTGGCATCGACATCGTGGAAGGCTTCTTCGAAGTCCAGACGCAGCAACTGCTGGTTGCGCGACAGTACCCGCAGCTTGGTGATGGTCGGGTAATCGGCAAGGCGCACGAAATCACAGGCGACCTTGACCCCTGCCATCTGGCCCGCCAGGGCATCGGCGGCTTCATCCTGCCCGGTCAGTCCCAGCAGCACGGCATGGGCACCGAGCGCCGCCGAGTTGAGGGCCACGTTGGCGGCGCCACCCGGGCGCTCCTCGATGTGCTCGACCTTGACCACGGGCACCGGGGCCTCGGGGGAGATCCGGCCGGTGGGGCCATGCCAGTAGCGATCCAACATGACATCGCCAACGACCAGAACGCGGGCTTTTTCAAATTCGGGCAGGGTGATCTTCATCTGTATCGGCTCTCAAAACCTGAAAAATTTAGCCCAAGATTTTATCACACTCTTTTAATCGACGTGAAAAAACACGGATCCACCGGCAATCACTCCCTTGCGGATCAGCCTTTCCCCTCCGACCAGACGATGGCCATTCGCACCCTCCCCCCCTTTTCGGATAGAATCCTCAGATTGCGAGTCAGGTTATCGGCTGGGATCCATGGGTGCATTCACCGCTCCCCCGTTCGACTGAACTCCCCGAATTATCTGCGATTGAGAACAAGAGACGCTTCATGGCCCAAGCACATGCTCCGCACCTAGAACCCCATATGTTCCATCCCCGCTACTGGGGTAGCTGGCTTGGTCTCAGCCTGCTCTGGCTGCTGGTGCTGCTGCCCTGGCGCAGCCAGATGTGGCTCGGCCGCCAGCTCGGCACCCTCGCTCGCAAGCTGTTGAAATCTCGTGTCAAGATAGCGCGCCGCAACCTGGAGCTGGCAATGCCCGAGCTCAGCCGGGATCAGCGCGAAGCCCTGCTGGTGCAAAACTTCGAGAGCGTGGGCTGCGCCATCTTCGAAGTCGGCATGGCCTGGTTCTGGCCGGACTGGCGGATGCGCCGCCTGATGAAGGTGGAAGGGGAAGAGCATGTCATTGCGGCCGTCGAAAACGGTCAGGGTATGCTGCTGCTCTCCTGCCACTTCCTCACCCTTGAACTCAATGCCCGCTGCTTCGGCCTGGTGCAGCCCGGGGTCGGCGTCTATCGCCCCAACACCAACCCCGTGCTGGAATACGCCCAGTACCACGGCCGCTGCGCCTCCAATAAGTACCTGGTGGATCGCATGGACGTGAAGGGGATGATCAAGGCACTGCGCAACGGCGATGCGCTCTGGTACGCGCCGGATCACGACTATGGCTCCCACGCCAGCGTGTTCGTGCCCTACTTTGCGGTGGAGCAGGCCGCCACCATCACCGGCACCGCCACCCTGGCCCGGGTCAAGAACACCGTCACCCTGCCCTGCTACAACATCCGCACCCAGGATGGCTACACCCTGCATATCGGCGCGCCGCTGGCAGACTATCCGAGCGGTGATGACCTGGTCGATGCCAGCCGTGCCAACCGGGAAATCGAGGCCGCCGTGCGCCGTGCCCCCGAGCAGTACATGTGGCTGCACCGCCGCTTCAAGACCCGCCCCAATCCGGAAGATGCGGGTTTCTACTAAGCCCTCTTTCCCACGAAAAAGCCCTCGCAATGCGAGGGCTTTTTGTTATCTGCCTTGAGCGCCGCTATCAGCGCACCAGGCGGTAGATGGCGTAGCCAGGGTGCTTGGCATCGCTCATCGGCAGGGTGGACTGGTACGTCAGATCCGTCCCCGCCAGGGCTTTCGCCTGGTCGGTCGGCGAGGAGTAGAGCCGCACATCCACGCCAGTGGGCAGTGCCTTCATGTGCCAGTTGTTGTTGGCCGCCGGGCTGAAACCGGACGGATTGGCGGCAGACTGGGACTTCAGGTACTGGGCGATGATCTCCCGCGTCTCGAAGGGATCTTCGTGAACGATGTTGCTGCCATCAACGCCCGGGAAGTGGCCGCCGCCACTGGCGCGGTAGTTGTTGGTCACCACGTAGAACTTCTGGGCCGGGTCGATGGGCTGGCCGTTGAAGGTCAGGCCGCTGATGCGCTGGCCATCACTCACCTTGGTGCCCTCCTTGCTGTAGCGAGCTGGCTGGGTGATGTCCACCTCGTAACTCACCCCGTCAATGACGTCGAAGTTATAGGTCGGGAAGTTCTCGTTCACCAGCCACTGCACCCCGGTCTGACTCGCGTCGATCTTGTTGAACTGACCGGCACTCATCTCCAGCCACTCCTTGACGGTGGCCCCGTTCACCTCGACCACCTGCAGGGTGTTCGGGTAGATGTAGAGATCCGAGACGTTGCGCAGGGAGATGTCGCCCTGAGCCACATAGGTGAAGTCATTGATGCCGTTGCGACCACCGCGGAAAGGGGCGGCGACCGACAGGATCGGATAAGGCTCCTTGAGCAGACCATCTTTTTGCAGCTGCTCGGCGTGCTGACGCTGGGCGTCGCTCACCAGTTGTACCGAGGGATCGTCCTGCACCAGGGCGAAGAAGCTGTGGATGGGGGAGGTTATCTTGCCGAGCGGCTCGTCCAGCCATTGGTTGGTGGCGTCGTGATCCGCCTGCACCAGATCGACCACCTGCTGATCCACGGCGCTGCCTTCGCTTGAGTCAATCTTGCGCAGGCTGGCCTGGCTCTGCTTCACCTGCCACTTGCCATCCACCTGCTCCAGCTTGAGATCGATGATGCCGAGGTGATTGCCCCAGTAGCCTGGCATCACGGTCGGGATGCCGCTCAGGGTGCCGGCCTGGTTATCTACCTCGGGCAAGTCCGGGAAGTCGCCGGGGAAGTTCTTGTGGGCGTGGCCCAGCATCAGGGCATCGACCCCCTTCACCTTGGCCAGATGCCAAGCGGAGTTCTCCATCATGGCTTCGTAGCTGTTGGCGTTGATACCGGTGTGAGCCACCACCACCACCAGATCGGCGCCCTTGGCGCGCAGCTCGGGCACATAATGGTTGGCGGTTTCCACCATGTCGGCCACCACCACCTTGCCTTCCAGGTGGCGCTTGTCCCACTGCAACACCTGCGGCGGGGTCAAGCCGAGGATGCCGACCTTGACGGTCTGCGTCTGGCCCTTGTCATCCGTCACCTGGCGCTCCAGCAGCAGGTAGGGGGTGAACTTGTTGCCGCTCCAGTCGATTTGCCCCTTGGCATCGCGCTTGAAGGCGCCCGCCTCGAACACGTTGGCATTCACATAGGGGAACTTGGCCCCCGTCAGCACCTTGCCGAGGTAATCCAGCCCGTAGTTGAACTCGTGGTTGCCGAGGTTGCCGGCGTCATAGCCGAGTTCGTTCATGGCCTTGAACACGGGGTGAGCCTGCTTGTCGAGGTAGCCCGCGCCGGACTGCTCGAAGATGTAGTCCGCCAGCGGCGTGCCCTGGATCAGATCGCCGTTGTCGAGCAGCAGGTTGTTGGGGTTTTCGGCGCGGGCCGCCCGGATCAGCAGGGCGGTGCGGGAGAGGCCAAACTTGCGGTCCTCCTTGTTCTGGTAGTAGTCATAGCCCAGCACGTTGGAGTGGATATCAGAGGTCTGGATCAGGCGCAGGGAGACGGTCCCCGGCTGCGCCTTGCTGTCGTTTTCGTTGCTACAGGCAGACAACAGCACAATGGCTGCAATAGCACCCAGTTTCATAGTTTTATTCACTGTCTTTTCCCTTTTATTATGAATAACGCTTTACCAGCGCCGGGAATTTAACAGACGAATATGTCAGCACATGAAGCCGGGACTCATTTTTATGAAGCCCTGCACAAAAATAGCCTTATGACGCCATCAGGGCGCCGCTCGCCAACTTGATTGCCAGCCCCAGCATGATGATACCGACAACAATATCAATGGCTTGCTGCACTCTGCCCCGAGCAAGCCAGGGCGAGAGCGCCGCCGCGCCGAACGCCAGGCTGTAGAACCACACCACGGAGGCCAGCATGGCCCCCGCCGCGAAGGCCGGCCGCAGCGACTCGGCAAACTGGCTGCCAAAGGAGCCGAGCAACATCAGGGTATCCAGATAGACATGGGGGTTGAGCAGGGTCACGCCGAGGGTCATCGCCAGCACGCTCTTGACCCCCATCAGCTGGGGGGAATCCGCCAGCGCGGCCCCCTGCCCCTGCCAGGCACTGCGCAGGGAGCGCAGGCCGAACCAGCCGAGGAACAACACCCCGCCCCAGGTCAGCAGCGCCAGTCCGATGGGGCTGGCCGCCAGCAGATTGGCCCCGCCGAATACCCCAATTCCAATCAGCACCAGATCGCACAGGCAGCAGAGCGTGGCCGCCAGCAGATGATGGTTGCGGTGAATGCCCCGACTCAGCACGAAGGCATTCTGGGCACCGATGGGAATGATCATGGCGAGGCCGAGGGTGAAGCCTTGCAGTGTGGTGGCGAACATGGAGGAGACGTCCCTGTATGGATGATGGCGGCACTATAAGGGAGGCGACGTAATCAGAGAAATTCATTCATTTTCTGATGCATTCAAAAATCTGATGATGGGAATCCCAACGCCCTTTGTGGCGGGCTGTCAATTGCAGGATCTGACAATTGTGAGCCCCTCTCCGTGACCCGAGAATCAGCAGGGTTATTACGTCAGCGCGGGAAACGCGGCGTGAACGGACCCCGATAACGAGCTGAGCGGCCACAAGCTGAACGACAAGGCGCCGCCACTCGACCTCAATGTCGCCTGGCAGGCAGATGGGAAGAGAGATGATGACCCCGGATGACGGACCAAGCGGCGCCGATGCGCCACTTAGCCTGCGACGATCACTGCAGCAGTCTGGGGAAGTTGGTGACCACCACCTGATCCAGGTTCGGCAGCAGGATCCCGCTGCTCACTCCCTTGGCGATGGCCTGATAGCGGTTCATGGAGCCGGTCTTGCGGGTCACCTGGTTGAGGTGGTAGTTCACGGTGCGTTCGGTGATGCCGAGGATGCAGGCGATTTCGCTCGAGGTTTTCCCTTCGCTGGCCCAGAACAGACACTCGGTCTCCCGCTCGGTCAGGGACTCCTGCACGCCCTCTTCCCGCATGCCGAGCCGTACGATCCGGATCGCCGCCTCGAAGATGTAATTGGACATCCAGGAGAGGATGGGCGAGGACTCCAGCAGCAGATCGCTGGAGGCACGCTCGGCGGTGATGAACGACAGTATGCCGTTCTCCCCCGCCCCCCCGTGCAGCGGAAACGAGACGCCGTTGCGCAGCCCGAACTCCGCCGCCAACCCCATCACATCCATGCTGCCCTCTTGCAGAAAACGCGCCTTGTCATCCAGCCGGTTCCAGTAGATCGGCAGGGTCTGGCGGCGGGCGAGCTGGATGATGGGGTCGCAGGCCAGCATGTTGTTGAGCGCGTAGGCCTGCACCCAGGAGTCGGGACATTGATTGAACAGCACCACCTTGGGCCTTTGCATCGACATGGGCAGGATGAGCGCAAAACGATAGTAGTCGTAGCCCATCCCCAGAGTGAAGTGGCCGATCAGATCCGCCAACCGATTGCCATCGGTCACCTGTGTGAAATGTTCTAGATACTCAAGCAGTTGGTCGCGTGTCATTAGGCTAGCCCCCCTGGCCAAGGCTTTGGATTATAGCGCCGAACCATGAAATGGAGAGACATGAATGCTTGTTTTCAAAGGAAAATTAAAAGAACACCCCAGATGGGCGGTCGAAAACGAGCTTTATCGCTTCCGCAAGCGAGTCTTCTCCGATCGGCTCGGCTGGGATGTGGAATCCCACCGGGGTCTGGAACAGGACAGCTTCGACAAGCCCGACACCCACTGGGTACTGATTGAGGACGAACAAGGGCTGTGCGGCTGCATCCGGCTGCTCAGTTGCGCCCAGGATTACATGCTGCCCAGCATCTTCCCCAGTGCCCTCGCGGGCGAACGGGCGCCGCGCAGCCCCGATGTGTGGGAGCTGACCCGCCTCGCCATCGATGCCAACCGGGCGCCCATGCTCGACAATGGCATCAGCGAGCTGACCTGCGTCATCTTCCGCGAGGTCTATGCCTTCGCCTGCGCGCAAGGGATCCGCGAGCTGGTCGCCGTGGTCAGTCTGCCGGTGGAGCGGATCTTTCGCCGCCTCGGCCTGCCCATCGAGCGGCTCGGCCACCGTCAGGCGGTGGATTTGGGCGCGGTGCGCGGGGTCGGCATCCGCTTCCTGCTGGACGAGCGTTTCGAGCGCGCCGTCAACCGGCCTCTGCGAGGTCAATACGAGCCAGCGGGCGAGCTGCTCGGCACTCCTTGAAGCCAATAAGCTAGGCCCCCACGCCAGCAAGCCGCCTCATAAAAAAGTCCCGGGACATGCCCGGGACCAAAACTCTCGCTATGGCCCGTTTCCACCCCATGCAAAAACGGACCGAATGAGTATCCAATGAATCTCATTTCGCCGCTACTGTCACTTATCACAGTGACCGACCCTCCGATGTCTAGTACCGACCAGACCCCCATGACGGCTCCCATGCTTGTTGCCAGCCCCTCATTTAAGTAGCATATTTTCTACATCAAGAAGTTGATAAGGAAATCTAATGAAAGCCCTGGACTACAAACTGCTGCTGGCGCTGGATGCGGTGATGGAGGAGCAAAACTTCGAGCGGGCCGCCCAGCGTCTGCACCTCACCCAGTCCGCTATCTCCCAGCGCATCAAGCAGCTGGAGCAGCAATTTGCCGAGCCGCTGATCATTCGCAGCCAGCCGCTGCGGGCCACCGAGCTCGGCCAGAAGTTGCTGGCCCACTATCGCCAGGTGCGCCAGCTGGAGCTGGAGCTGGCCGGCGAGCTCTCCCCTGACGAGCCGCAGGCGCCGGTGCGGGTCAGCATCGCCATCAACGCCGACAGCCTCGCCACCTGGTTCCTGCCCGCCCTCGGTCCGCTGCTGGAGCAACATCCCATCGAGCTGAACCTGCTGGTGGATGACGAGAGCCGCACCCTCGACAAGGTGCGCGAGGGCCAGGCGTTCGGCGCCGTCAGCCTGCAACCCCAGCCGCTTGCCGGCTGCTGCGTCGATGAGCTCGGCGAGATGCACTACCTACTGGCCGCGAGCCCCGCCTTCGTCGCCCGCCACTTCCCGCACGGGATCACGCCTGCGGCGCTGGCCAAGGCACCGGCGGTGGCCTTCGATCAGCGCGACGACATGC
>NZ_CDCA01000020.1:225890-249769 GCF_000820185.1 Aeromonas tecta
CGTCAGTTTCATGGCCCGCCACTTCGGGCTGGAACCCGGCGGTTATCCCTGTCACACGGTGCGATCCTCCGAGGCCTTCGTCGCCATGGCCGAGCAGGGATTTGCCTGCTGTCTCATCCCGGAACTGCAGATCCGCCGCCAGCTGGCGGAGGGCACCCTGCTCGATCTTTGCCCGGACCATCACCTGGTAGAACGGCTCTACTGGCACCGCTGGGTGCTGGAGCGGGGGCTGCACAAACAGATCTCCCTGCGCCTGATCCAGCAGGGTCGCCGGGCACTGCAACCCCGCTGAGCGGGCCATTCACCTTGGCTTTGGAGGGGTAAAAACGTATAGTGCTGGGCGATTCTTCATCGGTTTCCACTCAGGTTCCTCACTTATGTTTCAAGACAATCCGCTGCTGGCCCAGCTCAAGCAACAAATCCGCGAGAACATTCCCAAGAAAGAGGGTGTGATCCGCGCCTCCGATCGGGGCTTCGGCTTCCTGGAGGTCGATGAGAAGACCAGCTATTTCGTGCCGCCTCCCTACATGAAGAAGGTGATGCACGGTGACCGGGTGAGCGCCCTGATCCGGACCGAGAAAGAGAAGGAAGTGGCCGAGCCGGACGCCCTGCTGGAGCAGGCGGTGGTTCGCTTCGTTGGCCGCGTCAAGATGTTCCGCGACCGCCTCAACGTGGTGCCGGATCACCCCCTCATCAAGGACGCCATCAAGGCCCGCGCCAAGAAGGGCCTGGATGAGAAGTCCCTCAAGGAAGGGGACTGGGTGGTTGCCACCCTCAAACGCCACGCCCTGGTGGATGGCAACTTCTCCGCCGAGATAACCCAGCTCATCGCCGACAAGGACGATCACAACGTGCCCTGGTGGGTGGTGCTGGCGCGCCACAACCTGGCCCAGATCGAACCGGCCGACCTGCCCAAGTGGAAAGTCATCGAAGAGGAAGAGCTGCCGCGCACCGATCTGACCGCCGTCCCCTTCTTCACCATCGACGGTGCCAAGACCAAGGACATGGATGACGCTCTGTCCATCCGCAAGCTGGACAGCGGCTGGGAGCTGCTGGTCGCCATCGCCGATCCTACCGCTTATGTGGCCGAAGACAGCGAGCTGGACAAGGAAGCCGCCAAGCGCGCCTTCACCGTCTACATGCCGGGTCGCAACGTGCCGATGATCCCGCGCACCCTCTCCGACGAGCTCTGCTCCCTGAAAGAGGGCGAGGAGCGCAACACCCTGTGCGCCCGTCTGCTGATCGCCGAAGATGGCCTGCTGCTGGAGGAGACCGAATTCTTCGCCGCCCGCATCATCTCCCACGCCCGCCTCAACTATGACGACGTCTCCGACTGGGCCGAGCACGGCAAAGAACTTGATATAGATGCTGGCGTGCTGGCCCAACTGCCGCTGATGAAGGCCATGACAGAGGCGCGCATCAAGTGGCGCACCGAGCACGCCCTGGTGTTCCCGGACCGCCCCGACTATGACTTCGAACTGGGTGAGAACGGCGCCGTGCTGGCCATCCACGTGGAGCCGCGCCGCATCGCCAACCGGATGATCGAAGAGTCGATGATCGCCGCCAACATCTGCGCCGGCCGCGTGCTCGGCAAGCAGGTCGGCTACGGCATCTTCAACGTCCACACCGGTTTTGACGAGGAGTCCCTCGACGGCGCCATCGAGCTGCTCAAGACCGCCGAGGCCCCATTCGAGAAGGAAGAGATCGCCAGCCTGTCCGGCTTCTGCGCCCTGCGCCGCTGGATAGACAGCCTGGACACCCGCTGGCTGGATGGCAAGATCCGTCGCTTCCAGAGCTATGCGCTGATGTCTGCCGAGCCGGGTGCCCACTACGGCCTGGGGCTGGATGCCTACGCCACCTGGACCTCCCCCATCCGTAAATACGGCGACATGGTCAACCATCGTCTGCTCAAAGCCGTCATCGCCGGCAAGACCCCGGGTGAGCGACCAAGCCAGGAGCTAACCGAGCACCTGACCGAGTGCCGCCGCCTGCACCGCCGGGTCGAGCGCGACATCGGCGACTGGCTCTATGTCCGCTACCTGATGGCCGATGCGGGCACCGACAAGGTATTCAACGCCGAGATCATCGACGTGATGCGTGCCGGCCTCAAACTGCGCCTGCAGGAAAACGGTGCCGTGGTATTCATGCCCGCCCGCCACATCCTGGACAACAAGGACAGGCTGGAGTGCAACTGGGACAACGGCCGCGTCTATCTGGACAAGACCGAGGTGGTCTATGAGCTGGGCCAGGTTATCCAGGTCAAGCTGAGCGAAGCGGTGGAAGAGACCCGCTCTCTCATCGCCAAGCCGGCGGTCGCGCTGGTGCCGGGTCCGGCTCCCGTGGTCGCCGCCCCTGACGACGCCCAGAGCGATACCGCCCCCAAGGCTGAAGAGGCTGCTCCCAAAGCGGAATAACGCACGTCTTGGTCCAACACAGTCAGAGCCCGCACCCAGTGCGGGCTTTTTTTATGCGCCACAGGAACCGCCAATCACCCTCTCATGGGGGCAACGGGCAGGATGGCACCCGGATCCGGTGTCGACGATGGCAGCGGCAGGCTCAGCCAGCGACCGGGCCAAACTGAAAGTGGGTTACAAAATACATTATTCATTGGTCAACAATGGGACAAATCACATCATCCATCGGCATTACCCCTATTTTCTCCGCCGATGCTTATGGCTCATCTGAATACAAATAATCAATATGTGATAAAAGTCACATTGACATGGCTTTTGCGCAAACCACAAAGCGTGATTCACATCACAATAAATGAGGGTGACCGCCAGAAAAGATCAAAATGTCGCCGACATTCACGATGTGAATGTGATCTGGATCACCAGCAAGGGAGGGGGGAGGTAGGGGTAATTGGGAGGCGCATCACAAGATGCCCCGTTTTCAGCCTAACTTGACCGCAAACTGGTAGATTGAAGTTGCTTAGACGACTGGGATGGGGGTTCGGCAAAACCCACCATTCCGACTACCACTCTTAATCAAACAGGCTTAAAACGGGGTCCCGACATGTTATCACCGGATACCAAAGTCAAGATACAGAATTTTGGACGCTTCCTGTCCAATATGGTCATGCCCAACATAGGCGCCTTCATCGCCTGGGGCTTCATCACCGCGCTCTTCATCCCCACCGGCTGGCTGCCAAGCGAAACGCTGGCCAAGCTGGTCGGCCCCATGATCACCTACCTGCTACCGCTGCTGATTGGCTATACCGGCGGCAAACTGGTTGGCGGTGAGCGCGGTGCCGTGGTCGGTGCCATCACCACCATGGGGGTCATCGTCGGTACCGACATCCCCATGTTCATGGGCGCCATGATGGTCGGCCCGCTCGGTGGCTGGGCCATCAAGCGCTTCGACAAGCTGATGGAAGGTCGCGTCAAGAGCGGCTTCGAGATGCTGGTCAACAACTTCTCCGCCGGTATCATCGGCATGCTGCTGGCCATCCTCGCCTTCTTCGTGATCGGCCCCTTCGTCAAGGTGCTCTCCGGCGTGCTGGCCAGTGGTGTGGGCTTCCTGGTGGATAACCACATGCTGCCGCTCACCTCCATCTTCGTCGAGCCGGCCAAGATCCTGTTCCTGAACAACGCCATCAACCACGGCATCTTCTCACCGCTGGGCATCCAGCAAGCCACCGAACAGGGTCTCTCCATCTTCTTCCTGATCGAAGCGAACCCGGGTCCGGGTCTGGGCGTGCTGCTGGCCTACATGGTGTTCGGCCGTGGCGCCGCCAAGCAATCCGCCGCCGGTGCCTCCATCATTCACTTCTTCGGTGGCATCCACGAGATCTACTTCCCCTACGTGCTGATGAACCCGCGCCTCATCCTGGCGGTGATCGCCGGTGGCATGACCGGGGTCTTCACCCTGACCCTGTTCAACGCGGGTCTGGTCTCCCCTGCCTCACCGGGTTCCATCTTCGCCGTGCTGCTGATGACGCCCAAAGCCTCCCTGATCGGGGTTGCCCTCTCCATCATCAGCTCCACCCTGGTCTCCTTCCTGGTCGCCGCCGTGTTCGTACGAGCCCAGCAACCGGAAGCCGACGAGGCCGATGCCCTGGGTGAAGCCACCCGCAAGATGAAAGCCATGAAAGCGGCCAAGCCGGAACCCAGTGCGGCCAAGAAGCCCGGTACCGAACTGACTGCAGTGCGCAATATCGTGGTCGCCTGCGATGCGGGCATGGGTTCCAGCGCCATGGGCGCCGGCATGCTGCGCAAGCGGGTGCAGGCCGCGGGCCTCGACATCAGCGTGACCAATCGCGCCATCAACAACCTGGACGATCAGGTGGATCTGGTCATCACCCACAAGGATCTGACTGACCGTGCCCGTCGCCATGCGCCGCACGCCCAGCACATCTCCCTGACCAACTTCCTCGACAACGCCCTCTATCAGGATCTGGTGCAGAACCTGAGCCTGGCCGGTGCAGCCAACGACGACGTGGCCAACCCGCAACTGCTGGTGGCGGCCAACGACGACAGCTACGAGCCACAGACAGGTGAAGTCTTCACCCTGAGCCTGCAGGACGTGCACCTCGGCCTCAAGGCCGACAGCAAGGAGGCTGCCATCCTGGCCGCCGGCAAGTTGCTGGCCGAGCGTGGCTATGTGGCGCCGGACTATGTCAACGCCATGCTGGAGCGCGAGCAGCTGGTCTCCACCTACCTCGGTGAGTCCATCGCCGTGCCCCACGGCACCATAGCCGCCAAGGAATTTGTGAAGCGCACCGGCATCGTCATCTGCCAGTACCCGGCCGGGGTTGCCTTCGGCGAAGAGCCAGACGAGGTGGCGCGGTTGGTGATTGGCATCGCCGCCCGCAACGACGAACACATTCAGGTAATAACCAAACTGACCAATGCACTGGATGAACCTGGTCTCATCGACCGGTTGGCCAGCACTCAGGATCCCCAGGAGTTCCTGGACCTGCTGGGCGCCGAACAGGCCGCGTAAGTCATCTTCATCATCTTTGGTTATAGAGGTTAATATCATGAAAACATTGCATTTTGGTGCCGGCAATATAGGCCGTGGCTTCATCGGTAAACTGCTGGCAGAAGCCAGTCATCAGGTCACCTTCGCCGACGTCAACGAGACCCTGATCGATCAGCTCAACCACCGCCAGGAGTACAAGGTGCACGTGGTGGGCACGGATCAGAAGCTGGACGTGGTGCGCAACGTGGCCGCCGTCAGCTCCGCCGGTCAGGAGGTGATCGATCGCATCGTCACCGCCGATCTGGTGACCACGGCGGTGGGCCCGAACATTCTGGACAAGATTGCCAGCACCCTGGCCAAGGGGCTGCAGGCCCGCTTCGAGGCCGGCAACCTGACCCCGCTCAACGTCATCGCCTGCGAGAACATGGTGCGCGGCACCAGCCACCTTAAACAGGAGGTACTCAAGTATCTGCCGGTCGCGTATCATGCCACGCTCGAATCCTGCGTCGGCTTCGTCGACTCGGCGGTGGATCGCATAGTGCCGCCCGCCGCGGCCAACGACGATCCGCTGGAGGTGACGGTGGAGAGTTTCAGCGAGTGGATCGTCGATCAGACCCAGTTCAAGGGGGAGCTGCCTCAAGTTGCAGGCATGGAGCCCACCGACAACCTGATGGCCTTCGTCGAGCGCAAGCTGTTCACCCTCAACACCGGCCACATCGTCACCGCCTACCTCGGCAAGCTGCGCGGCTACCAGACAGTGCGCGAGGCCATCGAAGATCCGGTGATCCGCAGCAAGGTGCGCCGATCCATGGAGGAGAGCGGTGCCGTGCTGGTGAGACGTTACGGCTTCGATCCACGACTGCATGCCGCCTATATCGAGAAGATCCTGACCCGCTTCGCCAACCCCTATCTGGTGGACGAGATTGACCGGGTCGGCCGTCAGCCGCTGCGCAAGCTGGCGGCGGGAGACAGATTGGTGAAACCGCTGCTCGGGACCCTGGAGTACGGTCTGCCAAACGATCACCTGCAAGAGGGCATAGCGGCGGCGCTGCACTATCGCAATGCCGACGACCCGCAGGCGGTGGAACTGCAGACCCTGCTGGCCGAGCTCGGCCCGGCCCGGGCCCTGGCTCAGGTGACCGGCCTGGACGCAGACAGCGAGATCGTTGCCGCCATCGTCGCCCGTTATCACAACTTGCAGTGACCCCATGGGGCGCACGCACCGCCACTCGCCGTCTCGCACGGTGAAATGGCCACTGTGCCCCATATGATAAAAACCGGGAGAGAGGCTGGCTCTCTCCCTGTCAGCTGGACCCAATGCCCTTATGACCACACACCAGGAAGATGAAGTACTGGAACGACTGAACGAGCAGGATGGCCCCCGCGGCTTCTTCCTCGAGGTCGTGACCATCCTGGAAGAGGCGGTCGACTCCCTGATGCGGCGCGCGTTTCGCCAGGAAGAGTATGCCGTCAAATACGCCATCGAACCCCTGCTCAACCAGAGCGGCCCCCTCGGCCAACTGGAGGTGCGCCTCAAGCTCATCTTCGCCCTCGGCCTCATCTCACTCGAGCGTTATCAGGATCTGGAGGCTTACCTGAAGATCCGTGATTTTCTGGTACGCGACCCCAAGGATTACCGCTTCAGCGACAAACCCGTTCGCGATCTGCTCGATCGCCTGCATGGCCTCAATCAGGGCAGCATGATGCCCCAGGATCCCCCGGCCAACGAGGAGGACTGGCTCTTCTATCAGATGCAGCGCAACCGGCTCGATCAGGTGGTGCGCTCCGCGCTGGTGCTGGCGGTGGCCGATTGCGTCACCGAGCTCCACAAAGAGAGTCCCATCTAGGCAAGAGAGTCATATCGCTCGGATTTCCAGCGACACGACCACCTTGCCATCCACCCCCATCGCCACAACCCCGGCTCCATCCGGGTGTTAATTCGCCCGCCTTCCCCGCTACACTACTCCCAACCCCATCATCTGCCCGAGGTTGGCATGATCGCACTCTCCCTGGCGGGGATCGCCCTGATCTCCCTGTTGGCCCAATGGCTGGCCTGGTCCCTGCGGGTCCCCGCCATCCTGTTCCTGCTGCTGAGCGGCCTGTTGCTCGGCCCAATGACCGGGGTGCTAGACCCGGATGCCCTGCTCGGTGAGCTGCTGTTCCCGCTGGTCTCCCTGTCGGTGGCCATCATCCTGTTCGAGGGAGCGCTGACCCTGCATCTGACCGAGCTCAAGGGCATTGGCAAGGTGGTGCGCAATCTTTGCTCCATCGGCATGCTGGTCAGTTTTGCGGTGATAGGTGGGGCCAGCTACTTCCTGCTGGGGCTAGACTGGCGCGTCGCCATGGTACTCGGCGCCGTGCTGGTGGTAACGGGACCGACCGTGGTCGCCCCTATGCTCAACGTGATCCGGCCGGTACGGGAAGTGGACAAGATACTGCGTTGGGAGGGGATCGTCATCGACCCCATAGGCGCGCTGTTTGCGGTGTTGATCTACGAGGCGGTACGGCTCGGCAGCCAGGGTGACCTGCTCGGCCACACCCTGCTGGCGCTGGCCAAGACGGTGGGCATCGGCACCCTGATCGGGGTGGCCGCTGGCTGGCTGACCACCTTGCTCATTCGCAAGGACTGGCTGCCGGTCAGCCTGCACAAGTTCGGCGTACTGGCCCTGGTGCTGGTCACCTTCACCCTGTCGGACTGGCTCAGTCATGAGTCCGGTCTGCTGGCGGTCACCGTCTTCGGCATCTGGCTCGCCAATCAGGAGGGGCTGGATCTGGAGGAGGTGCTGGAGTTCAAGGAGGATCTCGCGGTCATCCTCATCTCCTCCCTGTTTATTTTGTTGGCGGCCAGGCTCGATCTGGCGCAGCTCTGGCAACTCGGACCCATGGTGCTACTGCTGCTGTGCGTGGTGCAGTTCGTGGCCCGCCCGCTCTGTATCCTGGTCTCTACCCTGGGATCGGAACTCCCCTGGCGCGCCCGCGCCCTGCTCAGTTGGATAGCGCCGCGCGGCATAGTCGCGGCGGCGGTGAGCGCTTCCTTCGCCATCAGCATGCACGAAGCCGGGATTGCGGATGCCGACAAGCTGGTGCCGTTGGTATTCGCCGTCATCATCTTCACCGTGGTGTTGCAGAGCCTCACCGCGGCGCCCTTGGCCAGCCTGCTCGGCATGCGCCAACCGGCCCCCAATGTCTGGCTGCTGATCGGGGCCAACTCGGTGGCCCGCGCCATCGGCAAGGCGCTGGCGGATCAGGGCATCCCGGTTCAGTTGTCGGATCCCGCCTGGGAGCACTGCAAGCTGGCGCGCATGAGCAACCTGCCCTGCTATTTTGGCAATCCGCAGTCGGAACACGCCGAGCTCCATCTGCCCCTCACCAGCATCAGCACTGTGTTGGCACTTTCCCCCAACCGCCACAACAACGCCCTCGGCGTGCTGCACTTCGCGCACCTCTACGGGGAGGAGAAGGTCTATTCCCTGCGATCCAGCGAACAGCACGGCAAGGCGAATCGGGAGAGCGCCACCTTCCGCGCCCGCCAGAACCTGTTCGGGCCCGATATGAACTTCGCCCGCCTGAGCGGTTTGCTGAACCGGGGCGGCCAGATCAAGGCTACCCGACTGCGGGACGCCTTCGACTGGAGCCAATATCAGGAGGCCAACCCCGGTGCCATTCTGTTGTTCGTGCTCGATGGCAAGGGGCACCCTCAGGTCGTCACCGGCCCAGTCACGCCCCAGGCTGGCGACTTGCTGATCGCCCTGCAACCGCCACGGGATGCCCCCGCCCCTTGATGGGGCGCAGGGGTATTTCACCCACCCCGACCCGGTGCCTGACTGGCCGCCTGCGACTAGACTTGATGGTGGCGCCATCGGTCATAGGAGGATGTCATGACGGTCAGCGAATTACGTACACTGCATCAGCAACACCGCTTCAAGGAAGCCGAGATCCTGCACGACATCATCTCGCCCGGCTGGATCGTGGAGTTCCGCGCTCAGGACGGTCGCCTGTACGAGATGACGGACACCCTGGGTTGCCCGGTGAGCTTCTCCTCCACCGAGGAGGCGCGCGATCACATTCATCTGGTCGCCGATTGCCCAATCCAGGTCGAACACCTCTACCACTTCTTCGAACGCTGAGCGGCCACACTGGCCAATCCCAGATGAAAAAGGCTCCCGCGGGAGCCTTTTTCATTCAGGTTGCAACGGCTCGTCCGCCTTGCCCTCCAGCCGCCTGACCGGTTTTTGCAGGATCAGGTTGGCCGGATAGGTGACCAGATCCCCATTGTCATCCCGTACCCTCAGGTAGAACAGGCCGATCTCGGTGATGACACCGGTCACGGAATCATCCTTGTCGAGGATGCGGATCCGGTCACCAATCTTGTAGGGAAAGGCGAAGAAGATGGTGATGCTGGCGGTGATGTTGGAGAGAATTGACCACTGCGCCACCATGGCGACGCCGAGTACGGCGAAGAAGGAAGAGGCGAGCACCACCAGCCGGGAGAAGTCGAGCCCCCACACCCCGGCCAAGATCAGCAGGGTCGCGCAGCCCAGCAGGAAGTGGAACACGTGTTCCACGTAGAGCACCCGGTTTTCGCTCACCTGCTTGCTCTTGGCCAGCGCCAGCAGACTCTTGTGAATGAGGCTGCGAATGAGGGTGTGGCCCAGCAGCAATAGCAGGGTCACACCAAAAGATTCCCATGTCGTCATCTGTCGTCCTTACCACCAGCGCCGAAATTTGAGCCAGACTGCCAACCCGATTGCTAGCGCCAGCAAAGAGCCGCTGAAGACCCAGAAGGCAGTCGGGCTATCCGCCCCCGGCATGCCGCCAAGGTTGATGCCAAACAGACCGGTCAGGAAGCTGGCAGGCAAGAACAGCAACGCCATCACCGACATCTGATAGGCACGGCGGTTGGTCGCCTCCGCCATCAGGTTGTTGATCTCATCCGCCAGCACGGCGGTACGGGCCACCCCGGCGTCCAGGTCATCCAGCCAACGGCGCAGACGGTCGGCGATGTCGAGCAAACGGCGCCTGTCATCCTCATCCAGCCAGCTGATCTTCTCGTTGGCAAGACGGGCCACCAGATCCCGTTGGGGAGAGAGGTAGCGACGGATCACGATGAGTTGCTTGCGGATCAATGCCAGCCGACCATTGGAGGGGAGATCCCGCATCAATACCATCTCCTCCAGCTCCAGGATCTGATCGTGCAACTCCTCGACAAACTCCCCGGCCCTGTCGGTCAGGGAGTCGCACATCTCCACCAGCCAGTCGGCAGGGGAGTCGGCGCCGCCACCCAGCTTCAACTGTTCGAACACGTCTTGTTCCGACAATAGGGGACGGCGGCGGCTGCTGAGGATGAGATCCGGGGTGATATAGATGCGCAGCGCCACCATCTCCTCGGGGCGGTGATCCTTGTTGTGGTTGATGCCGCGCAGGATCAACAGTACCGTCTCCCCCATCCGCACCAGCTTGGGGCGGTTGCTCTGACCGAGCAGGGATTCACGTACGGCATCGTTGATCAGTGGCGTCTGCAGCAACCAGCGGGCCGCCTCCGGGTTGCCATAATCCAGATGCAACCAGCTGGGTTGCGATCCCGGGATCTCACTACCTGACACCAACGGCTGCATGCCGCCCTTGCCATCCAGGGTCAGGCCATAGATCACATCACTGGGCACCCGATCCATCAGTTCGTCCTTCTCATTCAGTTTCATCGGGCCAGCTTACACTAAAGCCCGGCCAGACTCAGCCCTGCGAGGCCAGCCCTGCCGCCCGTGTTAAGATAGGTTTTTGCTTCAAACACAGGAAACCATGCCATGCCCATCTGGGTTGATGCCGACGCCTGCCCTCTCCCGGTCAAGGAGATCCTCTACCGTGCTGCTCACCGCGCCCAGGTCGTCACTACGCTTGTGGCCAACCAGGGACTACGAGTACCGCCCTCTCCCTTTATCAAGACCCAGCAGGTGGAAAAGGGGTTCGATGTAGCGGATCACGTGATAGCCCAGCAAGTTGTGCCGGGGGATCTGGTGATCACCGGCGATATCCCGCTGGCCTCCTGGGTGATCGATGCCGGTGGTGAGGCACTCAATCCCCGTGGCGAGATCTACACCCGCGAGACCATACAGGCCCGGCTCGGCATGCGTAACTTCATGGAGGAACTGCGTTCGGCCGGAGTGCAGACCGGTGGCCCGGCCCCCTTCAACGCGTCAGACAAGCAGCGCTTCGCCAATGCGCTGGATAAATGGTTACTCAAGGGCAAGCTGACATAACACAGACCAGGCAGATAACCTTCAAACGGGATGGCTGGCAGATGGCGAGCCACCCTTACAACAAACTGGTTCAAGCGGGACTTACCCTATCCCCTCTCTAGATCTCCTTCATAACACCTCTTCATTGCTCTCTGCACCATTGGCGCTGCTAGATGCGCCTCACTCGATCCCCACAAAAGAGCCCCCTTCGACACCACACAAATCAATGCTTGATATAACTTCCTGCATCACTCTTTTCATATCCACATACTTTTAATTATATCAATAACGGTTGAAATACTCGATTTCCTAACCTAGACATATTAACAAGAAACAAACTAATAGTTTTATTATTAGTGTTTTGCGCAAATGTACGACATGGAGTTAAAGACCATATAAAGAGTAATAAATTTCTATTCCTGCCCAATGAATAAAGGGATTTAACACAATAACTTCAACACGTTATTAAACTCTACTGCTTAGCAAAAACAGAGAACATTATCTCTGCAGGGTTCGTCGTCCCCGCACACAGGGTGAACCTTCTTTCATATTAAGCACAGAGATCAAAGGGGAATATCCATGAGCAAGACAATTAATGTATTTCTCTCACTGTTTCTTACCTTCTTTCTGTTCAGTTGTGGCGGAGGGGGTGGAGGGGGAGGCACAAAGCCCACGAATCCAGCCGCCAAGACGATAACCAAGATTGATATCTCTGCCGACACTGCGGGCACCAAGGCTCGGGCAGAAGCCAATCCCAGCACACCACTCGGTATCAGCACCCAGTATCTGGCCATCGCCACCTATAGCGACAACAGCACCGCCAACATCACGGATATCGCCAGCTGGAACAGTGCTGATACCAGCATCGCCACCATAGATGAAAAAGGGCTGGTCAAGACACTCAAGATCAGCAGCACCGGGATCACCGCCAACTATCAGGGGGTGACCAGCAACACTTCCAACCTGACCATCACGGACGCCATCGCAACCAAGATCTCCGTCATCCCCCCTACCACGGCACTGGCCAAAGGGTTGTCGCTGCAATTGCAGGCCATCGCCACCTTCTCCGATGACACCACCCAGGATGTGTCGACCCAGGCAAGCTGGCTGAGCAACAACCCAACCGTGCTGAGCGTCGACAATAAGGGCAAGATCACCGCTCTTGATGTCGGTGATGCCACAGTCATCGCCACCATTCAGGGGATTACCGGCCAAACCACTGTCTCGGCCGTCAATCTGGCGGTCAGTCAGATCCAGATCATTCCGGCGACAGTCCAGCTGGCTATCGGTACTACGACAAAGCTGACGGCCATCGCAACTTTCGCCGACCAGAGCACTCAGGATATCTCCACACAAGCGGCCTGGCTCAGCAGCAACCCGGCCGTCGCAACTGTCGACAACACAGGTCTGGTGACCGGCGTCGCGGCAGGCACAGTGACGCTGTCAGCGACACTACTGGGCGTCACTGCCACCACCAGCATTCAGGTCAACAACGCCAGCGTCACGGCCCTGCAGGTCATTCCTGCCGTCTCGACCATTGCCCTCGGCACCAAAAGTCAGCTGCAGGCCATCGCCACCTTCAGCGATGGATCCACTCAGGACGTGTCGACCCAGGCACAGTGGAGCAGCAGCAATCCCGTCATCGCCAGTGTAGACAGTCAGGGTAAAGTAACGGGTGCCGGCATAGGCCAGGCCAGCATCACAGCCACTCTGGGCTCTGTCAGCCGCAGTGTCAGTATTACCATCACCAATGCCATCGCCACCTCACTGCAAGTCATACCGCCAACTGCCTCTCTGCCAGTAGGGGGTAAGCTGCAATTCCAGGCTGTCGCCACCTTCAGCGACAACTCCTCGCAGGATGTAACCAGCCAGGTCAGTTGGAATAGCTCGGATATCAACGTGGCGACCATAGACCTGGACGGTGAGGCAACCGCAGTCAACACAGGGGGGGCAAATATCTCTGCTGTCTTCCATGGCGTATCTAGCAATACGGTATTGCTGGTAGTCACCAATGCCACCGTTAGCAGCGTCCAGATCGTCTTGAATAGCGGCAACGGCACCCTGGCCAAGGGCAGTTCGGTCCAGTTCAAGGCCCAGGCCGTGTTGAGCGATGGCAGTACCCTGGATGTCTCCAACCAGGCAACCTGGGTCAGCAGCGATCAAACCAAGGTCACCATAGATGCCCAGGGTCTGGCGACCGGGGTTGCGGTGGGTACCAGCACCATCACAGCCAGCATCAATAATGTGACCAGTGCCGGCACAGTGCTGACCGTCACCAATGCGACAGTCAGTCAAATCCAGATCACCCCGCCCACCCTGAGCCTGGCCAAGGGCACCAAGGGCAAGCTGACGGCAATCGCCACCTACAGCGATAACACGACCCAGGACATCTCCAATCTGGTGGCCTGGAACAGCTCGGATATCGCAGTTGCCACCGTCAACCTGTCCGGTGAAGTCACCGCCGTCACCATTGGCAGTGCAACCCTGACCGGTAGCGTGGGCAGTGTCACCAGCAATCCAGTCAGCCTGAGCGTCACCAGTGCCACCGTGAACCAGATAGACTTGTCGGCGACGGCATCAACCCTGGCAGCCGGTACCAAGACCCAACTGACTGCCGTTGCCAACTACTCCGATGGCACCAGCCAGAACATCACGGGTCTGGTCTCATGGAGTAGCAGCGACAGCAACGTTGCCACCGTCAACACCAGTGGTGAGGTCACGGCAGTGGCTCCCGGCACGGCCACCATCACAGGCAGCTTCGGCGGGCAGACCAGTACTCTGACCATCACGGTCACGGCAGCGACAGTGGGGGCCATCCAGATCAGCACTCCCCTAGCTTCGCTGGCACTGGGTACCAATGGTCAGCTGAAGGCATTGGCAACCTACTCTGACAATACCGTGGTCGATGTCACCAGCCAGGCCAGTTGGAGCAGCAGTTCACCCACCTTGGTGAGCGTGGATGCCAACGGTCAGATCAAGGCATTAGCCGTGGGTTCTGCCATCATCAGCGGCAGCCTGGGAGGTACTACCTCCACCATCAGCATTGCGGCAACTGCTGCGACTGTGACTGGGCTCAGCATAGACACCATCCCCAATCTGGCGAGCGGAAACCAGGCTCAGTTGAAGGCGACCGCGACCTTCAGCGACCTGACCACCCAGAACGTCAGCGCCCTTGCCCACTGGCAGAGCGATGACACGGGCGTGGTGACTGTCTCCGGTACCGGGGTCGCACACGGGGTGGCTGCAGGGACGGCCAACATCAGTGCCAGCTTCCTGACTGGGGCAGACAGCAAGCCGATCACCATCACGGCGGCGACCCTCAGCAGCTTGGCGGCCAGTTGTACCACACAGGTCCAGTTGGGGCTACTCGGCCTCCCGGTCGCCAATATTGTGACCCGTAAGGCCGTCGCAACCTTCTCCGATGCCAGCACACTGGATGTCAGCAATACCGTCACCTGGAGCAAGAATGGTGTCGTCATCGGGGTCACCCTGAACAACGTCGACATACTGCTGTTGACCCAACAGGTGAGCTACCAGGCCAGCCTCAATGGCGTGAACAGCAACACCATCATCTGCCCTTAAACCAGAAGAGTTCGGGAGCCAGAAACTGGCTCCCACTCATCCACCATCACCCCAAGCAAAAGGGCCGCCCATTCTGGCGGCCCTTTCATTTTATCTCCCCGGTACGGTCAACTGGATTCAGCGATCTGGTACACACAACATCAGTGTCACTGCACAGCCTGCACCGCTGCCGGACCGGGTTCATTGAGTTCGTCATCGGTCCAGTATTTGTAGCCCTGCAGGGTTGCCTGCAACACCAGACCGCTCTGGGTCAGCTGATAGACGGTCACCTTCTTGGTATTGGTGCTGCCCGTGGTATTTAGCAGCTCGCTACCTTTGTCACCGGAGCGGGCAGCCGCATCGGCTTGGGCGCCGGCTTCCCAGCCCACCTCGACGAAGTGCTTCAATGCATCCGCATCATTGAACAGGATCAGGGCCCTGAAATCCTTGATGCCAAGCCCCAGCCCCACACCGGCATTGGCCATGCTCATGTAGGTGTCCCGACCGGTCTGATTGTCTCGCACCACACCAAAGCCACTGCCCGCGCTGACGAAGATCAGGCTGTTGTTGACGCTGGAGAAGACCGCGTAGCCCTTGGCCCGTTGCACCTCATCGCGAATGCTCGCCTTCTCCTGATAGAGTTCGTTCAGCACCTGCTCACGCATCGTCTGTACGTAAGCACGCTTCTGCTCCGGCGTGTCCCCCTTGGCGGTGCAGCCAACCAGCAATGCCACCATGCCCCATATCCACCATCTCATCGCACTCTCCTCGTCGCTTTTTCTTTTATTGAATCAGTTCAGAGCAAAACAGAATCTAAAAGTTCCGAGCCAGAAAAAAATAAACCCCTGCCTTGGCAGGGGTTTATCAGCACGATATGGATGTCTATCAGATCATGATACCAGCGATCACGGCGGAGAGCAGGCTCACCAGAGTCGAGCCGTACACCAGCTTCAGACCGAAGCGGGATACCATGTTGCCCTTCTCTTCGTTCAGCGCCTTCACCGCACCGGCGATGATGCCGATGGAGCTGAAGTTGGCGAAGGACACCATGAAGATGGAGAGGATGCCGACGGTACGCGGGGACAGCTCTGCGGCAATCTTGCCCAGATCCATCATGGCCACGAACTCGTTGGTCACCAGCTTGGTCGCCATGATGGAGCCGGCTTGCAGTGCTTCACCGCTCGGAATGCCGAGGATCCAGGCGATGGGGTAGAAGATGTAGCCCATGACGTACTGGAAGTTGACGCCAAACGCCGCCTCGAACAGGTAGTTGATGAGCGCGATCAGGGCGATGAAACCGACCAGCATGGCGGCCACGATCACGGCGACGGAGAAACCGGCCATGATGTATTCGCCCAGCATCTCGAAGAAGTTCTCTTTCTTCGGGCTGTGGTGCTCGTCACCTTCGGCGATGGCCTTGATGTCGGTGACCGAGTTATCCGGCTCGTACGGGTTGATCAGCGACAGCACGATGAAGGTGCTGAACATGTTGAGTACCAGCGCGGCCACCACGTAGCGCGGCTCGATCAGCTGCATGTAGGCACCGACGATGGACATGGAGACGGTGGACATGGCCGTCGCCGCCAGGGTGTACATCTGCTTCTCGTTCAGGTGCGGCAAGGTGTTCTTGAGCGCGATAAAGTTCTCGGACTGGCCGACGATCATCGAGCTGATGGCGTTGAAGGATTCCAGCTTTCCCATGCCGTTGATCTTGGCCAGCACGGTGCCGATGCCACGAATGACGATGGGCAACAGGCGGATGTACTGCAGGATCCCGATCAGCACGGAGATGAAGACGATAGGCATCAGCACCATCAGGAAGAAGGAGAAGGCACCTTCGTTGACCAGGCCACCGAACACGAAATCGGTCCCCTGTTTGGCAAACTCCATCAGCTTGGTGAAGCCGGCGGCAAAGCCACCCACCACGGCCAAGCCCACTTCGGAGTTCAGCATGAACCAGGCCAGTGCCAGTTCCACCACCAACAGCTGACCGATATAGCGCAGCTTGATCTGTTTCCAGTTGTGGCGGTTAGCCAGCAATGCAAGAGCGAGGACCATCACCAGTCCGAGCACAAAGTGAACGTATTCCATATCCAGTAGCACCTGAGTGAATTGTAATTTTTGACCGGCGCCATCATAGAGATTTGCATATTTAAAAATCAGATAGCCATCACAATATGCAGTAAAAATATGCAGCATGGATAATACAAACGTTTTTAAATTAATTAATCATCAGATGCAAGGTCGGTAATATCTCAAAAATAGAAATACTCAATAAAAATCAATATATTGTGTTATTAGTTACCAACTTGATGCCATTTTACCCTATTATCAACTACAGACCTGTATAGATACCATGTCGCTCAAACCGGACCCGGCACCGCAATATTTAATCGAAACGCATGAAAAACGTTTATCTTGTTTGCACATAATTAGTCAGCCGCCGCCAAGGGCTCAACGCCAACACGAAGCGAGTCGCGACAAAGATATCCGTCGGCCTAAGTCTGACCCTGAGCAGGGGGCCAAGCGTTCAAAAATCCGCCACAATCCATCACACGAGGCGCTACTCTCTGGTACAATGCGCGCCCTTAGCGCCATGCGCCAACCCCGTTTTCCCGAAATAGAGTCCTCTTGTGAACAACAGCGAATTTAGCAGCCTCAACCTCTCCCCCGCCCTGCTGGAGAACCTCGCCAGCCTGGGTTATCTGCAGATGACCCCGATCCAGGCGCAGAGCCTGCCCCTGGTACTCGACGGTAAAGACCTGATCGCCAAGGCAAAAACTGGCAGCGGCAAGACCGCAGCCTTCGCACTCGGCCTGCTCTCCCGCCTCAACGTCAACCGCGTCGACGTGCAAGCCCTGGTGCTCTGCCCGACCCGCGAGCTGGCCGATCAGGTCGCCCAGGAGATCCGTCGCCTGGCCCGCGCCCTGCCGAACGTCAAGCTGGTGACCCTGTGTGGCGGCACCCCGACCGCACCCCAGTCAGCCACCCTGGGCTTTGGCGCCCACATCGCCGTCGGCACCCCGGGCCGTATTCTCAAGCATCTGGAGCAAGGCACACTGGAGCTCTCCAGCCTGGAGACGCTGGTACTGGACGAAGCGGATCGCATGCTGGACATGGGCTTTGGCGAAGACATCAACAAGGTCATCAGCTATGCGCCGGCGCGCCGCCAGACCCTGCTGTTCTCCGCCACCTACCCGGAAGGGATCGCCCAGATGAGCCGCGGTGTGCAGCGCGATCCGGTCGAGGTGAGCGTGGAGTCCCTGCACGAAGGCAGCGCCATCGAGCAGAAATTGTATGAAGTGCCGGCCGGTCAGCGCCTCGATGCCCTCACCTGGCTGCTGAGCCACTACCAGCCGAGCTCCTGCGTGGTGTTCTGCAACACCAAGCGCGCCTGCAACGACGTGGCCGACCACCTGGCCGCCAAGGGCTTCTCGGCGCTGGCACTGAACGGCGATCTGGAACAGCGCGAGCGGGATCAGGTACTGGTACGCTTCTCCAACGGCAGCGCGACCATACTGGTTGCCACCGATGTGGCCGCCCGTGGCCTCGACATCAAGGAGCTCGGCGCCGTCATCAACTTCGAGCTGACCTATGATCCCGAAGTGCACGTGCACCGCATCGGCCGCACCGGCCGCGCCGGCCAGCAGGGCCTGGCCCTGAGCCTCTATCAGCCGAATGAAGCCCAGCGCGTCAACCTGATCGAGGAGTACCAGCAGGCGCCCATCCCGCAAGGGGACTTGAGCGAAATTGGCCGCGAGATCAAACCGATCGCGCCGCAGATGGTGACCCTCTCCATCGATGCGGGCCGCAAGAGCAAGGTACGCGCCGGTGACATCCTCGGCGCCCTGACCGGGGAAGGTGGCATTGCCGGTAGCGATGTCGGCAAGATCCAGATCTCCGAGCAGTACTCCTACGTGGCGGTCAAACGTCAGGTGGCGAGCGCCGCCCTCAAGCGGTTGCAGGAAGGCAAGATCAAGGGACGCACTTATCGCGCCCGCAAACTGGGCTAAGGTTCAACCTGACTCAGGAGCACAGGCGCCTTTATCGGCGCCTGTTTCATCTGCCAACCAACACCATGAGATGACCCATGTCCCAACCCAATCCGCCCGACGTCAGTTGCCAGAACTGCGAAGCCTGCTGCTGCCGCCTCGAGGTGATGCTGTTCACCGATACCGGCGTGCCGGATCGCTATGTGGACGAGATAGAAGGACAGGTGCCGGTGATGCACCGACTGGAGGACGGCTGGTGCGCGGCGCTGGATCGCAACACCATGATGTGCCGCATCTACGAGGTACGCCCGCTCATCTGCCGCGAATTCGAGATGGGCGAACCCGACTGCATCGACGAACGGGACAAGTGGTTTATCAAGCTGGAATAATCACTGCCATCGTATGACCGCACAGGAAAGCCCTTCCGATGGTGTGCCGCCTCTACGAGGTGCGCTCCCTCAACGGGATCACGCCGTCACCCGCCTGTTCATCGTGGCCAACTGCCTCTCCACCCAGTCGATAGCCTCGGTTTCAGAGGCGCAGTAGTGCAGCGCCTGAAACGGCAGACCGCCAAAGACCTGATCCGCCAGATACTGCTTGAAATGCCCCTGCATCACCACCGCCAGGAAGGCGCACCCATTGGCGGCGCACCAATCAAACTGGCGACGAAAGCGGGCCAATACCTCGGGGCCTGCCGCCTCAAACTCGGTCGCCACCTCGACGATACCCCAGGGGGCTGAGCGCAAACTGGCGATCTGCCGGAGGAAATCGGCTTCATAAGCCATGGCCCCCGCCAGATTGAAAGGCCCCATCGGACGACAGAGCAGCACTTGCCCTCGCTGCTGCATCACGAATTGACCATGTGGCTGCAAATACACAACAACTACCTCCCTGACTCGCTACCCACCGCATCCCTGTCTCGTGGGGTCGCCACAAGGTAATAATCCCTCGCCATAAAGTCCATGATCTCAGCGATCCCCGGCGACCTTTTCGCCCCACCGGTGTGCCGCACACTGGCGTCATCTGGTGACAAGCAGGCGGGCTTTGTTTTATTGCAGTTAACAAAACGTTGCTGCTATCATCCGCGCCACCTAAACCTTCCACCAGCTGCAACCTTTACCGGCACCGCAAGGATCAGAGATGAAAAATCACGACGCGAATCACTACCAGCGGATCTGGCGCTGGCACTTCTATGCCGGCCTCTTCGTCGCCCCCTTCCTGATCCTGCTCTCCCTCACCGGCATGGTGTATCTGTTCAAGCCGCAGCTCGACAACCTTATGTATCCCGCGCTGATGAAGGTGACGCCGGCCAGCCAGACCCTCAGTGCCGATGCCCTGCTGGCCAAGGCGATGATCGCCATGCCGGACGCCAGCCTGCGCAAATACCTGCCACCCATAGCCCCCGATCAGAGCGCCCAGCTAGTCGTCGCCCAGGGGGGCCGTGAGCTGACTCTGTTCATGGATCCCGCCAACGGCGCCCTGCTCGGCACCCAGGACAACCAGTGGAATCTGCAGGCGGTGGCGCGCGCCCTGCATGCGGAGCTGCTGATAGGCACCACCGGCGACAGACTCATCGAGCTGGCCGCCGGCTGGGGCATAGTGCTGCTCGTCAGCGGCCTCTACCTGTGGTGGCCGCGCAAGGGGCCCGGGGTCGGCGGCATCCTCTGGCCCAGAATGAACCAGCGTGGACGGCTCTGGTGGCGCGATCTGCACGCTGTGGTCGGCTTCTGGGGCGCCGGCTTCCTGCTGTTGTTGCTGCTGAGCGGCATGACCTGGACCGGTTTCTGGGGCGACCAGTTCGCCAACGTCTGGAATCGCTTCCCGGCCACCATGTGGAACGAGGTGCCCAAATCCGCGCCCCTGGCCCGCAGCCTCAACCAGGCCCACTCACAGACCGTGCCCTGGGCGATGGAGAGCACCCCCATGCCGAGTTCGACGGCGCCAGAGCAGATGGCCTCCATGGACATGGACGACAGTGCCACGGCGCCCGCAAAGGAGCACGATCACAGCGCCATGAACCACGGTGGCGAGCACGAGGGCATGGTGATGGCCAGCCATCGCATCCCGCTGCAACAGGTGGTCGATATCGCCAAGGCGCGGCAGGTCACGCCGGGCTACAGCATCACCCCGCCCGCCGGCAAGAGCGGCGTTTACACCATAGCCCTGTTTGCCGACGATCCGCGCAACGACGCCACCCTGCACATCGATCAATACAGCGGCAAGGTGCTGGCCGACGTGCGCTGGCAGGACTACGGCCCGGTCGCCAAGGTGGTGGAAACCGGCGTCATGCTGCACACCGGCAAACTCTATGGCTGGCCCCATCAGCTCGCCATGTTGCTGATCTGCCTGATGGTGTTGCTGAGCGCGGTGAGCGGGCTCTGGATCTGGTGGAGTCGCCGCCCGCAAGGCCGGCTCGCGGCGCCGCCCCTGCCCGCCAAGCTGCCACCCTTGCGCGGCACCCTGGTGGTAATTGCACTGCTCGGGCTCGCATTCCCGCCGGTAGGTGCCTCCATGGTCGTCATCTGGCTGCTGGACAGCCTGATCTTTTCCCGCCGAGAAACCGCTGCGGCGCAGGTCAGCTAAGCCATTTGGCCTAAACGGCGGCCTTGGCCATCAGTTCTATTAATGTAATAAGGGCTCCCATTAGGGGGCCTTATTAATTGATTCATCCCTAGGCAGTGGCTTCAACCAGCCCGATGATCTTGCGGGCCTTCTCGAAGTGGTCGAGTTCATGGGTCTGGATCCACCAGGTGGCGGCCTCCATCAATAACGCCGGGTCGTCATTCTTGTTGGCAAAAAACGCATAGAAGGAGACACCAACCCCCTCCCCTTTCTGGGCGATTTTCTGGTGACAGACCCGGATCATCTTCTCTCTCAGCGATGCACGCATGGGCGGCTATTCCTCACTCTTGTGTCTGCAAAAAACCGGCCCGCAATTCGTCGACGGGCAGGTAGCGGCCAATGATCACCAGCCGGGACTGCGGCACCGCCTCACCCCAGGGGGAGCCATAGTCGAACCCCGCCACCTTGTGTACCCCCTGTACGATCAGCCGGCGCGGCTCCCCGGCGATGGCCAGCACCCCCTTGTAGCGCAACATGTCGTTGCCATGCAGATCTATAGATCGCTCCATAAAGGCGCCTATTTTTTTCAAGTCCAGCTCGCCCCCCTCGAACAGCTGGGCCGAAATGGCGTCATGCCAGGAGCGTGGCCGGGCCGAGAGCGGCGCGAAGGCTTCGAAGCCCTGTTGGCCGGCCCGCACGATGCGCAGGCTCGCGCTCAAGCCGAGCTCGTCGCTCAGACTGAAGGCATCGAGATCCAGCCAGAGCGCGGCCGGGCACTCCCCTTGTACGATGTCGAGGATCTCGGCCTTGGCATTGATGCCGTGGATGCGCGCGATGGCGGCCGCCCGCGTCGCCTCGTCCACCCGATCCGTCTTGGTGAGCAGGATGCGATCCGCAAAACCGAGCTGGGCCGCCGCCACCGGATGCTCATCCAGCTGGCGGTCGATGTGTTCGCAATCGGCAAGGGTCACCACGGCATCGAGCCGCAGCGCGTCCCGCAACGTCTCTTCCACGAAGAAGGTCTGGATGATGGGAGCGGGATCGGCAAGCCCCGTGGTCTCGACGATCAGCCGCTCGAAGTTGAGCTCCCCCGCCGCTCGCCGGGCCAGCAGGTCGCTCAGGGCGGCGCTAAACTCACCGCGCACGCTGCAGCAGACGCAGCCGTTGCTGAGCTCCACCACGCTCACTCCCGAGCCTCCCTCCAGTAGGGCGCCGTCGATATTGGCGGCGCCGAACTCGTTCTCCAGGATGGCCACGGAGGCGTTGGCGTGGTGGCGCAGGAAGTGGTTGAGCAGGGTGGTCTTGCCGGAGCCGAGAAAACCGGTCAGCAAGGTGACCGCAACAGCGTGCGTCATAATGGGAGTCCTGTGGTAAGGGAATGAGTAGCAGTGCCCGTCACAGCCAGCGTCGTGATGCCACTGCTGTGATAAAAGGATTAGCAGCAGCGCCCGCCATTTTTGCCACCGTAGCGCGCATCCTGGCGTTCGCGAAAGAACTCGTCGTGGCTCATGGGGGTTTGCTCTGGGTGAGTCAGCCGCATGTGTTGCACGTAGTTGTCGTAATCGGGCACACCCACCATCAGTCTGGCGGTCTGCCCCAGATACTTGCCCGCCTTGGCCAGGGTATCGAACATGCTAGCTCCTTGGGGCTATCGATGAGGGCCGGCACCCTGGGGTGCCGGCCTGTTGACTCGCTTACTTGAGGCTGGGGGCCAGATCGCCGTCGTCATCAGACTCGGACTGAGCCGCCCCCTTGCCCGCCAGCATCGGCTGATAAGGGGTCTCGTTGGCAGTCGGCTGCGGGTTTTTCAGCGCCTTGAGGGCCGTCTTGACCGAGAAGGCGGCAAGCACCACCACCACCAGCATGAAGAACATCGTCAGCCCCGCATCCAGCCGGTTGTTGAACACCAGTTGGGCCAGTTGGGATTCGGTGTACTGGGCCGGGATGGTACCGCTGTCGATCATCGCCTGGAACTTGTTGGCGATAGCCAGGAAGCCGAGCTTGGGATTGTCGCTGAAGGTCTTCTCCCACCCGGCGGTCAGGGTGCAGATCAGCAACCAGCTGGTGGGCAGCAGCGCCACCCAGGCATAGGCCTGACGCTTCATCTTGAACAGCACAACGGCGCACAGCATCAGTGCCATGCCCGCCAGCATCTGGTTGGCGATGCCAAACAGCGGCCACAGGGTGTTGATGCCGCCGAGCGGATCCACCACCCCCTGATGCAGGAAGTAACCCCAGGCCAGCACGCACAGGGCGGTGGCGAGCAGGTTGGCCGGCAGGGAATCGGTGCGCTTGAGGGAGGGCGAGATGACCCCCATCAGATCCTGCAGCATGAAGCGCGCGGCGCGGGTGCCGGCGTCCACTGCGGTGAGGATGAACAGCGCCTCGAACAGGATGGCGAAGTGATACCAGAAGGCGACGTTCATCAGGCCACCGAGGGCGCCGTGCAGTATGTAGGCCATGCCGACCGCCAGGGTCGGGGCGCCACCGGCACGGGAGATGATGCTCTGCTCACCCACTTCGCTGGCGATGCGGGTCAGGGTTTCCGGGGTGATCTGGAAGCCCCAACTGCTCACCACGGCGGCGGCGGAGACCACCACATCGGCGG
>NZ_CDCA01000020.1:250010-415974 GCF_000820185.1 Aeromonas tecta
ACGGCGCCACAGGCGATGGTGATAAACAGGAAGGGGAACAGATCCCCGGCCCAGACCGGGCCGGTGCCGTCGATGAACTGGGTCAGCGCCGGCATCTGCAAGGTCGGCTGGGTCACCAGTATGCCGATGGCGAGGCCCACTATGGTGCCTATCTTGAGGAAGGTGGAGAGGTAATCCCGCGGCGCCAGCAGCAGCCAGACCGGCAGTACCGAGGCGACGAAGCCGTAGCCCACCAGCATCCAGGTCAGTTGCACACCATCGAAGTCGAAATAGGGCGCCCAGGTTTCGCTCTCGGCCACCCAGCCACCGGAGACGATGGCGAAGATCAGACACACCAGGCCGATGATCGACACCTCACCGATGCGGCCCGGCCTCAGGTAGCGGGTGTAGATCCCCATGAAGATGGCGAGCGGTATGGTGAAGGCCACGGTGTAGGTGCCCCAGGGGCTGTGGGCCAGCGCCTTGACCACTATCATCGCCAGCACCGCCAGGATGATCACCATGATCATGAAGGTGGCAATCAGGGCGATGACGCCGGCCGTCGGCCCCATCTCCGCCTTGACCAGCTCACCGAGGGAGCGGCCATCCCGGCGGGTGGAGACGAACAGCACCATGAAGTCCTGCACCGCCCCCGCCAGCACCACCCCGGCCAGCAGCCAGAGCATGCCGGGCAGGTAGCCCATCTGGGCCGCCAGCACCGGGCCGACCAGGGGGCCGGCACCGGCGATGGCGGCAAAGTGGTGGCCAAACAGTACCTTCTTGTCGGTCGGCACATAGTCCAGACCGTCGTTGTGACGCACCGCCGGCGTCATCCGGGTGGCATCCACCGCCAGCACGTGCTTGGCAATAAACAGGCCGTAGTAGCGATAGGCGATCAGATAGACGCACACCGCCGCAACCACAATCCAGAGTGCGTTGATCTGTTCGCCCCGATTGAGGGCGATATAACCGAGGGAGCTGGCACCGACCAGCGCCATCAGCATCCATCCAAGGTGTTTCCCTAACTTGTCCATCAGTGTGCTCCCTCCATGGTTTTTACACGAAATGCCAGATACAGCTACATCTGTATAGCAATCACCCTGGCGCCACAATCGGGCCCCGTCACAACTCCTGAGCCTGCCCCGAGAATTTCTCAATATTGCCGACCGGATCACGGCCATTTTAGGAGACATGACCTCAATGGGACTGAATTGATTGGAAAAAGTGGCGGTGATAGCCACAAAAAAGGCCCCTCAAAGGGGCCTTCATGACTAGCGCTTGGGTACGGATTCTTGCCTAGGAGAGCGCCAACCCGATGGAGAGCAGCAGGCTGAACAGGAAGGCGCTGATGGCGGTCTTCTTAAGGGCGCCGGTCAGCACCTCACCATCGAAGCTCACCCGCAGGGTGCGGGCGGCATCGGTGAGCGGCTTCATGGCGGGCAGGAAGATCCAGGGCCAGAGACCCGTTTGCTGCGTCAGCAGGAAGACGATGGTGGTGAGTAGCGCCGCTCCCAGCAGCAGCCAGTGGTAGACGATGGCGCGGTTGCGACCGAGCCGCACCGCCAGGGTGATCTTGCCGCTGGCGGCATCGGTCTCGATGTCGCGCACGTTGTTGATGTTGAGCACAGCCGTCGCCAGCAGACCGCAGGCGGTGGCCGGCAGCAGCAGATCCCACTGCAGGGTATGGGTGAACAGGTAGTAGGAGCCGAGCACCCCCAGCAGGCCGAAGAACAGGAACACCGAGATGTCGCCAAAACCGCGATAGCCGTAGGGCGTCTTGCCCACCGTGTAGGTGATGGCCGCAACGATGGCCGCGCCGCCGAGCAGGACGAAGGTCAGGATCTGCTGCCAGGCCTCCCCGAAGGCACAGGCAAGCAGGGCCAGTCCGCTCACCACCGCCGCCAGGGCGGTCAATCCCATGGCCACACACATCTGTTTACGGGTGATGAGGCCGGAGACCACGGCGCGCTGGGGACCGATCCGCTCGCCGTTGTCGGCGCCGGATACCGCATCACCGTAGTCGTTGGCCAGGTTGGAGAGGATCTGCAACAGGATGGCGGTCAGCAGGGATAGGCCCATGATGGCCCCGTCGAAGGCACCCCGGCTGGCGGCGAGGCCCGAGCCCAGCAAGATGGAAGAACAGGCAAGCGGCAGTGTTCGCAAACGCGCCGCCAGCAACCAAACAGAGCAGGTATTTGTCATATTGTGATGGCCAAACAATCAGATATTGATCGTGTTAAGGGTTATCGAACCGGATTTAGGTATACTTGGCTCCGTGGGGGCTTTAGGCTCCCTCGGGCAATTTACATGGAAGAATGGGCAGATAATATATAGGAAATCATCGCCCTTTGGCATCAACCTGCGCCATCCTCCCTCCAGAGCGATCGCCACTATCCGGCTCAGACACGACATCCATGTTGGCTCAGACCCATATCAAGCAACAACTGGACGCCCTGCGTCACAGCACTGTCAGCGGCTTCGTGCGGTTGCGCGTGGCGGTCGAGGTACACTCCTTTCTGGGCTGGCTGGCGGCGCAGACTCTCTATCCCCGCATCTACTGGCAGGCCCGTGGCCCGGCCCGGCCCGAATATGTCGCCCTCGGCCGGATCCATGAGCTGACCCGTCCGCAAGATATCCAGCGCGTCTGTGACAACACAGGTATCGACAGCGAAGACAGTCCCCGTTACTACGGCGGGCTGGCATTCGATCCGACCCAGCCCGGCTGGCCGGACTTTGGCCCCTGCCGTTTCGTGCTGCCACGCATCGAGCTGGTACGCCGGGGCGAGTGTGCCAGCCTCTGCCTGAACCTCTGGCTGCCGGCGCGCGATCAGGCACACGCCTTCGAGGCCGAGCTGAGAGCCGCCGAAGCCGCGCTGGATCTTCTGCAACCGGAAGCGCCCCTGCCGCCGCTGCACAAGCACAGCTGGCAGCGTACGGATTGCCCCTCCCGCGCCCAGTGGCAGCAGTTGGTGGCCCGGGTCACCGCCCCCGAGTTTCAAGCCCACACCCCCAAGGTAGTGCTGTCGCGGGAGAGCCGCCTTGGGGATGATGAGCCGAACGATGGTCAAACCGCCATCTCCCCCTGGTCCCTACTGGCCCAATGGGCGCAGCATGCCCAGGAGTGCTTCCACTTCGGTTTTCAATTCAGCCCAGAGCAGGCCTTTATCTCCTGCTCCCCCGAGCGACTCTATCGCCGGGAGGGACGCCACCTGCTCACCGAGGCGCTGGCTGGCACCATACGCCGCGCCGGGGATGATGCCATCGACCAGGCCCTGGCCGCCGAGCTGCTGGCCGACAGCAAGAACCGGCTGGAGAACCGACTGGTTCATGCGGATATCCTCAGCCGACTGGCACCGCTCAGCACCCATACCAGCCTGACCGAGCCGCGCATCCTCAAGCTGAGGTTGCTGCAACACCTCAAGTGCGACATCGAAGCCGAGCTCAAGCCCGGGGTCTGTGACTGGCAACTGCTGGACGCCCTGCATCCTACCCCGGCGGTGGGTGGTGCCCCGCGCGAATCGGCGCTGGCCTTCATCCGTGAGCACGAGCCCTATGACAGAGGCTGGTACGCCGGTGCCTGCGGCATGCTGAGCCGGGAGACCTCGGAGTTCTCCGTCGCCATTCGCAGCGCCCTGATCCAGGGCGGGGCCATCCGTCTGTTTGCCGGCGCCGGCATAGTGGCGGGATCCGAACCCGCCGCCGAGTGGGCCGAACTCGACAACAAGATCGCCAACGTGCTCTCCCTCTTGGGATAGCGTTTTCCATCGTTTCCTCACTGCGAGAGCCTCATGTCCGCGCGCCCAGAGTTTGCCACTCACCATGCCACCTTCAACCACGTCTGGTCCTCCCTGCTGCTGGAGGAGCTCTATCGCCTCGGCGTGCGGGACATAGCGCTGGCCTCCGGCTCCCGCTCGGCGCCCCTCACCATGGCCGCCGCCGTCCACAGCGGCTTTTGCCGTCACCTGCATTTTGACGAGCGGGGCCTGGGCTTCATGGCACTCGGCCTCGCCAAGGGCACGGGCCGACCGGTGGCGGTGATCATGACCTCGGGTACCGCGGTGGCAAACCTCTGGCCCGCGGTGGCCGAGGCCCAGCTGACCGGGGTGCCGCTCATCATCCTCTCGGCCGACCGCCCCCCGGAGCTTATTGACAACGGCGCCAACCAGGCCATCGATCAGCAAGGGATCTTCGGTCACTACCCCGTCTATCAGCTCAATCTGCCGAGCCCCACCCAGACCATTCCCGCCGCCTTCGTGCTGAGCTCGGTGGATCAGGCCCTGGCCCAGCAGGCGCGCACTCCCGGCCCAGTGCATTTCAACTGCATGTACCCCGAGCCGCTCTACCCCGGTGATGCCTATCTGGATTTCGGCGACTACCTGGCGCCCCTCGGCGACTGGCTGTGCTCGGAGAAGCCCTGGAGCCCTTGGCTCCCGAGCGAACAGAGCTGCCCCATCCAGCCCGACTGGGAAGCACTGCGGGGCAAGCGCGGCGTCATAGTCGCGGGCCGCATCCAGGATCCGGTGCAGGGCCAGACGGTGGCCGAACTGGCACAGCGCCTCGGCTGGCCATTGCTGGCGGATCTGCAGAGCCAGATCCGCTTTGACAGTCGCAACCTCATTCATATGGATTTGGCGCTGCAAAACAGCTGCTTCGTGAGTGAGCTGGCCCGCGCCGAGGTGCTGCTGCAGTTCGGTGCCCGCCTCATCTCCAAGCGGCTCGGCCAGTTTATCAAGCAGCACCCCTGGCAGGATTACTGGCTGGTGGATCCGCAGCCGGCCCGGCTCGACCCGGATTACCGGCTGCGTCGCCGCCTGCTGTGCGAGCCCGTCGCCTTCACCGCCGCCCACCCGGTTGGCGAGCAGCAGCAACCCTGGCACAAGCTGGCGGAACGCCAGCAACAGGCGACCCGTCAGGTGCGCGCCGCCTGCGATCGTTTCTCCGAACTCGGGGTCTGCCACCGCCTGAACGAGCTGATTGAAGGTCAGCTGTTTGTCGGCAACAGCATGCCGGCCCGCTTGATGGACATGCTCGGCGAGACCGGCAAGGGGCCAAGCCGGGTGATGACCAATCGCGGCGCCTCCGGTATCGATGGCCTGATCGCCACGGCCTATGGCTTTGCTCAGTCAAGCGATCAGCCCACCACCCTGCTGCTCGGGGATCTCAGTGCCCTGCATGACCTCAACAGCCTGGCTCTGCTCGGCAAGGCGAGTCGGCCGCTGGTAGTTATGCTGCTTAACAACGACGGTGGCAGCATCTTTCGCATGTTGCCGGTGCCGACCCAGGATCAGCTGCTGGAGACTTACTACTGCCTGCCCCACGGCCTGCACTTCGATCACGCCGCCGCCATGTTTGGCCTCGCCTATCACGCGCCCACCACCCTGGCCGAGTTCGAGCAGGTCTATACAGCCGCCTTGGAAGACCAAAGCTCGCAAACCCGAGCAACCCTGATTGAAATCAAGGTGCCGAGCAATGAAGTGGCCGAGGATCTCAAAGCATTGGGTAGTGCGATCCGTGGCAACTAGCGCAGAGGCAAACATCATCCCGATTGAAATCAAGGTTCCACATCACGACGAAGTGGCTAAGGATCTCAAAGCATTGGGCAGCGCGATCCGTGACCTCTAATCCAGGCGACTACAAGCTGCCGCTGGTGCTGCTGCACGGCCTGCTCGGCGATGGCCGCGACTGGCAGCCGGTCATCGATGCCCTACCAGGAGTCGACTGCCACGCACTGGATCTGCCGGGCCACGGTCACAACCAGCCTCTGCGGGTGAGCGATTTCGACGAGGCCAACGAATGGCTCTGTGGCGAGCTTGAGTCGCGCGGCATCCGCCGCTACCGGCTGGTGGGCTACTCCCTCGGTGGGCGGCTGGCGCTCTATCACGCCAGCCACTCCCCTGCCGGGTTGCAGGCCCTGCTGCTGGAGAACTGCCATCCGGGCCTGCCCGCCGCCGAGCGCGCGGCCCGCATCGCCCACGATGAGGGTTGGGCCCGGCGCTTCGAGGGCGAGCCCTTGACCGAGGTGCTGGCAGACTGGTACCGCCAACCGGTGTTTGCGGATCTCGACGCCGCCGGACGGGCCCGCCAGATAAGGCGCCGGCTCGGCAATCAGGGTCAGGCAGTGGCCGCCATGCTGCGCGCCACCTCCCTTGGCAAACAGCCGGATCTCGCCCCCTGGCTTGCGTCCGCGCCCTTGCCGGTGACCTGGATCTCCGGCACGGAGGATCAAAAATTCCATCGGCTGGCTTGCCAGCTGGTAAAGTTGGGCTGCAATATCAATCACTTGACCATGAATGGCGGCCACAATCTGCACGCCAGCCAGCCCGAGACTTTTGCCCGGCTCCTGCGGGAGTGGGTTAACCAACCAGAAGAGAAGCTCCATGATTGAAGCAATGAGCGAAGCCGAACTGTATGCACCCATCGAGTGGCAGGATTGCTCCGCCGGTTACGAGGACATCCTCTATCACAAGTCCCAGGATGGCATTGCCAAGATCACCATCAACCGTCCCCAGGTGCGCAACGCCTTCCGTCCCCGCACCGTCAAAGAGATGCTGCAGGCGCTGGCCGATGCCCGTTACGACGATCATATCGGCACCATCATCCTCACCGGCTTCGGCGAGAAGGCGTTCTGCGCCGGTGGCGACCAGAAGATCCGGGGCGACTACGGTGGATATCAGGATGACGAAGGCACCCATCACCTCAACGTGCTCGACTTCCAGCGCGACATCCGCACCTGCCCCAAACCGGTCGTCGCCATGGTGGCCGGTTATGCGGTCGGCGGCGGCCATGTGCTGCACATGATGTGTGACCTGACGATTGCGGCCGACAACGCCCAGTTCGGCCAGACCGGTCCGAAAGTCGGCTCCTTCGACGGCGGCTGGGGCGCCTCCTACATGGCCCGTATCGTCGGCCAGAAGAAGGCCCGCGAGATCTGGTTCCTGTGCCGCATGTACGATGCCAACCAAGCCCTCGACATGGGGCTGGTCAACACCGTGGTGCCCTTGGCGGAGCTCGAGCGCGAGACTGTGCGCTGGTGCCGCGAGATGCTGCAAAACAGCCCGATGGCGCTGCGTTGCCTGAAGGCGGCCCTCAACGCCGACTGCGACGGCCAGGCCGGCTTGCAGGAGCTGGCGGGCAATGCCACCATGCTGTTCTACATGACCGAAGAGGGTCAGGAAGGGCGCAACGCGTTCAACGAGAAACGCCGTCCCGACTTCTCCAAATACAAACGGAACCCCTGATGACACTCGCCCTCTATCGCTACCATCTGCCCTTTACCCAGCCTCTGACCTTTCACGGCAAGGTGGAGGTAGCGCGAGAGGGCCTGCTGGTGCGCATCAACGACGGCTGGGGGGAAATCGCCCCCCTGCCCGGTTTCTCCAAGGAAACCCTGGCCGAAGCCCAGAGCGAGGCACTTGCTTGCCTGACGCAGCTGGCCAAGGGAGAGACCATCAGCCCTCAGCTGCCTTCGGTACAATTTGGCGTCGACTGTGCTCGTCGCCATTGGCCCGCCCAGACAGCCTCCCTGCCCGAGCCCTATCCCCTCATTCAGGGCTCCCCCCAGGAGCTGCTCAAGAATTGGAAAGTCTGGCTGCACGAGACGCCCCTCAAGGCCAAGCTCAAGGTGGCCCGCTACCCCATGCGTGACGAGCTGGCGCTGATCCGCCTGCTGCTCGACCGACGCCCGACCCTCAAGCTGGTGCTGGATGCGAACCAGGGCTGGACCCGCGAGGAGGCCTGGGCCTTCTGCGGTCACCTGGATCCGAACCGGATCGAATACCTGGAAGATCTCTGCGCCAGCTTCGACGACATCGCCTTCGTGGCCGCCCGCACCAATATGCCGGTGGCGCTGGATGAGCTGCTGAGCCGGGGCGATCCCTGGCAGCCCATCCCTCAGCTCAAGGCGCTGGTGCTCAAACCCATGCTGCTCGGCAGCCTCGCCAACAGCGAGGCGCTGGTGGCCCGCGCCCGTGAGCTGAAGCTCAAAGTGATCGTCTCCTCCTGCTTCGAGTCCGGTGTCGGCCTCGGCCAGCTCGCCCGTCTCGCCGGCGAATGGGCGCCGGACCAGGCCCCGGGCCTGGACACCAAGCGCTGGCTGGCGGGGGATCTACTGGATGCCCAGGGCCAGCCCGACTTGAGCAAACTCAAGCCTCTGTTCCACCGTGATTGAGGCCCAGTCGCCCCAGATCGAGCAGAGCAGCGAGCCTTGCCCGGTGCGCCACTGGGCAAACCTGGCGCCGGAGCGGATCGCCATCCACGGCGACAACGCCCTCAGCTACCGACAACTGGACGCGCGGCTTAACGCCCTGTGTCGACAGCTTGAATCTGCTGGTTTGAACACGGGTGACAGGTTGGCCGCCGTGGTGCGTGGCGCGCAGGCAGATGTATTGATTGCCTGGGCTTGTGTGCGCAGCGGTATCGTCTTCTGCCCGCTTAATCCCGCCTTCCCCTTGGAAAAACAAGCAGAGCTGGCCGCCCAGCTAGAGGTTGCCGCCTTCTGGTCGGCGGGAGAGATCCCGGACGGCCCTTGGCAACCCCTGCGACTGGATACCGAGGCCGAGCTGGCTGCGGGCCATGATCTGCTGGCGCTGGATCCCGAGCGGCTGTGCAACATGATCCTCACCTCGGGATCGAGCGGCACCCCCAAGGCGGTGGTGCATCGCCTCGCTAATCATCTGGCCTCGGCCCGGGGCTCCGCCACTCTGATCCCGCTGGACGGCGACTGTGGCTGGCTGCTCTCCTTGCCGCTGTTTCACGTCGGCGGCTACGCCATCCTGTTCCGGGTCTTCCTGGCCGGCGCCAGCCTGGTGCTGGACGATCGCAGCCAACCCCTCGGCACGCGACTGACACAAGCGCCCATCACCCACCTATCCTTGGTGCCGACCCAGCTCTGGCGCCTGCTGGCCCAGGGCTTCGACCCCGCCAACACCCGGCTGCGCGAACTGCTGCTCGGCGGCGCCGCCATCCCCGAGCCCCTGGTGAGCCGTCTCAAGACGCTGGGCATCACTCCCAAGGTGAGCTATGGCCTGTCCGAGATGGGCAGCCAGGTCTGCACCGGCCAGCCCACCGGCGCCGGAGTGGTCGGCCGGCCGCTGCCGGGGCGAGAGGTATGCATCCGCCAGGGGGAGATCTGCGTGCGGGGCGCCACCCTGTTTGCCGGCTACTTCAAGGGCGGCCAGCTGGAGCGGCCACTCGATGAAGAAGGCTGGTTCCACACCCGCGACAAGGGGCACGTCACCGAGCGCGGCGAGCTGGTGGTGGAGGGACGGCTCGACAACCTCTTCATCTCCGGCGGCGAGAACATCCAGCCGGAGACCATAGAGCAGCGGCTGGTGGATCACCCCGCCGTGGCCCAGGCGCTGGTGGTGCCCATCCCGAGCGACGAGTGGGGCCAGCGCCCCGCCGCCTTTATCGACTGGCACGGCGAGCCCGTCTCCCATGCCGAGCTGAGTGCCTGGATCCGGCAGTCACTGCCCGGCTTCATGGTGCCGGACCGCTGGCTGTCCTGGCCGGATCTTGGCGGCAGCCTCAAGCCCTCCCGCACCAGACTCGCCACCTTGGCTGCCTCGGCCTGAACCCCCTCCTATTCGACTATCCTGTCCACGACACCTTAATCTGATACTTGCCCCCCATATGGGGCTGAGTCCTTGCTATCGGTACGGCCCCTAATGGGGCTGCTTTTGTTATGTTGCATGAGAAGGGAATGATTGCCCCGCCCCATCTGGTTTGTTGATGTTCCTTTGGAACCCAATACCCTGCCCGGTTCCCCCACGCCACTCCATCCACCAAAGGGATCACAATGAACCACCTGGGTATCAGGCTGCTGTTATTGGCAGCCCCCGGCCTGCTCGCCACCTCGGCGCAGGCCAACTACAGCGCCGACTGGCAGCACTACCGGCTGAACGGCGAGTCGAGTCGCCAGCTTGGCGATCGGGTCACCGAAGTCACCTATGAACTGAGTGCTAGTGACGGCAACGCACCCTATCAGCAGTTGCGGGTCTATCGCCGCTTCGACTGGCAGTCGGCCAACCTGGACGCCTTGGCCGAACAGCAGTGCGGCGAGCCGCAGCTCAAGGTCGAGCAGGGCTGGCAGATCCGCTATCGCAGTTGCGAGCAGGTGGTGCCGGTAGGCAAGGCAGTGCCAGCCAGAAGTTATGACTTCGGCTACGGCCTGCTACAGGGGCGCTGGGAGCCGCTGACGGGCACCCCGACCGCGCCACGCCAGGATGCCCTGCCGCTGCCCGAGCGCCTGGTGCTCGGCCACAGCGAACAGGAGCTGGATCGCTGCGAGCTCAATGCCGAGGGTCGCTGCGCCGAGCAGAGCTGGCAGTATCGGCCCCAAGACTGGCAGCAGCTGAGCGTGCTGGAGGAGACCCCCAACGAGCGGGATGGCCGACTCGAGCAGATCTTCTTCCGCCTGCAACCCGTGGCGGGCAATCAGGCCGCCAGCCAGGTGCGCGAACTGCACGTCTGGCGCCAATACAGCTGGTTGCTGGAGGAGGCGAAGACCCAGCAGGAGTGCGATGAGCCCCAGACGCGCCAGGAGGGAAACAAGGTCATCAGCTTCCGAGTTTGCCGCCAGACCCTGCCCGCCGGCAGCGAGGTGCAGGTGGTCTTGAAAGACACCGGCTATCAATATCCGGTCGGCGGCAGCCAGTGGCAGGCGCTGCCGGAGACCAGCGAATGGCAGGAGAGCCGGGTGCTCAATCGCCCCATAGTGCTGGCCAGCAAGGAAGAGCTGCTCGACTGCCGCCGCAGCGATGGTCGCGCCTGCTCCGAGCCGGACCTCCCTGATACGGATCTGCTGGATGCTGAGGCCGCCAAAATCGTGCAGGACGCCAGTGGCCAACCCGCACCTGTGTGGCAGGAGAACTACGGCCACGACGATCACAAGCTGCTAGTGGTCTCTCGCGGCATCCAGCGCCTGCTGGCGGCCAACCAGCCCGCCCACCCGGCCATGAAGCAGCTGCTCGAATACGTGCGCGCTCACAACTATTACAACTACGGCAAGCATCAGGAAGATGGCCCGGCCGCCGCCGAGGCCCTGGCCGAGGCCCTGACCGCACTCGGCGCCCATCCGTTGCTCTATCCCGAGCAGGCCACGGACGAAGTAGGGGCCGTCATCGGCGCCTGGAGCATCGCCCTGCATGGCCAGTTCAGGAGCCCGGCGGTGCAGAGCCGGTTCGGCACCCTGCTCGGCCAGTTCAACCAGATGCTTGCCTACAGCACCCAACATGCCAGCGAGATCAATGGCCGCCACCCCTGGGCGACTGGCCTGTTCGATCTGCTCAACTTCATCGACTTCGCCAGCGACTATGCGACCCCCTTCGCCGCTGATTTCCGCCAGCAAGACGATGAGCTGCGCCAGCAGCTGCGTGCCATCGGCATGAGCGAACTCGCCTTGTGGCAGGGACGGGACGGAGCGGATCTGTTCCTGCTCAACAACGTGCTGGACGCCTACACCCGCCTCTACCGGGTTGCCCGCTACACTCGCCCGGACGAAGCCGAAGCCTATCGCAAGCAGCTGGATGAGGCCGTCATCGCCCAGATCCGCCATCATGGCCTGATCCCGGGTGGCAGTCAGAGCCAGACGCTGCTGGACGACATGTCCCTGACCCTCTCCACCTACTACCTGACCTACACGGATCGCACCAGCGAGGCCTGCATCAGCGGCGACTTTGCCGGCCTGTGCACCCCGATCCGGATGGAGGATGTGCTGCCGTTCGAGCACACCTGCTCGCCGACCCTGCGCCTGCGGGCCCAGGAGCTGACCATGAGTCAGGCCGAGGGGATCTGCCGTGAGCTGGGCGCCGAGGAGCAGCAGTTCCACCGGCAGATGGAGACCGGCGGTCAGCCGGTAGCGGACGATCACAATGAGGCGCTGGAGCTGGTGATCTTCGACTCCTCCACCGACTGGAAACGCTATGGCGGCGCCCTGTTTGGTGGCGTATCCACCGACAACGGCGGCATCTACATCGAGGGAGATCCGGCCCGTCCCGGCAACCAGGCCCGCTTCTTCGCCTACGAGGCGGAGTGGAAACGCCCCGCCTTCCAGGTGTGGAACCTGCGTCACGAGTACGTGCACTACCTGGATGGCCGCTTCAACCAGTACGGCAGCTTCGGCCACTATCCTCTCAACCGCACCACCTGGTGGTCCGAAGGATTGGCGGAGTTCATCGCTCACGGTCAGTGCTTCGCCCGCGGCATGGACAACGTCGCTGCCCGCCCGGCCACCGAGCGGCCGAGCCTCGCCGAGATCCTGCATCTGGATTACGACAAGGGGGGCGAGATGGTCTACTCCTGGTCCTATACGGTGCATCGCTTCCTGAACGAGACCGGCCGTGGCGGCAGTTGGCTGGCACTGGCCCAGGCCCTGCGAGGCCCGGATCAGTCGCAGGCGATGAGCGCCTTCGAGACCGAGCTGGATCAGCTGATCGCCAGCGACAGCGAGGCTTATCAGCAGTGGCTAGCGCAAGAGTTGCTGCCCTGGTGGGAGTCCAACAAGGAGTCTGACGAGTGCAAGGCCAACGACTCCTCCCACTGAGGATGAGGCATTGATCGACAGGGGCAGCCATGGCTGCCCCTGTTTTTTTCGCGCAAAGGATGAACAGAAATCGCCCCGCCCACGACAGTCTCTGCCCGAGTGACACCACTGCCGGCTATCAAGCCTGACGCCAACCGCCAACTTGTAATAGAATGGCCCCCTGTCATCCCTTACTTCAGACCCGAACGCACCGCGCATGAAGAAGTTTGCCAAGATCCTGCTCGCCTGCCTCTGCCTGTTGCTGGCCTCTGCCGCTACGCTGCTGGGCTACAGCGAGTGGACCGTCTCGGACGCCCGTCACTACACCTATGACGACGTCGATGCGGTGCCCTATAACCGGGTCGCCCTGGTGCTCGGCACCTCCAAATACCTGATCGGCGGTAGCCCGAACCACTATTTCAAGTACCGGATCAAGGCCGCCGCCGAGCTCTACAACAGCGGCAAGGTGGACTACATCCTGGTCTCCGGTGACAACGCCACCGTGCAATACAACGAGCCACGCCAGATGCGGCGAGCCCTGATCCAGGCCGGCATCCCGGCCAACGCCATCTACAGCGACTACGCCGGTTTCCGTACCCTGGACTCCGTAGTGCGCGCCAAGGAAGTGTTCGGCCAGGCCCGCTTCACCGTGGTTTCCCAGGCGTTTCACAACGAGCGCGCCATCTTCATCGCCCGCCATTTCGGCATCGACGCGGTCGGCTACAACGCACTGGATCCCAGCGCCTATCAAGGTATCCGCACCCGGGTACGCGAGGTGTTTGCCCGGCTGATGGGGCTGCTCGATCTCTATGTACTGGACAAGGGCCCCAAGTTCCTCGGTGAGCCCATCGTCATCGGTGGCCCTATCCCCTGCCAGGCGCTGAGCAGCATAGGCACCAGCCAACCCTGCCTGCCCATTCCCCCCGTGGTGCCGGTGAAAAAGCCGCTCGATAAGGCCAGCGTAACCAATACGGCTGTGGCAATCAGCGCAGCAACGGCAACCAGTGCAGCAACGGTAACCAGCGCAGCAACGGCAACCAGTGCAGCAACGGCAACCAGCGCGGCAACGGCAACCAGTGCAGCAACGGCAACCAGCGCGGCAGCGACAACCAGCGCAGCAACGGCAACCAGCACGGCAACGGCAACCAGCGCGGCAGCGGTAACCAGCGCGGCAACGGCAACCGCCCCCTGAACAGACAGAAACAAGAGACCCGCCTGATGGCGGGTCTCTTGTTTGATGGGTCGAGCAAGGTGGTACTTAGCCCAGCGCCTGCTGGTAGCGACGGGCCACTTCCGGCCAGTTGACCACCTTGTAGAAGGCGGCGATGTAATCGGGGCGCTTGTTCTGGTACTTGAGGTAGTAGGCGTGCTCCCACACGTCCAGCCCCAGGATCGGTACATTACCCTGCATCAGCGGGCTGTCCTGGTTGGCGCTGCTCTCCACCTGCAACTTGCCTTCCTTGTTCACCGTCAACCAGGCCCAGCCACTACCGAAACGGCTCAGCGCCGCCTGGGTGAAGGCCTGCTTGAAGGCATCCAGCCCCCCCAGATCCCGCGCGATCGCCTCGGCCAGCTCGCCAGCGGGTTCGCCACCGCCCTGCGGGCTCATCACCTGCCAGAACAGGCTGTGGTTGGCGTGACCGCCGCCGTGGTTGCGCACCGCCCCCTGCACCTTGGCGGGCAGGCTGTCGAAGCTGAGCAGCAGCTCATCCACCGGCAGGGCCGCAAATTCGGGGGCTCCTTCCAGTGCGACGTTGAGGTTGGTGATGTAGGTCTGATGATGACGGCTGTGATGGATCTCCATGGTCAGCGCGTCGATATGGGGTTCCAGTGCATCGTAGGCGTAGGCAAGGGCGGGCAGGGTATGGCTCATGTTCGTCTCTCTTATTGGGGATCAATGCAATCGGGCTGCGGGCTCGGCCTGACACTGGCACTGACCGAGGCAGCGTTGAATGCCATCGTGGGTGCCGTGCTTGCGCACGAAGGCCAGCAGCTCGGTATGGGTGGTGCGGCTGTGGCGCAAGGCGGATGCCCGCAGCGAGGTGGAGCAGGCCGGGGACTGGCTGGTGGCGATCAGGCAATCGTGGATGTGGCACAGCATGTCGGCGGCCCTGTCCGGCAGCGTCATCGCCACCAGCAGATCCGCCAGGTTGTGGTGTGCCACCACCAGCGCCGCCACGGCTTCGTCAGAATCGTGCCAGAAGGAGAACTGCTGGCGGGCCAGCCACAGCGCCTGCTGGTAGTAGTCGAGCGCCTTGGCATGCTCACCGGCATCGAAATGACGATTGCCGCACAGGGTCTGCTGCTTCCAGTGCGCCATGCTGTTGTCCGCGTCGGTGGCACCGACCCATCCCTTCACCCAGGTTCCCGTCATGGCTTTAACACTCAAATGATAATAATTATTATTTAACTTATTTGAGGGGGGGAACACAAGGGATAGTTCAACGGCGGGCTCCTGCCCATATGGGTAGTGTTTTATCGCAATGGCCGGTTTAGTGATCGCATCCACAGATACATTCGAGTGCGGATACCATGCTGACAGTACTGGCATGACGCCGGTGGCTGCTCCTCGGCAGCCTTGCACACAAGGATGATCACAATGAAGAGATGGCTGTTGATGCTGCTGTGCGCGCTGCCCATGCTGACTCAGGCGGCAGGCTATACCCAGACCCGTTACCCCATAGTGCTGGTGCACGGGCTCTTTGGTTTCGACAAGTTGCTCGGGGTCGATTACTTCTACGGCATTCCCCAGGCCCTGACCCGGGACGGCGCCCGCGTCTACGTGGCGCAGGTGTCCGCCACCCAGAGCTCCGAGCTGCGCGGTGAACAGCTGCTCAAGCAGGTGCAGCAGGTGCTCGCCATCACCGGGGCCGAGAAGGTGAACCTCATCGGCCACTCCCACGGCGGCCCCACCATTCGCTACGTGGCCTCGGTCGCCCCCGAGCTGGTCGCCTCCGCCACCAGCGTGGGCGGGGTCAACCAGGGCTCGGAGATAGCGGATCTGGTGCGTGCCAAGGTCAAACCCGGCTCGGTGACGGAACAACTCGCGTTGGCGGCCGCTTCGGCGCTGTCCGGCGTCATTTCGCTGCTCTCCGGTGGCGGCAACCTGCCCCAGGATCCCCTCGCCTCCCTCGAGGCCCTGACCAGCGCCGGTGCCCAGCGCTTCAACCAGCACTACCCGGAAGGGCTGCCCAGCCGCTACTGCGGCGAGGGGCCGCTGCAAGCCACCAACGGCGTCTACTACTTCTCCTGGAGCGGACGCGGCAACATGACCAACATCCTGGATCCGGTGGATCCGGCGCTGGCGCTGACCGGCACCTTCTTCAAGGAGCCCAACGACGGCCTGGTCGGAGTGTGCAGCAGCCACCTCGGCAAGGTGATCGGCACCGGCTATCGGATGAACCACCTGGACGAGGTGAACCAGTCGTTCGGCATCCACCACCTGTTTGAGACAGATCCCGTGACCCTCTATCGCCAGCACGCCAACCGCTTGCAGAGACTGGGGCTATGAAGCGGGGTGTGGTGTTGCTGGGGCTGCTCTGCCCGACCCTGCTGCTGGGGATATTGTGGCTCTGCCCGAGCGCAGAGGCTCCCCTCGAGGTGGCGCCCGAGCAAGGGGCGCTGCGCCACCAGCTGGCCCAGCGCCTCGAGCAGGGCGACAGTGACGAAACGGACGATCTGATGCGCCGTTATCGCGGTTTTTTGACGGCGGAAGGCAGCCTGACGGTACCGACCGATCCCGGGCTCACCAGCCTGCAACGGCTGTTCGATGAGCGTGAGCAACTGCGCCAGCAACGCTTCACCAGCGCCGAGCAGGAGCAGCTGTTTGCCGAGGATCGGCTGATGGAGCAGTGGACCCTGCGCCGCAAGGCGTTGGCAGAGGCGAGCGAGGCTGACAAACAGGGATTGGCCACCGAGCTGGAACTCTGGCTGGCGGAGCAACCCCAGTGGTTCAGGGACGCCGAGGCCAACAGCCAGCTACTAGGGGATCTGCAAAGGCTGGATCCGCTGGCGCCGGCCGAGCGGGATGCCGTGCTGCAGGAGCGAGTGGGGCCGGAGGCGGTGGACAGGTTGCACCAGCTGGATCAGAGCCGACAGGCATTCGATCAGCAGCTGGCGGGCTATCTGGCGGAGCTGACCTCGCTTTCCGTCGGTGACAGGGCCATGCAGCAGCAGGAGATACTGTCGAACTGGTTTCAACCAGAGCAATGGCGAAGAGTCGAGGCACTAACCAGACTAAAACTCGGTGAAATGCCATAAAAAAGGGGCCTCTTGGCCCCTTTTTCCATCTCGTCCCGGCTTATAGCGGCTTGTTGGCCGCGGGCATGGACTGCCAGGTGAGGCGCGTCACCTGGGTGCCCTGCACCTCGCACTTGAGGCAGAGATCCTGCCAGCCCTTGTCCTGGCGCAGGGAGACTTCCCCTTCCAGCCCATTGGCATCCACCTTGATCTTCGTCGGCTCAACCTCAACCTTGTCGCCCTTGGCCAGCGCCATCAGCTTGCCGCTGCACAGCCACTGGGTCAGTTCGGCCCCCTTCAGCTTGACGCCCCCCTTGGCGGCTTTCTGTTCAACCTGGCTCGGCACGAACAGCTGGCTCAGTTCGGCGGCCCGCTTGATGAGCCACTCCTGACGCTGCTGCATGCTCATCTTGCTGACGAACTCGGCCGGCTGGCCCTTCTCATCCAGCCACTGAGTCAGGGTGCCCTTGTCGTCGAAGGCAAATTGGGCGGTAGGCTCCTTCACCCCAAACAGCTGGCCCGCCTTGAAGTAGTACCGGCTCTCCCCCTCCAGCTTGCCCTGCTCGTTCATGATAGGCACGGCGATGATGACGGGCGCACCGTCGATCCAAGCCTTGATATCGACGCCGTCGTGGCTGAATTGCCGGGTATCGAGGGCACTCTCGGCCCCCTTCTCCATCAGATTGAACTGCTCGGTCAGGGTAGCGGCCAGCGAAGGCAGGGAACTGAGTCCCAATCCCAAGCCGAGGCTCAGGGCGATCAGGGTATTGCGCATAAGTGTCCTGTGATGGGCCCGCAGGCCAGGATTAACTCTCTACCAGCCAGACCCGCAGTCCCTCCCGGTGCATCTCGCTCAGGGGACGGGATTGACGGGTCTGGTAGTCAAAATGGATCAGGGTCGTTTCGGCGGTGACGGCCAGCTCGCCGCCCTGCCAGGCCTCCTGCCAGAGCGTGAACGAACTGGTGCCGATACGGCGCACCCCGGTCTTGATCGATACCTGCTGACCATAACGCAGCTCCCGTTTGAACTGCACCGCATAGCCCGCGATGATCAGATGCCAGTCATGCACATCCAGCTCGGGGGAGAAGAGGCGGAACAGGGGATCCCGGGCCGACTCGAACCAGACCGCCGGCACCGTATTGTTGATGTGGCCGAGGGCGTCTGTCTCTTGAAAACGGGGTTGGATCTGCATTTCCAGCATGGATATCGACTCCTTGTCGTGGGACCGCGCACAGGCTAGCGCGGTAATCCTCGCGACTCAAGCACCCCGGCGTGCGGGTGGGAGCGAGCTCAGGTTTCCTCCGCTGCAGCTGCCTGTACGGGTTTTAGCCAGGCGCTGCGAAAATCGAACCAGCCGAGCGCCGTCATGCGCACCCCATGCACGCCAACCCGGCTTTCCAGCTCCAGCCAGTGATGAAACAACGGCACAAACCAGTGTTGCCGCTGCACCTCGGCCAGCAAGGCGCGCGGTCCCGGCTCGGCGCCGCAAGCACGCCACTGCGTCAAGCCCTGCCACAGGCCCGTCTGGCGGCTCCATACCTTCTGTAGCAAGGGCGTGCCCAACAGCCAGGCATAGGGAGCGAAGGCTTGCGCATGTTCGAGGTTGAGGGTGCCGAGCCAGAGATCCACATCCTCATCCTCCCCGCTCACCCAGCGGTCGTAATCTAGGCTGCGCACCTCCAGCGTGATGCCCTGCTCCCCCAGCAGGCTGGCCATGGCACCGGCACATTCATTGAATTCCAGGTGCTGGTTGAAACAGGCAAGCACCAGCCGCACCGGCAGCTGCGCAGGCCCGGGTTGCGGGCTCGGCAGGGGCTCGCGCCAGTGCGGCAACAGGCCGAGGGCGCTGGTCCAGCCCCGTTGCAACTCGGGGGCGACCCGCGCCATCAGGGCGATGGGGTTGAGCAGGGTCGCCAGCCAGTGGCGCAGAGCCGGATCCTGCAAGGCTTCGGCCCTGTCGTCCTGCAGCAGGAAATAGCAGCCGGACTCCAGCTCCGACTCACCGCGCATGGTGCCAAGCTCCGGGCTGTCATGACCGAGCTGCAGGTGGCTCTCCAATCGCTCCGCCAGTTCGGGCAACATCCATATGTCGATCTCGTCGAGCAGGGCGCGCAGGCCGAAGTAGTCGTCAAACGCACTCAGGCACAGGTGCAGGGGATCGTTGGTGATCACCTTGTAGGGGCCGGTGCCCACCGGCTGCAGGGCAAAGCCCGGCTCCCCCTTGAGCTCTCGCGGCAAGATGGCCGCCACCGGCTCGGCCAGCAGGTGGGCCAGCCAGGGATCCGGGCTATCCAGATGCAGATCCAGGGTACGCGGCCAGGGGCTCTCGATCTCGCTGAGATGGGCAAACAGCGGGCGCTCGCGCAAGCCAAGCAGGCTCTCGATCACATCCTCCATCCCCAGCTCGCGGCCGTGGTGGAAACGCACCGCCGGTCGCAGGTAAAAGCGCCAATGGCAGGGGCCGAGCCGCTCCCAGTGATGAGCCAGATCTCCCTCTATTTCCCCATTTTCCTCATTTCGCCGGGTCAAACCGTTGAAGATCTGGCGGCTCAGGTGTACCTCGGAGCGCCGCAGCGGATCGGTGGGCAGCAAGCGGGGCAACGGCCGGTAGTAGGGCACCCGCAGGATCTGGCGCCCCTCCCTGGTAGCCTGGCCGAGCTGCTCGATGAGCAAGGGGGTGAGCAGATCCAACCTGTCTTCCGCCAGCCGTACCGCCTGGGCCAGCAGGCCCTGACTCAGCAGATCCCGCAGTCGGCGCCGGATCAGGTTCTCCTGGCTGTCGAGCAATACCAGCCGGGAGCGGCGACCCCGCCCCGCCTCGGCCGACCAGCTGAGCCAGCCTTGTGCCTGCATGCGCTTGAGCAGGAGGCGAGCGTTGCGCGGAGTGCAGCACAGCAGATCCGCGACCTCGGCGAGGCTTAGCTCCCGCTCGTCGCTGCCGAGCTGATGGGCGAGCCGTTGAAATTGCTGGTAGAGGCGACTGCTGGGCATAAAAGAGGAAATCCTTGGCAATGAAGTCGTCAGTTTTTACTTCCTCATTTTAGCTCAATACTGTTGGCGAACGTGAGAACCACCGCACAGGAGCACCATCATGAGCCAGCAAACCTTGCCCAAACCGAACCGGATCCAGCAAACCCTGCGCCGCTATTTCAAGCGGATCCTGCCCCAGCCGCTGTCACTGGTGGAGGATCCCATGGCTCAGCTCAATCGCCTGATGCAATGGGACATGACCCAGATAGACGACAGGGAGTACCGCCGCCGCCTGTAGCGAAGGAGTGCAATAGCTATACCGGATCTGCTTGTTTACTTCGGACGAGGGCCTGTTAGATTGGACGTCTATCCATCTATAACAACGGCAACGAGCAACATCCAACAAGGAGTGTGTGATGAAAGATGCGACCCTGGCCCTGCACCACGGCTTTTCCAGCGACCCCACCACCAAGGCGGTGGCCGTGCCCATCTACCAGACGGTGGCCTACGAGTTCGACAGCGCCCAGCACGGGGCGGACTTGTTCAACCTGGCGGTGCCCGGCAACATCTACACCCGCATCATGAACCCCACCAACGACGTGCTGGAGCAGCGACTGGCCGCGCTGGAGGGTGGGATCGCCGGACTGGTGGTGTCGGCGGGCTCTGCCGCCATCACCTACGCCATCCAGGCGCTGACCGCCGCCGATGACAACATCGTCTCGACGCCCCAGCTCTACGGCGGCACCTACACCCTGTTTGCCCACATGCTGCCGAGCTTCGGGGTCGAGGTGCGCTTCGCCAAGGATGACAGCGCCGAGGCCATCGCCGCCCTCATCGACGACAAGACCAAGGCGGTCTACTGCGAGAGCATCGGCAACCCGGCGGGCAACATCGTCGATATCAAGGCGTTCGCCGAGGTGGCCCACGCCCGTGGCGTGCCGCTCATCGTCGACAACACTGTGGCCACCCCTGTGCTGTGCAAACCCATCGAACACGGTGCCGACATCGTCGTGCACAGCCTCACTAAGTACGTGGGCGGTCACGGCAACTCGCTGGGCGGTGTGGTGGTCGATTCCGGCAAGTTCCCCTGGGCGGATCATGCAGAGCGCTTCCCCCAGCTCACCCAGCCCGAGCCTTCCTATCACGGGGTGGTCTACACCGATGCCTTTGGTCCGGCAGCCTTTATCGGCCGGGTACGGACAGTGCCGCTGCGCAATACCGGCGCGGCGCTGGCCCCCATGAATGCCTTCCTGCTGCTGCAGGGGCTGGAGACCCTGAGCCTGCGCATGGAGCGCCACGTGGATAACGCCCTGCGGGTCGCCCATCACCTCAAGCGCCACCCCAAGGTAGAATGGGTCAGCTATGCCGGCCTGCCCGACCACCCTCACTATCCGCTGGCAGAGCAGTACATGGGCGGCCGCCCCTCGGCCATCCTCTCGTTTGGCTTGAAGGAGGGGTACGAGGCCGGGGTGCGCTTCTACGATGCGCTCAAGATCTTCAAGCGGCTGGTCAACATCGGCGACGCCAAGTCCCTTGCCTGCCACCCCGCCTCCACCACCCACCGCCAGCTGAGCGAGACCGAGCAGGCCAGGGCCGGGGTCAAACCGGAGATGATCCGCCTCTCGGTGGGCATCGAGGCCATCGAAGACATACTGGCGGATCTGGATCAGGCGCTGGAGGCCTGAGTCGGTAAAAATGCGGGCACTGACATAGTGCCCGCTCTCTATTTGCCAGGCGGGTGAACCAGTTGCCTGCCCGATACGTATGACAGCCTCTTGCCACCGAATCGAGGTTCCCATGATAGTCCTGCACCACCTGAACAAGTCCCGCTCCCAACGCATCATCTGGCTGCTCGAAGAGCTGGGGCTGCCCTACGAGATCAAGGCCTACCAGCGCGACACCGCGACTTTTCTGGCGCCGCCCGAGCTCAAGGCCATTCATCCCCTCGGCAAGTCACCGGTCATCGAGTTCGAGGGGCGGGTGCTGGCAGAATCCGGTGCCATCACCGAGTACCTGATCGCCCGCCACGGCGCCGATCGGCTGGCGCCGGCCCAGGATGACCCCGAGTACGCCGAGTACCTGCAGTGGCTGCACTTCGCCGAGAGCTCCGGCATCTTGCCGCTGCTGCTCGACATGTTCGTGCGCAAAGACGGCAGCCCGATGCGCTTCCTGCCGGGCTATGCCAAGGCGGAGTGCGCCAAGGTGCTTGGCTATCTAAATGCGGTCTTGAGCACTCGCCACTACCTGGTGGGGGAGCGCCTCTCCGGCGCCGACATCATGAACTCCTTCCTGGTGGATCTGCTGGCCCAGAGCGGTCAGCTGACCCAGTTCCCGCATCTGCAGGCCTACTGGCAGCGACTCAACACCCATCCGGCCAGGCAGAAGGCAGCGGCGCTGGAGCGCGAGCTGGATCTGGGCGCCTGATCCCCTGCCCGGTACGCCTAACCCCGCAATGCAAAACGCCCCGATCATCGGGGCGTTTTCTGTTTGGCTTCATTTAGCCTGGAGCAGCTGGATCCTGGGGATCAACGGGCGTGTGAAAGGATCCGCGCCACCTTGTCCGGATCGATGTCCTGCTGCTCTCCCAGCGCGGTCAGGCCGAAGCGCTTGAGGTTGGAGCAGATCGCCGGGATACAGCGCTCGTCGAGGCCATAGTCGGCGAGACTGGTACCCACCCCCATCTGTTGGAAGAACTGCTCGGTGCGAATGATCGCCTCCTCGATGCGCAGCGCCTTGTCCTCACGGCTGGAGTGCCAGACCCGCTCGGCAAATTGAGCCAGCTTCTCCTGCTTCTGGGAGGCTTGCTCCCGCAGCAAGGAGGGCAGCACCACCGCCAGGCTCTGGGCATGATCCAGCCCGTGCAGGGCGGTGAGCTGATGGCCGATGGCATGGGTCGACCAGTCCTGCGGCACGCCACGACCGATGAGACCGTTGAGCGCCAGGCTGGCGGCCCACATCAGGTTGGCACGCACCTGATAGTTGGTGGGATCGCTCAGCGCCTTGGGGCCGTTGTCCACCAGCACCTGCAGCAAGCCCTCCGCCAGCCGGTCCTGCACCTCGCCCCCCACCGGGAAGGTGAGGTACTGCTCGGTGATGTGGACGAAGGCATCCACCACGCCGTTGCCGATTTGGCGCGTCGGCAGGCTGTAGGTGGTGGTGGGATCCAGCACCGCAAACTGCGGCAGCACCAGCGGGCTCATGAAGGAGAGCTTGGCATCTCCCCGGCTCACCACGGCGGCGGGATTGCTCTCCGAACCCGTGGCGGGCAGGGTCAGCACGCAGCCCAGTGGCAGCGCCGCCTTGACCGGTGCCTTGTCCAACAGTATCTCCCAGGGATCTTCTCCCTCGAAGCAGGCGGCAGCAGCCACGAACTTGGTGCCATCCACCACAGAGCCACCCCCGACCGCCAGCAGGAAGTCGATGCGCTCGCGCTTCACCAGCTCGACCGCCTCCATCAGCTGGCTGTACTGGGGATTGGCACCGATACCGGGAAACTCCTGCCAGTCTATCCCCGCCAGCGCCGCGGTCAGCTGCCCATAGACGCCATTTTGCTTGATGCTGCCACCGCCATAGAGCACCAGCAGGCGACTGCCGCTCGGTATCAGCTCGGACAGGCTGGCTATCTGGCCCTCCCCGAAACAGATGCTGGTAGGATTGGCATATTGGAAGTTGTACACGGCAGAGCCCTCGGTTGAATGCATGCAGGGGGATTGTGCGCCCGTGCTCGCAAGAGGTCAAAAACGGGAGCGGGCTACCAAAATGGGGATGATGGCATTTCTAGCATGGGTACTCAGGTGCGACTTTGCTATGGTGTTAGCGGGATGAGGTGAGGTAGAGCCTCCCCATCGTCATGGCGCCACCGCCGTATCGCCATCAGGGCGCCTCTCAGGGGTCCCGTTTCCTAGCCATAAGGTCTCAATCATGAAACTGAAACACGCATGGATTGCCGGTTTGTTCACTCTTTCCGCCACTCTGGTACAGGCTGCCGAAGTCACCACCAACGTGGCCATGGCGCCCGGTCAGGCCAGCCTCGCGGAGGAGGTGACTGCCAAGGCCACCGTCACCGCCATCGACCAGACGACCCGCAAGGTCAGCCTGAAGAATGCCGAAGGCCAGAGCTTCGATCTGGTCGCCGGTGACGAGGTGACCAATCTGAAGAACGTCAAGGTGGGTGACGAGGTTGCGCTCAGATACCTGCAACTGCTGGATCTGGAGCTGCTCAAGGGCACCGCCGGCGTGAGAAAACGTGTAGTGGAAGTCGAGGGGAGCAAGGCCGCCGCCGGTCAGCAACCGGGCGCCGGGGCTGGCATGCAGGTCACCATCTATGCCGATGTCATCGATATCGACAAGGCGCACCAGACCATCAAGGTCAAGGGCGTGGACAAGACCCTCACCGTCAAGGTCAATGACCCGGCCCAGTTCGCCCTGATCGCCAAGGGGGATCAGATCAAGGCGGTCCAGACCACCGCCGTCGGCATCGGGATTGAGCCGCAGAAGCAATAACGGCTCCTCTACTCTTTCATCATGTATCCCACAGGGAGCGGCCTCGGTCCTCCCTGCTGTTTATCACTAAATGTGTCACTGAATGTGTCACTGACCCGCCATCATCGGGCCTGCATCAGGCAAGCGCTTGCCCCTGGGGGCGACAGATGGCCATTTGAATCATTATCCCTAGGCGCTCTTCTGCTCGCTGCTCTGCTTGCCGGTCAGGCGATCCATGGCCGCCTTGAGCATGGCATCGCGCTGCTCGGTCAGTGCCTTGCTCTGGGTCTCCCGCTCTTCGGCCGACAGCTGCTTGTTATCGGTAATGCCCTTGAGCTGACGCTCGAGATCGTCAAATTTTTTGCGATCGAAGCCGAGCGCCTTGTCCACCAGCTGTTGCATCCCGCTATTGTTGACGCCTTCGATAAGCGACGGGCTCTTGCTGTTTTTGGCCAGATGTTCATAGGTCAGCGCCTGCTGCGCCTTGCCGGTCAGCACCTGGCTGGAGAGGCTGACCTGCTGCTCCCACCCGCTGCTCTGCTGACTGTCATTGGCGCTGAGGGTGGCCAGGGCACGGTTGTGGGACGCACTCTGGGCGAGTTGCTGGCCATACGATTTGATATCCATGAGGGCTCCAAGCTGCCTGTCGGCCGAGCCGACGTCCGGGGATCTGCTCCCCACCATGACAAGATGGTGAGCAAGTTACAGGCCAACTTGCCCATCAGCTGCAGATGACGCGCCTTTTCCATCATCGATCTGCTGCTGTAACGGGTCATCTCAACAGATGTCACCAAGCCAGCAAGTTTTCCCCATACAAAGATCAATAATGAACAGCAGATCACAAAACAAACAACCACAGAGTCTTACCATGCCAGCGCACAATACAGTCAGGACGCCGTATTGTGGATGAAATGATTTTAATATCAATAATATGCAGACCAATTCACCGGCGTTTCTCGATGGCCGCAAGCGGCCTGTGGCAACGCCCATCTCATCCCTCGCCTGACTCTCACTCACCTCCATGTTTCGGGCAAGCGAATGAAAAAACATACCTTGAGTCTCCTCTCCGCCACCCTGTTAAATCTGATCGGCACCAGCGCCGACGCCTGCACCGGCCTCATCGTCGGCAAGGGTGCCAGCGCCGATGGCAGCGTGATGATCGCCAGAAATGAAGACTATGGCGTCAACAACTGGAACAAGCACCTGGTTTTCCACCCCGCTCAGCAAAACGAGGGCAAGAACTGGAAACTGGGCAATGGCCTGGAGGTGCCCATGCCCAAGGCCTTCCTCGCCTACTCCGCCATTCGTGACTGGGATGCCGCCACCAGCGATCCCGCCGGCAAGTATTACGAGGAGCGCGGCATCAACGAGGCCAACGTCGCCATCTCGGCCACCACCAGCGCCGAGGTCAACGACAAGGCCCAGAAAGCCGATCCGCTGATCGAGACCGGTGTCATCGAGGCCATCATCCCAACCCTGATCCTGCCCCAGGCCAAAAGCGCGAAAGAGGGGGTCGAGCTGCTCGGCCACTACGTGGAGACTCATGGCGCCGGTGAGGGCAACAGCCTCTACCTGGCGGACGTGAACGAGGCCTGGCTGATGGAGATTGGCTCGGGCCACCACTGGGTAGCGGTGCGGGTGCCGGACGACAGCTATGCCATGGTGGCCAACGGCTTACGCATCCACGGCGTGAACCTGGACGCCGCCGATGTGCTGCACTCCCCCAAGCTGCTGGAGTTCGTACGCGAGCACAAGCTGCTGGATAACGCCGACCCGAAAGATTTCAACTTCGCCAAGGCGTTCGGGGTCATCGCCGATCCCTACAACGTGGACAGGGAGTGGCTCGGCCAGCAGCTGCTCAGCGCCTCCCACAAGCAAGCGACCCGCCAGGCCCAATATCCCCTGTTCATGAAGCCGGATGCCCCCATCGCCGTGCCGGACGTCACCAAATTGCTCAGCGCCACCTATCAGGGTACACCGCTCGATGGCAAGGCGGAGCGGCCCATTCGCATCGACCGGCAGCTCGAGTCCCACATCATCCAGCTGCGCAAGGAGATGCCAAAAGAGCTGCAGGGCCTCATCTGGCAGAGCTACGGCGTGCTGGCCGAATCGGTGATGCTGCCCATCTACAACACCCTGGAGTCCTACCCCCTGCCCTATCACAGCGGCAGTGACAACTACTCCGACGACTCCGCTTACTGGCAGTTCCGCAGCCTGACAGCGCTCGCCAACACCAACCCGGACAAGTACCTGCCGCTGCTGCGCGGAGTCTGGGACAAGGAGAGCAAGAAGCTCTACCAGGAAGTGGCGGTGCTGGACAAGACCCTCAAGCAGACCTATGCCAGCGACAAGGCCACGGCGCTGGGGCTGGCGTCGGATTACTCCTACGGCCAGCTTGAGCAGAACTATCAGCTGGCCAAAGAGCTTCGCTACAAACTGATGACGGACCTCACCAAGAGCAGCGAGAAAAAGTATTCGGAGGCGGAATTCAAGAAAATCATGAGCCTGTAGCAGGCCAAAACAGCACAAAAAAGAGGCGCCCAAGGGCGCCTCTTTCTATCTCGGCAAGGAGTCTACCCTTCAGCGACGGCTGATCTGGAGCGGGCCGAAGGTCTGGGCCACCGGCATGATCTCGATGCTGTTGATGTTGACGTGGGCAGGCTGCTGGCTGACCCAGAGCACGGTGCCTGCTATGTCTTCCGGCTGGATCGCCTGCACTCCCTGATAGACGGTGGCGGCCTTGGCGTCGTCACCGTGGAAGCGCACGTTGGAGAACTCGGTACCACCGCACAGGCCCGGCTCCACGTTGGTGACGCGAATGGCGGTGCCCGCCAGATCCGCGCGCAGGTTCAGGCTGAACTGCTTCACGAACGCCTTGGTGGCGCCGTAGACGTTGCCGCCCGGATAGGGGTAGGTGCCGGCGATGGAGCCGATGTTGACCACGTGGCCGCGATTACGTTCGACCATGCCCGGCAACAGCAGGCGGGTGAGCAGGGTCAGGCCGCTGATGTTGGTGGCGATCATCTGCTCCCAATCCTCCAGATCCGCCTTGTGGGCGGGCTCGAGCCCGAGCGCCAGGCCGGCGTTGTTGACCAGCAGATCCACCTCTGACCAAGGGGCGGGCAGGCCCGCGATGGCAGCCTTGGTGGCAGCCTTGTCCTGCACGTCGAACACCAGCGGCAGGAACGCTTCACCGAGTTCCTCGGCCAGGGCAGTCAGCCGCTCGGCGCGCCGGCCGGTGCCGATCACCTTGTAGCCCGAGCTCACCAGCAGGCGGCTGATGGCCTCACCAAAACCGGACGAGGCGCCCGTTACCATTGCAATCATCTGAACCTCCATTGTCTTTTATCTTGTTGATAGCTAAAACGAATTCATTCATGTTCTCGCGCAGGCTCCACGCACCTTCGCCAGAGAAACAGCAACAGGTGCAACCCGAACAAGCCTGAGCCTGCGAGAGCAAACAGCAGGGCGGTGAGGGCATTGATCGAGGCATCGGCCCCCAGCCACCACCAGGCCAGCCAACCGACGCCGCCGATGGCGAAGGTCTGGACGGCGCACACCGGACAGCGGCCCAGCTTGGCCCCAAGGGCGGTGGCCAGGCAGTCATCGCAGCTCATGCAGACTTCTCAGCCGTGAGGCGCCGCAACTCATGTTGCCCCCGGCTCGCTCGGGGCCAGTGGCAGCACCAGCCGGTGCGCGTGCAAGCCTGGCCCATAGTAATCGGCCAGCCTTAGCCGGGAGCGAAATCCCAACTCGTGATAGAGGGTCTGGGCCTCCTGGTTGGCATCGGCAACCTCGAGCCGGATGGCGCCCCAACCAGCCGCCTTGCCCTCGGCAATCACCTGCGCCAGCAGGCGGCGGGCCCAGCCCTGGCGGCGCACCGTCCAGCGGATGGCAAGAGTCTGGATGGTGAGTCGATCCCAGCCCCTGTGTTCCAGCACGCACAGATAGCCCATCAGCTGATCCTTCTCATCCAGCAGCAAGAGGGTGCGCCCCTTGGCCTGGGTGAGCAGATAGTGCCAGCGGCTGCGGCCGAAGGCGACTTCGGGGGGAAAACAGTAGCGTTCCAGTCTAACGATGGCGCCCAAATCATCGATTCGGGCCGCGCGCACGGTCAACACGGGGTTTCCTCGTTCGGTTATTTATCCTCAGCACCAACAATGCGACTTGTATCACAAGTTACCAAGGCAGATATTAGGCACTGTAACCTCTTGTTTCCCCTCGCGCCATTGTCGTGCTTGTCGGTGCATCGAAGCCCACTGGGGATCCTGCCATTGTGGCAGTCCTTTCTGTGGAGCCGAAAATATGAGTACCTATGTCATCGTCGAGGAGCTCGGCGACTGGCCCTGTCATGCCGATTATCTGCTGACCGCCCGCACCTACCTGCAGCATGGCCTGCCCACCACCGGCGGGCGGCCCCGCATCATCAACCTGTGTCGTAGCCTGGAGCACCTGAGCGCCGGCTACTACTGCTCCCTGCTGGCCCAGGCCCGCAGCCATCACTGCCTGCCCGGCTTGCAAGCCATCAGCGTGCTGCAACCCCAGCAGCCGCCCGCCAAGCTGTGGCGCAAACTGCAAGGCTGGCTGACCCGTCAAAGCGAGGACAGGATCCGGGTGCGCGCCATCTTCGGCCAGTGCGAACAGAGCGAACTGGCGGGGCTGGCCCGTTACTACTACGGCCTGAGCCAACTGCCGCTGCAGGAGTTGACCCTCAAACGCGGTCGCCACGGCTGGTCGGTGCGCCAGCAGCAGAGTCTGTCGCCGCTGGAGTTGAGCCCAAGCGAACAGGAGCTGATGCTGCAACACGCCCAGGCGCTGGTCGGGACAGGTGACGAGGAGCAGGCGGCCCCGCTCTATCAGCTCGCCATCCTGGTGGATCCCAACGACGGTCGGGCCAGCAGCGACGAGCTGGCCCTCAGCCGTTTCATCAAGGCTGCCGCCGCCCAGGGGATCCAGGCCGAGTTGCTGCCCCCTTCGGCCATAGAGCGGTTGCCGGAGTTCGACACCCTCTGGCTGCGATCCGAGACCGCGGTCGGTCACTACACCTTCGAATTTGCCCGCCGCGCCGAGCAGCTCAAGATGCCGGTGATCGACAGCTCCCGCGCCATCCTCGCCTGCAGTAACAAGCTCTATCTCTACGAGCTGATGGTGCGCAGCGGCGTGCCCATGCCGCCGACCATGGTGGTGACCCGCCGTGGCCGCCACCACACCGGCGAGCTGGTGCAACGACTCGGCCTGCCGCTGATGGTGAAGGTGCCCGACGGCGCCCAGGGGCGGGATCTCGCCATGGCGAGCGATGAGACCCAGCTCGCCCGCCTGCTGGACGAGGGACTTGGCCGCTCCGCCCTGCTGCTGGTGCAGAGCCGGATCCCCGCCGAATTTGACTGGCGCATCGGCTTTCTCGATGGCTCGCCGCTGTTCGCCTGCCGCCGCTTCCGGCCCGAGCCCGGCAACCGGATCCGCCGCCGCAAGCACCCACTCGACTTGAGCCGTATCGAGGCGCTTCCCCTCAACGAGGTGCCGGAGCGGGTGCTGCAGACCGCCCGCCGCGCCGTGCATCAGCTCGGCAATGGCCTGTTCGGGGTGGACTTGCGCCAGCAGGGACCGAGCTGCGTGCTACTGGAAATCATCGACAATCCCTGGATACGTGGCGATATTGAAGACAGAGAGGCGAAGGATCTCTACGAGCGCCTGGCCAAGGCTTTCCGGCTGCGGCTGGAAAACCGGGGGCAAGGCGTGGCAGGATAACCAGCATCGTCCGTAGGGGACTTATGATAACGACGCAGTGGTGGGACATAGCGCCCCTTGGCTGGGATAACATCCTGGTTTGTCTGATATGTGGCGCCCTGGTGGGGCTGGAGCGGCAGTTGCACGGCAAGCCGGTCGGCATCCGCACCTCTTCCCTCATCGTGCTCGGCACCTACTGCTTTCTCGCCATCGGCGCCGCCGTCAGCTCGGCACCCGCCGATCAGGCGCGGGTACTGGGCCAGCTCATCACCGGCATCGGTTTTCTCGGCGCCGGGGTCATGATGACCCGGGATGGGCATGTGCTGGGGGTCACCTCGGCGTCCACCATCTGGATGCTGGCCGCCCTCGGTGCCCTCATCGGCATGGGGATGCTGCGCCAGGCGCTGTTGCTCACCGGCGTGACCCTGGTGATCCTGGTGGGCGTCCATTATCTGGAAGCCAGCTTCAAGAGCCTGCGCCGTGGCGTACACAACCAGCTGGAACACTGGCGCAACAGCGGTGACCACCCGCCCCAGCATCATCCCCGTCAGGACGAACCGGGCAGCAACATCGAGAAATGAGCCGCGTCGGCGGCAATAAAAAGGGCTCCTTGATGGAGCCCTTTTTGATCCCTTGCCCGTTACTGCAGCAGCAGGAAGCGGCCGCTCAGTGGTGGCAACTCGACCGTCACGCTGCTGCCGCCGATACTCAGGCTTTCGCCGCTCTGCAAGTCCAGCAAGGCGCTGCCACTGCGCAACTTGCCCACCGGCAAGGCATAGCTCTGGGGCGTGCTGGAGACGTTGAGCAGATAGACTATCTGCTCGCTCGCCGTCTGCTTGATGTCGCCGTAGAGGCTGCCGTCCGCCACCAGCTTGACCCGCTCCCCCTGATAGAGCGCGGGGTGCTGGGCGCGCAGGCCCAGCAAGGTGCTCAACCACTGCTTGAGCTCCGCCTGCTCGCTGCTGGGTACGAAGCCGGTCACCCCGGGCACCTTGCCATCGCTGCGGGCCACGTGATCGTCACACAATCCCTGGGCCGCACAGTCGCCGCTCACCGGCTTGGCAAAGCCCGGCACCTCGTCACCAAACTCCTCACCGTAATAAAGGGTGATGGGGCCGGAGCGGGCCGCGAGGAAGCTCAGCGCCGCCTTGTGACGCAGCCAGTAGTCCGCCGGATTGAAGTTGCCACGTTCGAGCAGGTCGCCGAAGCGCACCAGATCGTGGTTGCCCAGCATCAGGTTCGGCATGGCGTGATTGGGGTAGTTTTCCACCTTGTTCCAGCTGGCATCGAGCACGCTGGCGCCCTGCCCGCCCTTGCCGGATTCCTCCACCGCCAGCGCCTGCACTATGCCGTAGCGCAGCGGGAAATCGAACGCCGAGGAGAGCGCCGGTTTGTCGCTCGGGCCATAGGCCTCGGCCCGGATCTCGTCCGCACTCTTCCACACCTCCCCCACCATGTAGCCCAGGGTGCCCCACTGCTGACCCGCCGCCTTGCGCGCCGCGCTTGCCTGCTCGACCTCGGCGCGAATGGCGCGCCAGTCGTCCAGCCCGAGTTGATAGGCCTGATCGAGGCGCCAGCCGTCGATGCCGTACTGCTCGACCCAGTAGCGGGCCACCTCCTTGAAGTAGGCGAGGCTCTGGGGCTGGCTGTAATCCACCAGCTGACCCGGATAGCCGGCGCCACCGTTCTTGAGGGCGGGCAGCCGTCCCGCAGGCGAGGGCTTACTCACCCCCACCTTGTTGACGTGGCCGAACACCCCGTCGAGGAACACATAGAGGCCGCGCTGGTGTGCCGCATCCACCAGTTGCTTGAGCTGGGCATTGCTGCCGAAGTTGGGATCCACGTTGAAGAAGTCGCAGGCGAAGTAGCCGGTGGCATCCAGCTTGTCGTCCCCGCCCTGGCCGGCGCAGGAGTCGAATACCGGGGTGAGCCAGATGGCGTTGACGTTGAGACTCTTGATGTGGTCCAGGCTGTTGATGATCCCCTGCAGGTCGCCGTTGTGTTGGGAGGGGCCGTAGCCGACCCCGTAGTTGGCGGCGCCATCCCCGTCGACGAAGGACTCCACCATCAGCTGATAGGTTCTCAGGTTGCAGGCGGGTTGATCGTCCCCATAACAGGCGCGGCTGCTGGCCACAGGCGGTGGATTGACGATCGGCGGCTCCGTCTCGGTGCTGCTGCCCGAGCCACCACTGCCGCATGCCGACAGTAGCAAGGCGGCCCCGATCAAGCCGCCATAACGCAACATTCCCTGTTTCATTGTTCTCTTCCCGCGGTGGTGTGATCGGCGCAAAGACGCCGCATATGACACCATGATAACTGCCTGTTCGCGCGGGGTGTGTGACTGAAAACGTTATCTGGCTCAGCGAGTTAGCGAGCAATGCTCAGTGTGGATTGCGCGTCTTGAAGGCCTCGCGTTCATCGACGGCCTTGATGAGGTGATAGACCTCCTGCGCCGCCAGCACGCAGCCGCCTGGCCACGCCAGCTGATGGCGACTATTGATGAAGACCCGGGCGAAGTGACGCTCCGAGTCGATGGCGGCGAACAGTGGTTGGTCGCGCCAGGGGGTCAGATCCAGCGCCCCCGTGGTGCCATCGGAGAGCACCACGAACAGGCACCACCCCTGCAGATACTCGACATCGAGAAAGACCGGCATTTTTCGGCTCCGATTGAGAGATTTCGGCGCCATTATAGAAAAGCCCCCTTCCCCGCTTTGCCATCAGGATCACAGTTCTTTCAGTCGTTTATGCCGTCTTTTGGATGGGGGCCAGCCAGTTGCACACGCATATGATAGGCAAATGGACTTTTTTGTTACCCCTTAAGCAACCTTTCCCGAGTCCCATTGTCTTAACCCTGCAACATAAAAAAAGGTACCCCCGGATGGGGACCAAAAAACAGGCTTTTATCAGGAAAAACAATGACAAAAATACGGCATTGGCTGGGTCCATTTTGGCCCATCGCCATTTTTTCAGTGATCGCGCTCGTCACCCTCTCCGCCAGCAGGATTGGCCTTGGACTCTGGCAGCAGGAGCGGGTCGATGCCGCCGCCGGCTGGTCGCAGATGTTACTGCAGGGAGTGCGCGTCGACTTCGCCACCCTCTGCTGGCTGTGGGGGGTCCCCGCCGTGTTTACCATGCTGCTGGCCGGCCCTCATGCCCTGGGGCGAGCCTGGCTTCAGCTCATCAGGGTCTGGTTGACGCTGGGGCTCTGGTTAATGCTGTTCCTGGAGATATCCACTCCCTCCTTCGTCACCGAATACGGGGTGCGCCCCAACCGTCTCTACATCGAATACCTCATCTATCCGAAAGAAGTGCTCGCCATGTTGTGGGCGGGGCGCAAGGGTGAGCTGCTGCTGGCGCTGGTGCTCAGCCTGCTGACGCTCGGTGGCGGCTGGTGGCTCAGTGGCCGTCTGATGCGCGGGCTCAGCTTCCCGCGTTGGTACTTGAGGCCCGCCTTCGCCCTGCTGATCCTGGCCATCGGCTTCCTCGGTGCCCGCTCCAGCCTGGGACACCGGGCCCTCAACCCCGCCATGGTGGCCTTTGCCAGCGATCCGCTGATCAACTCCCTGGTCGTCAACTCCTCCTACTCCCTGTTCTTCGCCATCAAGCAGATGGGGGCAGAGGAGCATGCCAGCGACTTCTATGGGAAGTTGCCCCACGCACGGATCCTGGAGCTGGTCCGCAAGGAGAGCGGCCGCCCCGAACAGGACTTCAACTCGGAGACCCTGCCCAGCCAGACCTTCAACGAGGCCAGCTATACCGGCAAACCGAAGAATCTGGTGATCCTGTTGCAAGAGAGCCTCGGTGCCCAGTTTGTCGGCTCCCTCGGTGGCCTGCCGCTCACTCCCAACATCGATGCGCTGTCGAAGGAGGGTTGGGCGTTCAACCAGCTCTATGCCACCGGCACCCGCTCGGTGCGTGGCATCGAAGCCGTGCTGACCGGTTTCACGCCAACCCCGGCCCAGGCCGTGGTCAAGCTCGGCAAGAGCCAGACCAACTTCTTCACCATCGCGGATTTGCTCAAGCAGCGGGGCTACAGCACCAGCTTCATCTACGGTGGCGAGAGCCACTTCGACAACATGCGCAGCTTCTTCCTCGGCAATGGTTTCAGCCACATCGTCGAGCAGAAGGACTTCGAGAACCCGGTGTTTGAAGGCTCATGGGGCGCCTCCGATGAAGACCTGATGGCCAAGGCAGACGAGACCTTCCGGGCCCTCAGCAAGCAGGGCAAACCCTTCTTCAGCCTGGTATTCAGCTCCAGCAACCACGATCCGTTCGAATTCCCTGACGATCGCATCGCGCTCTATGAGCAGCCCAAGCAGACGCGCAACAACGCCGCCAAGTATGCGGACTACGCCGTCGGCGAGTTCTTCAAGAAGGCCCGCCAGTCGGACTACTGGAAGGATACCCTGTTCCTGGTCATCGCCGATCACGACAGCCGGGTCAGTGGCGCCAACCTGGTGCCCATTCCCCGCTTCCACATTCCCGGCGTCATCGTCGGCGAGGGAATACAGCCTCGCCAGGATCAGCGCATCGTGAGCCAGATAGACATGGCGCCGACCCTGCTCTCCCTGATGGGCATAAGCGCCGACTACCCCATGCTGGGCAAGGATCTGACCCGCATGCCGGACGACTGGCCGGGGCGCGCCATCATGCAGTACGACGAGAACTTCGCCCTGATGCAGGGCAAGGACGTGGTGATACTGCAGCCGGAGCGCCCAGCCGAGGGCTATCAGTATGACGCGGCCAGCCAGCGCCTCACCCCGGCGCAGCAACCCGACGACATGAAGGAAGCTGCGCTGGGACTGGTGCTCTGGGGCAGCCTTGCCTACCAGCAGGGACTCTATCAGACGGCGCCGGACAGCCTCACCGTGCTCAACTGATCAACCGTTCGGACATAAAAAAACCGCCAGCCGGCGGTTTTTTTATTGCTTGCTGCACGCAGCGAAAGGTATTCAGGGATGGGTGAAGCAGGGCAGCGAGCGGCTGAATCTGTGCTCGAACACCAGCGAGGTTTCGAGGTGCACCACCTCTTCCCTTGAGGTGAAGTGATCGAACACGAAGTTGCGCAGGTGCTCGGTATCCGCCACGCAGAGATGCACCAGGAAATCGTCCTTGCCCCCCATGTGGAACAGGCTGATCACCTCGGGCAAGGCCAGGATGGCATCGCGAAAGGCATCGATGATCTGACGGCTGTGACGGGCCAGCTGCAGGGAGACCATGGCCTGGATATGACCGCCCAGCGCCTGATAATCCACCTCGCAGTGGGCCCCCTTGAGCACGCCGTCCTGTTGCAGCTTGCGCACCCGCTCCAGACAGGTGGACGGCGCCACCCCGACCAGGGCCGCCAGATCCTTGTTGGTCATGCCCGCATCGCGAAACAGATGGGCCAGGATGTCCAAATCCAGTTGATCCAGGTTTCTCATCTTTACTCCTTGCATCGCTCAATTTTTTTAGACTCTGCCCGTAAACCGGGCCGAACACAACGCGGATTGACAAGGCAATCACTGTCTCTATGCTTTGCCGCACTCGGCCACAGCGCCAAAAAACTCGTTTGACACCATGTCAGACCCGACAAGGAGCCTCATGCACCCATCCCACCCCTTCTGGAGCCTGGAGGTGCCACGCCTCGACGGCCAGCTCCTGCTCACCCCCTGTCCCGGCACCCAGCAGGTTCCTGCGGCGCACGCCCTCGCCCAGTTGCAACTGGCTGGCGCCCATGGGGTCATCACGCTTATGACAAGCGCCGAGCTGGCCAACTTCGTACTGGATCAGTTTGGCCAGCAGGTTGAAGCCAGGGGCATGGCCTGGTTCCACCTGCCCATCCTGGACGATCAGGCTCCCGATGCCGCCTTCGAGCAGGCCTGGCAACAGGCACAGCCGTCGCTCATCGCGCTACTGCGCGACGGCAAGCAGCTAGCCATCCACTGCAAGGGGGGAAGTGGCCGCACCGGGCTGGTGGCCGCCGCCCTACTGATGACCCTGGGTCAACCGCAGCAGGAGGCCATGGCCGCGGTCCGGGCCCGTCGGCCCAGGGCCTTCAGCCTGGCCAGCCATCGCTACTGGCTCGACGCCCTGGCGCTCAGGCTGGCGCAAGCCGACTGACAGGGCCTATGCCTTGGGTTGCTGGTAGGTGAACACCTTGCCGATGTCTTCCAATCGATAGCTGGTGAGCTGATAGACGTAGTAGTTGAGCCAGTTGGAGAACAGCAGATGGCCATGGCTACGCCAGCTGGCCCGCGGCGTCTGGCCGGGGTCGTTGTTCGGGTAGTAGTTGATCGGGATGACGGGGGTGAGCCCGGCCGCCAGATCCCGCTGATATTCCCCGTCCAGGGTCAGGGCATCGTATTCCGGATGGCCGGTGACGAACACCTGGCGACAATCCTTGGTCGCCGCCAGATAGACTCCGGCCTCCTCGGACTCGGCCAGGATCTGCAAGTCGGTGTGGGCGCGGATAAGATCCCCATCAAAAGCCGCATAACGGGAGTGAGGGGCGACGAACTCGTCATCAAACCCCCGCAGCAGCGCCTCGTGTTCATCAAGGCGATGGTGGCGATAGACCCCCGACAGCTTCTCGCCGTGAGTCTGTTTTTCCATGCCATACAAGGCCTTGAGTGCCGCCTGCACCGCCCAGCACAGGAACAGGGTCGAGGTCACGTGCTGATGGGACCACTCGATGATCTCGACGATACGCGGCCAGTAGACCACCTCCTCGAACTCCACCAGCCCGAGCGGCGCCCCCGTGATGATCATGCCGTCGTAGTTGTTGCCCCGCACCTGTTCGAAGTCGTGATAGAAGTTCTCAAGGTGCGCCTGTGGGGTGTTCTTGGACTCCCGATCGTCGATGCGCAGCAGATCCACGTCCACCTGCAACGGCGAGTTGGAGAGCATCCGCATCAGCTGGATCTCGGTCTCTATCTTCTTGGGCATCAGGTTGAGGATGAGCACCCGCAGCGGACGGATGTTCTGGGTGACGGCCCGGGATTCCGTCATCACGAAGATGTTCTCCTGCCCCAACACTTCGGCGGCGGGCAACTGGTCCGGGATCTTGATCGGCATGCTTACTCCCTGTACTGCATCGGTAAATATGTCTGGACATCTAGAAGCCTATAATAAAGCATCCACGCTGTCATCAGATACCTTTGTATTCACTCCCGCCTTTGACTAGCATACGGCTCAGTGTGTTTCTCATGCCCAACCCCATGACAGGTATCAAGATCTCGGTAGACCGGCTGCAAGTCGGCAATTATGTCTCCCTACCCCTTGGCTGGCGTGAACACCCCTTCCTGTTCTCCAGTTTCAAGATCAAACACGAGCAGGAGATCGAGCTCATTCGCCGGCTCGGCCTCAAGCTGGTGACCATCATCCCCGACAAGAGCGACACGCCGCCCACATCCCTCGACCAGGTTCGTCCGCCCTCGGCCAATAACCAGACGCTCGCCGCCCGTCAGCACGAGATGCAGCAGGAGAAAGTCAGCCGTATCGAGCAGCTGCAACGCTATCGCCGGGATCTGCAGCAGTGCGAGAAGCAGTTCCAGCAGTCGCTGGCCCAGGTGCGCAATGTGATGAGCAAGGTCCAGTCCCGCCCCCTCAACGCCATCGGCGAGGCCAGGGAGCTGATCAATGCCATGACAGATCAACTGCTGGCGGTGGATGAGATGGTGCTGCACCTGGTCTCCAACAGCGAGGATGGCAACAACCTCTATTTCCACTCCCTCAACGTCAGCGTGCTCAGCATGCTGCTGGCCAGGGAGTGCAAGCTGCCGGCCGAGACCATCCGCCAGATCGGCATGGGCGCGCTGTTTCACGACATCGGCAAGCTGAAGATCCCGAGCCAAGTCCAGCGCAAGACGACGCCGCTGACCAAACCGGAGCAGAACCTGATGGCCCAGCACCCGCGCTACGGCCTGGACTTGCTCAGCCTGGCCAAGGATTTCCCGGCAGAGGCGAAGGGCATAGTGCTGCACCATCACGAATTTCTGGATGGCAGCGGGCCACAAGGGCTAAAGGGCGGACAGATAGATCAACTGACCCAGATAGTGTCGCTGATCAACGAATTCGATAACCTCTGCCACCTGCAGGCCAAGGTGCCCTATTCGGCCCTCGGCAACCTCTACAAGCAGCGCAAGGCCCAGTTCAACCCCGACTACCTCGGCATGCTGATCCGGCTGATGGGGATCTACCCGCCGGGCAGCGTGGTGCAGCTCTCCAACGGCCAGGTGGGGCTGGTGATGTCGGTCAATGCCTCTCGCCTGCTCTACCCCGCGGTGCTGGTGTACGATCCACGCATCCCGCGCCAGGAGGCGGCCATCATCGATCTTGAGCAGGCCGAGCTCACCATCGCCAAGGTGATCCACCCCAGACGCCTGCCTCCGGCGGTGTTCGAGTACCTCAACCCGCGCAGCCGGATCAGCTATTACTTCGAGCACAACAAACCCTGACCGGGTGTGCCGCCGCCACTAATTCCCAAGGAGTTTGCATGCGTATCGAGATAGTCAGCACGGGGGACGAGATAGTCACCGGTCTGGTGGTGGACACCAACGCCGCCTGGCTCAGCGCCCTCTTGCTGGAGCAGGGCTGGCAGGTGCGCCGCCGCGCCACTGTCGGGGATAACCTCGCAGATTTGAAGGCCGTGCTGCGAGAGAGCAGCGAGCGGGCCGAGGTGGTGCTGGTATGCGGCGGGCTCGGTCCCACCGCCGACGATCTCACCGCCCAGGCGGCGGCAGAGGCGTTTGCCCAGCCGCTGACGCTCTATCCCGACTGGCTCGCCACCATAGCGGTGCGTTACGCCAGCCGGGGCCGCGCCATGCCAGACAGCAACGCCAAGCAGGCCTGGCTGCCTCAGGGCTGCGACGTCCTCGACAATCCGGTCGGCACCGCCTGCGGCTTCCTGGTCCGCCATCCGGCCAGCCATGGCCTGAGCCAACTGTTCTTCACCCCGGGCGTGCCGTTCGAGTTCAAGCAGATGGTGCGCGAGCAGATAGTGCCGCGCTTGAAGGCCCTGGCCGGGGAGCAGACTGACACCGAGCTGCGCCGTTTCTATACCTTCGGCATCTCGGAATCGGCATTGAGCGACAAGCTGGACGCAGCCCCCTGGCCGGCCGGTATCGAGCTCGGTTATCGCTCGTCCATGCCGCTCATCGAGCTGAAACTCATCGGCCACGGCGCGAGCGCCGCCGACATGAATGCCGCCGAGGCGCGCCTGCTCAGCGAGATCCAGTCCTGGTTGGTAGGGCGCGGGGATCAGGATCCGGCCCGCCAGATCCTCGCCCTGCTGGGGCCGCGATCCTTGACCCTGTTCGAGGGGGAGAGCCGGGGCGCCCTGCTCGATGCGTGTCACGAGCACCCTTATCTCGATGCACACTTTAGCCAGCAGCTTGCCAGCGATCTCGCGCTATTGGAGGGAAGCGATGAGGGACTGAGCCTGACGATAGGTACGGCGGGGCCGGACGGGGTGCCATTGCTGCTCTGCGCCGATGGCGAGTCGATTGGCCAGACCCTCAAGCTCAGCCACCCGGATCCGGACAGCGGTCGCAAGATCCTCGCCTTCGCCGCCCTCGACATGCTGCGCAGGCACCTCTCGGGCCTGCCGGTGATCACCGATTACCTCACCCTGCCCAGGACGGCGACGCGCCGGGAGTGACGCTGACAGACGGCTTGCCGCAGGGCCCGGCTACGTCTTGCGATCAGCCCGCAGACAGCGCCGGTATCAGCGCCGCGAACCCGCTGAACGCCGTCCCGACATGCACCCAATAGCCCGCCAGCGCCAGGGTCAACAGACAGAAACTGGTCTCGTAGCCGCTCCCGCTCTTGAGCGGCAGAAAAGGCAGGCGGTAGCGCTGGCGCAGCGGCCAGAACAGGGGGATGCCTGCCGGGGTGAGCCAGTCCCCCAGCAGATGGCTGAGATAGCCGATGATGAGCGCATCCTTCACCACCCCCGAGACCATGCCGGGTGCCTGGAACTGCGCCAGCCCCCATATCCCCATGGCCACCGCCAGCAGGCTGTGGGTGAAGCCCCTATGACCAAACAGCCGTGATAGCGGCCCCGAGATCCAGGGCAGGCGTCGGCCGAGCAGGGAGTTGGGGTGATCGAGGTCCGGCAGCAAAGCACTGGCCAGGGCGATGGGCACCAACTGCCAGAGGCTGGCATCGGCCAAGGCCGGGGTGAGCTGCAACTGGTGGGCAAGCAGGGTGCAGGTAACGGAAAACAGCAGGTGGCCTTGGGCGGTCATGATGGGGTTCGATGGAGCAAGAGATGGACGGATGGGGTGCTGGCCCGGCAAGACCGGGCGGCAGATTAGAATCTCTCGCGCCGCAATGAGCAAGACGAATGTCGCAAAAATATCACTTTTACAGTCATTTATTCCACAAAATGTCCGTATTGCACGTTATTTACGACTCATACAGCACCGAATTCACCGCTAGACAAGGATGTCGGCCAGCCCGAGAAGGCCGGCCGACCTCCAGTCAATCCAGGCTCTTCTTGAAGCGGCGAGCGGCCAGGGTCAGCATCAGCAGGGTGAAACCCGCCAGCCAGAGCACGTCCGGCAGCAGATCCGCCATGTCGCCACCCCTCAGTACTATGCCCCTGATCAACCGCATAAAGTGGGTGGCGGGCAGCACCTCGGCGACCCACTGAGCCGGTACCGGCATCCCCTCATAGGGAAACATGAAACCCGACAGCAGGATCGACGGCAGCAGGATGAACACCGTCATCTGCATCGCCTGCAACTGGGTCTGGGCCAGAGTGGAGATGAGCAGCCCCAGGGTCAGGCTGGCGGCGATAAACAGCAGGGTCGCCAGCAGCACCTGGCTCAGGGCGCCATTGATGGGCACCGCGAAGATGAGGTGGCCGAGGCCGAGGATGATGACCACCTGGATCAGCCCCACCACTATATAGGGCAGGATCTTGCCGATCATCAGCTCCAGCGAGCTGACCGGGGTGGTGATGAGCAGCTCCAGGTTGCCGCGCTCGCGTTCGCGCACTATGGCCGCCGAGGTGAACATGATCATGGTCATGGTGAGGATCACCCCGAGCAGACCGGGCACTATGTTGACTGCCGCCCGGCGGGAGGGGTTGAAGTAGAGCACCGTCTCGAAGGTGGGGGGCGTAACTTCGACCCCTGGCTTGAGCTCCCCCAGGGGCATGGCGCGCAGGCCGAGCAGGGCACCGGCGATGACGGTATCCGAGCCATCCACCAGCCACTGGCCTACTCGCTCGCCGTCGCTCAGGCGACGACTCAGATCTGATGGCAGCACCAGCACGGCGCGCACCTCGCCGCGGGTCAGCGCGGCTTCCGCCTCCTGCAATCCCACGTAGCGCTGTTTGATGTGCACCACCTGGGTAGCCTTGACCGCCTCCACCAACAGCCGCCCCGACACGCTCTGGCTCATGTCCACCAGCCCGGCCGGGATCTGGCGCACGTCGGTGTTGATGGCGTAGCCAAACAGCAGCAGTTGGAGCAGGGGGATCATCACCACCATGCCAAAGGTCAGCTTGTCCCGCGACAGCTGCCTCAGCTCCTTCTGGGTAATGGCCCAGAGCCGGCGCAGGCTATTCATAGTGCTGCTTCCACATGCTGTAGATACCCTGATTCCCCTCACCCTGGCCCTCTCCCAAGGGGAGAGGGAACCGCTCGAGTGTGCATGGGCGCCGCAGTTTGACTGTCACTCGATGTTTTGACTGACACACAAGCAGGTAACTCAAGGCGCTTGCGCGCAGCCCCGAACAGCCCCCTTCTCCCCTCGCGGGAGAAGGGCTGGGGATGAGGGGGGAAAGCGGTTCACTCGGATGCAATGAGAACGGAGCCCTGTTCATGCCCTGCGCTCCTGACCGGTGCAGCTGACAAAGACGTCTTCCAGGCTGGGTCTGACCGGGGCCAGGCTGGCATCCGCCAGGGCCGGACAGGCCTGCTGCAACCAGCGCACGGGATCCGCCAGCTCCTTGTCTACCAGCACCCGCAGCCGCTGGCCGAGCTGGGCGGCGGAGCGCACCGGCGCCAGTTGCAACAGCTGCTGCTTGAGCAGCCGCAGATCATTGGCCTGCACCTCCACCACCCGGGTACTCATCCCCTCCATCAGCGCCTGGGGGGAGCCCTGAGCGCGCACCTTGCCCGCCTCCATGATGGCGAGGCCGTGGCAGCGCTCCGCCTCATCCATGTAGTGGGTGGTGACCAGGATGGTGGTGCCCCCTTCGCTCAAGTCGAACAGCTTTTCCCAGAAGTCGCGCCGGTTCTGCGGATCCACCGCCGAGGTGGGCTCGTCCAACAGCAGCAAGTCCGGGCTGTGGATCACCGCCGCCGCCAGCGCCAGCCGCTGCTTCTGGCCGCCGCTCATGGCCCCTGCCCGGCGCCGCGCCAGCGGGGTCAGCTCATAGGTCGCCAGCAGCTCGTGCAGCCGGGCGCTCAGGGCCTGGCTGCCCATGCCGTGGATCCGCCCCATAAACTCCAGGTTTTCCCAGGCGGTCAGCTCGTCGTAGAGGGAGAATTTCTGGGTCATGTAACCGATGCGCCGACGCAGCGCCTCGGCCTGTTTGGGGATGGCGAGCCCCAGCACCTCGATCTCGCCGGCGCTGGGGGTGAGCAGGCCGGTCAGCATGCGCAGGGTGGTGGACTTGCCGCAGCCATTGGGACCGAGAAAGCCCTGGATCTGCCCCTTGGGCACCTCCAGCTCCAGCCCGTCCACGGCGAGGAAGTCACCGAAGCGGCGGCTCACCCCCTGGGCCCTGATCGCCAGCTCACTCATGAGCCGGCTCCGCCTGCAGCGGCAGGCCGCTCGGCAACGCCTTGGCATCCGGCAGATCGATCTCCGCCAGATAGACCAACCGGGCTCTGTCTTGCTCGTTGAGGGCGTAATAGGGGGTGAAGGCCGACTCTTTCGAAATCCAGCGCAACCGGCCGCGCAGGGGCTCGTTCACCCCGTCGACGTTCACCACTATGGTGTCGCCAACCCGGTAGTCAGCCAGCGCCGTCTCGGGCACATAGACCCGGGCGTAGGGCGCGCTGTCCGCCTGCAGGATCGCCAGCACAGCGCCGACCGGGACCCGCTCGCCGAGGTTGTAAGGCAGACTGTCGAGGCGACCGGAGCGGGTGGCAATTATGGTGAGATCTGCTAATTCACGTTCAGCCAGCGCCACATCTGCGCTGGCGGATGCGAGTTTGGCAGTGGCTTCGTCTATGTCTTCGGTTCGCACACCCCGGGTCAGTTTGTCGAGCTGCTGGCGGGCGCCATCCCGCTCGGCCAGGGCACCATCCCGGACGGCGCGCGCCTTGTCCAGATCTGAGGGGCTCTGCAATTTCTGCATCACCAGCCGCTCGGTGCGCTGGAAGCTGCGTTCCGCCTCCCTGAGATTGGCATGGGCCTTGTCGAGACTGGCGCGGGCGGCGGCGATGTCTTCCGGCCGCTCGCCATTGGTCATGCGAGCCAGCGCCGCCCTGGCGCTCGCCTCCTCGGCGCGGGCGCGGGCCAGCACCGCCTGCTGGCGGCGGTCATCGAGTTGAACGAGCACGGCGCCCTTCTCGACCTGGCTGCCTTCCGCCACCGGCAAGGCCCGCACTATCTCGTTGGCGGTCGCGGTCAGCTGCACCCGATCCCGCTCCAGGGTGCCGAGCGCTGCCCCCCGGCTATCGGGCTGGCAGCCGCTGAGCAGGCCGAGTAATGCGGTGAACAGCAGACAAACACGCAGCATGGGAGCTCCTTTCGCAGGCCGTCACCCCCTCCCTGCGGCGGTATCACGCCGGGAGGGGATGCAATTGATATAGCTATCGCCAGCATACCCATTGTCACGCAGGATTTCCTCAATCCAGCTCACCCATTTGTATTCAGCTCGTTGACCCGGAAGGAGAAATGTCCGAATACTGCAAACCAGAGCTGCCAAGATGGCATCGGCTTTTGGTGGGGGTTTCGCCCCGTCATCCGCAAGGGCAAGCCGGTTCGAGACAACGAAGGAGGATCCCGGTGTTAAGCAAAGCGTGGTTTCAGCTGTCGACGGACATGACCTATGTCTGTCTGCGCATCGCCCCCGGCCTCACCACTCCCGTCACCGAGGCCGATGTCCGGACCCTGCTGCTGGCCTCCAATTGCCGCCGCTACCAACCGCTGACCGAGGGGATACGGCAGGGAGTCAGTCTGCTCAACGCCCTGCTGACCCAGCCGGATGCCCCCTCCCATGCCCCCGTTCCCATCGCCCAACGCCAGGATGCCCGGCTGCTGATCCTGGTGGCTGCCGACAAGATGAGTGCCAGCGCCCAGATCACCGCGGACTGGGGCGGCAAGCCCCTGACCCTGGCGCAGTTACAAGCCGCCGTGGCGGCCAGCGAGATCAAACAGGGAGTGAGTGAGACGAGGCTCGCCGCCGCCATTCAGGCCGCCGGGGCGGCAGCGCCCGGCACCCAGCTCAAACCCGTCATCGCTCAGGGCAAGGCGGCGGAACACGGGCTGGATACCCGTTTCGAGCGGCTGGTAGACACCGCGGCCGAGCGGATCCTCAAGCCCCAGGAGCTGGATCACGGCAAGGTCGACATGCGCGACCTCGGCACCCTGCTCACCGTCAAGGCAGGCGCCCAGCTGATGCGGCGCCACCCGGCCACCCAGGGCATCGACGGCTTCACCGTGACCGGCCAGCCCTTGCCCGCGAAGGCCGGCAAGGAGAGCACCATGACCGCGGGAGAAGGGGCCTGCCTCTCCCCCGAGGATCCGGATCTGCTGCTGGCGACTCGCCCCGGCCTGCCCTGTCAGGAGCGCGCCGGCATGAAGGTCGACGAGGTGCTGAGCGTCAAGCAGGTAGATATCCGCCACGGTCACGTGGAGTTTGAAGGCTCCTTGCTGGTCACCGGGGACGTCATGCCCGGCATGCGGGTCAAGACCAGTGGCGACGTGGTGATCGGTGGCTTCGTCGAAGGCGGCTATATCGAGTCGGGCGGCACCATCACGGTGCGCAACGGCATCATAGGCCGCAAGCCGGAACAGGGGGAATACCAGTGCCACCTGAGCGCTGGGGGCGAGATCCACGCCAGCTATGCCCAGTACGCCAGGCTGGAGGCCGACGGCGACATTCACATCCAGAGCCAGCTCAGCCACTGCTACAGCCGCAGCGGCCAGGATCTGAAGGTAGGAGACAGCGCCATGCGCAAGGGTCACCTGATCGGCGGCATCAACATCGCCAACCGGCTGATCATGGCCCCGGTGCTCGGCGCCTCGGCGGCAAACCGGACCAGGCTGCAGATCCTCGGCGGCTACTTCAGCCAGAAGGAGCAGGAGCAGGCCCTGCGCCAGCGCAAGCAGGCGTGCCGAGAGCAGCTCGACAAGTTGCAGGATCTCATACTGCGGCTATTGCAACTGCCCCACGACAAGCGCAATCCCGAGACCCTGCAGAAGATAAAAGCGATCCGCATCCGCCAGCTCGATGAGAGCAAGTCCCTCGACGAGCAGCTGGTGGCGGCCCAGGCCGAGCTACAGGCGCTGATGGCGAACATGGACATCATTGCCACCCAGCGGTTGTTTCCCGGCGTCGAGGTAGAGATGGCCCACTACCACAACCGAGTCGACATCGAGCACGGCCCCATCCATTTTGCCATCCGGGACGAGCAACTGCAGCTGACCCCTTATCAAGCCCACGGCCAGGCGAAGGGCCAGGGCGCGCACTGACGCGTGATCCCGGCGGCGATTTTCGCTACACTCGGCCTCCCCTTGGCCCCATAGGGCGGGCCAGCCAGAGTCAGGTAGTGAGATGATGTACAAGCTGATTGCATTGGATATGGATGGCACCCTGTTGACCCCGCAAGGCCAGATCACCCCGCGTACCCACGCCGCTATTTCGGCCGCCCGCGCCAAGGGAGTCACCGTGGTGTTGACCTCGGGCCGACCACTGGAGGGCATGACCGCCTACCTGGCCGAACTCGGCCTCACCGGCCCGGATGACTACGTCATCTGCTACAACGGCGCCCTGGTGCAGCGCGTGGCGGATCAGCACATCATCCGCAGCCAGCTGCTGACCGGCCGCGATGCCAGCGCCATCGCCCACCTGGCCGACGAGCTGGGGGTGAACGTACACGGCTTCTCCGTGCGCCAGGGCCTCATCAGCCCCAAGGTCAGCCGCTATACCGAGCACGAATCCGAGCTGGTAGACATGCCCATCAACCTGGTGGACTTCGCCACCCTGCCAAGCGACGAGCGGATCATGAAGGTGATGATGATCGATGAGGAGCCCCTGCTCTCCCGCACCATCGCCCAGTTGCCCGCCGAGCTTTATGAGCGCTATACCGTAGTGCGCAGCTCCCCCTATTTCCTCGAATTCATGAACAAGCTGAGCAACAAGGGCACCGGCGTCGCCGCCTTGGCCGAGCACCTTGGCATCACCGCAGATGAGGTGATCGCCGTGGGGGATGCTGGTAACGATCGTCACATGATCGAATACGCCGGACTCGGGGTCGCCATGGGCAACGCCACCGACGAGATCAAGCAGCTGGCGCAGCACACCACCAGTCGCAACGACGACGAGGGTGTGGCCAGGGTGATCGAGCAGTTCGTGCTCAATGCCTGATCCCCGCGGGGCACCTCAGGGTGCCCCGCATGTTTCACCACAGAATCTGCATGTTTAATATATCCACCACGATTCCCCGCCCAATCTGCCCCTCTCCCTGCTCAGGCCCCTGATACTGGGACTCAAGCTAGCTCAGCCACCATCAAAATTAACATAAACGCATCATTTCGTTTGACATATTGAACGGCCTTGGCAGACTGGGATCAGGATCCAGGCTGTCACTGCCCCGGCTGACCGACGATTCTGGTACTGCGGCGTGACCCGGATCCCATGACCATGCCTTGAGGCATGCCCTTGCTGCTCAGCCGCGGCAAGGGCCTTCCCAAGGCGCAGGATGAGACACCAGACAAGGATAGCCAAGGTGACCTATGCCAAGTACCCATACCAAACCCGTCGTGCTGATGACCATGGGGGCCCAGCCCCGTAACGGCCATCCCTACCAGGTCATGACCCACAAATACATCACCCCCCTGGTGGAGATCAGCGGCTGCGTGCCCTTGCTGGTGCCGACCTGCTGCGGCGCCGAGGATCTGGAGCAATATCTGGACCTGGCCGATGGCGTCTACCTGAGCGGCGCCGGATCCAACATAGATCCCGCCCTCTACGGCCAGGAGAACCTGACCCCGGAGAAGACCCAGGACAGAGACAGGGACTTGTTCGATATCCCACTGGTGCGCGCCGCCATCGACAGGGGGCTGCCGCTGCTCGGCATCTGCCGCGGCATGCAGGAGATCAACGTGGCCCTCGGCGGCGACATTCATCAGAAGGTCTATAACGAACCCGGCTATGCGGATCACAGAGAGGATGCGGACGATCCGGTGGAAGATCAGTATGGTCACAGCCATCAGGTCAGCCTGGTGCCCGGCAGCTGGTTTGCCGAGCTGATGGGGCAGGAGCAGATCCCGGTCAACTCCTTGCACGGTCAGGGGATCAAGACGCTGGCCAAGGGGTTGGCACCACTGGCCTATGCCGAAGATGGTTTGATCGAGGCCATTTATGCCCCCGAGCTGCCCCAGTTCACCCTGGCGGTACAGTGGCATCCGGAGTGGAAGGCGAGCGAAAACCCCCACTCCATCAAGCTGTTCGAAGCCTTCGGTGCCGCCTGTCGCGAGCGCCGCATGCAGGCGAGCTAGTCGCCCAAGCCCTTACCCTTCAGTTTGGGCAGCGCCCCGCGCTCGGGGCGCAAGGTCCGGCAGACATCCATCCCCTTGAGGCCCCGCTGGACGTGATCCGGGGTCTCGCCAAGCACCATGCCATTGCCGCGATACAACTTGGCATCCTCCAGCTCGAACAGCTCACCACCGATCAACAGTTGCTTGCGATCATTGACCACCTTGCCCCGTTTCAGGGGCAGGGTCATGTCCACTAGGATCTCGCCGGTGGCGCAGCCCTCACGCCAGCGCGCCTCATCCGAGAAGGGAGAGATTGCGATCTCGCGCCAGGATCCGTCCCGAAACTCCATCCGATAGCTGTCGCTCAGCAGATCGCAGCCCGTCAGGGCGATGGGGATAATCAACCAGATGATTTTCTTCAATAAACGCAAACCTTGCACTCCCTTGTCAGCCCGGGCCAAGGATAAAGAAAATCCCCTTTCATCGCATCTGTTTACCCAGCTTCTACTTAGCCGACCCAGGGCGGCGAACAGAGGATGGCGAGAGCCGGTGCCGATGCCGATGCGCTAGCATGGGCACCTCCCCCTTTTGCGAGACCACATTATGTTACTGATGGCCATGGCCCTCGGCGCCAGCCTGCAATTTGACTGCCCGCCCCAGATAGAGAGCAGGCAGCAACTGCTGAGCACAGCCGCAGGTTGGCAGGGAGTGAGTCGGGACTTGCATGGTCAGCCGAGCGAGCGCCTGAGCCACAGACTCGACAATCTCGCCCTGTTCGATGGGGATCCCGCCGAGCTGGCGCAGCTCAAACCGGACAACGGTGACAGCAGCGAGACCCACTACTGGAGCCTGGACGGAGGCAATGTCCGCCCCTTCTACCTGGTTTGTCACTATCAAGACAGCGCCATCACACTGCAACAGGCGCTGCCCTCAGGCATCAGCTATTGCCGAGTCAATGAGGCCAGCCCCCATGAGTTGATCGGACTGATCTGCCGCAAATAACGCAGCAGCAGCGCCCTCAGAGCAGCAGTTCGGCCAGCTCGCTTAAGCTGTACAGCTCCACATCCGGCAGCTGCTGCAAGGATGACCAGGGCGCCCCATGCTCGTTGAGCCAGGCGGCCCGAAAACCGTGCAGCCTGGCCCCCAGCACATCGCTCTCTGGGTGATCTCCCACGTGCAGTATTTGGTTGGCGGGTAGCTTGAGGGCAGCCTGCGTCTGCAGGAACATGTCCGGGGCCGGCTTCATCCTAGCCCCCGCTCCGGCCTTGCAGACCAGGGTGAAATAGTCGCTCAACCCGGCCTGTACCAGATCCAGGTTGCCGTTGGTGATCACCACCAGCGGGTAGCGCGCGGCGAGGCGTGCCAGCAGGGCATGGGTCGCCGTGCTCACCTCGATGTTTGAACGCTCGGCCAGGAAGGCGGCAAACACCCGCTCGGCCTCGTGTTCGGCCTGCACCATCGCCATCCCCCCCTGCACCAGGGCCTCGCGGATGCCATATTGGCGCGCCAGGCTGACGTCGTGGCGCAGTTCAGGATGTGCAAGCAGCAGGTCGCGTTTGAGGGCAAGCCAGCGCGGTTTGTCCAGCATAGCGGTGGCCAGAAATTCGCTGCGCAGATGGCTCAGCATCCACTGCTCGGCGCGCGCAATGGCGGGGCCGTTGTCATAGAGGGTGTCGTCGAGATCGAACGAGATGGCGGCCACCGGCTGCCAACGACGATAAAACTGCATTGTCTCTCCTCTCGCTTATATCAGGCGCGGGCCCGCTTCACTCATCTTCTGGGGTGGCGGGATCTCGCTTGGCCCTGGCGAATTGGACGCTGTCATACCCATTGCCAGATAGCAGCCTGCAACGATAAAGGGGCATCACGCATCCTCTGGATCTGTGGTATCCCGCTTTGCTCTGGGGTGGGCACTGTCATAGACCTTGGCCAGATGCTGGAAATCCAGGTGGGTATAGATCTGGGTGGTGGAGAGATCCGCGTGGCCCAGCAGCTCCTGCACCGCCCGCAGATCGCCGGAACTCTCCAGCATGTGGGTGGCGAAGCTGTGGCGCAGCTTGTGGGGATGCACGTGGGCATTGAGCGCCTGCTTGTTGCCCCAGCCATCGAGCCGCTCCTGCACGGATCGGGCCGACAACCGCTGCTTGCGTTTGGAAACGAACAGCGCTAGCGCCTCATCCCCCGCCAGCAGGGGTCTCACTTTAAGCCACTTTTGCAGCCACTCCACCGCCATCCGCCCCATGGGCAGCACCCGCTCCCGGGAGCCCTTGCCGGTCACCTTGAGCTGCCGCTCGTCGAGCTTGATGTCCGTGAGGTTGAGCCCCACCAGCTCGGCCAGACGAAGGCCGGAGGAGTACATCAGCTCCATGATGGCGCGATCCCGCACCGCCAGCGGATCCTGCTCATCGGTGATGTTGAGCAGCTGATACATCTCGTCCACGTCGAGGTTCTTGGGCAGGGGTCGCCCCTGTTTGGGGGTCACTATGCCACGGGCCGGGTTGGCCACCAGCCGCCCCTGGCGCACCTGCCAGTCGCAGAAACTGCGCAGGGCCGAGACCTTGGTGGCCAGCGATCGAGGGGCAAGCCCCGCCTTGTGCATCCGGGTCACCAGGCTGCGTACCTGAGTCGCCTCGAGCCTGGCCCAGTCGCGCAAGCCGAGGCGCACCAGCTCGGCGGCCATGGCCTGCAGGTGCGCCTCGTAGTTGCTGCGGGTGTGCGGGCTGAGTTGGCGCTCGACGCGCAGGTATTCGATAAAGGCCGTCAACTCGTCAGCCAGCGCGGCCGGCAGGGGTTCGGCGGCAGGCGGCTGCGCCTTGGTGGGTGATCTGGCTGGCGCCTTAGCCACGGGCCAGCTCGGGCAGACGCAGTTGCAGCAGACGGCCGAGCTGACCCAGCAGCAGGGTGTCGTTGTGAGGGGCGAAGTGACTGGGATCCGAGCTGGCGAAGGCCAGCACGCCGAGATCGCCGAGTCGCATCAGGGCCACGGAGTTGACCAGCACATCATTGCCAAACAGCGCCTGTTTCTCGCTCTGGTTGAGCCGGCCGAAGTAGTAATCCGTCCCCGGCAGACGCTGACCCAGCAGTTGATCGAGTTGTTTGCCGTCCGCGAGGAAACGCTGCTCCGGACCGCTGAGCTGAAATTTCTTTGGATTGAGCCAGAGCCGCAGCTCGGTCAGTCGCAGCCGCTGCACGAAGGCCTTGCCCATGGCCACGCTCAGCTCGAACAGCGTCTGGCAGCCGTAGATCTCGCCATAGAGATCGGCGTAGACCCGGAAGATCCGCTCATTCTCGCTGGCGATCCCCATCAGTTCGGTGATCTCCTGCTCCAGCTGCTCGATGCGCTCGCGCTGCCGATCCATCTGCCGCTCCACCAGGGAAACTGAACCCTTGCGCTCATGGGGAATGCGGATCCGGTCCAGCATGGCCGCGTGGCGCTGGAAAAACTCGGGATAACGGGCCAGGTACTCCAGCACAGTGGCTTCGTCCACCAGTTGCTCCTGCCGTTTGAGTTCGCTCATAACTTGGTTGGTCCATCATAGAAAAAGGGCACAGGGCCCTGACATTATCGTTGTGCAGAGGGGGCAAGGCCCCCAATACTTATAGCTCTATCTGGCCATCGAACACGTGCTCGGCGGGTCCTGTCATGTAGACCGGCTGGCCCGGCCCCTTCCAGGCGATGGTCAGCGTGCCACCCGGCAGGCTGACGGTAACCCGCTCCTTGAGCTTGCCCTGGCTGATGCCGATCACCGCCGCCGCGCAGGCGCCGGTGCCGCAGGCCAGGGTCTCGCCCACCCCGCGCTCGAACACCCTCAGACGGATTTCGGTGGCGTTGACCATCTCCATGAAGCCGACGTTGACCCGCTCCGGGAAACGCTCGTGTCGCTCCAGGATGGGCCCCAGGGTCAATACAGGGGCATCGTCCACCGAGGGTACCTCGATGACGCAGTGTGGGTTGCCCATGGAGACGACGCCACACATCACAGTGTGTTCCTGCGCCCGCAGCAGATAGGTTTTCTCCGCCTTCTGGGCCCGAAATGGCACCTTGCCCGGTTCAAACTGGGGCACCCCCATGTTGACCGTCACCTGGTTTTCACCCTCAAGCTGCAGGGTGATGCGGCCACGGGCCGTGCTGACCGAGATGCGATCCCGGTTGACCAGTCCCTTCAGCCGCACGAAACGGGCGAAACAGCGCGCGCCGTTGCCACACTGCTCCACCTCGCTGCCGTCGGCATTGAAGATGCGATAGTGAAAGTCGAGTTCGGGATCATAGGGTGGTTCCACCAGCAGCAGCTGATCGAAGCCGATGCCAAAGTGGCGATCCGCCAGCTTCTTGATGACATCATTGCTGAAGAACACCTTCTGGGTGACACCGTCCACCACCATGAAGTCATTGCCCAGCCCATGCATCTTGGAAAAATCTATCAACATCCTGCGTTCCTGTACCCTTTGGGCAGTAAATGCTCACCACACCGGCGATAGGTCAACGGCTCACGCTCTCGACTCACTGGCGGAACGTCTGGAAAACTCCAACATCATCCGGCTCTCAGGGCAGTAGATGCTCGCCCTGCCAGAGTGATTCCAGCGGCTCACGCTCCCGAATGAGGAATGCCTTGTCGCCGTCCACCAGCACCTCGGCGGCGCGGGGGCGGGTGTTGTAGTTGGAAGACATGGTGAAGCCATAGGCACCGGCGGAGCGTACCGCCAGCAGGGAGCCCTCAGCGATAGCCAGGCTGCGCTCCTTGCCGAGGAAGTCACCGGTCTCGCACACCGGTCCCACCACATCGTAGAGCGCCTTCTCATGGGTCGTGTTGTTATCCACCTCGATGATGTTCATCCAGGCGCCATAGAGAGAGGGGCGCAGCAGATCGTTCATGCCGGCGTCGATCAGGGCGAAGTTGCGGGTCTCACCGGGTTTGAGGTATTCCACCCGGGTCAGCAGCACGCCGGCGTTGGCGACGATGGCACGGCCCGGCTCGAACAGCAGGGTCAGCTTGCGGCCAGCCAGCTTCTGCTTGAGCGCCTCGGCATACTCGGTGGGATGCGGTGGCTGCTCGGCGCCATAATTGACCCCGAGGCCACCGCCCACGTCCAGGTGATGGATATGAATGCCTTCGGCCGCCAGCTCGTCGATCAGCCGCAGCAGCTTGTCCGCCGCCTCCATAAAGGGATTCAATTCAGTGAGCTGGGAGCCGATGTGGCAATCCACCCCCTTGATCTCGATGTGGGCCATGGCCGCGGCCTTGCGGTAGATGGCGGGGGCCTGCTCGATGGGAATGCCGAACTTGTTCTGCTTGAGGCCGGTTGAGATGTAGGGATGGGTGCCGGCATCGATGTCGGGATTGACCCGCACCGAGACCCGCGCGGTTTTGCCCATGCTGCCCGCCACCCGGTTCAGGCGATCCAGCTCGGCTTCGGACTCCAGGTTGAAACAGAAGATCTCTTTTTCCAGCGCGAGGCGCATCTCGGCCTCGCTCTTGGCCACACCGGAGAAGACCACCTTGGCCGGATCACCGCCCGCCGCCAATACCCGCGACAGCTCCCCGCCGGAGACGATGTCAAAGCCCGAGCCCAGACGGGCCAGCAGGTTGAGCAGTGCCAGGTTGGAGTTGGCCTTGACCGCATAGCAGATCAGATGGGGGATATCGCCGGCCGCCTGATCGAAGGCGTGCCAGTGACGCTCCAGGGTGGCGCGGGAGTAGACATAGAGCGGTGTGCCGTATTGTTCGGCGAGCTGTTGCAGCAACAGCTGCTCGGCCTGCAGTTGGCCGTCGGCGTCGTAGTTAAAGTGATCCAAGGGGCGGTTCCTTCCTAGATTATTGCGGCGCGGCCTCGGAGGCCGGTTTGGCGGTCGCAGGCGAGGCAGCTTGCGGTGTACTCTCTGTCTTGGACGGAGCAGGCTTTGGCTGCTCAACAGGGGCAGGTTGCTCGGCGGGCGGCATATAGAGCGGCCCCGTCAGGCCACAGGCGACCAACCCAAGAGACAGAAATGCGGCAAGCAGACACTTGGTGAACTGGGTAATCATAATGGTTCGCTGCGAAAAAATTTTTGGCCCTCTATAATCGCACTCACATTGTTAAAAGCAACAGGATAAACCGATGAAGGATCACGAGTATCACGCCCTGACAGACACCTTTTTCCAGTATGTGGAAGACGTTATCGACGAGGGATATCCGGATATCGACTGCGAGCGAGCCGGCGGGGTCTTGACCCTGAGCTTCGAGAACAAGACCAAGGTCATCATCAACAAGCAGGAGCCCCTGCACCAGATCTGGGTTGCCACCCGCGAGAACGGTTTTCACTTCGAGCTGCGCGGCGAAAGCTGGATAGACAACCGCTTCGGCGAGGAGCTCAAGGCCCTGCTGACCCGTGCTTGCACCACCCAGGCCGGTGAGCCAGTGGTATTCGCATGATAGATCTGCATCCCGATGGCGCTCGCCACGCGGTAATCTGGCTGCACGGGCTGGGGGATTCCGGCGCCGGGCTGGCCCCGCTGGTCGAGGCGCTGGACTTGCCCGCCTCCCTGCCCATCCGTCATCTGCTGCCTGATGCGCCCGAGCGGCCCATCACCATCAACATGGGCCACAAGATGCGCGGCTGGTACGATATCAAGAGCTTCGAGCAGCCGGCCGATCGCGCCGTGGAGTCCCATGTGCGGGAATCTGCCGCCCGCATCCAGGGCGTACTGGATAGCCTGATCGCCGAGGGCTTCGCCCCCGAGCGCATCATACTGGCGGGCTTCTCCCAGGGCGGCGTCATCGCCTCCTTCACCGCCCTGCGCTGTCCTCAGACTCTGGCGGGCCTGCTCTGCATGTCCACCTATCTGGCGGCGCCAGACGCTCTGCTTGGCGAGATGAGCGACGCCGCCCGCAACCTGCCTATCTGCTACATGCACGGCATCTATGACGATGTGGTGAGCCTCTCCATGGGTTGGGACGCGAAGAACCGGCTGGAAGCGGCGGGGCTGACCCCCGAGTGGCACGAATACCCCATGCGTCACGAGATCTGCCGCCCGCAACTCGGCGACATCCGTCACTGGTTGCTGGCCCGCCTCGGCGGCTGACGCTAAGCTCTCCCGGATAAGACAACGGCCTGCATCTGCAGGCCGTTTTTGTTTGCTTCACCAATAATTCAGCAGGATATTACCCTACTTCGCGTGCCGGACCAGGATGATTACGCTGCGGGCTCTGGCTGCGGTAGGGGATCACCTCCAACTCATCACCGGTCTGCACGATCTCATAGTACTGGGGCAGGTTGAAGTTGCTGAACTGGCCCGCATTGCTGAAACGCTCATGCCCCGAGGTGTAGAAGCGGTTCACCCCCTGCACCAGCTCATCCTTGTTGCCGGCGAAATGCTGGTAGATCTCCACCCGGTTCGCCTCATCCAGGATATAGATGTTGGTGCCGGCATCCCGGGTATCGAAGAAGAACTGCACCAACCCTTCGCTGGCGTAGCTGTCCACTATGCCGGGCAGGTGCTGACTGTGGGTCTTGTCGAGGCGCAGCGGCAGGTGATCCAGCTTGTTGTGGGAGATGTGGCGGTAGAAGTCGATGGCGTTTTCCAGCTTCTTGACCGACACCCCGCGCCGCTCGAAGAAGATGCCGTACTTCTCCTTGCCGAGCGCCAGGGTCTTGACCAGCTGTTGCTTGTCACGGGCGAGGCGCAGTTCGATGCACTCGGCAAGCAGCATCTGGAAGCGGGAACGCACTAGGGAGCGGAAGTGCTGGCTGTAGCAGAACACCTCGATCATCTCGGGGGCCGCGGCATCCTGATGCATCTTGCCGAGGATAGTGGTGAGCGCATCGACCACCGCCTCTTCCCCCTGGAAATGCAGGGTGCGGATCTCGCTCCAGGAGTTGCGATAGACCAGGTCCACCGAGCCCACCAGACACTCCTGGTTGCGACCGAACGAGAAGACATCGGCGGCATTGGCATCGAACTCGATCACCTGTCCCACCCAGTGGCTGCTGGGATCCGTCTCCAGATTGAGGAAGATGGAGAGCTGATGGATCTCGCAGGGGCGGCTGAGGGCCAGGTTGGTGGCGAGCGGATACTTGACCGGGAAGGTATCGGACAGATCGCGACAGAACTGGTGCAAGTTGTCGATGTGCAGATCCGAGCCCTGATTGAACAGGTGTACCCGGGACTGGGGCGTCAGCAGACCGTTGAAGTAAGCCCAGGCCACCAGCTTGCTGATGTAGCCGTTATATTCGAGCGGCGCCCGGCCTATGATGTCTGCCGGCTCCAGCGAATGCTTGTAGAGGTACCAGCCGGCGCGGTTCAGGCGACCGTGCGGCACCTGCACCAAACTCAGATCCGGCTCGCTCAAGTCTGGCGCTATCTTGAGGTTGATGCGCTGCACCTTGCCCGGCAGGCTCTCGAAGGCGGCGTAGAGCTTGCGCGACAAGATACCGATGTCTTCCGGGTTGATGGACTCGCTGATGTTGTTGCGCCGGGCAAACTGAATGAGGTTGCGATAGCTCTGCATCAGGGCTTCCAGCAACTCGGCGTAAGCCACCTTGACGTCCTCGACCTTCCACTCCTGGCGATGATCCAGGTGGTGCAACCGCTCCGGACTCCAACCCCAATAGGCCACCAGTTGGGCCATCTGCTCGCGGCGCCAGCTCGGGCTGTGCTCCTCTTTCGGATGACTCAGGCCATCACACACCTTGAGGTAGAAACAGCGACGCACCAGATCGAGCCGCTGCATGTCGCCGATGGACTTGAGGTAGTTGGTCACCTTGTCCAGCATCAGGCAGTAGTTGTCGAGTCGGTAGTGCATGCCCTCGTTGTGCTGGAACCAGTCACGACTGGTCACCGACAACAGACGGGTATCGGGGTACTCGTGGGAGTAAGCCTCCATCAACACCGACTTGAGCACGGCTTTATAAGGGGAATCGATACCCTTGTAGAGCTGCCACAGGGCGGAGCCGAAATACTCCTCGGCCGGAATGCGATTGAAACCACCGAGATCGAGCCAGTCGTCCTGACTCAGCTTGCCATGGGCAAACAGGCCATTCACATACTCATCGTAGTGATCGTCATACTCGGCGGGGACCAGATACCAGAGCAGGCGCTTGCCAGCGATGTGCATGGCGCTGCGGTAGAACTCGTCGAGCAACAGCAGGTGTTGGGCGCTGCCGCAGCTCTCCCCCTGCATCTGGGCATCGTTGCGCTGGCGGAACTTGTCTTCGGGGATCAGGAAGAAGTTGAGATCGACGCCGCGCTGCTCGGCCCACATGGACAGTTGCTGGCACTTGAGATCCAGCAGCGCCAGCCGCTCCTGCGACAAACCCGCCACGTGGCAGACCCAGATGTCGAGATCCGAGTGGCAGCACTGACCAATGGACGAGGTGCTGCCCATGGAGTAGAGGCCCTGGATCGACTTGTCGTGGGTATTGAGGCCACCCTGACAGTTGGCGTTCTGGCACAGATCGTTGATGAAGGCTTGCTGAGCCTCGTTGGCGACAAAACTCCAGATACCATGAGGCACATCCCCTGCCACATAGCCGGGTAAGAGAGGATGATTGAAGTGCAGCATGACTGGCAGCAATTGGAAGACCTGCTGCCCATAGCGACTCATGAGATCCAGCGCTCGTTGCGTTTTGAGACGATTGAGTTCGTCGTAGCGCGCCACCAGCGTGTCGAGTTTTACCAGCAATGCCCTGCCTTTGACGGGAAGAGAAATGACGCACCAAAACGGGGAGACGTCAAAAAAGTGTGATCATGTTAACAATGCAAACAGCCGTGGTAAACAAGCCCGCACGGAATCACCGGATTATTTATGACGAGCCTCACAACTGTATCATTGGAAAGCAATAAAAATAATAAATTTCAAACAGTTAACATATCATTATGACTTAATGAAAATCATTTTCAGCCACCTTTTTTGAACCTGGCCCCGCTTTTGCTGGCTGCGCCATGAAAGCCCCTGCAAAGGGTGGTAAGATCGTTTTCCTTCTAAAGATGAAACAACTGATTGATATGGCAGCCCGAACCCTGAAAATCGCCACTCGCAAGAGCCCACTGGCCCTGTGGCAGGCCAACTTTGTGAAAGATCGGCTGGAGGCCCTCTATCCCGATCTGCAGGTCGAACTGGTGCCCATGAGCACTCAGGGTGACAAGATCCTGGATACGCCGCTCGCCAAGGTCGGCGGCAAGGGACTGTTCGTCAAGGAGCTGGAGACTGCCATGCTGGAGGGCCGTGCCGACATCGCCGTTCACTCCATGAAAGACGTGCCGGTGGACTTCCCCGAGGGGCTGGGTCTGCACACCATCTGCGAGCGGGAAGATCCCCGCGATGCCTTCGTTTCCAACTGCTTCAAACAGATCGATGCGCTGCCCCTGGGCGCCGTGGTCGGCACCTCCAGCCTGCGCCGCCAGTGCCAGCTGCGCGCCGCCCGTCCGGATCTGGTGATCCGCGACCTGCGCGGCAACGTCAACACCCGCCTCGCCAAGCTGGATGCAGGTGAATACGACGCCATCATCCTCGCCGCCGCCGGCCTGAAACGGCTGGAGATGGCCCACCGCATCACCGCCTTCATCGAGCCTGAGCAGAGCCTGCCCGCCAATGGTCAGGGCGCCGTCGGTATCGAGTGCCGACTCGACGATCACGAACTACACGCCCTGCTGGCGCCACTGGAACACGCCGAGACCCGGATGCGGGTGCTGACCGAGCGCGCCATGAACCGCGCCCTGCAGGGAGGCTGTCAGGTGCCTATTGGTGCCTACGCCCTGGTGCAGAACGATGAGATCTGGCTGCGCGGCTTGGTCGGCAGCCCGGATGGCACCCAGGTGATCCGGGACGAGATCCGCGGTCCTCTGGCCGATGGCGAAGTCCTTGGCCATGTCCTGGCCCAGCGTCTGCTTGCGGCCGGCGCCGATGTCATTCTGGCCGAGGTTTACCGCGCATGAAAGCAGGCACAGCGGGATCTTGGCCACAACCGGTAAGCGAGACCTGATGGTCCCGCTGGTGGTGCGCCCGGCCAGGCAGGCCGACGAGCTGGTGCAACTGCTGCGCCGCAGCGGCCACCACCCGCTCTGCTGCCCGCTGCTGGAAACGCGGGCCGGCAGCGAGCTCCACCAGCTCCCCCAATTGCTGGCGAAAGCGGACGTCGTCATCGCCGTCAGCATGCATGCAGTTAATTTTGCTCATCATTTTCTGTTGCAAACTGGTCTGACCTGGCCACATATTGATTACTTTGCGGTCGGTCAGGCGAGTGCCGATGCCTTCGCCGAGGTGGGGATCCAGGCCCAGAGCCCCGAGGATCCCCGCAGCGAAGGCTTGCTGTTGCTGCCGGCCCTGCAAAAGCTCACCGGCAAGCGGGTGTTGATCCTGCGCGGCAACGGTGGCCGGGATCTCATCGCCCGGACACTGGCCTCACGCGGCGCACTGGTGCACTATTGTGCCACCTACGAGCGCCATTACCCCGAGCTCGACGGGAACGCATTGACTCACCACTGGCAAGCGGCCGGGCTCGACAGCCTGCTCATCACCAGTGGCGAACTGTTGCAGAGGCTGCTGGAACTGGTGCCAAGCCAGCAGCAGCCCTGGCTTTATGACCGCCTGTTGGTGGTGCCCAGCCCCCGGGTGGCCGAACAGGCCGAGGCGGCTGGTTTTACCCGTATCGTGATTGCCCAAGGTGCATCCAACCAGGCCCTGACGGCCGCCCTGGAACTGAGGAAGATGGAATGACTGAACAGCAAGAAGTCCAGCCGAACGCAGCAACCCCTGCCGCGCCGGTGCTCGAGCCCAAGAACAACAAGAACCGCTCTGGTGCTCTCATTGGCGGGATCGCCATCCTGCTGGCCCTCGGGCTGACCGGCGGCCTCTATCTGCACGGGCAGCAAAATGCCGTCGCCCAGCAGGCCGAATTGAATGCGCTCAAGCAGCAGTTGGCCGAGGTCACGGGCAAGCTGGATCAGAACAACAGCAAGGATGCCGAGCAGCTGGCTGCGCTCGGCAAGAGCCAGCAGCAACTGCAGGATGCGCTGGACGGGCTGCAGCATCGAGTGCTGGATCTCAACGACAAGCGTCCCAACGACTGGATGCTGGCCGAATCCGAGTATCTGGTACGGATGGCGGGCCGCAAGCTGTGGCTCGAGCATGACATCATTTCCGCCATCACCCTGCTCGGCAATGCCGACGAGCGGATCAAGGCGCTCAACGATCCCAGCCTGATGCCCATTCGCAAGGCACTGGCGGAAGACATCACCAAACTCAAGGGAATGCCGCGCGTCGACCGCGAGGGGCTGACCCTGAAACTGGCTGCCCTGTCCGATCAGATAGAGCTGCTGCCACTCTCCACCGTCAGCATGCCACAGGCCAAGGCCGAACCGGATCAAGCGGTCAGCACCGACCCGGTCGAGTGGGAAAGCAACCTGAAGAAAAACTGGGTCAAGTTCACCGAGAACTTCATCACCATCCGTCGCCGCGATGGCGCCGTGGAGGCGCTGCTCTCTCCGCAGCAGGAGATTTTCCTGCGCGAGAACCTCAAGACCAAGCTGCTGCAAGCCCAGCTGGCGGTCTATCGCGAGCAACAGGCGCTGTATGAAGACAGCCTGGACAAGGCCCAACGCTGGCTGACCCAGTACTTCGACACCGACAACAGTGCCACCCAATACATGCAGTCCGAGCTCGACAAGCTCAAAGGCGAGCAGATCCAGTTCGACTACCCGGATCAGTTCAAGACCCAGGCCATGCTGGAACAGGTGCTGACCGAGCGCCTGCAACGCATCCTGGCTGGCAACTGAGGAGGCACCCATGATTCGTCTTATCCTAGTGGTGGCCGTGATGGTGGCGGGCCTGATGTTCGGGCCCGAAGCGTCAGGCAACAAGGGCTATGTACTCATCTCTCTTGGCAACTACACGGTAGAGTCCTCGGTGACCAGTGCCGTGATCCTGGCGGTGCTGTTCTACGGTGTCCTGCACATCCTCGAGTGGCTGCTCGGCCGGGTGTTCGGCCTGCGTCGTAAGACCAAGGGCTGGTTTGGCACACGCCGCCGCCGCAAGGCCAACCTGCAAACGGTCAACGCGGCCCTGGCCATGGCCGAAGGTCACTACAGCCAGGCCGAGAAGCTGCTGGTCAAGGGGGCGGACAACAGCGAGACCCCGCTGCTGAACTACCTCAGCGCCGCCCGAGTGGCCCAGGCCAGGGGCGATGACATTCGCCGGGATCACTACCTGCAAAAGGCGCAGGAAGAGAACCCTAAGGCCGAGCTGGCACTGACCCTGTTCCAGACCCAGTTGCAGATAGAGCAGGGCCAGTACGACAGCGCCCTCGGTCGGCTCGAGTCCATCTACGCCCTCAACCCGCGCCACCCCATGGTGCTGGATCAACTGCGTCAGATCTATCTGGCACGGGAAGACTGGGCGGCGCTGATCGACCTCGCCCCGGCCCTGCGCAAGGTAGGCAAGCTGACGCCTGCGCAAGAAGAAGAGTTACTGCAGCAGGCCTGGTGTGGTCGCCTCGACGCCGCCAGCGACACACTCGATACCCTGCGCCCAATCTGGCAGGAGCTGCCGCGCAAGCTGCGCCAGGATCCCGCCCTGCTGGCCAGCTATGGCGATCGCCTGCGCCAGCTCGGTGCCGATGGCGAAGCGGCCGAGCTCTGGCTGGATGCGCTGCGCAAGCAGCCTTCCCCCGAGCTGTTCGCCCGTCTGCCCAAACTCAAGCTGGATGACTATCAGCCCATGCTGACCCTGCTGCAGAAGATGCAGGACCAACCGGGCGCCAAAGCGGCATTGGCCCAGACCTATTTGCTGGCTGGCCAGCTGGACGAAGCCCAGCGCCTGCTGGAGCAGGAAGTGCAGCGGGAACCGAGCGCCGCCATCTGCCACGCCCTCGGCCAGCTGATGGACAAGCGTCGGCTCACCAACAAGGCCAACGAATACTATCGGCAGGCCCTGGCGCTGGCCGGGATCTGATCCCACGCCGTTGCATCGCTGAATAAAAAAAGAGGCCGCAGGATGCGGCCTCTTTTTTGTGTTGATCCTAATGGTTTTTCTCCCTTCTCCCCTCGCGGGAGAAGGGCTGGGGATGAGGGGACAACAAGCGATCACCCTCACCCTGTCCTCTCCCCGGGAGAGAGGGCCAATGATTCAGGCGGTCAATCGCTCCAGCTCGCCAATCAGCCAGATGGCCTCCTGCCTGTGAGATCCACACACGTCCCGCATGGGCCGAAAGCCACTGCATACCGCGGGGCGCTCGGGCCTACCGAAGATCTTGCAGCCCAGCTGCACATCGAGCTGAACGCACGGCACACCTGCCGATTTACCCGCCGGCATACCGGGGATGGCACTGCTGATACTGGGCGCGATGCAGCAGGCCCCACAACCTTGACGACATTCCATGTGATGCTTTCCTGTGCATGGCGAAGCAGTCTATCAAAGCGCCCTGATTCCCCTTAGCCTTATCCCCTTATCCCCTTGCCCCCTTGATATAGTGAGCGCCCTGCCGCCCGGGCAGCAAAAAGCCCGACCGTAAACAGGGTCGGGCTTTTCAGTGACAGGGGCTCAGCGCTTACTCATCAGAGGATGATGTCGCGCACCACGCTGTCTTTGCGATCCAGGAAGTGGATCGACTTGATGCGACGGATGGTACGCGATTTGCCGCGGATCAGCAGGGTCTCGGTGGTCGCCATGACGCCATCGCTGGTGATGCCTTCCAGCAGATCACCCTTGGTGATGCCGGTGGCCGAGAAGATGACGTTGTCATTCTTGGCCAGATCTTCCAGCTTGAGCACCTTGGAGAGATCGATGCCGAGCTCCTCGCAGCGGGCAATTTCCTGCTCGCCGAGGGCACGCACTTCCGGGCTGTCGCCCTTGACCTTGTGACGGGGCACCAGTCGTGCCTGCATGTCGCCATCCAGCGCGCGGATCACCGCCGCCGAGATCACCCCTTCCGGTGCGCCGCCGATGCCATACAGCATGTCGACTTCGCTGTCCGGCAGGCAGGTGAGGATGGACGCCGCCACATCACCGTCAGGAATGGCGAACACTCGCACGCCCAGTCCCTGCATCTCCTTGATCGCCTTGTCGTGGCGCGGCTTGGCCAGGGTGATCACAGTCAGGCGGGAGAGCGGCTTGCCGAGTGCCTTGGCAACGGCCTTGAGGTTCAGCTCGAGGGCCTGATCGAGATCGATGGCACCCTTGGCCTTGGGGCCGACGATGAGCTTTTCCATGTACATGTCGGGGGCCTTGAGGAAGGAGCCCTTGTCGCCGACGGCCAGCACGGCCAGGGCGTTGGACTGGCCCATGGCCGTCATCCGGGTGCCTTCGATCGGGTCGACCGCGATGTCCACCGCATCCCCCAGACCCGTCCCCACCTTCTCACCGATGTAGAGCATGGGGGCTTCGTCAATTTCGCCTTCGCCGATCACAATCTCACCATCGATCTGGATCTGATTGAGGATGTGGCGCATGGCCGCAACGGCCGCACCATCGGCGATATTCTTGTCACCACGTCCGAGCCACTTGTAGCCAGCCAGTGCAGCCGCTTCCGTCACTCGGGAAAACTCGATTGCCAGTTCACGTCTCATCGCATATCCAACCTTAGGTGCTCGAAAACGGGCGGCATTCTACCACAAGGGCAAACCTTTGCGCGCAAAAGTGGCAGATCGCCATATAAATCGCGCCGTCACCCAATTGACACCAAACCGCCATCGGTTGTTCACGGCGCGGTAACCCCACTGTCATTTCCCCTGACTAGCATGGCCCCGTCTTTTAAAACAAAGCTTGCAACACAAGGGATTAAGATGAAAAAGCTGACCGTAGTCGCATTGGCACTCACCTCCGCCTTCCAGGCCCAAGCCGTCGAAGTATACAAAAATGATTCCACCCTGCTCGATCTCTATGGTCGCATCTACGCCGGTCAATTCTTCGGCGATAAGAAGGAAGGGGTCGATACAACCCATCCGAACGGCACCCAGGAGTACAGCGACAAACAGGGCGCCAACCAGTTTGTTCGTCTGGGCGCCAAGGTAGAGAGCGAGATCAACCCCGGTCTCAAGGCACTGGCCCAGTACGAGCTGCAGATCTACATCAACGACAGCGAGAAGACCGTCAGCGAGAACTCCGACAACCTGCGCACCCGTCTGGCCTTCGCCGGGGTCGGCGCCAACTGGGGTAACGTCACCTTCGGCCGTCAGCAAGGCGCCCCCGGCATGCTGGCCAACTGGACTGACGTCTCCCTCTCCGATGGCTACGGCAACGACGCCCTCGGCGCCAAGACCGACACCTTCGCCACCAACCGCGCCGGTTCAGTACTGAAATACTCCGGGCTGTTCAACGGCTTCCAGGTCGATACCAGCTACAAGTTCGATGGCGGTGACACCGAAGAGACCACCAGCAAGGACAGCGATGCCGCCTACGGCGGTGCCGTCTCCTACACCTTCCCGTTCAACCTGGCGCTGGGCACGGCCTACAACGTGGGTATCCGCGACAAGAGCAACGAGGAAGACGCCAAGCTGTGGCTGCTCTCCGCCAAGTATGACAACAAGGCCGTCTACGCCGCCCTGAGCTACGCCGACGGCACCGACTTTCTGGCCACCGGCAAGGATCACACCGGTTGGGAAGCCGCGCTCGGTTACAACTTCGAGAACGGCATCGGCCTGATGGCCCTGTGGAACAAGCAGAAGGTGGAGCAGGACGGTAAGGCTGACTATGACTCCATCGACTACTACACCCTGGGCGCCCAATACAAGTTCAACAAGAACCTGAGGGTCATCGGCGAGTACCGCATCAATAACCTAGACAGCCAGGACAGCGGCAAGCTGAACACCAAGGATGACTTCCAGCTGGCAGCCCGCTACGACTTCTAAGTCGGGCCTCACTTAAGCTGAACATCATAGAAAAACGGCGCGCAGAACCTCTGCGCGCCGTTTTTTATTGCGCTCTCTGCGCCCTGACTCAGGCGAGCGGCTTTTGCACCGACACCAGCAGCAGCATGGGGCGCTCGGCTTCCTCCGCCAGCGCCGGATTGGCGGCGATCTGCTCGACAGTGGGGCCCCAATCCTCCACGTGTCGGATCTCGAATCCCGCCGCGATCAGCGCATTGAGGTAGGTGCCCAGGGTGCGGTGATACTTGATCACCCCATCCGCCAGCCAGTTGCTGACACGCTTGCCCTCGGCCTGATAGCCGTTGATGGGCCAGGAGCGGCGTCCCTCCTCATCCACCAGCCAGCCCTGCGGCTGCGGGCAGGTGAAGATAGGGTGCTCCACCGAGAACACAAAGCGGCCACCGGCCACCAGGGCGCCGTGGATCTGCGTGAACAGAGGGGCCACCTCGGGCAGGTAGTGCAGCGCCAGGGAGCTGTAGACCAGATCGAACGACTCACCGATTAGCTCCAGCCGGCTCAGATCCCCCTGCCGATAGTGGATCCCCGCATCCTGAGTCAGCTCGGCGGCGCGGGCCAGCATCTTGGCGGAGAGATCGATGCCGACTGTCTCGGCCGCTCCCTGCTCCCGGACGGCGCGGCAGAACCAGCCATAACCGCAACCCAGATCCAGCACCCGCTTGCCGGTCAGCGAGGGCAACATGGCCTGTAGCGCCGGCCATTCCGGCGCGCCCGCCAGCCCCTGCTGGGAGCGGGGCAACTGGGCATAACCTTCAAAAAAACCAGGATTATCATAGATATTTTGTGACATTTAACGCTTCCTCATACTGGCAAGGGGCAAGGCGGGTATCCATGAGCATACCCTGAGCCTCGCGACCACAGACCAAAAAAAAGCAGAGAACCCGGGCGGGCCTCTGCTCTGCTTAGCGCCCGCATCCAGGATGCGGGCCAACAAAAAAGGCCATAGACGATGGAGCGTCTATGGCCTTCTGTTTTCTTCGTACCAGCACGGCTCAGGCCTCATGTGTTAACGAGGTCCGATAGGCAAGGCACGATAAATGTGTGGGAGGCTCAGGCCTCCCCAGGCTCCGGACAATGCTTCATCGTGCGCATCTGTTCGGAGTTCACTCGGGTCACTCGCTGATCCGAGGCATAGAGTGTCATGTCGATCACCGGGCCAAGGCTGGCCGTTGAGAGAATGGGGAAATTGGACGCCACTCTAGAGGCTGGTTGGCCCGATGACAAGCGGGCTGCCCCGATTTTGCTGGACGGCTCACGGCAGTTTCTTCTGCCAGAACAGGGCGCGCCCCACCTCCGGGCTCAGCTCATAACCCGCAAACCCGCTGGCACGATAGGCCGCCTGCGCCACCTTGTTGCCCTCCAGCACCTCCAGGGTCAACTTGCAGCAGCCCAGCTCCCGGGCGAGGCGCTCCGCCTCCGCCAGCAACCGCTTGCCAAGCCCCCGACCGCGATGGTCCGGGTGCACGGCGATGTCGTGAATGTTGAGCAGAGGCTGGCAGGCGAAGGTCGAGAAGCCCTCGAAACAGGTGGCCACCCCTGCCGGCTGCCCGTTCACCCAGGCCAGCAACACATGGGCATTCGCTCTCGCCGCCAGCACTTTGGCCAGATTGGCCTGCACCTCGTCAGACAGGGGGCTGCCGCCACCCATCTCGTCTTTGGCGTATTCGTTGAGCAGGAAGACCAACGCCTCGCCATGCTGCCGATTATGAAGATCTGCCCTGATGATCTCGTCCATGTCTCTCTCCTCCGTGTCCCTGAGATGGATGATGAGAGCCGATGGTAAACCAGCGCCTCGCCCATACCAAGACTCGCCCGATCCACATTGGGCCCATCTTGGCGCCATCTGGCAATCCAACTGGTCATAGGTGTGGTCTTTTTACATCTTATGACTTGCCAGCCAAATGAAAATAAATATCATTAGCGCCCTCCCGCACAGGGAGCCATTTAATAATTACAAATAAATCAATAAGTTCAGGCCAACAGGTCGATTAAAAGAGTCACACCCAGATGCAGAACCCCAACCACCCGCGCGCCCTATTGGGCGTCGCCTTGCTGTCCCTTTGCGCCAGCGCCCAAGCCGAAGACGAGACCCTCACCGTCGTCGGCAAACGCAGTCAACACGAAGAGGTCGCCACCGCGACCCGCACCGCCACCCCGGCCAAGCTGGTACCCCAGACCATAGAGAGCGTGTCCGCCAGCGAGCTGACCGCCTACGGCCAACCCACATTGAGCGAGGCCCTGAGCGGCATCCCAGGGGTCAACGCCAGCGGCGACACCCGCTTCGACAGCATCAATATCCGCGGCTTCAACGCCAGCAACGACTTCTACCTGGACGGTCTGCGCGACGACATGCAGTACACCCGCGACCTTGGCAACATTGAGCGGGTCGAGGTGCTCAAGGGCCCGGCGGCCGTGCTCTACGGCCGTGGCAGCACCGGTGGCATCGTCAACCGGGTCAGCAAGAAGCCGCAGCGGGGCCAGGCCTCCAGCGTCACCGCCCGGGTCGGCAGCTTCGACAGCCAGCGCCTCGCCGCCGATCTCAATGCCGAGGCCAGCGAGCAGGTGCAACTGCGCTTCAACATGGCGCAGGAGGACAAAGAGAGTTTTCGTGACGGGGTGACCAGCAAGCGCACCCTGCTGGCCCCCTCCGCCAACTGGGAGATCACCGACAACCTGAACTGGCTGGTGCAGTACGAGCGCAACGGCAGCGATCGTACCCCGGATCGCGGCATCCCCGGCGTCGACGGCCGCCCGGCTAATGTGCCCATCGAGAGCGTTTACAGCGACACCAGCCGCGACTTCATCGATGACGTAGCCCAGTCCACCCGCTCCCAGCTGACCTGGGATCTGAACGAGCAGTGGCAGTTGCGCCAGCAACTCGGCTACACCACCCTCGACAGCCAGTTCGACAACACCTATGTCACCAGCGTCAAGGGCGATCAGGTGACCCGCGCCCGCTGGCAGCAGGATCTCAAGGCTAAGAGCCTGACCAGCAACACGGAAGCCGAAGGCCAGCTGCAGACCGGTCCCGTCGAACACCGCCTGCTGGTCGGATTGGAGCAGAACTGGCAGGAGCGCACTCCCAAGCTCTACCAGAACGCCACCCCGATCCCGCCGGGCAACCTGTACGATCCGGGCTCATTGCCCACCTATAACGGCGCAATGAAGCTCTCCAGCGACGCCAACCACAAGGTGCGTGGCTACGGCCTCTATGTGCAGGATCAGCTCAGTCTGGGTGACTGGCACCTGCTCGGCGGCTTGCGCCGGGACGAGTTCACCGTCACCAGCCGCCGCAACGATCTCAACAAGGAGGAGACCCTCTCGGTCACCAGTCTGAGCCCGCGTCTGGGCCTGGTGTGGAACCCCATCGAGGAGCACGCCTTCTACACCGCCTACAGCAAGACCTTCACCCCGGTCGGCGGCGAGCTCATCGGCATCACCCCGGGGGACAAGAACAACAACTTGGATCCCCAGCACACCCGGCTGTATGAGGGTGGGGTGAAGAGCGACTGGCTGGACGGCAAGCTGGCCACCACTCTCTCTATTTACCGGTTGGAGATGTACAACAAGCGCAGCAAGGATCCGCTGGATCCCACCAAGGTGATCCTCACCGGCCTGCAGCGCACCGACGGCATCGAGCTGAGCGCCCGCGCCCAGCTGACCGACGAGATCTACCTGCACGGCGGCGTCGCCATCCAGGACGCGGAGCAGGTCAAGGCGGATGCGGATCTGCAGGGCAAGCGACCGAGCAACGTCTCGCGCGAGAACGGCCAGCTGTTCGCCGGCTACCAGAGCGGCCCGCAAGGCTGGTATGGAGAAACCGGGGTGACGGCGGTCGGAGATCGCTTCGCCGACAACGCCAACACCACAGTGCTGCCCGGCTACGCTCGCTTCGATGCCCGCGCCGGTTACCGCTGGCAACACTGGGATGCCCAGTTCAGCGTGGAGAACCTGACCGACCACGAATACTACGTCAGCGCCACCAGCGCCTCCCAGATCATGCCGGGCAGCCCCCGTCAGCTGAACCTGACCGCGGCCTACCGCTTCTGATCCCCTCCTGACCAGACTGGCCGGCGCAAGCCGGCCAGATATGTATGAAACACAAGAAACTCCCGCTCCACAACAACAAGTGGGTGCGCCGCATCCACGCCTGGGCCGGCTTTGCCACCCTGGCCCTGATGCTGATCTACGGCCTCACCGGCCTCTGGCTGCAACACAGGGCCGTGCTGCCCCTGCCCGGGCCTCATACCGACAAACAGAGCGAGACCTTGACGCTGACGACGCCGCTGGCGGATCCCGCCGTGCTCACCACTCTCTTGCAACAACAGTATTCCGACGGGCTGGCAGAGGCGCGCATCGCCATAACCCCGCCCCAGACTCTGCCTACCCCGAGCGGCACTCTCACCCTGCCCGCACGTTGGGAGCTAAAGGGCGTCACCCTGAGCGAGAGTATCGCCGCCAGCTATGTGGCTGGCACCCTGGAGGTGCGCATCGAGCGCCAGCAAGCCAACTTCGCCGCCAGCCTCAACCGGCTGCATCGCGGCATGGGCACCGGGCTCTCCTGGCAGCTGATGGGGGATCTCGCCGCCCTGGCGCTGCTGCTGCTCGCCCTCACCAGTTTGCTGATGTGGAACAAGCTGCACGGCCCGTCCCGCCGTGGCATCGCCTTGCTGCTGGGCGGCGCCCTCGCCACCCTGCTGATCGCCCTGCTCTAGGCCCAGGCCTGACCAAGCATTACATACACCAAAGCGGGATCCCGCTCTCACAGGGGGTAACGCCTTTTTCGGGGGAGGTAACAAAGGGTAACCGGGCGCGGGCCGGGGTCACAGTTGCGGCCACCGCGGCTAGCGGGGGTCAGGCGCGGCTGTTAGGGTGCGGCCAGGACTCCAGACGCCAAGAGGAATCATGCGCATCGCCAGCATCGAGTGTGGGCGGGTACTGGCCATAGTGGCCGTAATGACCATTCACATCTCCCCCTTCAGCAACCCCTTCGATCCCGGCCTCTGGGGTGACCCGCTCTATCTCTGGCTCGGGGGCATCATCAACCAGCTATGCCGCTTCGCGGTGCCGCTGTTCTTCCTGTGCGCCGGCTACTTCCTGCAACCCAGGCTGAGCCAGGATCCCACGGGAGTGGCGCTGCGCTACTGCCGCCCCCTGTTGCTGCTCTGGCTGGGCTGGAGCCTCATCTATCTGCTGGTGCCCTTCAACCCGCTGGCGGCGGTGCAGCAGGGCTATCTGCCGGCCATGGCGGGTCAGTGGCAGATGCAGATTGGAGATCACCTCAACGCCTGGCTGGTCGGCGGCATGATCCATCTCTGGTTCCTGCCCGCCCTGATGCTGGCAGTGCTGATCCTCGGACTGTGCCAATGGGTGAGGCTTCCAGGCCTGGCGCTGGTGATGGGGGCCCTGCTCTATCTGCTGGCCCTGCTCGGCGGTTCCTATGGCAAGCCGCTGCTGGGTGGCGAGTGGGCCCTATTGACCCGCAACGGCCCCTTCTTCTCGCTGTTATTCGTGGCCCTCGGTGCCTATCTCAAGGCCCGCAGCTGGCGACCGGATACCACTCTGAGTCTTCGTCTGCTGGGGGCGGGGCTCGCGCTCTACGCCCTGGAGGCCTGGGGGCTGCTGCACTTTGCCGAGGTGCCCCTCAATCGCCATGACTTCCTGCTGGGCTCCATCCCCTGGGCCTTGGGTCTGTTCGGCCTGCTGCTGGCCAATCCCCATTGGGGCAAAGGCAGTTGGCTGGAACGTCAGGCCCCCAAGGTGCTCGGTCTCTACTGTCTGCACATGATGCTGGTGGTCTGGCTGATGGTATTCGGCCCGCAAGGCAAACACCTCTGGTGGGAAATGCTGAAGGTGCCGGCCCTGCTCGCCTGCACGCTGCTGGCCTATCGCCTGCTGGAAGCAACCCCGGCCAGCCGCTGGCTACTGCGGGCTCGCTGAACACCAGGCACAGGTCTGCTCATGGCGCCAAATCAGGCTCCGATCGCGCCAACAGCTCGCCGTGGCTCAGGGCACAGTCATGCATCTGTTGCAGCAAGGGGATAAGGGCGCTGCCGAGCGGGCTCAGGGCGTACTCCACCTTGGGTGGCACCTCGGGGTAGAGGGTACGCCGGATGACCCCATCGGCCTCCAGCTCCTTGAGCTGAGCGGTGAGCACCTTCTGGCTCACGTCCGGCAGGCAGCGGCGCAGGTCCCCGAAACGCAGGGTCTGCTCACGCAGATGAAACAGGATGGCGGGCTTCCACTTGCCCGTCAGCAGGCGCAGTACCTCGTAGGCAGGACAAAGAGGATGGGACACGGCAGGCCTCATAGATAGTTACTTTGGGGTAACTATGCCACGAAAATGTGCCTTCTTGCAGCCAAGATGCCGGCTTCTTATGATGTGGGCTCAGCTATTCCAGTTCAGTTCAGTTCAGTTCAGTTCAGTTCAGAGAGAGAGGTAGATCATGCCCAGCCTGCTGCAAATCCATTTCAACTTCCCCAGCGAGATGATGGGGCCGGCCCTGACCGAAGCGGCGCTGCCGCTGGCCGAATCCATCACCCGGGAGCCCGGCTTTATTTCCAAGATCTGGACCGAGAACCCGCGCACCGGCGAGGCCGGTGGCATCTATCTGTTCGAGGATGAAAAGAGCGCCCTCGCTTACGCGACTATGCACGAGCAACGAGTGCTCGCCATGGGCGCGAGCGGTGTGCAGTACAAGCTGTTTGAGGTCAACGAGCCCCTGAGCCGCATCACCAAAGGGATCCTCTGAATCGGGTCCATAGTGGACATGCTCGCGTCACTCAGAACCTCAGGGTCAATCCCACATTGGCCTGCCACTGGGTGACCAGATCCCCCCGTACCCGAAAGGCGCACACCTCGGGATTGCAGAGAAAGTCTGCATCCTCGTTGAGCAAGGATCCGTAGCCGCGGACCTCGGCGCGCAGCGCCAGCATCTTGGTCAGACGGGGTTGCACTCCCAGCGCCAGTGACATGGAGGGCGCCGTCTCGCTGCCATAGGCATCGAAGTGGGTCACCCCAATCCCGGCACCGATATAGGGGGCCATGATGTTGTCCGACAGGGTCAGGGCACCGGCGAAGTGCAGGGTGTCCACCGTCAGTCGATCCGGCTGATCCGGTGACATGGGGGTGGATTGATGGCTGTAGAGCAGCTCTATCATGCCGGGGTCATCCACCTCCTTGCTGATGAAGAAGCCCCAGTTGGCCGAGCTCTCCCCTTGCAAGGAGTTCAGGCTGGTCGATACCGGCGCCGGGGTCGGCTCGTCCGCCTTGTCAAAATCGATGGCCGAGCTGTAACCCATAAAGGGGGTCAGCTGCCAGCCGAGATCCCCATCCTCGGCCGCCCAGCCCTGACCCAGCGGCAACAGCAGCCCCATCACCATCATTTCCGCTCTCGTCACGGCCCTCTCCCTGCTCTGGTTGCAATCTTCAGTGCCAAAAGCATATCAGAGCCCTTCGTCCCCCATCCTAAATAGGGGCTGTATCGGGCCGATTTGCTTGATGACGCCGGGTATGGCCCCGAGCTCTCCATAAAAGATCCATCCGGTTTACGCCATTCATCTGGGATTAACCTCGACCCCGTAAGCTAGCGGCGCCACAGAGGTGGCGTTCACAGGATGAGGATTTCAGGAATGGTTGCCGCGCAACTCAACGACCCACAGAACAAGCTGTCCGATACCTTGCGGACCACGGCCCATGCCATCGAAGAGAGCCACATCAGCCTGCGGGAGATGCTGGCCCTGGTCGGCGAACAGGGTATGCTGCTGTTTTGCGTGCTGCTCACCGTGCCCTTCCTGCTGCCCGTCTCCATTCCCGGTGTCAGCACCCCCTTTGGCCTCTTGATCCTGTTTATCGGTATCGGCATCACCCTCAACCGGGTGCCCTGGCTACCCAGTATCCTGATGGAGCGCCGCTTCGCCGCCGAGCAGCTCAAGCCGACCCTGCACAAGGGGGCCGATCTGCTGGCCCGCATCGATCGCTTCATCCGCCCGCGTCTGCTGTTGTTGACCGGCAGCACCACCATCAATCGCTGCAACGGCCTGCTGATCATGCTGGCGGCCATGTTGCTGATGCTGCCGCTCGGCGCCATCCCCTTCACCAACGCCATGCCCGCCTGGGCTATCCTGCTGCTGGCCATCGGCATGCTGCAGCGCGACGGCCTGTTCGTCACCGCGGGTTACGCCCTGGTGAGCGCCACTGTCGTCTGGTTCAGCGTACTGGCCCTGGGGCTGCTGATGGCGGGTCAGAACGTCTCGACTCTGTTTAGCTAAGGCGGGTTCGGCCAAGGCCGGGAGAAACGACAAGGGCGACCCTAGGGTCGCCCTTGTTCGTTGTCACTCTTTGCCGTTCAGGGATCGCAGTCGTGAGCCACCCGGTTGCGCCCACTGCGCTTGGCCCGGTAGAGCCACTCGTCTGCCCGCGCCAGCACGGCACTGACCGCCTCCCCGGGCCGCACCAGGGTGGTGCCCAGGCTCACTGTGATGGGGGCCGGATCCGGCGCCATGGCCGCCACCGCCGCGCGAATGCGCTCGGCCACCTTCAGCAGTATCCCCTCGTCGATCTGCGGCAGCAGGATCAGAAACTCCTCGCCGCCGCTGCGCACGAACATATCCTCGGCCCGCAACTGGGCGGTCACGCACTCGCTGAAACTGCACAGCACCCGATCCCCGGTCTGGTGGCCGAAGCGATCGTTGATCTGCTTGAAGTGATCGATATCCAGCATGATGAGGCCGGTGCGCCCCTCCCCCTGCAACTTGTGGTGATAGTGCTCGAAGAAGAAGTGCCGGTTGTAGAGGCCGGTGAGTTGATCCGTCTCGCCCAGGCGCTTGAGCCTGCGCTGCAACTCGTGTTGGCGGGTGATGTTGCGGGTCATCCAGGCCACCGCCCGCTTGCCCTCATACAGGGACGGCAGCGGCGCTATCTTGCCCTCGAAACGCTGCATTCCCTGAGGGCCCGCCTCGGCATTGATCCCCTCCACTTCGGCCGGGGAGAGATCATATTCCACCACCTGCACCTCGCCGGTGGCAAAGGCCCGCACCATCTGCTCCATCACCCACTGCGCCTTGTCGATGGGCAGAATATCGAGCAATTGCTTGCCGATCAGCGGGTTGCCGTCCTGATAGGACTGCTGCTCCACCCCGCCGATATATTCCACGTAGTAACCATCCTCACTGAGGATGAAGACGGGATCGGGCAGTTGGGTCATCACTTCATAGAGTTGTGCCACCGAGAGTGCCATCTGTGTTCCTTTCACGCCGCGGGCGAGCGACCCAGTGTTGTTTGTTATACACGACCCGTTAAGTATCGCACACGGCCCCGCCGCCCGTAGGGCGGGCACCTGCGTGCGATATGCCGCCGATCTCGGGGCGGTAGACAGGAAAGAGGGGAAGCCTGCCAACCCCTTGCCGCCAGCTCCTCACCGTCAAGACCCATGGTGGCAAACGACATGGCGGGCGAGGCAGTGGCTTATGGCAGGTAAGTTCCGTTCGGCGTCGATACTATGTCATTACATTCGATCATGGCAGTGATTAATATCAAAAAACACATAATATGTAGATTTATTGCCTTAAAAAATGAAATGAGATGGGGCTGTGGTGAGATGGTCAGGATATTGCACTGCCACCATGCCCTGTGCTCGCGGATCTCACCCTCCCCGCCACCAGAGGGGCGGAAGCTGAAAACAAAAAAGCCATCGGGCAGGGCTCGATGGCTTTATTGGAAGACGATGGAGAGGGGATCAACGATTAGCGGAGCGACTCCCGTTCCACAGCAGCTCGCCGCTTTTCAGGTCCATCAGGCTCATGGCGAGCCGATAGTGGCTCCCCTCGGAGACCAGATCCCCGTACAGCATGTAGTTGGCCCCGGTCTGGCGACCCAGACGCACCAGAGAGGCCGGGTTCATGCCCCCCTGTTGATACTCCAGCTGACCGGTGATGGCCGCCACCTGACCGGGGTCGGCGAAGCTGAAGCCGCCGTGCTGCTGGATGCGCTGGCTCATGGCCACCGCCATGGGCTGGGTGCTGAAGGGCTCACCCGTGCCGTTGCGCGGCGGGGTCAGCAGCAGCACAGGGTTGCTGCCCGCCAGCGCCTTCACTTCCGGGGCCTTGAGGAAAGCATCCGCCATGGCGAGCGCCAGGCCGGTCGGCGCCTCGGGTTTGGGGGCAGGTTTCACCACCTCGGGCTCGGTCACCGGTTTCTCCGGCTGGGTCACCGGCTGCTTGGGCTCTGACACCGGCGCCTGAGTGCCACCATAGGGATTGACCGCACAACCGCCCAACACCAGGGCACCCAACACCAACAAGGAACGCAGCTTCATCTTCTCTCTCCACCAAAGTCCGTAACTGGACGCCGCCAAAATCCGTAACCTGACGCTATCAAAGCCCATAAACCAGGCAGCGCCAACAATCCATCTGACGGAGCCCGGCTCCGCGCCCCTCCATGCTAGAGAAAAACCGGCCAGAGAGCGAGGCACCTTGCCCGCCAAGCGACAGGGATTGGCCCAATCAAACGGTTGTCGCCACCAGCGGCACTGTGAGAGAGGGCCGACGACAACCTACTCTCCACCTTGACCATCTGTCGTTGCCGGGTGATGCTGTCCACTCTTCATTTGGAGCTACTCATCATGCAACTGACCCCACCCCAGACCCCACAGAGCGATGATCTCGATGCCCTGCGCGCCGGCCTCTCCGGCTACAACCTTGCCATGGCGGGTTCCCATCAAAGAGAACAGATCGCCAGCTTTATCAAGGACGAAGAGGGCAAGGTACTGGGGGGCATCCTCGCCGACATCAAGTGGGGCTGGTTGCATGTGGACTGGCTCTGGATCAACGAGCGCATTCGCAAAGATGGCTGGGGCGCCCGCCTGCTTGGCGCCATGGAACAATACGCCCTGAGCCAAGGCATCACCAATTTCCACCTCGAAACCACCAGCTTCCAGGCCCTGCCCTTCTATCAGAAGCAGGGCTATTCCGTCTTCGGCGAGCTGCCCGATATGCCGCCGGGACATGTAAGTTATTTTCTGAGGAAAATGATGAAATGCTGAGATGCCAAAACCTCAGAGAATGCGGTTTCAGCACACAGAAATTGGCAATCGGAAAGAGTGTTTGAATCGGCTATGAGACCCTCATCATGTCCGGTGTGAAGGTCGGCATTGGCGCAATCGTCAGCGGTAACCCAGCCCGAGTGATCCGCTACCGCTTCGACGAGAACACCATCACCCGCCTCAACGCCCTCGCCTGGTGGAACTGGCCGGTGGAGCAGATCAGCCGGAATTTGAAGTTGATTACCAGTAGAGATATCGCCGATTTGGAAATATTAATTATAAAAATACAGTGATGGAAGGTGTGATTACTATTTCATAGCATTTCACATTTCTAGCCTAAAAGATTTCAGGCAGAACCCAGAGAGAAGTACTCTGATTTACAGCTTACGATGGGATCCTCGACATATTTATAAGGAGTTTTTTGTGAATCTAGACAGCTTAATTACAGTTGCGGGTTTATTCGTCGCAGTTTATGCAATAATCCCTAGAGTAAGACGGTTAGAATTATCTCTTAGGTTTGGAAAGTTCGGCTGGACGATACTATGCGTGTCATTTTTGACCATATTATACATGCAGTTTTATAAAACATTTATAATTCTGGGTTTAACACCTGGCTTAAACCTGTCAAGATGGTCAATCAATGCATCGAATGCATCATTTATCACTTTACTACTAATGACGCTGACTTTGTTAATCTACATTAGTATCAAGGGTGTATCCAAATCAAATATTGTTAAATTTAGAGAATATGTTTTCGAGCTTTCACGTGAGAAAAAATATTCTGAATTATTTTCTCTAATTGAAGGTAATCTTATTAAAATTGCTCGCGTATATAATGGCCACTATTTATTTCCTAGGTTTCGAGATTACCTTTACGATCATTCAAAAGATCAGGCGGATTTTCTTTCCTTAATTAAAGGCCAAAATGCGACTAATCAAGAGACAAAACCAAAACTTCGAAAAAAAGCCTGTAATCTTTGGATAAAAACCCTAAAGATATTCGCCAATTTACTTCCGACTTATGACAAAGAAAAAGATGTCGCTAAAGAAATAATACATGAGGTTTTAATAAACAGGTATACTGTAAAAGCAATGGCGGAGATCAGGCCCTATTTCGCGTTAAAAATTCTTTCTACAGATTTCTATGAGAACAATCAGTTTGTAGACACATACCTAAGATGCTTGGCTGAAGACACTAAAAGCATTCTGTACCATGAAATTCGAAATAATCAGAATTTAACGCATAACTATGAATATGCACTGCCAAGTAAAAACAGACTACTTAGTTATTTATTCAAAGACTGTAATCTTGCTGAAAAATATGGGGTATATAAACCTATTGGCGAATTTGTTATAGCCCATCTGGATCATCTATACAGCCACTCACAGCCTGACCCATATAATGAACCAATGGGTGAGTTTTATGAAGAAGGTCAATGGAACTCAAAGCTTCTTGTAGGAATAAAATTTTTCGACATCATGGTCACTAGTGCTTTATATCAAAATATACAATGGCACATGTGGCTTTACTATTTTCCATATTTCGTTGAACGCATAGAGAGAAATTTAGCCCCTAACGAAAAGCTTGTTGACTTAAATGATGAATGGCCGACTAAATATCATTACGCATTGTATGAAATAACATCTTGCCTTTGTAAGTGGATCACTGCTGTCGATCATATTCCTTTAAATCAAGAAAATATCGTATTAGAAACGACATCGGCAGTTCATGAGAATGGGAATATACCGAAAAGTAGCATGCTGGCACTTGGGCAAATAGTGAAACAAATCCTAACAAGTAATAGAGTATCTTATAGATTCAAAAAATATATAACTGATATGATATATAGGCGATATTTTTAACTCATGAAAAAACCTGAAACCGCATCTTACGCAAAGGCATTGATAAACTCTGTACTTTGTGGAGGTTTTAGCATGAATAATATTTCTCATGAGTATGTTCAATGTCTTTTAGATACGTTTGAAAGATTTGATCGCATTCCATATAACACTCACCATGTTGATGAGCTACGAAATATATTGAAAGAGAATACAATTCAATCTGAGGCGTCTGAGGCATAACAAGATGCTTGCGTTGGATACATTTCTGCTACATCCCAATTTTTCGCAGAGTGCAGATCCCATTTGCTCAGTACCGAGTGCCGTGGGGTGTAATGAACGAAGTGAATTTCACCTCGCTTCACAACAGTGGTGCAATGCGCTCGGCTTACTGCACCCTACGATGACCCTGAGGTGATGGTGAGCACGGTTTTGGCTCCCCCTCCAATCCGCCGAGGGGAAGGAGCAAGGTCAGGAGTGCCATCAGGGATGATGGCGCAGACGCAGCCGGCACAGGGATGTGCCGTCTGCGGCGGTCCGTCCGACCTTGTGCCTTACCCGAGGGAAACCGCGTAGCGGTCGGACTGGCGGGGGAGAAGACCTTTGGTGACTTTGGGTCTTTCCAAAGTCACTCGCCCCGGCCCGAAGGGCGGGCGAAACCCCTTCGAGGCCCTGCGGCCTCGCGTCCTGCACGGCGTAGCCGTGCCATCTATCCCCTCATGCTGCAAAACGGCCGATTACGCCTGACGGCTAATCGACCCTACGACTGCACGGCAACGCCGTGCCCTCTTGCCACAGGCACGGAGTTTGACTGAACTTCACCGCCACGCCGGGCGGCTACCGGCCAAGGAAGGATTCCCAGTCCTTAAACACCGGCTGCAACCCCGCCTGCCGCACGGCCGCCGCTACTTCCCCCAGGGATCTGTCGTCGTGGATGGCGAACTGCTCCAGCTCCTCCTGGCCGCCGTCGGCGTAACCGCCGGGCTGGGTACGCGACTCAGCCGACATCTGGGTGATGCCAAGGCGCAGGGCGCCGTTGCGAAACGCCGGGGATTCGCGAGTAGAGAGGGAGAGATCCAGCGTCGGCGAGAACAGGCGCCAGGCGCAGATTAGCTGCACTAACTGGCGATCCGTCATGGTCACCTCGGGCTCCAGCCCCCCGGTGCAGGGACGCAGGCGCGGGAAGGACAGCGAATAGCGACTCTGCCAGTGGTGGCGCTCCATCCAGGCCAGGTGCTCGGCCACGAAATAGCTGTCGGTACGCCAGTCCGATGAGAGACCGATGAGCGCACCGAGGCCAATCTTGTCCACCCCGGCGCGGCCGAGCCGGTCCGGGGTGGCGAGGCGCCACGCAATGTCCTGCTTGTTACCGCGCAGGTGATGGCGGGCGTAGGCGGGGGCGTGATAGGTCTCCTGATAGACCATGACGGCGTCCAGCCCGAGGCTCTTCAGCTCGGCGTATTCGGCCTCGGACAAAGGCTGCACCTCCATCCCCACAGTGCTGAAATGGCAGCGGATGATGGGCATCATCTCGCGAAAATAGGCCATCCCCACCTTGGTCTCGTGCTCACCAGTTACCAGCAGCACGCTGTCAAAGCCCCGCGCCTTGATGGCGAGGCACTCACGCTCTATCTCCTCCGCATTCAGGGTCTTGCGCTTGAGGCGGTTGCTCATGGAGAAGCCGCAGTAGCTGCAGTCGTTGGCGCAGAGGTTCGACAGATAGAGCGGCACATAGAAGCCGACCGTGTTGCCAAAGCGCTGGCGGGTGAGACTTTCTGCCTGCTGGGCTAGCTGGGGCAGATAAGCCTCTGCCGCAGGGGAGATCAGCGCCATAAAATCCTGCAGGCTGCGGCGCGATTTGCCCAGCGCTAGCTCCACATCCCGGGTCGTCTTGGCACGGATCTGCATGCCAACGTCGTCCCAGTCGAGCTCCTGCCAGCGATCGATAAAACTCGCTTCCTTTGTCTCGGCCGCGGCCCTCACCCCCAGCCCCTCTCCCAGAGGGAGAGGGGCGCGGATCCCCTCCATCTCAGGAAGAAGGGCGAGAGAGGCAATCGTCACCGAGTCCTGCCCCGTGCCCATGCTCTGACTCATAGGGCCTCCAGAAAATCGGTGAGGGGGCTGGAGGCGCTGGCCTGGAAGCCGCGGACCCCAAGCCCGGCCAGATGGGCGCTGCGGCCCGCCTCGCAGGCGAGCGCGAAGGCGCGGCCCATGGCGACAGGATCGCCGCTCACTGCGATGGCGGTGTTGACCAGCACCGCATCGGCGCCGAGCTCAAACGCCGCCGCTGCATGGCTGGGGGCCCCTATGCCCGCATCCACCACCACGGGCACATTAGCCTGCTCGATGATGATGGAGAGGAACTCCCGGGTCACCAACCCCTGATTGGAGCCGATGGGGGCGCCGAGCGGCATCACGGCGGCGCAGCCCACCTCTTCGAGCCGCTTGCAGAGCACGGGATCGGCGCCGCAGTAGGGCAGCACCACAAAGCCCTCCTTCACCAGTTGCTCCGCGGCTTTCAGCGTCTCTATGGGATCCGGCAGCAGGTATTTGGGGTCCGGGTGGATCTCTAGCTTCAACCAGTGGGTGCCCAGCGCCTCGCGGGCCAAGTGGGCGGCAAACACCGCCTCGGCGGCGGTCTTGGCGCCGGAGGTGTTCGGCAACAGCTTGACCCCGAGTTGCAGCAAGGGGCTTAGGATATCGTCGTGGCGCTTGCCGGGCTCCAGGCGCTTGATGGCCATGGTGACCAGCTGGGAGCCGCTCGCCTCGATGGCGGCGGCCATCAGCTCTGGGCGGGCGAACTTACCGGTTCCGGTAAAGAGGCGGGATGAGAAGGTGTGATCGGCAATGCGTAGCATCTTAGCCTCCGGCCATAGTGGTAAAAAGAGATGGCGATCCGCCGCGAGGCTGACCCATCAGGAGTGAGAGGGCAAACTTCATGCGTTAGCCTCCGGCGATGGCGGTAAAGAGGTGAAGTTCATCCCCCTCAACGAGAGGGGTCTCGAGCCAGCGGCTGCGGGGCAGCACGGCGCCGTTAAGGGCCACCGCCACCCCCTGGGGGGCGACGGCTTGCGCCGCCAGCAGCGCGGCCACGCTGGCGCCCTCTTCCGTTGTCAGGGGCAGCACCTTATCGTTCAATCGAATATTCATGGGCAATCCTTGTTGGCGCTGCCGTGGCCATTGCCACAAACAGAGCAGGCGGGATCCGCGGGCAGGCGTAGGCTCTGCCACTCGTGGGTCAGGGCATCGAAGCGGCGCAAGGTGCCCGCCACCGGGCTCTCACGGCCGAGCAGCAGCTTGATGGCCTCCAACGCCTGCAGGGAGCCCATCACGCCCACCAGAGGGCCTGTGACGCCGCTGCTTTGGCAGCTCTCTCTTATTTCGGTATCCGCCGGGTAGAGGCAGGCGTAGCAGGCGTGCTCAGGCGCGCTTCGCACCATCAGCTGCCCCTGCCAGCCAACCGCGGCGGCGGAGACCCAGGGCTTGCCCTGGCCTACGCAGGCGGCGTTGATGGCGTGGCGAGTGGAGAGGTTGTCGCAGCAGTCGATCACCAGATCCACCTCGGCCACAAACTCCGGCAGGCTTGCCTCATCGAGGCGCTGGTTGATGGCGATCAGCTCCACCAGCGGGTTATGGGCCGCCAACCGTTCCCGGGCCAGTTCGGCCTTGGAGCGGCGCAGATCCTCCCCCGTGTAGAGAAACTGGCGCGGCAGATTGCTGGAATCCACCACGTCGCCATCGGCGAGCCAGAGCGTGCCTACCCCAGCCCCGGCGAGATAGAGCGCCAGCGGCGAGCCTAAGCCACCGAGGCCGACAATGAGCACCGACTTCTCTTTCAGCCGCGCCTGTCCCGCCTCCCCGATCTCGGCCAGCATCAGCTGACGGCCATATCTCAGATACTCTTCGTCACTCAGAGACGCCTCGTCAGAAAGCATGTTCCACCTCCTTTGCCGGAATGGCGGAGAGCGCCGGATCCCCTACTCCCACGGCGGCCAGCAGCCGGGCCGTGGCACTTTGCCAGTCGTCACTGGCTGTGATGGCGGAGACCAGGGCGATACTGCCGACCCCACTCTCCTGCACCTGGGCTATGCGCGACTCGCCTATGCCACCGATGGCGACCGTGGGCCAGTCCGCCATCAGGGCGCGGTAGTGGTGCAGCCGCACCAGCCCCTGGGGGCGCGACGGCATCTGCTTGGTGTTGGTGGGGAAGATGTGGCCGAGCGCGATATAGGACGGGGCGAGTTCCCGCGCCCGCATCAGCTCGAAGTAGCCGTGGGTGGAGATGCCAAGGCGCAGGCCGGCGGCCTGGATGGCGGCAAGATCCGCCGTCTCCATGTCCTCCTGCCCCAGGTGCACACCGTAGGCGCCGGCCTCGATGGCCAACTGCCAGTAGTCGTTGATAAAGAGCCGGGCCCGATACTGGCGACCCAGCGCCACCGCCTTGGCGATGGCGGGCATCACCTGAGCTTCTGGCAAGTCCTTGATCCGCAGTTGCAGGGTCTTGACCCCCTCACCGAGCAGCCGCTCCAGCCACTGCACCGAATCCACCACGGGATAGAGTCCGAGGCTGTGCTCGGTTGGGGCGAAGGGGCCTTGCGGCAAGCGAGCCTCGCTGGCAGGACAGAGACCGAAGCGGCGATCCAGTTCAGACCCTGCCAACACGGCGCGTGGGAACTGGGCGAGATCCCCGGGCCAGCCGAGGTGGGCGATGGGGCCTGGGCCGGCCCCCACCCCCTGCGCGCCCGCCAGCCCTTGTTGCAGGTAGGCTCGGGCGAGGGTGATGGCGTCTTCGATGGGGTAGTCCAGCGCCACGATGGCGGCGATGGCGCTGGCGTAACAGCAGCCGGTGCCGTGGCCGTGACGGGTGGCAAGCCGGGGCGCGGCCAGCCAGAACTCGCGGCCCTCGTCCTGGTAGTAGTCGAGGCAGTGATCCCCGCTCCAATCGAGGTGGCCGCCCTTCACCAGCACCGCGCGGGCACCGAGTTCGCGCAGGCGCGCAGCCCCCGCCCGCACCAGCGCCGGGCTGGTCGCCGGAATGCCGGTCAGGGCTTCCAACTCCGGGCCGTTGGGGGTGATAAGCGACAAGCGTGGCAGCAGGTGTTCACGCACCGCCGCCAGCATGTTCGGCTCCGCCATGGGAGTGCCTGTGCTGGCGATGGCAACCGGGTCATAGACCACGAAGGGGGCGCTCAGGGTATCGAGCCGGCGGGCCAGCACCTCCACATGCAACCGGGTCGGCAGCAGGCCTATCTTGATGGCGGCAGGGGGCAGATCGACGCCGAGGGCGTCGATCTGGGCACAGAAGCTCTGCATCAGCACGGGATCCACCATCTTCACCGCCACCGAATTCTGGGCCGTGATGGCGGAGATCACCGAGCAGCCGTGCACCCCGAGGGCATGCAGGGTATGCAGATCGGCCTGGATGCCGGCGCCGCCCCCGGAGTCCGAACCCGCTATGGCCCAGACGATGGGTTTGGATTCGCCGTTCATGCTTCTTTCCGCTCCTGCTTGAGCGCGGCGGCCTGATGGTAGATCTCGCCCCCCTTCTCCTTGAAGACTTCCGCCATCTGGGCCATGCCGGTTTCAACCTCAGCCATCACAGACTCAGGCTGACCATCCATGCCCACCAGTTTCACCTCGACCGCTTCGAGTTTGGCGGCGTAGTCACGCACGTCCTGGGTGATCTTCATGGAGCAGAACTTGGGGCCGCACATGGAGCAGAAGTGCGCCACCTTGCCGGACTCCTGGGGCAGGGTCTCGTCGTGGTAGGCGCGGGCGGTCTCGGGATCCAGCGCCAGGTTGAACTGATCCTCCCAGCGGAACTCGAAGCGCGCCTTGGACATGGCGTTGTCGCGGATCTGCGCGCCCGGGTGACCCTTGGCGAGATCCGCGGCGTGGGCGGCGATCTTGTAGGTGATGAGGCCCTGCTTCACGTCCTCCTTGTTCGGCAGCCCCAGGTGTTCCTTGGGGGTGACGTAGCAGAGCATGGCGCAGCCATACCAGCCGATCATGGCGGCACCAATGCCGGAGGTGAAGTGATCGTAACCGGGGGCGATATCGGTGGTGAGCGGGCCCAGGGTGTAGAAGGGCGCCTCGTGGCAGTGCTCCAGCTGCTCGGTCATGTTGCGCTCGATCATGTGCATGGGCACGTGGCCCGGCCCCTCGATCATCACCTGCACGTCGTACTCCCAGGCGATCTTGGTGAGCTCCCCCAGGGTGCGCAGCTCGGCGAATTGCGCCTCGTCGTTGGCGTCATGGATGGAGCCCGGGCGCAGGCCGTCCCCCAAGGAGAGTGCCACGTCGTAGGCCGCGCAGATCTCGCAGATCTCCCGGAAGTGCTGGTAGAGGAAGCTCTCCTTGTGGTGCGACAGGCACCACTTGGCCATGATGCTACCGCCGCGGGAAACGATGCCGGTGAGGCGCTTGGCGGTCATGGGCACGTAGCGCAGCAGCACGCCGGCGTGGATGGTGAAGTAATCCACCCCCTGCTCCGCTTGTTCGAGCAGGGTGTCGCGGAACAGCTCCCAGGTCAGATCCTCGGCGATGCCGTTGGTCTTCTCCAACGCCTGATAGATGGGTACGGTACCGATGGGCACCGGGCTGTTGCGCAGGATCCACTCGCGGGTCTCGTGGATGTTGCGGCCGGTGGAGAGATCCATGACGGTATCGGCGCCCCAGCGGGTGGACCAGACCAGCTTCTCCACTTCTTCTTCGATGCTGGAACTGACCGCCGAGTTGCCTATGTTGGCATTGATCTTCACCAGGAAGTTGCGGCCGATGATCATGGGCTCGGTTTCCGGGTGGTTGATATTGCTGGGGATGATGGCGCGGCCGGCAGCCACTTCATCGCGCACGAACTCAGGCGTGATGTTCTCCGGCAGACGGGCACCAAACCCCTGGCCCGGATGCTGGCGCAGCAGCAACTCGGAGCGCACCCGCTCGCGGCCCATGTTCTCGCGAATGGCGATAAATTCCATCTCGGGAGTGACTATCCCCTGGCGAGCATAATGCAGCTGGGTCACCCACTTGCCAGCCTTGGCGCGGCGGGGTTTCGGCAGCTGCTCGAAGCGCAGGTGATCCAGCCCCTCGTCCGCCAGGCGCTCCTGGGTGAAGGTGGAGCTCAGGCCCGACAGCGGCTCGGTGTCGCCCCGCTCCAGCACCCAGGCTTCCCGCAGGCGCGGCAAGCCGAGGCGCACGTCTATGATGGCGTTCTCGTCCCCGTAGGCGCCCGAGGTGTCGTAGACAGGCACCGGCTCGTTGGCTTCGAACTTGGGCTCTTCCTTGCTGCCACCGACGAAGGTGTCGGCCAGGGCGATCTCCCGCAGCCCCACCCGGATGTCGGGGCGAGATCCTTCGATAAAGATGCGCTTGGAGTTGGGGTGGGCCATGCCCTTCAGGTTATCGATAAAACGCTGGGCGCTGGCACGCTGCTCGCGGCGGCTGGCGGGAGCGGCCTTGGCATTGTCGGAAACGGGCTGTGTTGCTGAAACAGATTGTGCTTCTTGAGCGGACTGGATTGGGGTAGACATAGCAAAACTCACATTAACTGGTTGAAGTTATGGGTATTTGCTTGTCTGGAGTTCGAGGAGAAGATGAACCAATGGGTGAGATTTGCTCTCAAGAGGGAGGGGTGCGCGCAGGCTCCCGACTCGTCCTTGTCACAACCTGAAGGTCGCCATCGAAATGGCATTCAGGCAGGGCAAGCTCCCCCTTGTGCGCCCTGACTCATCGAGGAACGGCTCCTCTTGATGAGCGGGAGAGGCTTGTACCTCTCCCCGCGCGGCAACCCACTGGTTACCCTTGTTTCCCTTCGCAGGTTCTAGCCTGATCAGGTTCCACGGATCCCGAATTAACGGTCTCAGCTTCGCGTCGTTCGACGGTCAGCACTCCGACAAGATGGCGCCAGTATAAGTGGGGTTTCGTAAAGTACAAGCCATTAACACCGCCGACCGGTGACAAGGCTTGGCCAGGATGCTGAGCTGACGGGTGAAGGCGAGGGTTGAATAAGCCAGCCCCGTTTCAGACCAGCGAACAGGGCGGTTGACTCGCGGCCGGCATTGGTAACGCACTCAGGACACGGCCGGACAAGCCAACCACAGGCAGATAAAATCGCTAAAAAATAGATATTTAACAAACAAAAACCGGGCAAAAGCCCGGTTTTGTATACTGTTTTGACTGCCACTGGTTCACTTGCCGGCGGCGGGTTCTACCTTGAACTCGACATTGCCAAACCCGGCTTGAGCCAGTTCATCCGTGTCGAGGGCAACGCCGGTGAGCGCTACCGCATCACTGTTCGCTCTGCGCAGCGCCATGACCTTCTGCGCTTTCGGCTGACCGATCTCTATGTCGCCTGCGAACTGGCTCTCGGCATAGAAATCACCGGAGACGGTGGAGCGAACCGGCCGCAATACTTGCCCAAGTAAAGATTGCATGTTCGCCAAGCCATGCTGGCTGATGGTCCAGTTCCAGTCCCACCACTTCACTTCACCCGGGATGTAACGCTTGCTCCACTGGTAGTTGATGCTGCTGGCATTGTCACGGAAAGGACCGATAGCGAAGGTATGGGCCTTGGTCGGACGATCCCCTGGATGGGTATGCCAGGCATTGCCACCCCAGCGCAGGAAGCCGTTCAGGGTCAGGTCATAATTAATATCCGCTTTGAATTCATACGGATAAGAGACATTGGCCTTATACAATGCAACCCGGACCGGTACACTGGAATGGGGCGGCACAGTCGGGCGAGCTTCTATTGATACCGTTTCGGTTGCTGAGCCCCCTTCTTGACGAGCCCAGGTCTGGCTGGACGATATTTCCACCGAGTATTCGGTGCTGGATACCTGAGGGATTTGGAAGGTTTTCTTGATCCCCACCTTCTCACTCAAGCCATAGGTATCGGTCTTGGACCAGTTGGTCGCCTTGTCGTACTTGAGAGTCACCACCACCTGCTGGGGCAGGTCGGTATAGTTGGTCGCCGTGGCTGTGATGGTCTTGACCAGCTGCTTGCCGCTTTCAGTCACCAAGCCGTGGCTGAATGAACCCGGATCCAGGGTGTAGGAGAAGTTGCTCACCTTGATGGAGGTCTTCTCGCCACAGCGATAACCACTGCAGCCCCCCCCATTATTTCCCTGGATGAGCCAGCCATCACTGACGCGAGTGATATCCATATCTTCACCCACATATTGGCTATGATCGCCACCGACCCAGGCATAACCCAAATTATGGGCAAGATAGCTGACCGGCCTGATGAAATAATCATTGTCATGGACCATACGCCATTGCACATCGATCTCATCACCAGCCGGAATATTCCATGCAGATAAAACAGGTATTTCTCCTGTTATCGGTTTCTTGGGATAACACCAGGTATCGCTCGCGCTACCTTGCTTTATTTCACCACTATAACCTGAGCCCATGATGACCCAGTTATCAGCCAGGCCGGTGATCTGCCATTGCCCCATCTTGCTGACTATATCGCTGCGGATACTCATGGCCTCATTACGCGTCAGGGCGCGATAATCATCACCACAGCGCTGGCTACCAAGGCTGAAGTACTTCAGCTGGTCTGGATAGATGGGCTCTGCCCCATAGGCCTGGCTCATCAGCAGCGTCGAAATGGTCAACGCCAGACCGGTTATTTTTAGTTTATCCATAGCTCCCCCGATATTGTAGGTATTGGCATGCGAATGATATTTATCTCGTTGCATGCAAGGGGACAGTATCAGCCAAAAAGAGCCTGGATTGCGATCGAGTCCACACTTTAATTATTAACAGCAGACCTGACACCAATTAACAAATTGGTTATCTTGTTGATGATAAATTAAATATCAGAGTCATTACTTTATTATTTAATTTGTAATTTTCGTGGTGTTAAAGTTTTTAATTATTAAATATTCAGGCCAGCACTATTCGAGCAGTTCGAATATCAGTCAGATAAGTGAGCCCTATTAAGACCCGCTATTCCGGGTCTTCTTCCGGATTGGGGATCAGCACCTCGGTCAATCGCCCGTCCTCATCACGGCTCAACACCAGTCTACGGCCCGCCTGCAGATCCGCCGGGCTGCCGTTCAACCAGCGGGTCTCCGTATCGAACACCAGCACCCCCAGCTCCTGCAGCAACAATGCCTGCCCCGCCACGGCGAGCAGCCTGTCTTCCGCCCGCAGCCACTGGTTGCTCTGGGCCAGGGTCGGGGCCGAGGCAATCACCTGGATCTGCTCGGCGACGCCATGGCGACTGTGGATGGCGAGCCGCATGCCGGGTTTCAGTGCATCTGGCCCATCGACACCGACCAGATTGGCGCTGCCAAGCTCCAGCTCAGCTCCTTGAAATTGCAGATAAATGCCGTCGTTTTGCTCCAGCTCCACCAGCCAGAGTTCTTGCTCGGCAGCCAGAACGCAAAACGGTAACGCCAACAGGATCAATGTGCTTCGAGTCATGACAAGCAGGCCCATGGTCAACCTCGCGATGAGGTTTAACTATGGGCCTGAATGGGCACTTTTTCCGCCTTGTGGAGGGATCCGCGTCTCAATCATCCTCACGGCAGCGACTCAGCCGCATGCCGTCAAACTTGCATTCGAGCTCCAGCCAGCGCCCTTCGAAGGGGGCTAGGCTGTCATCCGAGGTGACGTAGCCCCAAACCCGCCCATCGACCACGGGCCCTTCCAGCTCCATCTGGTCTTTCTCTTCCAGTGCTTCCACCTCGCGGATCAGCCGTTGCTCCCCCTGCACTATCCCTTCCAGATCGACCCAGCTGCCGCCCAGATCATCCTCGCTCAGCCCATCCTTGAAGCGGGTTTGTTCATCGATAACGAAGGGAATGCCGTTGACCATCAACTGGCCCAATTGCCAGGTGGTGCGGCCGGTCAGTTTGAACTCGGCCGACTGCACAGTGCCAAATGGCAGCAATATGAGCAGCAGGAGAGCGCAGAGAGACTTCTTCATCAGGGATCCTCGGGGTTACACTGACGCACAGCGTGGCTTATTTGATGTGAAATAGCCGTGAAATAGCGGTCGAGACCGGGAGATCAGAGCATGAAAATACTGGTGGTGGAAGACAATCCCCAGGTAGCAGAGACCATCATGGATTATCTGGAGCTGGCGGGACACCGGCTGGATTGTGCCTATCACGGTCAGGCCGCCCTGCAACTGCTGGCCGAGCAACGCTTCGACGTCATCATCATGGATGTGATGATGCCACGGCTCGATGGGCTGAGCACGGTCGAGCGACTGCGGGCCGAAGGCATAGCGACGCCGGTGCTGTTTCTCACCGCTCGCGACAGCCTGGACGACAAGCTGGCCGGTTTTCGTGCCGGCGGTGACGACTATCTGGTCAAGCCGTTCGCCATGGAGGAGCTGGAAGTCCGGCTGCAGGCCCTCTCCCTGCGTGGTCCCCGTGGCGATCTGGGGCCCCTCAGCTATGGCGAGCTGGAGGTGGATCCCGCCAGCGGCCGTGCCAAACGGGCCGGCGTGGAGCTCAAACTCGGCAAGATCCCGTTTCAGATCCTGACCCTGCTGGTGAAGCGTGCCCCCCAGCTAGTGACGCGCCAGGAGGTGCTCGATACCGTCTGGGGGGATGAAGAACCCGACTCCGATGCCCTGCGCAGTCACATCTATGCCCTGCGCAACGCCCTCGACAAGCCCTTCTCCAGCCCCATGCTGGAGACCCTGCACGGCCAGGGTTACCGGCTGACGAAGCATGAGAGCGAGCACGCCAATGACCGCTAACGAGCGACTGATGTCATGAGTCTGCCCAGTCTGCGCCGCCGGCTGATCCTGGCGCTGGGGGGGGCCGGGCTGCTGCTGCTGGTGATCCTCAGCCTGCTGATGGTGGTGGCCGAGAACAAGATAGAAGAGCTCAGCCTGCGTCACTGGCTGGAGGCCGAAGTCACCCGCTACAACGATGACTGGCTGCGACTGGGCCCGGCGGCGCCCGCCCCCAGCCCGCGCCAGTTCTCCAGCTACTGGACCCAGGCCGGCCGGCTGCCCGCCTGGCTCAAGCCCTTCCAGAGCCCGGGTTTCTTCGAGCATCAGCTCGGCAAGGAGGACAAGCACTTCCTGGTGCGGCCTCATCCCTCCGGCCAGGGGTTGCTCTATCTGGTCTTCAACGATGACGCCGACGACTATCTGGATCCTTACGAAGACAAGTTGCACCTGGTCACCCGGCTGATCGGGCTAGCCTTGCTGCTGGGCTGCATCGGCTTTGGGATCTGGCTGGTGCGCCACATCACCAGGCCGCTGGAGCGACTGCGCCAGCGGGTCGCCCACCTCACCCCGGATCAGGCGGATTTCGTGCCAGACGCCCCCTGGCAGGAGCTGCGGGAGATCGAGCTGGCGCTGCTGGCGGGCAAGCATGAGGTGGCCGCCGTGTTCGCTCGCGAGCAGGAGTTCAGCCGCTTCGCGAGCCACGAACTGCGCACCCCCAACATGGTGATCCAGGGCTCGGCGGCCCTGCTCGGCAAGGTGACTGACTTGCCCGCCCCCGCCGCCCGGGCGACCAGTCGCATTCGCGCCGCCAGCGATGAGATGGCGCTGCTCACCGAGACCTTCCTGCTGCTGGGTCGCAAGGAGGCGGTAGAGCGGCCAGCACAACAGGTGGCCCCACTGATCCAGCAAGAGCTGGCGCGCCTCGCGCCCCTGTTGCAGCGCGAGAGCCTGGACATCCGGCTCAGCCTCGATGAGCAGAGTGAGGTACAGGCCCCGCTCTCCCTGCTCTCCATCGCACTGGGCAATCTGCTCAAGAATGCGCTTAGCTACGCCGATGGCCATATCGAGATAGTGCTGACGGGGCAGGCCCTCACCATCAGCAACCCCACCGCCGCAGCGCCGGATCAGATCCTCGGCTATGGCTGTGGCCTGACCATCATCCAGCGTATCTGCGAGAAGCTGGGCTGGCAGATCAGCACCCGGCTGGAAGAGGGGGTCTTTAGCGCCAGGCTGGCGATGGGTCAGGGAGCTGTCATTGACGACGGTTCATCCCAGGTTGAGTGATTGCTCGTAACCTGCTAGCCCCCTCATCCCCGACCCTTCTCCCACGAGGGGAGAAGGGGGACGAAATGACCAAACTTGCAAGCAAGCCAGAAACGACAAGGCGCCCGAGGGCGCCTTGTCTGTTCCAACCATCCCGGATTACCGGATTTACTCTGCCGGCTTGTGCTTGCGGCTCGCCTTGAGTTCCAGAAAATCGATGATCTTGCCCGCAACATCCTTGCCGGAGGCGGCTTCCACCCCTTGCAGGCCGGGGGAGGAGTTCACCTCCAGCACCAGCGGGCCGCGGGCAGAACGCAGTATATCCACCCCGGCCACGTCCAGCCCCATGATCTTGGCGGCCTGCACCGCGGTCGCCCGCTCTTCCGGGCTTATCTTGATCGCCTCGGCGGTGCCGCCACGGTGCAGGTTGGAGCGAAACTCCCCGGGCTGGGCCTGACGGCGCATGGCAGCAACTACCTTGCCGTTGACCACCAGGCAGCGGATGTCGGCGCCGTTGGCCTCGCGGATATACTCCTGCACCAGAATGTTGTTGTTGGTCTGAATGAAGGCTTCGATCACGCTCTCGGCGGCCTTCTGGGTCTCGCACAACACCACGCCTATGCCCTGGGTGCCTTCCAGCAGCTTCACCACCAGGGGCGCACCGCCCACCATAGTGATGAGATCCGGCACGTCGTGGGTGCTGTGGGCATAACCGGTGATGGGCAGGCCGATGCCGTGGCGCGACAGCAACTGCATGGCGCGCAGCTTGTCACGGGAGCGGGAGATGGCCACCGAGCTGTTCAGCGCCATGGTATTCATCATCTCGAACTGACGCAGCACGGCGGTACCGTAGAAGGTGATGCTGGCGCCAATGCGCGGGATCACGGCGTCATAGTTCTCAAGCTCCCGCCCTTCGTAATGAATCGAGGGATTGTGGGAGGCGATGTTCATGTAGCAGCGCAGGGTGTCGAGCACCTCGACCTGATGACCACGAGCCCGAGCCACCTCGACCAGACGGCGGGTGGAATAGTTGTTGGGCTCGCGGGATAAAATGGCAATATTCATGGAAATGGCAGACCTGATAATCGGACTGGAGAGTATAAGGTGCCATGAACGGCTGGCAACGCCAATCCTTTCCCCTCACCATGCGCCGTTCTGCAAGAAGGTCCCAAAACAAAGGGCAACGTTCTGCAAACGTCGGTTAAAACAGCGTCAATGCGGACCGCGCAGCCCCTGTTGCAGCTCAAGCAGCAGCCCTACTTCCTGCAGACGGCGGGCCGTCGCACCACTCCATCCTGCGACCGGAATCGGCACCAGCAGGGTCTGGGCGATGCAGTGGCGATAGAGGGGCCCCTCCAGTTGCCAGCGCTGTACTAGGCCATTCTCATGATGGTGCAGCCAGGCCTGATTGCCGCTGCGCAGCAGCTCGAGACGACGACTATCCTTGAGCCGCAGGCAGAGTCCCTTCTTTTCCACCCCGGGCCCCGCGTACTTGTCGAGCCAGAGCGTCAGCGGTACTCCGGCGGCCGCGCCGCGCAGGCAGGCACGCCCCTCGGCGGTGCTCAAGTCCCCAAGCGTTATGGGCTGACCCAGCCGATCGCAGACGCCCTCGGCCACCAGATGCAGACTGTCGTCGCCACCGAGGGCCACCAGCAGCTCGCGGATCATCGCCAGCACATGGGTGCCTATGTCGAGAATGACGCCATCCGGGTGATGAAAGGTCCGTTGATCCGGCTCGCCGGTCGCGAAGTTGAGAGCAAAGGGATGACCCTCTGCATCGATGCCGCAGGGCTCCAGCAGGAAGCCCTCCACTTCAGCCACGTCCAGAATGGTCGCGGGTCGAACCTGCGCCTCGTCCGTTAGCAGCTGCCAGCTGGCATCCAATCCGTCGCCAAGAAGTTGCTGCACGGCGCTGCGCGCCATCCAGTGATCCAGCGCCAGCACCCGAACCGCCATCTGGGGGTCGGCCAATAGCGCCTGCAAGCGGTCGTGCTGGACCAGGCTGGCCACCACGGGTTTCTCCACCAAAATCAACGGCACCGCGCTTGCCAACGCCTGCTCCAGCACCGGCAGGTGCAGCAGAGAAGGGGTGGCAATGACCAGCCTGTCCAGCGGCAGGGCCAGCAGGGCTTCCAGACTCTGAGCCTGGGTTACCCCCGGCAGCGTCTGCACCGGGTCAAAGCCCCATATTTCAGCATCTTTCGCCAATGCGGCGAGCGCAGGCAGATAGGCCGTCTGTACCACGGCCCCCAGACCGACGAATCCAATCTTCATCACTACCTCGATTCAGGGTCAGCCAGTCGGCTCACCCGTTTAATGCAAGTTCGGCCCCAGCCAGCGTTCGGCCTCTACCAGGGTCATGCCCTTGCGCACGGCGTAATCCTCAACTTGATCCTGCTGGATCTGCGCCACCGCGAAGTATTTGCTGTCGGGGTGGGAGAAGTACCAACCCGACACCGCCGCCCCCGGCCACATGGCGTAGGATTCGGTCAGTTGCATGCCGATGGCCTGCTCGACCTCCAGCAGCTCCCAGATGCTGCCCTTCTCGGTGTGCTCGGGGCAGGCCGGATAGCCGGGGGCCGGGCGTATGCCCTGATAGTTCTCGCGAATAAGCTCCTCGTTACTGAGCGCCTCGTCCGCGGCATAACCCCAATGCACTTTGCGCACCTGCTCGTGCAGGTACTCGGCGAAGGCCTCCGCCAGACGGTCACACACCGCCTGAATGAGGATGGCGTTGTAGTCGTCGTGATCGACTTTATAAGCATTGGCGATGGCCTCTTCCCCTATGCCGCCGGTCACCGCGAAGGCGCCGATCCAGTCAGCTTTGCCACTCTCTTTCGGCGCCACATAGTCTGCCAGACAGTAGTTGGGGAAGCCCTGCTTCTCGCTCTGCTGGCGCAGGTGGTGCAGCACTTTGCGCACTTCGCTGCGCGACTCGTCGGTGTAGACCTCGATGCTGTCGCCGACCCGGTTGGCGGGGAACAAGCCTATGATGCCGGCGCAACGCACGCTTTGATCCTGCTCGAGTTTATCCAGCATGGCGTTGGCATCGGCAAACAGGGCGGTCGCTTCCTCGCCGATGATTTCGTCTTCCAGGATGCGCGGATACTTGCCCGCCAGCTCCCAGCTCAGGAAGAAGGGCGTCCAGTCGATGTAGGGGCGCAGCACCGAGATGGGCACGTTTTCGAATTTCTGCACGCCCGGCTCACGGGGCGCTGGCGGCTGATAGTCGACCCAGTCCAGTCGATGGTGGTTGGCACGGGCATGGGCCAGGCTGACCGGTTTGGATCTCGGCTGCTTGCGGGCATGCTGATCCCGGGCAATCTCGTACTCCTTGTCGATGCGGGCGACGAAGGCGGGCTTGAGTTCAGGATTGAGCAGACTCTGGGCCACCCCGACCGCGCGCGACGCGTTCGACACATAGACCACGGCTTCACTGTAGTTCTGCTCTATTTTGACCGCGGTGTGGGCCTTGGAGGTGGTGGCACCGCCGATCAACAGTGGCAGCTTGAAGCCCTGACGCTCCATCTCCTTGGCCACGTGTACCATCTCGTCAAGCGACGGGGTGATCAGGCCAGAGAGGCCGATGATGTCAGCTCCCACTTCCCGCGCGGTCTTGAGGATCTTCTCGCAGGAGACCATGACCCCGAGATCCACGATCTCGTAGTTGTTGCACTGCAGCACCACGCCGACGATGTTCTTGCCGATGTCGTGCACGTCCCCCTTCACGGTGGCCAGCACGATTTTGCCGTTGCTGTAGCCGCCCTGTTTCTCGGCCTCGATGTAGGGCTGCAGATAGGCCACAGCCCGCTTCATCACCCGCGCCGATTTCACCACCTGGGGCAGGAACATCTTGCCCGCGCCAAACAGGTCGCCGACCACGTTCATGCCGTCCATCAGCGGCCCTTCGATGACGTGCAGCGGCTTCTCGGCCCCGGCCCGCGCCTCTTCGGTATCCTCTTCGATGAAGTCGGTGATGCCCTTGACCAGGGCGTGCTCGAGCCTCTTGCCCACCGGCCAGCTGCGCCACTCCTGATCCCGTGGATCCTCCGCCTGGGCACCGGCGCCGCGATACTTCTCGGCGATGGCCAGCAGATCCTCGGTGGCGTTGTTGTTGAGGTTGAGCACCACCGCCTCGACCTTCTCTTTCAGCTCCGCCGGGATGTCTTCATAGATGGCGAGCTGGCCGGCGTTGACGATGCCCATGTCCATGCCGTTCTGGATGGCGTGGTAGAGGAAGACAGCGTGGATGGCTTCGCGCACCGGTTCGTTGCCACGAAACGAGAAGGAGACGTTGGAGACGCCGCCGGAGATCATGGCGTGGGGCAGGTTGTCCTTGATGTCCTTCACCGCCTCGATGAAGTCCACCGCATAGTTGTTGTGCTCATCGATCCCGGTCGCCACCGCGAAGATGTTGGGATCGAAGATGATGTCTTCCGGCGGGAAGCCGACCCTGTCCACCAGGATGCGATAGGCGCGCTGGCAGATCTCGAACTTGCGGGCACGGGTGTCGGCCTGCCCTACTTCGTCGAACGCCATCACGATGACGGCGGCGCCGTAGCGACGCAGCAGCTTCGCCTGCTGGATGAATTTCTCCTCCCCCTCCTTCATGGAGATGGAGTTGACCACCGGCTTGCCCTGCACGCACTTGAGGCCCGCCTCCAGCACCTCCCACTTGGAGGAGTCGATCATCACCGGTACCCGGGCGATGTCCGGCTCGCCGGCGATCAGGTTCAGGAAGCGCACCATGGCCGCCTCGGCGTCCAGCATCCCCTCATCCATGTTGATGTCGATGATCTGGGCGCCGCTCATGACCTGCTGCTTGGCCACATCGAGGGCCTCGTCATAGAGCCCCTCCTTGATCAGCCGCTTGAACTTGGCCGAACCGGTGACGTTGGTGCGCTCCCCCACGTTCACGAACATGGATTCGGCGGTGATGATGAGCGGCTCCAGGCCCGACAGACGGCAGGCCACCGGCAGCTCGGGCAGGGCCCGAGGGCGGATGCCCGCGACCGCCTCGCTCATGGCACGGATATGGGTCGGGGTGGTGCCGCAGCAACCCCCCACTAGGTTCAAGAAGCCACTCTGGGCCCACTCGCGAATGTGCTCCGCCATCTCGCCCGCGTCCAGATCGTACTCGCCGAACGCATTGGGCAGACCGGCGTTGGGGTGGGCGCTGACATGGGATTCGCTGATGCGCGACAGCTCCGCCACATATTCGCGCAGCTCATCCGGGCCGAGCGCGCAGTTGAGGCCGAACGACAGCGGCTTGACGTGGCGCAGGGAGTGATAGAAGGCCTCGGTGGTCTGGCCGGAGAGGGTGCGACCGGAGGCGTCGGTGATGGTGCCGGAGATCATCACCGGCAAGCTGTAACCCAGCGCCTCGAACACCCCTTCCACCGCGAAGGCGGCGGCCTTGGCGTTCAAGGTATCGAAGATGGTCTCGATCAGGATGATGTCGGCGCCGCCCTCGATCAGGGCGTGGGTCGATTCGGTGTAGGCGGCCACCAGCTCGTCATAGGTGACGTTGCGCTTGCCCGGATCGTTGACGTCCGGCGAGATGGAGCAGGTGCGGTTGGTGGGGCCCAGCACCCCAGCCACGAAGCGCGGTTTGTGAGGCTCTCTGGCCGTCCACTCGTCGGCGACGGCACGGGCCAGTCTGGCCGCTTCCCGGTTGATCTCGGCGGAGAAGGCTTCCATCTCGTAATCGGCCATGGCGATACGGGTGGCGTTGAAGGTGTTGGTTTCGAGGATGTCGGCGCCGGCGGCGCAGTACTGATCGTGTATCTCGCGGATCACCGCGGGTTTGGTCAGCACCAGCAGGTCGTTGTTACCCTTGATGTCGGTATGCCAATCGGCGAAGCGCACGCCTCTGTAGTCCGATTCACCGAGCTTGTAGCCCTGGATCATGGTGCCCATGGCACCATCGATGATCAGGATCCGTTCCTTGAGGCAGGCTTCCAGTTTCTTTTTTATGCTCGACATTGTGTTCGACACCGCTCGTTCCTCTTACATCCATGCAACTGCGCGAAGCCCATCCTAGCAGCAAACAAATCAAATGGAAATCTAGCCGTCTATCTGTCCGTGATGGTGATTAAATATAACCATAAATAGGTAATGAGTGCACCCGAAGCGGGGAGTACCCTATGCCCGTCCTTCATCGGGATACGTGCTTGCTGTATTACAAAAGAGAAAAATAACTATGAGCGTCTACTACACACTCTGTTTCTTGGCAGCGTTGGCGATATTCATCGCCTTTGCCAACCAGTATGTTGTGAAGATCCAGACCACCATCGCCATCACGGCCGGATCCATGCTGATCTCCGCCCTGCTGGTGCTGTTTGGTAAGTTGGGTTGGTTCAATCTGGAACCTCTTGCCGTCAAAACCATGGAGAGCATCGACTTCCAGAATTTCCTGCTGAAGGGGATCCTGGGCTTCCTGCTGTTCGCTGGAGGCCTTGGCATCAATCTGAAGGCGCTGCGCAGCCAGAAGTGGGAGATCACCATTCTCTCCATAGTGGCCACCTTGCTCTCGACCTTCCTCATCGGCTACGGCTTCTGGTTTATCGCCAAGCTGCTGGGCTGGGAAGTCCCGCTGGTTTACTGCATGTTGTTCGGTGCCCTTATTTCTCCTACCGACCCCATCGCCGTGCTGGCCATCGTCAAGAAGATGAAGGCGCCACCCCAGATCGCCATCCAGATCGAGGGCGAATCCCTGTTCAACGACGGCGTCGGCCTGGTGATCTTCGCCACCGTGTTTGCCGTCGCCTTTGGCGGGGTCGAGCCGACCTTCGGCAGCGTGGCTGGCCTGTTCCTGCATGAGGCCCTCGGCGGCATCCTGTTCGGCGCCGTGCTGGGCCTCATCGCTCACGTGATGATCAGCGCCACCGACGATGGCTCCCTGGAGCTGTTGCTGACCCTGTGCATCCCGACCGCGGGCTTCGCCTTCGCCAACATGATCGGCGTCTCTGGCGCCCTGGCCATGGTGGTGACCGGCATCATGATCGGCAACTGGACCCGCCAGTCCGGCTTCTCTGAGCAGAGCAAACACCACCTGGATCACTTCTGGGAGTTGATGGATCAGTTCCTCAACGCCCTGCTGTTCCTGCTGATCGGCCTGGCACTGGTGCTGCTGGATCTCGCCTGGCAAGACTGGATCCTGCTGGTCATCGCAGTGCCGCTCTGTCTGGCTGCCCGCTTCATCAGCGTGTCGCTGCCCTACGTCGCCTTCCGTCGTTTCCGCAGCTACAACACCTTCTCCATCCGCATCCTGACCTGGGGCGGCCTGCGCGGCGGCCTGGCCATGGCCATGGCGCTGGCGCTGCCCTCCGGCGTCATGGTGCTGCCGGAGCACGGTGTCGATCTGCGTGAGGTGATCCTGGTGATGACCTACTCGGTGGTGATGTTCTCCATCGTGGTGCAGGGCATGACCATCACGCCGATGATCACGGCTGCCAAGAAGGCCAGCGGCAGTTACTAAGCCACTGTCTTAAGTCATCTTGATGTGTGAAAAGGGCTCCCGGCGGGAGCCCTTTCTGCTGGTGCTGACCACGGCATCCAGCCTGGTCTCTCACCCTGTGTCTAAATTTCTGCCAAATACGGGTTGCTTTTCATGCAAATCGAGGAGAGAATGCGCGCCGGCTAGTTAATCAGCCCTGATTATGTTTACCCTGCAATGCTTCACCTCACGATGAATCCTGTCAGTACCCGCATAACCTTCTTCTGATTTACTCGCCTCGAGAACCGCCAGGCTGTCTGCCTGCGTTGCACGGCTCTCACGGCGCAGACCCGTTCTGCCCACCTCCAAGTAGCATCATGCATCCGCATGTTCCTTGGCGCATTCCTTGAAAGTGCAGACGCCCCCAAGGGGCTGGGTATTCCTGCGCGGATTCTGACCGCGTCTATTGACCTAACATTTGCCGAACAAGGAGCAATTATTTAATTTATATAGAGAAATACCATGATGAAAGCAGTACATACACACAAACCCCTGCGTCGTAGCAAGCCTATCAACCTGCCCCCGCAAGAGCAGGATGACGATACCTTCCTGATCCAGTTCAGCACCCGTTTCAGCGGTGGCTTCGCCATCTCCTGTGACGGCATCCCTGGCGAGTTCTCCATCGAAGACCTCAACTGACGTTTCATTACGTCCAGCAGGAACCGCCTTGCTACCTTGAATGGCCCCGAATTTTCCAGGCACTCTGTTGCTGAAAATGGACGGTTTTTCAAGCTAGACAGCAACAGCCCAATCAGGCACCAAAGCGCCTGATTGGGCTGAATAATATCCCGGCCTTATCAAATGCATCGTGCTGGGCCCGGCCTCTTACCAGCTAACTGCGACCCTTGACCCGTTCCCATTTAACTAACGGGAACCGCTCCCGGCGACCACGCCACCCTGACCGTCGACCCCCTCCCCCAGACTGCCGCTCAGCTAAAAAGCCACCAGCAAGCTCTGCCACTTCCCCGCGATCCATTAACTGCCCAGATCCCGATACACCAGCACTTGTGCATTGTTTGTAGCGCCAAGCTGCCATCAACCGCCAGATCCACCCTCATGTCGTGCTTTATCGCCTCGCCGGTGTGCTGACGAAAGCACGCACCGCCAGATACCAGCCAACCTTCTTGCTCGAACTCAACCACCGATAAACCAGCGGTAGTAAGGGTTGATGCGCTCTGCCGGGGTCATCTGGCCGACACCGCGCGCCCATGCGTTGCGATTGCCCTGATAGGCGTAGAAGGCCACCGAGTAGAAGTGATCCAGAGATTGCCATTCGGTCTCTACCGCGGCCTTGAACGCCCCATCCGCATTAATGAGTGGCGGCGGGGTGCGCAGGGACAGCAGCTCGGGCAGCACCCGGGTGATCTCGTTGCGTCTGACCCAGGGCGCGTATTCGATGCGGGGCCAGTCGTCGGTCACCGGCAGGGCATCGCCGGCAAAGCGCAGCAAACCGTCCCGATCCGTGACCCAGGTGGCCAGCATGGCGGCCGGGTTGTCGATACCGACCTCGGCCAGGGCGGCCGCGACCTCGGGCCGGGCGAAGCGCTGGCTGATCTTCGGCGCATCCAGCACCAGGGGGTCGAGGGAGCCAATCAGCAGCATCTCGTGAAATTCCGTGGTCCAGAGGGTGGCGTGGGGGAACACCTCTATAAAACTGCGCACCAGGGTGCGGCTCTCTTCGATGTTCTGGGTAGGCAGCGGCAGCCACTGGGCCAGCAGGCCGCTCTTATGCAGGCGGCGGGCGGCGAGCTGATAGAAGTCGCGGGAATAGAGATTCACCACTCCGGCCGCCGAGGGGGGCGGCGGCTCCAGGGTGATGAGATCGTATTGCTCGTCGCTTCGCAGCAACTCCCGCCGTCCGTCGCGCAGGCGAATGTCGAGGCGTGGATCCCGCACCGCAGCGTAATTGCCCTTGAACAAGGGCGCGGCTTCCAGCACCTCCGGCAGCAGCTCGGCCACCACGGGACGGGTCAGGCCAGGGTCACGCAGCATGGCGCCGGCGGTAATGCCGGTACCAAAGCCGATCACCAGGGCCGACTCCGGCTGCTTGTCATGAATGAGCAGGGGCAGCAGTGCCTGCAACCGCATGTAGCGCAGGGAAGGCATGGCATCACCGGTATTGGACACCCCCTGGATATAGAGACGATTGAAGCTTTTCTCTGCATTGCCCTGGGTGACGACGGCCACAGTGCCGCCCTTGCCTTCGTGGTAGTAAGCCAGCTGCCCGTTTCGTGCTCCCGGCAGCAACTCGGCCAGTCGCTGGGGCGGCGTCAGCACGCCGATGGCCAGAGTCGCCAGCGTCATGACGAGGACGGCACCACGATAGCGGCGCTGGGCCGGGCTCTGCCAGGCCGCCACGCAGCCCACCAGGGCCGCCAGCATGGCCAGCAGCGCCAGGGTGCGAACCAGACCGATCTGAGGGATCAGCACAAACCCGGTCAAGGCCACCCCGACAATGCCGCCAAGGGTATTGAGGGCCACCACTGTGCCCACATCCCGGCCCACCCGTTGACTGCTGGCCGCCAGTCTCAGCGCCAGCGGGAAGGCGGCGCCGAGCAGCGTGGTGGGAAGGAAGACGGTAGACAACGCCACCGTTAAGAAGCGAACGCACATGCCTGCCAGCTCATTGCCGGTCAGCTGCAGGGTCCAGGCCTCCAGCTGGGATTGAGCCATGACGAGCCAGCGGCCGAGGCCCGCCACCTGCAGCAGCGCCAGCAGCCCGGCCATGGTGATCAGCAGGCCGAACAGCCCCCAAGGATTGTGGATACGCTCGGCGCGGCGTGCGTAGAGGGCGCTGCCCAGCATCAGCCCGGTCAGGTAGGTGGCCAGCACCATGGCAAAGGCGAAGGTGCGGGTACTCATGAACTGCACGATGGATTGGCTCCAGACCACCTCGTAGCCGAGGGCGATGCCACCGGCCACGCAATAGAGCAGCACGGCGAGACGTGCCGAGGCGCTGCGGGGCTCAGGAGAAGATAGCGTCGGCAGGGGGAGTTGCGCGCGGCGATACCACAGCCAGGCGCCGATGGCCGCCAGCAGGTTCAGGGCGGCGGCAACGAAGGCGCTACCCTTGACGCCAAGTTGCGGCAGCAGCACGAAGGCGGTGAGCAGGGTGCCGACGATGGCACCGGCGGTATTGGCCGCATAGAGGCTACCCCCCGCTCGCGCCACCTGATGGCTGGCCGGAGTCAGGGCGCGTACCAGCACTGGCAGGGTGCCCCCCATCAAGAAGGCGGGCAGGCCGACGAGCACGAATGGCAACACCCAGGCGAGCAGACCCAGGGTCATTTCCAGGCGTGCAAAGAGTTCGGCCACGTTGGCCAGCGCCAGGGTGGCGCCGACGCCGAGCAAAGCCACGGCCAGTTCCAGCCCGGCGTAGAGGCGTACCGGTTGACTCAGGCGGTCGGACTTGCGACCGAAATAGAGTCCGCCGAGGGCCAGACCGGCAAAGAAGGCGCTAATACCCGTGGTGACGGCATAAACTTCTACCCCCACCACCAAAGACAGTTGTTTTACCCAGAGAACTTGATAGATCAGCGCAGCTCCCCCTGATGCGAACAGCAGCGAGGCGGGCAGCAACATATTCAGAGAGGGTCGATTGCGGGCGACCTCGTCCACCTTGTGACGGCGGGGTGCGGAAGGGGTGCGGGCGGCTGTAGACATCGAGAACGCCTTATCGGATCGGGTGATCCGTACGAGCAGAAGAGATAAAAAGGCGCCCGCTCTGGGAGGGCGCCTTGGCGATACTTATTATTTTTTGTCCATCTTGGCGTCGATCTGCTTTTGTACATCGGCCTGGATCTGGTCGATGCTGAAGCTGGCCGGACGCTGGCTGGGCGGGTAGTCGACGAAGGTTTGCAGGAAGGTCGCCGCCTTGCGGGTGGCTTGCATCAGCAAATAGTCGTTCTTGGCCAACCAGTCGTAGTACTGGTCGGAGACCACATCGGCCCGCTCGTACGGATCCATGCGCAGGTTGAACAGTTTCGGGGTGCGCAGGCAGACGAAGGGCTCGCTCCAGACCTGCATGCCACCCGGTGCACGCTGCTCACAGTAGACAATCTTCCAATTGCCCATGCGCATGCCTACCAGGTCACCATCATCGCTGAAGTAGTAGAACTCGCTACGGGCGCTCTTGTCGCTCTTGCCGGTCAGATAGTCCAACTGGTTGAAGCCGTCGAGGTGCACCTTGAAGTTCTTGCCACCCACATCGGTGCCCTTGAGCAGGCGATCCTTGATGTCGGTGTCGCCCACCGCGGCCAGCAGGGTCGGGAACCAGTCAAGCCCTGAGAACATCTGGGTAGAGATGCTGTCCGGCTTGATATGACCAGGCCAGCGAACCAGCGCCGGAACCCGGAATGCCCCTTCCCAGTTGGAGTTCTTCTCGTTGCGGAACGGCGTGGTGGCCGCATCAGGCCAGGACCACTGGTTCGGACCGTTGTCGGTGGTGTACACGACTATGGTGTTGTCCGCGATCTTCAGGTCGTCCACCGCCTTGAGCAGTTTGCCGACGTCGCCGTCATGCTCGAGCATGCCATCGGCGTACTCGTTGCCCGGCATACCGCTCTGTCCCTGCATGGAGTCACGCACGTGGGTGAAGGCATGCATGCGGGTGGTGTTCATCCAGACGAAGAAGGGTTTCTCCGCCTTGACCTGCTTCTCCATGAAGTTGATGGCGGCCTGAGTGGTGTCATCGTCGATGGTTTCCATCCGCTTCCTGTTGAGCGGACCGGTATCCTCGATCTTGCCATCGGCGGTGGAGTGGATCACCCCGCGCGGGGTCGCGGCCTTGATGAACTCGGCATCATCTTTTGGCCAGTAGGGGCGCTCTGGCTCCTCTTCCGCATTCAGGTGGTAGAGGTTGCCGAAGAACTCGTCGAAGCCGTGGTTGGTGGGCAGGTATTCATCCTTGTCCCCCAAGTGGTTCTTGCCGAACTGGCCGGTGGCATAGCCGTGGGACTTCAGTGCCTGGGCTATGGTCACGTCACGGGCCTGCAGGCCGACCGGCACCCCGGGCATACCTACCTTGGAGAGGCCGGTACGCAGTGCGGACTGGCCGGTGATAAAGGTGGAACGACCGGCGGTACAGCTGTTTTCCGCGTAGTAATCGGTGAACAGCACCCCTTCCTTGGCGATGCGGTCGATGTTCGGGGTCTGGTAACCGACCACCCCCTTGCCATAGGCACTGATGTTGGTCTGGCCGACATCATCGCCGAAGATCACCAATATGTTGGGTTTCTCCGCCGCGGCGGCGGCCGAGGCCGCCAGGGCTGTCACTATGGAAAGTGCCAGCCCGGGCATCCACTTTCTTGCAAATGTCATAGTTACTTCTCCGTATCACGCTACTGTCCTTGTCCGCGACTACGTACACCGGAAGGCTCATTACAGAGCATCATGCCGGCGGATCCTGCGGTCCTTCTTCTACCTGGGTTACTCGAACGGGTAGACGCGGCGCCACTCTTTCGCCATGTCCACCACGGTCCAGTGACCCCTGCTCGCGGCATCCAGCGCCTTGTCCAGGCGCCCGATCTTGCTGTTTCTGTCGTAGGCCCACTCACGCTTGCCATCGGTGTGGTGCACCAGGCCGGCGAAGCGCTTGCCCTCCCCCGCCATGGTCCATTGCAGCATCTGCAGATCGCCATCCGAGTTGCCGAAGGCGAAGATGGGACGACGGCCTATGATGCTGTCGATGCTCTCCGGCTTACCGGGGCCATCATCGTTGTGCACCAGCACGGGGAGCCGCTGGATGGAGAGCTGACCCTTGTTATCCTCGAAGCGGCTGCCAAAGGTAGTACCGATGACCTGCTCAGGCGGTATGCCATAGACCTTTTCGGCGAAGGCGCGCATGAAGGCCACTTCACCACCGGAAACGATATAGGTCTTGAAGCCATGGACGCGCAGGTAATTGAGCAGCTCCAGCATGGGCTGGAACACCATCTCGGTGAAATGGCGCTGGCTAGTGGGGTGTTTGGCGCTCTCGAGCCAGTGACGGGCATTTTGCGTGAACTGCTCTGTGCTCATCTTGGTATGGGTGGCGGCCACTATCTGCATCAGGCCCTTCATGCCACTCGCGGCGAGTGCCTTGTGATCCCCTTCCAACGCCGCCTTGTAAGGCTGCTGCTGTTGCCACTCCGGGTGCTGGGGAGCCATCCGCTTGAGCTCGGACAGGGCGAACAGTATCTGGAAGTAGGCTGGTTGCTCGCTCCACAGGGTGCCATCATTGTCGAACACGGCGATGCGCTCGGCCGGCGGCACATAATCCTTGCCCCCTTCGGTCGTCACCGCGGTGACGAAGCCCTCGATGGCCTGGCGCGATGGCCCCTCATTCCAGGAAGGAAGGGGGTCGGCGGCGCGCGCCAGCAGTGGCAGCGTGAGCAATAGAAAGGCGCACCAGCGCAGCTGTGACAACATGTGGGTATGACGCATCATGGCTTCCTTGTCTGATTAAGAGGGGCTGGCTGGCCTTGTCCCGGATTCAATGGCTGCAAGCCATGGGGCTGGCCTGTTTGGCTATGGGGTTCGGCCATGGCCCCGTCGAGCACAGCGACGATCTGGCTGGCGGCATCTTGCCCCGGTGGCTGCTTGCTGGCGCCATAGATAAGTCTGAAAAAGGCTAGCACAGGCTCTGTGACACTCCCTGTACTTCCTTGAAACAAGGGTGATATTGCCAGCTGCCCCGTGCGCCGCCGCACCCAGAGATAGAGCCCGCCGAGCTCCATGGGGTGCTGCCTGAGCTGGGTGCGCGCAAGGTGCAAGGCATAGCCAGGAGAATTGAGTCTGGCCAGCCGGCGAGACTCTCGCCACTGCCGCGCGCGGCGCCACAGCCCGCGCAGTCGGGTGCGTACCAGCCAGACCAGCAGGATGACCAGTGCCGCTGCACTGGCGAGCATCAGCCAATGCCCGGCCAGGGTGATGCGAGCCTGTTGCCCCAGGGCGTGCAGATCCTTGCTGATAGAGAAGGGCGCCTGATAGCTGCTCGCCTGGGCCGTCAACTCGATGTCGGAAACCTTCACCACCTGCGATTGACCGCTGTTGGCATCCCACCAGGTCAGCTGGATGGCGGGCAGCCGGTATTGACCCCTTTGCTCGACCACATAGGTCGCCACGTCTTCGCGCATGCCCCCCGTGGTGGTGCCACGACCATCGTCAAGGGCCTTGACTATCGGGGTCTGCACGTAGCGCTTGAGCCCATCAACCACCGCAAAGTCCGGCACGGGCAGCAGCATGGCCTGGGCCCCATCGGCCTCGATACGCAGGCGACGGGTTACGCTGTCACCGACGCGCAGGGGCTGGTGGGAGTGCTGGATCTCCTGGGTGAAGCGCACGGCATTGGCTACCAGCTGAGGGGTCTTGCCCCCATGGGGCAAGGCCTTGGCGTTAAAGCTGAACACCGGGCTGCTGAGCTTGACTGGACCGCTGGCCTGCCCGGGCTGAAGCTGGAAGCTCAGGGCCGGGATCTCGAAGCGCTGGGCGACCTGTGGGGTGATGCGATAGGTGAAGCGCATGCCGAAGAAGGTCTTGCCATCGAGCTGCAAGGTGAGGTGACTGGCCTCGCTGCTGGGAGGGGCGACCACGGCCCCGGCCAGGCTCAGGGGGGGCAGCACGGGGGCCGCAGTGAACCAGGTATCCACCAGCAGATCCACCTCGAGTCGCAGGGTGCCGCCCACACTCACCCCATCGGCAGGCACCAGCCGGCTCTGGATGCGCACATCCGGCTCGGCGGCCAGCACCGGCAGGGAGAGGCAGAGCCACAGGATGGTGAGCAGGATCCTCATGGCGATGGCTCCTGAGTGGGTGGGCTGGTGGCATCCTGCAACAGGAACTTGCGTTTGAGGAACTGGGCCGGCGAGGTGTTGAGGTTATTGAGCCAGAGCTCATCCGAGCTGGCTTGCGGTGTCTGCTGCTGTTCTACCTTGCCGCCCTTGGAGGAGGTGTTGTCCTCCACTGTTTTATCGGCCTTCTCATCCGGGGTGCCCGCCTCTTGCTGGGCCTCGTGATCCTTTAGCAGCGCCTGGGCCAGCGCCAGGTTGGCGCTCGCCTCGGGGAACTTGGGCTGCTTCTTGAGAGCCTGCTGGTAGGCCAGGATCGCCTCCGGGAACTTGAACCGTTTCACATAGCTGTTGCCGAGGTAGAAATAGGCATTGGCCGTGTCCAGCCGCGCCAGGCTGGCCTCGGCGAGATCGTAATCGGCGGCCAGATAGGCCGAGACTCCTTTCCAGTAAGGATCGCTGAAGTGAGCCGCCGCCGCTGGGTAGTGGCCATGCTCGAAGGCCCAGCGCCCCTGCTGCGCCTGAGTAAAGAAGGCATCGACAAATGGATTGGCCTGCACCCGCGTCGGGGTTGCGGTCAGCAGCAGCGCCAGCAAGACGCCCCCCAGCCAGTGCACCTGCCAGCCCCGCCGCACGCAGCACAGGGCCAGCAACGCCAAGGGCCAGCACAGCCAGTAACCGGCATCTTTCCAGTGAAGCTGCTGATCGCTGCCTTGCGCCGCCTGGAAATGTTGCTGGGCGTGGAGCTCAATCCAGTCGAGATCGTCATCATTCAGGGTGAGGCTGCCGAGGGGGGCATCGGCGGCCTTGGCCAGCCCCTTGAGCCCCGCCTCATCGAAGCTGCCCACGACCGGGCGGCCATCCGGGCCAATCAGGGGCTGCCCCTTGGCATCGCGGATCAGGGTGCCGTCCTGGCTACCCACTGCCAACACCAGCACCTGTAGCTGGTTGCCTCTTAGACGTTTGTCGATGGCGTCAAACTGGCTAGGGTCGGCACCATCGGTCAGCAGCACCAGGGTGCCGGGTGACTGCTCGGCCGCCAACAGCTTGTGGGCTTCATCGATGACGCCGAGCACATCCTTGCCGGGGCGCGGCATCAGATCCGTGGCCAGCACCTGGACGAAGGAGTCGAGCAAGGCCGGATCCTCGGTCGCGGGCAACACCAGGTGCGCGCTGCCCGCATAGGCGATGAGGGCCGTCTTGGTGCCGGCCCGGCGCAAGATGAGATCGTGCAACTTGTGGCGAATGGCGGCGAGCCGGGTGGGCGGCACGTCGTCGGCATCCATGGAAGAGGAGAGATCCACCGCCAGGATCAGGGGGGCCCGGTTATCGAGAAAAGAGGGCGTATCCTGCTGCCAAGTTGGGCCTGCAGCAGCCAAAGCCCCAAAAATCAGCAGGACGGACAGCAGATGTATCGGATGCAGGCTGCGCTCATGGGTGGGGGTGATGACCAGAGAGGCCATCAGATGGGGCGCTATGCTGTCGCCGAGCTGGCGTATCAAGTCATGGCGGCGCAGCCAGAGCAGGGGTAACAGGGCCCCCGGCAGGATCAGCAACAACCAGAGGGGGCGCAGGAAGTGGAAGGCTGCCAGATCGATCATGAAGGCCCCTCCCCGGCTCTGGGCATGGGAGTGCGTCTGCCCAGCAGGGCGGCGGTCAGGTGACAGATCAATAGCAGCAGCAGGCCAGCCCCGAGCGGCCACCAGAACAGATCCCGTTTGGGCTGATGGCTGAGGGTCTTCACCTTGTGGGGGGTCAGCTTGTCCAGGGTGTCGTAGACGGCTTGCAGCGCCTGGCGGTCATCGGCCCTGAAGAAACGCCCGCCAGTGGTGCTGGCGATCTTCATCAGCACCTGCAGGTCGACCTTGGCCTCGCCGCTGGCCGCAGGATCGCCGATACCGATGGTGTGCACCTTGATCCCTCTGTCATGGGCCAGCTGGGCGGCATGTTCCGGGGTGATGGCGCTGCCGGTGTCGTTGCCGTCGGTCAGCAGGATCAGCACCTTGTCTCGCTCCTCGGTCTTTGCCAGCAGCTTGATGGCCAGGCCGATGGCATCCCCGAGCGCCGTATTGGGCCCCGCCATGCCGATACCGACCTCATCGAGCAGCAGCTGCAGGCTGGCGTGATCCAGGGTCAGCGGGGCCTGGGGATAGGCACCAGTGCCGAAGACAATCAGGCCGAGCCGATCATCCTTGCGCTGCTTGATAAAGTCGTGCACCGCCTCCTTCACCGCACTCAGCCGATCCGTCTGTTGTCCGTCCGGGTTGGTGTAATCCCGGGTCTCCATGGATTGGGAGATATCGATGGCCAGCATGATGTCGCGGGTGGGGGTGTCGTGGCGAATGGGCTGCTCGACCAGCACCGGACGGGCGCAGGCCGTCACCAGCAAGCACCAGACCAGCAGATTGAGAATGAGCTGCCAACGCCCACCACTCAGGCTGCGGGGGGCCAGCCCCAGAGCCTGATCCATGGCGGCGAAGAAGGGCACCCGCAAGGCGCTGCGGGCGGCGCGATATTCGGGCAGGTAGCGATAGGCCAGCCAGGGCAGCGGCAACAGGAGCAGCGCCCAGGGCGCATCAAACTGCCACATGGTGCTCTCCTATCCAGCGCCGGCTGAGACTGAGCAGCCCATCGACGCGATTGCCCGGCATGTTCAGTACCTGCTCGGATGGCGCGTAGGCGAGGATGAATAGATCGTCGGCAAATTCGGCGGGCAGCGGGAAAGGGGCGCTCTTGGCCATAAAGCCCTGCCAGGCTTCATTACCGAGCTTGGCTGCCGCAGCGCCACCCGGCATGGAGAGGGCGACGCGTTTGAGCAACACCGGGAGCTCGCGCAGGGCCGCGAGCCTGGCGCCATCGTCGCCAAGGGAATCTTGCAGCACATCGAGTCGGGCCAGCGCCTCCCGACGATAGCGGTCACGGCGCCACTGCCACCAGCGCCGCCCCCCCCACAGCAGGAGCAAGAGCAGCGCAATGAGCAGCAGCACTGCCCAGCCCCAGGTCTGGGGCAGATAGCTGACGGGGGGCGTGGGGATGGCCAGCTCCTTGAGCTGATCGATGGCGGGCACCTTGGCCGTCATCCGGCCCTCCTCGTCAAGCGGCCAAGTTCCAGGCGCAGTTGGCCGATGACCTCCTCGCCGGTGCTGACCATCATCAGCGGCACCTGGCTGCGGCGCAGCAGCTCGGCGACATCCCGCAGCCGCCCGGCGAGAAACTCCCCGAGTGGCTGCTGTACCTGCTTGCTGCCCACTTGCAGCTCCCGCTGCACCGTGCCCTGCGTGATGGTGATCCTGCCCTTGTCGGGCAGTTGCAGGGCGATGGGGTCATAGACCTGCATGGCGATGACATCGTTATGGGCGCTGAGCTGGCGCAGCAGTTGCAGCGTCTTCGCCCCGGCGCCGGCAAAGTCGCTGATGATGCAGATGAGGTGGTCGTGACCGGCGGTGGCGAGGCAGTGGCGCAACACTGTATCGAGTTGATTCTGTTGTTCGGTTTCCGGCCGGCTGGCGTGCAGCTCGTGGTTCGCCCGGATCACGGCCGCGCACAGGGCCTCGATACGGGCGCGACTGCGCTGGGGGCGAATGTGCTCGATCTTGTCGTCGCCAAACACCATGCCGCCGACTCGGTCACCGGCGTGGAAGGCTATCCAGGCCGAGAGGGAAGCCAGCTCGGCCGCCGTCACCGACTTGAAGCTGCGGCGGGAGCCGAAATACATGCTCATGCGCTGATCCACCAGCAGCAGGGTCGGGCGATCCCGCTCCTCGGTGAAGGTGCGCACGAAGGGTTTGCCATAACGCAGGGTGGCGCGGGCGTCGAGGTGGCGCAGATCATCCCCTGGGGTGTAGTTGCGCAGCTCATCGAAACTCAGGCCGCGGCCCCGCAGGCGGGAGGCGTGCGCCCCTGAGAGGATGCTGGACAGGGGTTGGCGAGAGAGAAAACTGAGCCCGCGACTGCGCTGCTCCAGCGCCATCAGCTGGGCGAGGGAGGCATACACGAAGCCATCCGGGGCGGCGAGACGCGTCTCTGTGGTCATGACGCCGCCTAGGCCGGGATGGCGACGTGGTCGAGCAGGCGATTTATGACGTCGTCCGCGCTCACCCCGTCGGCAACGGCGTCATAGGAGAGTTGCAGTCGATGGCGCAGCACCGGGTGCACCACGGCGCGCACATGATCCGGCGTGACGAAGTCGTCACCGGCCAGCCAGGCTTGCGCTCGTGCCACCCGATCCAGGCTGATACCGCCGCGCGGGCTGGCACCGATGGCGATCCAGCGGGCAAGATCGGCGTCGTAATCGGCCGGGTGACGAGTGGCATTGATGAGGGCCATCAGATAGTTGTCGATGGCCTCGGAGACATAGATGGCGGCCACCTCGCGCCTGGCCGCGAAGATCACCTCCTGGGGCAGATGATCCGGCTGTTGCTGCTCACCGGCCTGCTGTTGCTGATCCTCGCCCCGAATAAGGCGCAGGATGCGGATCTCGTCCTCCACCTTGGGATAATCCAGGTGCAGCTTCATCAGGAAGCGATCCATCTGGGCTTCCGGCAGGGGGTAGGTACCCTCCTGCTCGATGGGGTTCTGGGTCGCCAGCACCATGAACAGGGAAGACATGGGATAACTCTGGCCCGCCACCGTGATCTGGCGCTCCTCCATGGCTTCCAGCAAGGCGGCCTGCACCTTGGCCGGGGCGCGGTTGATCTCGTCGGCCAGGATGACGTTGCCAAACAGCGGGCCCTGCTGGAACTTGATCTGGCTGCCGGTAGGGGTCTGCTGCAGGATCTCGCCGCCCGTGATGTCCGAGGGCAGGAGATCCGGCGTGAACTGGATGCGGCTCATCTTGGCGTCGAGGTGAACAGCCAGCGCCTTGACGGTGCGGGTTTTGGCGAGCCCGGGAAGACTCTCCAGCAAGACATGGCCATTGGCCAGCAATCCCAGCAGCACGTGGCGAATGGTATCGGTCTGGCCAAATACCATGGCGGCGACGTTCGCCTCCAACTGGGTGATCTGTTCGCGTATCGTCACAATTCCATTCCTTGGCAAGGTGAGTCGAATGAGGGTCATAAGCCGGGCATCGCAACAGGCGATACCCCCATGACTGTCTCCCTCAAGATGATAGGCGTCGATGATTTGATGTATGAAGATTACACAATATGGTTGTTTCCAAGCGATGACAATAGACCCATTTGATTTCTTTTTTCCTTATATATGATGCATCTAGGACGCATTGTTGGTCGTCATTCGGGTCACAACAGGGGGCCATCCCCTGCTGTGACCCTTGGTGCACTCATTTGGTCCAGTAGGGCTCAATGGCCAGCAGGCGGGGATCCTGCGGGGCGGCTTTGCGCATCCGTTTGACGTAGCCGAACGCCTCATCCTGCTCGCCAGCAATGGCATGCAGATAGATGAGGGTGTAGAGCAAGTCGGGATCCTCAGGTGCCTGCTCCAGCCCGGCCCGCAAGGCGGAAAGTGCCTCGTCACGGCGATTCAGCTGGGAGAGCAGCAGCCCCTGGTTGTAGCGGATCCGCACGTTGCCCGGCAGTTCGGTGGCCGCCTTGTCCAGCCAGTTCACGGCTTCCTCCGTTTTGCCACGCTCCACCAACAGCAGCGCCAGCATATACGCGAGGTTTCCGTGATCTGAAGTGGGCATTTTATCTAGTGCGAGCCCTTCTCGTAGCAGCGTCTCTGCTTCGTCCAGCTGCTGGGTCGCACTGGCCAGGGTCACCAGGTTGACCCGGGCTGGCACGAAGTAGGGATCCATCCGCAGGGCCTGGCGATACTCGGCCATGGCCTCCTGCTGGCGACCCTGGCGCGTCAGCAGCACCGCCAGATTGAGCCGTCCTCCCGGCAGATCCGCATTGCCACGCAGGCGCCGTTCATAATCTGCGAGCTGGCGCTGGAACCCCGCCCGCTCGGCCTCGGGCAAGCGGTCCAATGGAATGTCGGCGAGGGCCCGGATGGCTTCGTCCCGTACCGCCAGGCTCGGGTCCTGCAGCAGCGGCAGCAGGTCGTCCTGCCGCGCCATGGGCGGCGTATTGACGAAACCGGAGACGGCATAGGCCCGCACCAGGGCGCTCTCATCCTTGAGGGCCAGGCGCAGGCTCGGCAGTGCAGGCAGACCGAGATCCGCCAGCTGCTCGGCCGCGGTGGCGCGCACGATGGCGGCTTTTTCCTTATCCGTCAGCAGGGCGCCGAGCAGTTCGAGGGCATTGCCCTGACCGCTGCGCACCGCCTGGAAGCTCTCGCCGTAGTGCGCGGGTCGCTGCGGTTTGTCATACCAGCTGTCGATGGCCTTGGCCGCCCACGCGGGCTGCTTGCCCTGATGACAGCTGGTGCAGGCATCCGGGCTGGCGGTCTTGGCCGCCAGATCCGGGCGCGGGATGCGCAGGCTGTGGTCGCGGCGCGGATCCACCACCATGTAGGTCTTGGTCGGCATGTGGCAATTGACGCACTGGGCCCCGGCGCTGCCCGGCTCATGATGATGGTGCGCCTTGTTGTCATACTCCTTGGCCTGCAGGCTGGGGAAGCGGCTGGTCGGCGGCTGGGGGTTGTGGCATTGCACACAGAGGGCGTTGCCCTCCAGCTTGATCTTGGTGCTATGGGGGTTATGGCAGTCGCTACACCCCACCCCGGCGGCGAACATCTTGCTCTGGGTGAAGGAGTCGAATTCGTAGACCTCGCCGTCGATCTGGCCATCGGCATGGTAGAGGGAGGTTCGCAGCGTGGTGGGCAGACTCTGATCCAGTTGCGGATGGCCCGGCATCTGGCCGGTGCCGAGCCCTTGCCTGCGGCTGTGGCAGAAGGCGCACTGCTCCACCTGCCCCTTGCTGCCGAGCGCCTTGGTGTCGACGCCGAGACCATAGTGATCATCCGGCGCCTTGGCACTGCCGCCCGCCTTGTGCTGATTGGCCCAGGTCACGTGGTTCTGGCTCGGGCCGTGGCAGGCCTGACAGCCGACGGTCTGCTCGTGCCAGCTGGTGCTGAAGCTGTCGCTCTTGTCGTCGTAACCCTTGCTCAGAGCGGTGGAGTGACAGTCGGCGCACATGGCGTTCCAGTTCTGGTAGCGACCGGTCCAGTGCAGGGGATCGCTGGTGGCAAAGCGCTGACCGGGGTAGAGGGAGAACCAGCGCTGCCCGCCTTCCCCCTTCGGGCGGCTATCCCAGGCCAGGGTCAGGGCCTGCAGGCGGCCACGGGAGTGTTCGACCAGGTATTGTTGCAGCGGGTAGTGGCCAAAGGTGTAGAGGATCTTGACGTCGGTGGGCTTGCCATCCTCTCCCTCCAGATTGGCGAAGAACGCATCCCCCTTGCGAAAGAAGCGGGCCTTGACGCCGGCCTCATCGAAGCTGGCGTCCTTGAAGTCGCCAAGCACGTTGTCCGGGGTAGCGTGGCGCATGGCCCAGGCGTGATCGGAATCCTTCCATTGGGCGACCTGGCTCTCATGGCAGTCGAGGCAGCTCGCCTCGGGGGCATAGCCGTTGGCCTCGGTGGCGAGAGCGGGAGATTGGCCTGGCTCGGCAAGGGCCGGAGCGGCGACAAACAACAGCCAGCCCCAGAGGCCGGCCAACAACATGGCCATGATCCGGCGCGGCAACCCGCGTCTACAACATCTATCCCTCACAACGTGCTCCTTGCTTGCCCGTGATATCGAGCGTTCTTGTTATCTGATGCGTGGATGGCAATACAGCATCACCGCCACAGGCCGGGATCCTTCCGGCAAGTCGTGAAAGTGGGCGTCGTCATATGACCGACGTGACTGATTCTCTTGGTTATTTAAGTATCACTACGGCGTGACTCCCTCAAGGTCTAAATGGAGACCAGCGGAAAGTGGATGCAGGAAAATGCCCATGTCTGCCAAGCAGCAAGTGGATAAAACTGCACTCAGAGCGCGTCACCCTGACTGCACCAATGCAAAGGGCCGCCAGTCACGGCAGCCCCTTTGCTATGTTTTGCGGATTACCGACTCAGACCGCGACGCTTTCCCGCTTTGGATCTTCCAGCAGCAGGCACTCCTCTTCGTCCGTCCCCAGCTTGACCAGCCGACCCTGACTCAGCCCCAGCTTGGCCAAGAGCCCAACCGAGCGCTCGTTGCCCGCCGTGACGATGGCGATCACCCGCTCGATGCCGAGGCGCTCACGCCCATCCTGCAGCGCCGCCTGCGCCGCTTCGACACCATAGCCCTGGCCACGATAGGCCGGCAGGAAGGCGTAGCCGATGTCCTCGCACGGCAGGGTATCGCGCTTGATGAGGCCGCAGATACCGATCTTGGCGCCGTCTTCCCGCCGACTGACCAGGTAGAGACCGTGCCCATGCTGGGCATAGCTGACCGCAGGCCCCTGCTGGATATAGTCTTCGGCATCGCTCAGGGTGCGTACCCCGCGATCGCCGATGTAGCGATGAAAATCGCCATCATTGAGCAACTCGAGGATAAAGGGGGCGTCGACGGTGGTTAATTCGCGCAGGGTGAGGCGCTCGGAGAGGATCATGGCAAGGGCTCTTCTTTTAGGAATTATCGGGAACAAGACAGACCACCAAGACTGCCCCCACCGCGGCCCCTTGGCAAGATCCAGCGCTCAGAAGTGGCGGCGAAGCAGCACAAAGCCGCGATAATGCCGCTCTCGGCCAGAATTTCTCCCTATCTGACACCAGCCCCGCCGCCGGTTGCGGCTATACTGCGCTCCCTAATTGCCTCATCAGGACAGATACCATGACCGAGAACACCGAATTTTTCGACGAACAAACCCTGCTGGAGATGGTGGATAACCAGCTCGCCGACGGCAACCCCTCACAGGTGAAGGCCACCCTGATGCGGCTGGTGATGACCGGCACCCCGCGGGAAGAGGCGCTGCAATACATCGCCTGCGCCCTCGGCGCCGAGCTGATGGCGATGGAAGCCGAACAGGGTCCCTTCAACCTGCCCCGCTACGTCGAGTTTCTCGACAGCCTGCCCGAGATGCCCTGGGCCGAATAAGCTTCCCTCATTAGGCAAGCTCGGCGGCCAGCCATTATCATTACTGCCACAGCCAATGACGGGAGTAAGCGGATATGCGCTGGCAAGATCGCCGTGAGAGCAACAACGTGGAAGACAGGCGCCAGGAAGGCGGTGGCAGCGGAGGCGGCGGCTTCCCCATCGGCGGCAAGGGCCGCCTGATCCTGGTCGTCGTGGTGATGGTGGCCGGTTACTACGGTGTGGATCTGAGCCCCCTGCTCAACGATCCGGCGCCGCAAACCCAGGCGCCGCGCCAGAATGTGTCTCAAACGGCCAATGATCCTCTCGCCAAGTTTACCTCTGTGATGCTCGCCTCCACCGAAGATGCCTGGAGCGAGATCTTCGCCCAGAGCGGCAGCCAGTATCAGCCACCCAAGCTGGTGCTCTATCGCGGCGCCACCCGCACCGGCTGTGGCCAGGGTCAATCGGTGATGGGTCCCTTCTACTGCCCGACGGACAGATCGGTCTACATCGATCTCTCCTTCTATCAGGACATGCGCGACAAGCTGGGGGCCGACGGTGACTTCGCCCAGGGCTACGTGGTCGCTCACGAGGTGGGTCACCACGTGCAGAACCTGCTCGGCATCGCGACCAAGGTGCGCCAGCAGCAACAAGGGCTGAGCCAGGCCGCCCAGAACAAGCTGTCGGTCAAACTCGAACTGCAGGCCGACTGCTTCGCCGGGGTCTGGGGTCACTACATGGAACGAGAAAAAGTGCTGGAGCACGGCGATCTGGAGGAGGCCCTCAACGCCGCCCAGGCCATAGGGGACGACCGCCTGCAACAGCAGGGTCAGGGCCGGGTAGTGCCGGACAGCTTCACCCACGGCAGCTCGGCCCAGCGCCTCGCCTGGTTCAAAAAAGGCTTCGACACTGGCAAGCCGGCCAGCTGCGACACCTTCGCCGCCCGCTAGCAAGATGCAGCAAGCAAAGCGCCGACCTTAGGGTCGGCGCTTTGCTATCAGGCTATCGGTGCTATGGGGCTATCGACGTTATGGCTCTAGAGGCCCGCCGGATCACGACCCGTCACTGGTCTCGCTAGAGACGCCGACCGGTAGCAGATCGGTAAAGACGAAGCCATCTCTGACCACAGTTTCCCCTGTTTTAATGGCCAAAGGCAGCATGAACATTGGTCCATCATAGGCCAGGGTGTGAAACTCGCCGTTCTCGCCACAAGGATCCACCCCATCCGGCAGGGCCGCCAGCAGCGTCTCATCGAACTCATGCCCACCCAGGCTCATATCCAGCTTCTTGGGGTCGAGGGTGCTGATCCGCGCCTTGAGCCCGGCTGCCATCATCTCCCGCGCCAACTCGGTCGTGTCGCTGCCCCACAGCGGGAACAGCGCGGTGATCCCCGCCCCCTCGAGCTGTCGCTCCCGATAGGCGCGCACATCCTCGAGGAAGAGATCGCCAAATGCCATGTGACGGATCCCCCGGGCCTGCACCGCCGCGATGAAGTCGGTCATGATGCGGGCGTAATCTTCATTGCTGCAGGGCCATGGCAGGTCGATGGTGGTCAGCGGCAGCCCCACGCACTCGGCCTGCTGCAGCAACAGCTGCTTGCGCACCCCGTGCATGGCGACCCGTTCGAACGCCTGATTGAGGGTGGTGAACAGCCCCACCACCTCGATGGCCGGATCCTGGCGCAGTCGATGCAGCGCCCAGGCACTGTCTTTACCGCTGCTCCAGGAGAGCAGCACCTTGGTCTTTGTCATAATGTCTCCGGCACTCTTGCGGCCCGACGCTGCAAGACTGTGTTGCGAATTGTGCGATTTACTTCTTGGGATGCAAAAGCATACCCTCATGGATGAGCGTGCCCCGCAAAGGATGGGGGACAATAACTAAAAAAACGATGGGAAACATAAGGATATGACCACAGTCACCGGCACTCATGATCACAATCGCCCCCTCAACCGACAGGATTACAAGACCCTGAGCCTGGCGGCCCTCGGCGGCGCCCTCGAATTCTACGACTTTATCATCTTCGTCTTCTTCGCCGTGGTCATTGGCGAGCTGTTCTTCCCGGCCGACATTCCCGAGTGGCTGCGCCAGTTCCAGACCTTCGGCATCTTCGCTGCCGGTTACCTGGCGCGCCCCCTCGGCGGCATCATCATGGCGCATTTTGGCGATCTTATCGGCCGCAAGCGCATGTTCACCCTGAGCATCCTGATGATGGCGCTGCCCACCCTGCTGATCGGCCTGCTGCCGACCTATGCCGCCCTCGGCATCGCCGCCCCGCTGCTGCTGTTGCTGCTGCGCATCCTGCAAGGGGCCGCCATCGGCGGTGAAGTGCCCGGCGCCTGGGTATTCGTGGCCGAACATGTGCCCGCCCGCCGGATCGGCCTCGCCTGTGGCACCCTCACCGCAGGGCTGACTGCCGGCATCCTGCTCGGATCCTTGGTCGCTACCGCCATCAACCGTGGCATGAGCCCCATCGAGGTGAGCGAGTGGGGCTGGCGTCTGGCCTTCGTGCTCGGCGGGGTGTTTGGCATCGTCGCCATGTACCTGCGCCGCTGGCTGCACGAGACTCCGGTCTTTGCCGAGATGCAGGCCAACAAGACCCTGGCCGCCGAGCTGCCGCTCAAGACGGTGCTGCGTGAACACAAGGGCAGCGTCATCGTCTCCATGCTGCTGACCTGGTTGCTCTCCGCCGGTATCGTGGTGGTGATCCTGATGACCCCGACCTACTTGCAGAAGGTGCATGGTATCAGCCCGACCGATGCCCTGACCGCCAACTCGCTGGCCATAGTCGCGCTCACCCTGGGCTGCATCTTCTATGGCCGACTGATCGACGCCATCGGCAGCGGCCCCACCTTCGTGTTTGGCTCCCTGCTGCTGGCAGGGGCGACCTATGCCTTCTATCACGGCCTGGCGGCAGGCATGGAACAGTTGGTGCCGCTCTATGCCCTGGCGGGCTTCGCGGTCGGCATCGTCGGCGCCGTGCCCTATGTGATGGTCAACGCCTTCCCGGCCGTGGTGCGCTTCTCCGGGCTGTCGTTCTCCTACAACGTGGCCTACGCCATCTTCGGGGGCCTGACTCCTATGCTGGTGACACTCTGGATGAAGGAGGACGTGCTGGCCCCGTCCCACTATGTAGTCAGTCTGGCTGCCTTGGGCTTCGTGCTCGGCCTGTTCTTCTGGCTTCGTAAGCGCGGTCAGCAGCAGACCCGGCCACAGACCGCCTGAATCACCCAGGCAAGGGCTATGCGAGCGGCTCAGCGTCAGCTCGTGCCGCAAGATAGCTGATTTGGACAGGAGCCCCGACTTTCGGGGCTCATCCATTCCGGCTATATTCAGCCGGGCTCCCGTAGAGTAGCCACCCTTTCAGGCCGGACCCGCGTCCGGTCCCTGTTTTTGCCAATCCTTCCGAGGTGCAAGATGTTTTTCCAGGTCGTATTCATCGCCTTGCTGGCGCTACTGCCCATGGTCAACCCCCCCACGACGGCCACCCTGCTGCTGGGGCTGAGCAAGGGGATGTCCCGCGAGCACGTGCGTCGCCAGATCAATCTGGCCGCCATCTATCTGTTTGGCACCCTCTGCGTCAGCTTCTTCATTGGATCCTCCATCCTGGATCTGTTCGGGATCTCCATTCCCGGCTTGCGGCTGGCCGGCGGCCTTATCATCGCCTTCATCGGCTTTCGCATGCTGTTCCCGGCGCCGGCTCAGGCCACCGAGAATGACATCAACCAGAGCATCGCCTTCGTGCCGCTCACCATGCCCAGCATGTGCGGGCCCGGTACCATGGCGCTGGTGATCAGTGGCGCCGCCCAGATTGCCGAGCTGCCCGCCGACTACAACCGCTTCGTCATCTATGCCGCCATGGTCACCGCCTTCGCGCTGATGAGCCTGCTCAGCTGGGGCGTACTCAAGCTGGCGGATCCGGTGTGCAAGATCCTGGGGGCCACCGGCATCGATGCCATGACCCGCATCATGGGCTTCCTGCTGGTGTGCATGGGCATGCAGTTCTGCATCAACGGCATCAAGGAAGTGGCGCAGGATCCGGTGTTCCACGGCGCGCCTGCCGCCCAGGTTCAGCACCATATCCCCGATGGCAAACACAACATCGAACCCGGGATGATTGCCCCCAAATCCTGAGCACCGCAACCAGGGGGCTTGCCGCCCAAATAGATCATTTTTTGTACAGACAAGGTTCAGCTGAGGGGGCCTAAAGTGATGTTGCCACATCAAATACCCCCAAGGAGATATGAAATGAAAGAGATGCTGACCGAGATCCGCAGCTACAGCCTGTTTCATGAATATCTGAATGTTGTCGGCGTCGCCGGCCCCACCCCGGCCCAGATTGCCCAGGAGTGGGAGTACAAGAGTGCCAATCGCCTGGTGGCCAGGATCAAGCAGGATCCTCAAGGCAAGACGCGCTACTACATAGACGCTCGCGTCATCTCGGTGAACTGACCCGAACGCAATCATTCAGCCCCGGCAACGCCCGGGGCTTTTTGTTGCCCCGTGTAACGCCCACTAAAAACCCCGGCACTGGCCGGGGTTTTTAGTGGGTAAGATGGCGAGCGAGCCGCCTTACTGGGTGCCGCCCACGGTGAGGCTGTCGAGCTTGAGGGTCGGTTGACCCACCCCGACCGGCACGCTCTGCCCCTCCTTGCCGCAGACCCCGACCCCGCGATCGAGCGCCAGATCCCGGCCCACCATGGAGACCTGGCTCATGGCCTCGGGGCCGTTGCCGATCAGGGTCGCGCCCTTGATGGGCACGGTTATCTTGCCATCCTCGATGAGATAGGCCTCGGAGGCGGAGAAGACGAACTTGCCGGAGGTGATGTCCACCTGACCGCCGCCGAAGTTGGGGGCATAGATCCCCTTCTTCACCGAGGCGATGATCTCCGCCGGATCGTACTGACCCGCCAGCATATAGGTGTTGGTCATGCGCGGCATCGGCAGGGCGGCGTAGGATTCGCGGCGACCGTTACCGGTCAGCGGCACCCCCATCAACCGGGCGTTCTGCTTGTCTTGCAGGTAGCCCTTGAGGATCCCGTTCTCGATCAACACGTTGTAACCGCCCGGCGTGCCTTCATCATCGATGGAGACGGAGCCGCGCAGACCCGGCAGGGTGCCGTCATCGACGATGGTGCAGTGCTTGGAGGCGACCTGCTCACCGATCCGACCGGCGAAGGCGGAGGAACCCTTGCGATTGAAGTCCCCCTCCAGGCCGTGGCCCACGGCTTCGTGCAGCAGCACGCCAGGCCAACCGGCACCGAGCACTACCGGCATGGTACCGGCGGGGGCGTCTATGGCCTCCAGGTTGATCAGCGCCTGACGCACGGCTTCCCGCACATAGCCAAAGGCCCGGCTCTCCAGCCCGTCCAGCTCCAGGAAATAGTCATAACCGCAGCGACCACCACCACCGGCGCTGCCACGCTCGCGCTTGTCACCCTTCTCGGCGATCACGGTCACCGACAACCGCACCAATGGGCGCACATCGGCGGCCAGAGTGCCGTCGGTGGCCGCCACCAGGATCTCTTCGTAGACGCCGCTGATGGAGGCCATCACCTGATTGATGGCGGGATCCAGACTGCGGGCAAACTTGTCCATCTGCTCAAGCAGGGCGATCTTCTGATGCTTGTCGAGGGTCTGCAGCGGATCCATGGCCGGATAGAGCAGGTTGGCCGAAGTTCTGGCCCAGGCCTTCACCTTGCCCTGCGCCCCGGCTGCAGCGATGCCCCGGGCGGCAGTGACCGACTGCTGCAACGCCAGCAGGCTCAGCTCATCGGAGTAGGCAAAGCCGGTCTTCTCGCCACTGACGGCGCGCACACCCACCCCCTGGTCGATGTTGTAGCTGCCATCCTTGACGATGCCGTCTTCCAGCATCCAGGACTCGTGCCAGCTGCGCTGGAAATAGAGGTCGCCGAACTCCACCTGATGGCTCATCAGGCTGCCGAGCAGCTGTTGCAGGCGCCCTTCGTCAAGATCGTTCGGGGCCAACAGAGAGGCACTAACCTGGCTCAATAGACTCAATCTTTCTCTCCAATCTCAACATGAGATGTCGTAACGGTTAATTCGTGCGGGTCGCAAGCACCCCGACCCCCAGGTTCGATGAGCGCAGCGCCATCGGATGTCCAATACGCCATTGGGCTCGCTGTGGTCCGATGATGCCGCTGCGCGACAAATCGAGCCTGCGAATACTCAAAGCAGCCGGGCGTGATTCATCACCGGCATGGTGCGCTTCAATTCGTCGATAAGCCCGGCATCCATCTTCGCCAGCACGGTCGCGGTGCCGCCGGGCTGGCAGGCCAGCACCCGCCCCCAGGGATCGATCACCATGCTGTGGCCCCAGGTCTGGCGCCCCGTCTCGTGGGTGCCGCCCTGGTTGGCCGCCACCACATAACACTGGTTCTCGATGGCGCGGGCCCGTAGCAGCGGCTCCCAGTGTGCCTCGCCGGTCACCGCCGTGAAGGCCGCCGGCACCAGCAACACCCGAGCACCGGATTGCGCCAGCTGGCGATAGAGCTCGGGGAAGCGCAAATCATAACAGATAGAGAGGCCGAGGGGACCAAAGGGGGAGTCTACCAGCACAGGTTCATGGCCCGGACTGAAGGTCTCCGACTCCCGATAGCGGCCATGATTGTCGGCCACGTCCACATCGAACAGGTGGATCTTGTGATAGTGGCCCTTGAGATCCCCGCTCGGATCGAACACCAGCGAGCTGGTGTGGATATGTTCCGAACCGGCAATGGCGGTGGGCATGGCGCCAGCCACCAGCCAGATCCCATGGGCTTTGGCCCATTCCGCCAGCTGTTGCTGGATTGGGCCATCGCCAAGGGTCTCGGCGCCGTCCAAATAGCCCTGCCGCTCGCCAAACAGGGCGAAGTTTTCCGGCAGCAACGCCAGCAACGGCCGCTCTGCTGGCAGGGCGGCAAGCTCGGCCTCGATCTGTGCCTTGTTGTCCTGCCAATGACGGCCAGAAATCAGTTGTATAGCGGCTAACCACATGACTCGCTCCTTGTCGCGGGGCACGCCGTCGGATGCGGGGTGCATCCCGGCTTGCTGGGTAGTACGCACTATGAAAGGTTTTGGCGCAGGGGGAAAGCGGGTCTTGAGTCGCTCGCCATGCCGATGAAGAGATCCGGCATGCTCCGTCAGCGCTGGCCGCTTCCCTGATGTTTGGGATTGAGCAGGAAGGGGGTGACCTCCTCGGCGGGCAGGCTGGGCGCCACCGCGTCCACCGCCTGCTTCTGCTGCTGGTTCAGCTTGATGCGAGCCCGGTCTCGACCCGCCTCGATCAGTTTGGGATCGTTGATCGGGCCCGAGACCCGAAAATCGATGCGGGTCACCACGTCCACCACAGGCTCTAGCAGCTTGGAGAGCGCCAGCACATAGAGCCCGGTGATCGGCGTGATGGAGAAGGCCGCCACCACCGGCAGGGTGCCTCCCAGGTTCGGGGAGAAGCTCAGATCGTAATCCAGGTGCCAGCGCACCAGATCGGCGATGCCCTCGCCGCGCAGGTTGCCCGCAGCCCCCTTCATGTAGAAGTCGTTGTTTTCCACCACACCTTGCTTGACCTTGGCCGAGGCGGACATGGATTCAAAATAGAAGCCCTTGTCGAACACATCGCGAAAATCGAGGCGCAGCTTGCGCAGCAGCGAATCCAGGCTGAGCAGGGAGAGCAGGCGGGCCCCCTTGTCGTTGACCTCACGCAGCGTGCCCCCTTCCAGCTGATAGTCGGCGCTGCCCGTCAGGGTGGGCAGGTCCAGCCGATAGGGCACGTCACGCCAGTTCAGATCCAGCGCCAACTTGCCCGGCGCATCGCCGATGGGAGAGGTGAAACCGAGTCGCTTGAGCAGCAGCTCGCTATTCTGGGTGTCGAGCTTGGCATGGGCGCGAGTCTGCATCTGGCCGGATTGCGCCAGCCACTCGGCACTGCCTTTCAGGGTGCTGCCGGCCAGCCGGATCTCCAGCCCTTTGAGCGCCAGCTGATTCATACCGGGCACCAGCTCCCCTTTCAGCTCGCCGAGCGGCAGGGTGCCGAAGCGACAATCCACACAGCTGAAGGTTAGCCAGGGAATGGTGTCCATAATGGCCTTGTCCTGCCTGGCATCGGGTTCGGGGCTGAGATCCGAGCCCTTGCCGGACCAATGGATACGGGCAAACTTGGCATCGATGGGCTGCTTGTCGGTGACGGGAATGCGCACCACCCCCATCACATCCGGGCTGTCGATCATCACTTCGGTAGCCTGGCGTACCGGCCCCACGGTGAAGTGCACCGCCCTGATGTTGGCGCTGCCGATGTCGGCCCGAGCCAGCTGACCATCCACCCACCACTCTTGTGGCAGGAAGGCGGGGCCCACCACCGCATTGCCGCTCGGAGCCGAGTCTGGCAACCACAGCTTGAGCCGCGCTAGCCAGCCGGCCACATCCGCCTGCTGCTGGTTGATGGCGAGCAGCATCGGCTTGTCTTGCAGCACACGGGCGCCGGGTTGACCGACGTCGACCCGCACCCGACTCAAGTAAGGGGCGCCCTCGCCATAGACCAGCTTGCTCTGCATATCCACATCGGCGCCCAGCACCCCGCGAATGTCGGCGCTGCCGTCGCGGCCACGCACCGTGACCTTGAGAGGCAGCTGGCTGTCGGCACCCTTGGCAAGGGGGCTCGGCAAGTCCAGTCCCATCCCTTGCAGGTTGGAGTTCAGCGCCAGCTGGAAGCTGAAGGGGCTGTTTTCCGGCAGGGTCAGCCCCAGGGTGCCGGTCCAGTTGCTGCGGCCCTTGAGCATGTCGAGGGCAGGAATGTCGCGGCGCTGACGGCTGCTGTCCCACAACCCCTTGAATTTGAGGTCAACCTGATAGCGATCCGGTAGCTGCTTGCCCTGATAATCCAGAGTCAGCGGCTGGTTCCACAGGCTGGCCTTGAGGTTACTGAAGCGCGTGTGTTCGTTGTCATACTCGAGCCTGCCCTCGACGCTCTCCAGCGGCATGTCCAGGGTGGCTATCCTGACCTTGTTGTTATGGAAGCTGGCATCGCCGTTGGCCTTGACCTCACCCTTGCCATCGAGGGGAATGTCGAGCTTGACCGTGCCCTTCATCGGGCCGCGGATCTCGATCTCCCGCAGCGCCTGGCCTACCGAGCCTCCCAGAGGAGAGTCCTGCAGATAGTCGCTGATGGCCTTGCCCTCGCCCGCGACCTTGGCATCCACATAGAGATGGGCACCAGGGTAGAGATCCGGGATCCAGGCATGCACCGAGTCGGAGCTAGCCTTGCCGAGCCGGGTCGAGCGGCTGTTCATGTCCAGGCTCGCGTTCTGGAACAGCAGGTCTATCTGCAAGTCGGTGAGCGGTTGCCAACCGGGGAAGAACTGGAAGGTCGCCTTCTCGAGCGGCACAGCTACCTGGAAGATGCCTTTGCCGTTGGCATAAGGGAAGTCTCTGAACTCGCCGTACCAGAGCAGATCGGCGCTCGATGCCTGGCCCCCCTTGATCGCGCCACTCAGGTAGTCCACCAGGCCATCGCTCATCACCGCAAGCGGGTAGTAACGATCCGCATGAGCCGCCGTCTTGACGTCGATCCGGCCGGTCAGGGCGAGGAAGGGGTGCTCGAACAGATCGAGCCGGAAGCGGCTGGCGAGGTGCAAGTCCGAGTTATCCAACAGGATGTCCTGGCCGTAGAGCACCCAGCCTTCCGGTGCCTTCCACCAATCGAGCCGCGCCCCTAGGCTGTTGACCGGGATCGGTACCTTGAAGTGACGGGCCGGATCCACCTTGCCCTTACCCAGAGTAAGCCGGGCGCTGCCGCCCTGCGGGGTCAACCAGAATTCGGCGTCGAGGTTCTGCAACCCCGGCACATCCCGCCAGGCCTTCATCCCGAATCCAAGCAGGTGCCCGCTGAGGGAGAGCCCCTGCCAGTTCGCATCCGCTTGCAGGATCAGATCCTGCAACTTGCCCTTGGGCTGGGTGCGTTTGAGTGTCTCGGTCAGCTTGGGGTAGAGACCCGATACCAGCTGGCTCAGGCTGACGACCTGCTGGATGTCGATGGCAGGCACATAGCCCAGGATGCGCTCCCCCACTCGCTCGAGCTGGAGCCGGCTTTGCAGCCAGGTCGAGCCGTCGAGCTTGAAGACCACATCATGACTGGCGAGCTGCCACTCCTCTCCTTCCCGTCGCAGCTGGATCTTGCCGCCGCGCAGATCGAGCCGGTGTGGATCCCCCTTGACCTCGTCCTTCCAGATCAGGTGACTGTTGCCAAAGGCCAACAAGGAATCGCCCAGCTGACCGTTGGCAAACTCGCTCCACAACTGGAAATCGAGCTGCCCCGTCACCTTGGGTTCGCCGGCATGGATCCTGGCCAGCATGGGGCTGATGTCGAGCTCGCTGGCCCCCAGATAGAGCTGCCCCTTGAGGCGATCGAGCCGCGCGGCGGGCGCATCCACGTCCAGGATGAGATCGATGGTGCTCTCGCCCACCCCGTTGATGAGATAAGCCTTGCCCACGCCCTGGTGGCGTTTGCCGCGGTTCTGCCAGCGCAGCTGAGCGATGTTGAGGGCACGTACCTCTCCCAGCGCGGTAGTGATGCTCAGGCGAGTGTCGTGAATATCGAAGGTGGAGAGCTGGGTCAGCAGGAAACGCAGCAGGGCTTCCTGCTGGTTCGGACTCTTCTCGTCGTGCGGGGCGGCGGGCTGCGCCAGATCCAGGGCGATATCACCGTCGCTCAACAGCAGCTGGCCGAACACCGGCCGCCACTCATTGACCGAGCGCCAGAAGTCGAGGTGAGCCCAGACCTTGCCAAGGCGCAGGGAGAAACGCCCCGAATCGGGAGCGATCGCCAGCCCTTGCAGCTCGAGAGCCGGGCCGCGCCGGGTCCAGTCCAGGCCGACGTGGTCGACGCTGATCTCCAGCTGGCTGTTGCCCAGCAAGGAGGCTATCAACGCCTGTCGATGCTGGTTGAGCATGGGGCCGCCAAGACGTACTAGGCTGACCAAAATGGCCAGCAGCACGAAGAAGACCCCGAGGGCTAACCAGCCCCGACTCAACCAGCGGTAGACCAATTACATCATCACCACATCGAATTGTTCCTGCCCACAGAGCGGTTCGGTCACCACCCTGACCTGCTTGCCGATGAAGACTTCCAGCTCGGCCAGGCTATGAGACTCCTCGCCCCGCAGGTAATCGGCCACCGAGGGCGCCGCATAGACGGTGAACTGATCCGCATCGTAGGCGCGGTTAACGCGGATGATCTCCCGCAGGATCTCGAAGCAGACCGACTCCACCGTCTTGACCCGGCCACGGCCCTTGCACTCTGGGCACTCGGAGCAGAGCACGTGCTCCAGGCTCTCGCGGGTACGTTTGCGGGTCATCTCTACCAGGCCGAGCTGGGAGAAGCCGTTGACGTTGGTCTTGGCTCTGTCCTTGGCCAGCGCCAGCTCCAGGCTGTGCAGCACCCGGCGGCGGTGATCCTCGGACTGCATGTCGATGAAGTCGATGATGATGATGCCACCGAGGTTGCGCAGCCGCAGATGGCGCGCGATGGCGGCGGTGGCCTCGACGTTGGTGTTGAAGATGGTCTCTTCCAGATTGCGGTGGCCGACGAAGGCGCCGGTGTTGATGTCCACCGTGGTCATGGCTTCGGTCTGGTCGATGATGAGGTAGCCGCCGGATTTCAGCTCCACCTTGCGCTCAAGCGCGCGCTGGATCTCGTTCTCCACGTCGTAGAGATCGAAGATGGGCGACTCGCCGGAGTAGTATTCCAGCTTGTTGGCGAGCTCAGGCACATACTCCCCGGTGAAGTGGGCGAGCAACTCGAAGCTCTGACGGGAATCGACCCGGATCTTGTCGAGTTCGGCGCCGACGAAGTCGCGCACCACCCGAAACGCCAGGCTGGGATCCTCATAGAGGATCTTGCAGGGCGGGTATTTGTGCTTGCGCTCCAGGATCTTGCGCCACAGCCGCTTCAAGAAGGCAGCATCCTGCTCCAGCTCCTGTTCACCCACCCCTTCGGCGGCGGTGCGGATGATGTAACCGCCGAGATCATCCACGTAGCCAGCCACGGTGCGCTTGAGGCGCTCACGCTCGGCTTCCGATTCGATACGCTGGGAGACGCCCACATGGGCGCTGCCCGGCATAAATACCAGATAACGCGACGGCAAGGTGATGTCGGTGGTGAGACGGGCACCCTTGGTACCCAGCGGATCTTTCACCACCTGCACCATGATGTCCTGCCCCTGGCGCACCAGCTCGGCGATATTGCCGGCCTGGAACTGTTCCTTCTCCTTGATCGCCACACATTCGGTGTGCGGCACTATGTCGGAGGCGTGCAGGAAGGCGGCCTTGTCCATGCCGATGTCGACGAAGGCGGCCTGCATACCGGGCAATACCCGGCTGATCTTGCCCTTGTAAATGTTGCCCACGATGCCGCGCTTGGCCTGACGCTCTACATGCACTTCCTGCAGCAGACCGTTTTCGACCAGGGCGACCCGGGTTTCAGAAGGGGTGACGTTCACCAGCAGTTCTACTGACATAAGTTACCTTGCCTTTCTAGTTTTAAATTCTGGCTGCCGTCTATCGGCTTGGCGCGCGCCACAGTGGTAAGTATCAGTTGCTCGACTGACCTCTGCCTGTGATGGTATGAGCACCATTTCCCGGCACTGTGCACGCAAGTGGTAACGCAGCAGGAGACCGCTTGGGACCGTTATCGACTCTGTTCGAGCTGCTGGCGGATCAGCAGATCCGTCTCCAGCAGGGGCAGGCCGACCACGGCGCTATAACTCCCCTCGAGCCGGCTGACAAACTTGCCGGCGATCCCCTGGATCGCATAGGCACCGGCCTTGTCACAGGGTTCGCCGGTGCGCCAGTAGGCCTCGATCTCGGCCTCGTCCAGCTTGCGAAACGCCACATTGGTGGTGACCAGGCGCACGTCGCAGCGCTCGGGGGTGGCCAGGGCCACCGCCGTCATCACCTGATGCACCTTGCCGGAGAGTGATTCCAGCATATCTTTGGCGTCGAGCAGATCGGACGGCTTCTCCAGCACCCGATCCCCCAGCACCACTATGGTGTCGGCGCCCAGCACCGGCAGCGCCGTCGGCGCGGCGGCCACGCCAGCCATCGCCTTGTCACGGGCCAGCCGGCAGACATAATCCTGGGGCTTCTCGCCCTCTTCCCGCTGCTCGGGTACATCCAGCCTGAGCACCTCGAAGCGGTAGCCCAACTGGGTCAGCAGTTCGTGCCGACGGGGCGAGCCCGAGGCGAGATACAGTTGCAGTTCGTTGTGCTTGTTCATATTCACTCAATGGGATGAGGTACAGTTACAATTTATTGTTTTTGCTCACATTCACTTGATATTGAAGTGACGGCGCACCTTGCGCAAGACCATAAATATCCAGGGCCATATTAGCATCGTCGTCAGGGTCGACCAAAAATAGGCGAAATTGAGGCTGGCGCGGCTGAACAGGTGCTCGGCCCAGAATACGGTGATCTTCCCCACCAGCGAGAGCAGACCGATGATCAGCGCCTGCTGCCAGAGGGAAAAGTTACGGATCTTCTGAAACTGGAAGGCCGCCAGATAGGTGGTAATGGCCATGGCCATGGCCCGCACTCCGAGCGTGCTGCCGAGCAGCACATCCAGCAGCAGGCCAGCTACCCAGGCGGTACCGACATTGGCCCGGTGCGGCAACGCCAACGCCCAGTAAATGAGCACCATGGCGAGCCAGTCTGGCCGAAAGGGTTCGAATTGAAAGGGAAGCGGCAGGATCGACAGGCACAGCGCCAGCAGGACCGAAATCCAGATCCAGATCCTGCCACTGGCGGGTTGCAGCATCAGCGCGTCGCCCCCGCCGCCGAGGTGGCGGTCGCAGCAGAAGCCGAGGTTGCCGTTGCCGCAGAAGCTGCGGCAGCCGGTGTCGCGGCATCATTGTCGTGCACCTCAGGTTTCTTGTCGGTCCAGAGCAGCAGCAGGTAGCGCAATCTGTCCAGCGCCACCAGTGGCTTGGCCTCGACCTGGGCGAACGGTTTGCCTTCCACGTAATCAGAACGGGTCACTGTTGCCACCGGATAACCTTCCGGGAAACGTCCACCGAGGCCGGAGGTGACCAGCAGGTCACCGACCTGCACGTCGGTATTGCGCGGCAGGTTGCGCAGCTCCAGCTTGTCCAGCTCGCCGCTGCCGGAGGCGATGGCGCGCAGATCGTTGCGCAGCACCCGCACCGGAATGCCGTGGCTGGAGTCGGTGACCAGCAGCACCCGGCTGGTGGTGGAGCCGACGTGCAGCACCTGACCTATCACCCCCTGATCGTTGATCACCGGCTGACCGTTATAGACGCCGTCCAGTGCCCCCTTGTTGATCAGCACCTGATGGCTGAAGGGGTCGGAATCCACCGACAGCAGCTCGGCCACCATCTTGCGGGACTCCTTGTGCACCGGCGAGCCGAGCAGCTCACGCAGCCGCTGGTTCTCGTGCTCCAGCTGATCCAGCTTGAGCAGACGCGATCGCAGGGTGAACAGCTGTTGTTCCTGCTGCTTGGTCTGTTCGATCAGACTGGATCGGGTTTGCACCTGGGTCGACATGGTGTCGAGCAGGGTGCCTGGGGCATTGGCGATGTATTGCAGCGGGCTGACCAGCGAACTCAGATAGACGCGGACATGGGTAAACACACCGAAGCGGGAATCCGCGACGATGGCAGCGACAGAGATGATGACGGCGAGAAACAACCGTAACTGAAGCGAAGGGCCTCTACCAAAAATGGGTTTCATGAGTCGTCAAAAAAGAGCCGGCACGCTGGCCGGCTTTGGGTCTTATTCGTAGTGGAACAGATCGCCACCGTGCATATCGATCAGCTCCAGCGCCTTGCCGCCGCCTCGGGCGACGCAGGTGAGGGGATCTTCAGCCACGACGACCGGGATGCCGGTCTCTTCCATCAGCAGACGGTCGATGTCTTTGAGCAGGGCGCCACCACCGGTCAGCACCATGCCGCGCTCGGAGATATCGGACGCCAGCTCGGGCGGGGATTGCTCCAGGGCCACCATGACGGCGGAGACGATACCGGACAGCGGCTCTTGCAGCGCTTCCAGGATCTCGTTGGAGTTCAGGGTGAAGCTGCGCGGTACCCCTTCGGCCAGGTTGCGACCACGCACTTCGATCTCGCGCACCTCTTCGCCCGGATAGGCGGAGCCGATCTCGTGCTTGATGCGCTCGGCGGTGGCTTCCCCGATCAGGCTGCCGTAGTTGCGACGCACGTAGCTGATGATGGCTTCGTCAAACTTGTCACCACCGATGCGAACGGACTGGGAGTAGACCACGCCGTTCAGGGAGATGATGGCCACTTCGGTGGTACCACCACCGATATCGACCACCATGGAACCGGTCGCTTCGGAGACCGGCAGGCCGGCACCGATGGCGGCAGCCATGGGTTCATCGATGAGGTAAACCTCACGGGCGCCGGCGCCCAGTGCGGATTCCTTGATGGCACGGCGCTCAACCTGAGTCGAGCCGCACGGCACACACACCAGCACACGGGGGCTGGGGCGGAAATAGTTGTTGTCGTGAACCTGCTTGATGAAGTGCTGCAGCATCTTCTCGGTCACGTAGAAGTCGGCGATGACGCCGTCTTTCATCGGACGGATGGCGGAGATGTTGCCTGGGGTACGACCCAGCATCTGCTTGGCGGCATGACCGACAGCAGCGACCGATTTGGCGTTCCCGCGCTCTTGGCGAATGGCGACAACTGAGGGTTCGTTAAGGACGATCCCTTGATCTTTTACGTAGATCAGGGTGTTGGCAGTTCCCAAGTCGATCGACAGATCGTTGGAAAAGACGCCTCTGAGCTTTTTGAACATGGCTACGGGAAATCCTAAGAATTTGGAGGTGCGGAAAACCGGCTAACTTTACCAATGCCCACCCCAATGGGCAAGCGCTCAAACTGTCGCCAATCAATCAAACGCGACAAAAATGCGAGTCATCACTCACCCGCACAGGCCGACAAACACTACGAAACAAGGAGATAAGGCGCTGGCTCACGCCAAACAGCCCCTATCCCCGTCAGCAGATCAATTTCAAGGCATCACTTCGCGGCGATAAATAATCCGATCATTACCCCGATCCCGGCCAAAGATCGCCATGCCCATCAGGTGATCCGCGGTGGCGGGATCCGCCAGCCAGAGCGGAGCCAGGGGCTGTAGCGGCTGCTTCTCCAGCACGATTTGATAGGGAATGCTCACCGCCTGATTGGGTGGCGCGAAGTGGAACCGGGTCTCGCCGCTATCGAAGCGAGTCTGGGTGCCACCGGGGGCCACGTTGCCGAGGCCAAGCCGGATGCGGGTGCCGTCTTTTAGGATCAGATCCCCCGTCGCGGCGTCATAGCGTTGATCCGCGTCGGTGAAGACGATGCCGTCCCCCGCCAGTGAGATCTGGCTGCAAACATCCTGCTGGTTGGCGCGCCACAGGCCCCCTTCGAAATATTGCACCTGCAGGGGCAGCGCCAGCGGGGCGCTGTCGACCCCCTGGCGGGTGCTGGCCAGCAGACGGCCATAGTAGGCGATCATGGTATCGCTCGCGCCTTTAGGGATGGAGAGCTGCTTGGCGGTGCAGTTGACCCCGCTCTGGCAACTGCCATTGACGGCCGGGTTCATGTTCCGATCGCTAAGGAAGCTGGTCTCGGGCGTTTCACCATCCGCCACCTTGAGCCCCAGTCGCAGCAACCGCAAGGGCTCCTCCGGCGCGGTCAGGGTCGGGGTCAGCTCTCGCAGGCGCAGGAAGCGGCTCTGGCCATCGAAGCTGGTTTGGCCGTTCAGCCAGTTTTGGGCCAGGGGATCCAATCGGTTGGATCTGTCGACCCCGTCCTGGTTATTGGCGGCCACCAGGGAAATCAGCCCCTTGGCAAAAGCATCCCGGTAGTTTTTAGTGATATTCAACTGCTTGTTGCGCGCCTGCACTGTCGTCTGCACCCCAAACGGCTGACTCATATAGCTAAAGCCGCCGCAGGCCGGGGTGATGGTGCCGCTCGCCAGATTGAAGTCCCAGGGCACGAAGCGGCCCACCGGCACGCTGGTGGCGGCGGGTATGGTGTAGCCGAAATAGCCTGTCGATGCAGACGTTGCCACCGGTGGCGTCGCCGTCATCCTAAATACCCCAACCTCGTTGAGCGACTGGGTGACGGCGTTGAGGTTGTTGCTGCCTTTTGCGTTGGAGTGGTCATAACTGGCCGTACCGACCACCGCCTCGACGCCGGGCTTGGGGGCCACCAGCTGGCTGCCGAGCGTGATATTGGTCAGCACGAAGTTCGGGGTCGCCAGGTTGCCGCTACAGAAGTCGGTGTCGTTATCGGCCTGCCAGGCCATGGCCGCTATGTTCAGCTGGAAATCATCCCCCGCCTTCTTGAACACAGGGCAGCTGATGTTCCCTGCCGTGCAGGCCCCCTGAGTTGGCGTGATGCAGAGCCCGACCGGACGGCTGGCGAAGAGATCCGAGCCCGTCATCACCAGACCCGCGGTATCCCCGCTGCCATCGTGGCGGGCATTGAGCCGCATCTGTCCGGCATCCGGATAATTGACTTTTTTCAAGGTCGCCTTGCCCTGGCCATCGAAGGTCAGGTTGATGATAGTACCCGTCGGCGAAGCCACACTGGCGGCATAGGTCGGTATTGGGTTGCCATCTATGGCTATCTGACTGCCGAACGCATTGGTACTTGGGTTTGTATAAGTTCCCCAGAGGCCAACCGAGCGCGCGCCGGTAAAGCCGGGGACACACTGCTGGGTCGCATTGTCTTTCTTGACCGCGCTGATCACCACATCCTGGGGTTTGTTGGCCAGGGTATCCAGCACATCAAAAATGAAGCCGCTTTCGGCAAAGTTGAGAGTACAGGCGGCGGTGCTCAAGGCGCCACTGCCTGCCCGACACAAGGTGGTGCTCAGCGGTTTGGTGGAAGGCGTGGAGCCGCTCACTCCCACCGTCATGGCGCTCGCCAGGTTGTTGCGAAGCTGCACGGTGGTGGTACCGCCGCTGAAGGTCACGGTGGCGGTGTCGCCGTTGTAGGTCACCTGGTTGCTGGCCACCCAGCCGTTGCTGCCACTCCTGGTTGGCATCAAAATAGCACTCACCGGATCCGTGATAAGGGCGCTGCAACTGGCGTTGGCACAGGCGCGGATGGTCAGGGTCTCGGGGTTGCAGGTCAGGGCGTTGCCACTGTGATCGAACTCGAAGTGATCGATCTGGGTCCCCACCGGACTGGAGTTGAGGGCACAGATCTGGACGTTGTCGAGTTCATGGAAGTTGGTCACCGAGCCGGTGGAACCGGTTAACGACAGCAGGAAATTGGCAGGTACTGCCGCTTGGCCTGTCTGATTCACCATATTGATGGGACCCACCAGCGTGCTGTAACCAGAGCCAGTGTTCCGTTCTACAGAGGCAAGTGAACTGCCTGCGGTCCGAGAATCGACCGTAATACGGTAGCGATGGGGACGATTGCTATTGGTTCCGCTATCGACTGCCGGGTTCAGGTTGCTCGCCGTACCCGCCAGATAACGGTAACCCGAGGTTCCCGAACTGGCGCTGGATCCACGAATAGACACGGCCTGAGGGTGAGACCCAGGATTGTAGGATCCTCCTTCGTTGGAATAGTTACCGTACTCGTCAAGACCGACCCCCATCCAGCCCCCGGCAAAACCACTGATCCCGGTCTTGAATCCATATCCTAGCGGGCCGCCGAATGCCCCGGGCTGGGGAGTGATCGTCGCATCGGATAGCACCACCGCCATGCCGTCTGCCCCACTCGAACCGGAGGTCTTGTAGGCATACTGATCGAACTCTATGGTTACCAGATTATTGGCCCCCGGGAAGAGGCGCTGGAAGGTCGCGGACGTTGCCTGATCGGTGGTGTTTTGGGTCAATCGCAAACGACCATTTTGCACAGATGGCAGGGTACTGTTGTTGCGTTGCGCCACCACCCAGCTGTTGCTCAGGGTGCTGGAAGAGAAGTCGTCGTTGAAACAGCTGAGCGGCGGAATGATGACATTCTCATTGATACTGGACTGCGCATCCATGCTCAAATAGCGGGTCGTGACGCGACCATAAATGGCCGCAGTATTATTCATGGTCAACTTGTTATCGGTGTAGAGATAACCATAAAACTTGGTACTGTTATCGATCACCATGTTGTTGTAGTTAACCCAGATCAGGCTGCCTTGATTATCCGCGTTGACATTAACGGTATTAACGAATTTGACGTCCTGATTGATAAATATCCGGGTCAAGCCAGACCCGGTCAGCTTGATGGTGCCGTTATCTATCGTCAGCTGGTCAATATAATAATCCCCTTCACCGAGCTGCAGGGTCGCATTGTTTCGCAACGTGACACTCTTCAGCAGATATTCACTGCGGCTGGGGAACGTCAAGACACAACTCTCGGCTGAGATGGCGCCATAACTCGCGAGAGGCACAGTCTGCTGCCCGGATTGGCAGCTGAACGAGTTGGTTGCATCAATGGCTGGAAACTTATTAGTGCCATCCATCTTGAGTCCGCGAATATCCGTCTGCGTTATCTGGCAAACCTGATAGCCCCCGGCGCCATTATCACAGCGCGGGGTATTGTTCTGATCTTTGTTAATTGAGCAGAAGTTTAATGACTTGCCTCCTGTTCCATTAATCTTCGGGTTGTTGACCTGGTAAAGCTGGTCACCACTTATTTGATGGCAGCTATTGTTATTATTGCCATGATGGCCTTGTACAACGGCCGGAAATATTTCACCTGTATTGATGGTATCAAACGATGCCCAGGCGGCAGACGCCGTGACAGACAGGGCCAGAGTCATCAGCCAACGGGCAATCATGGGTTCACTCCATCAAAAGCTTCCACCACCAGAGTACGGCTGACGGCAAAGTCCGGGTTGGGACCACTATTGGTTCCCGGGTCGCCGCAGCGTCCCTCGCTGCTGAAGTGATAACCGGTCTGGGTGATGCCGGCCGCACTCACCGGGATCTTGGTGCAACTGACGATGACTTGGCAGCCCACCAGCCCCGCATCGGTGAATCTGAGACTGGTGCTGGCGGCGCATTGCTGCCCTTGCCATTGGCCATTGGGATAGAGTCGATATAGGGCGATTTCCAGTCCGCTCTGGGCCGCCATCAAGGCCCGCACGCCGCGCACCTCCGCCGTGTTCTTCTCACCGCTATCGAGCAGGAAGCGGCCCATGGCCGCCGCCAGCAAGGCCATGATAACGATGACAAAGAGCGCGATCATGATGGCGCTGCCGCGCTGGCTCGCCTTGCCGGGGATTGAAGGCTTAAGGGACATTGAGGATCTCCAGCTTGTGGTTGAAGCTGACGCTCTCGCCGCGCTGCTCGAGCACCAGCCGCAGCCCCACTTCACTCTGGCTGAAGGCGACGGGATCCCGATAGAAGTAGTAGGTCGCTGGGCGAATATGCTCTGCCATCAGCGAGGTTGGACGCGTGCCTATCTCAGTGCCAATGGCGGCACTGGCCCGGGTCAACCGGGAGCCCGCAACGCAGAAGCGCACCTGCTGGTTGGCAAAATAGATGCGCTGGCCCGGGGAATCCTTGGCAACAACGGCGGCAAGGGTCAGCGGCAAGGCCCCGGACACGACCGCCCCGACGCCGGTCACTTCGGCAGTGCAACGACCCTGCAAACAGCCTTTATCCAGCGTATTTATGTTGCCATTTCCGGCATCAGGCAGCGGATAGATAATGGCCAGATCCTGCTTGGCAGGTAGTTTGACCGGGGTGACAATGCTGAGAGCCGTGCTCGCCGCTGGCCCCAGATAGCGGCTGGCGGTGGCGATGGGCCAGAAGCGCAGACAGCTCCCCTGCTCCACCAGCTTGCCATTGTCATCTTCCACCCGCACCGAGCCCGGCACCGCATCGCGCAGTTCGCGGTTGAGCCGCTCCAGGGCGAAGCGGGCATCGCTCATCAGCTGTTCGCGGCGGCTGGCGTCCCCGTAGATCTGGGTACCGATGCCGATAAACTGGCTGGTGAAGGTAGCCATGACCCCGAGCAGCAGGATCACCATCACCAGTTCGATCAGGGTGAAACCCCGCGCCGCCCGCATCAGTAGTTTCCCCGATAGAGGGCAAACGCCACCTCACTGCGATCCGGCAGCCGGACCCACAGCTCGATACGCTTGCCGGTGGAGCAGGTGCCGCTGCAGGCGGGCAGTGGATCCTTGGTCAGATCGGCACCGCTCACCCGGATCCGGATCCCGAACTGGCGATACTCGCTCACATCCAGGCTTGATCCGCTCTGGGCACTGAAGTAGTTGGCGGGCACCCAGCTACCATCGCAGCTGGCCAGTCCCTTCGCACAGATGGCGCTGGTCTGGTAGTCATCCACATCGTTGAACTGGTAGGGGCGAGTCTCGCCGCTGTCCGGGCCATAGCTGGCGCTGTCGGTACAAGCCGGGTAGGTCACAGCAGGAGTGCCGGCCGTCTCGCCGCAGCGAAAACGCCCGCCGTTATGATCCGAGCGCTCATCGAAGGACTTTTGCAGCACCTCGCTCAGGATCCGCTGGGCCAGCTGGGCGGCCCGCACCTGTTGCACCGGATCCACCACCTTGGGCGCCTGGTTGACCAGCAAGCCCAGGATACCGGTCAGCGCCACCGCCAGCAGCACTATGCCGACGATAAACTCGATCAGGGTGAAGCCGCGGCCAGCATTACTGGAGGGCATGGATATAGCCCTCCGATTCGATGCGCAGCCGGGCGCTCTCCCGGCCATCGCTCACCACCAGCTCGCAACCACTGACACAGCTAGCCGGGGACAAGGGGCGGCCGCTGCGTTTATCGAAACTGAAGGAGCCCAGAGGAGAGAGTGCAATCCCCCCCGTGGCGGTAACGACCCTCCCCCGGAGCAGCTCGTTCTGGATCCAGCCCGAGATGGGCCTGGAGGTGCAATTACCGAGTTGGGTCAGATGGCCGAAGCGGTTGTTTTCCAGCACCAGCTGGGTGCAGCGCGCCGGCCCCTCCTGCATGTCCATGGTCTGCACCAGCCGCAGCCGGGCCACCAGTTCGTCGCGCAGGGTATGGGTTTCAAAGCCGCCTTTGCCCAGCCATTTGGGCACGGCAAAGGCGGCCAGAATCCCGAGTAACAGGATCACTATCACCAGTTCTATCAGGGTAAAGCCTCGTTGCATCATCAGTCCCCGTTCATAAACAATGAGGCGAGGCCATAGCCTCGCCTCATTACGATTAATGACGAATCAGCATCCGCTCAGGGCAGTGCTCGCACCAGCTGTGCTGGTGGCAGGAGCATAAGTGACTGTGCATTTGGAACCGCTGGTGGCAAATACATAGTTCGCACCAGATACCGCGCCAGCCCAGGAACCATCGATGGTGATGGCACGCTGGATACCGGTGCTGGTCGCTGCCGGATAACCATAAACGACGTCGATGCTAGTACCATCGCTGCCACTCACAGCGCCGGATTGATTACGCTCAATCCCGGTCAGCGCAGACTTGCTGTAAACCAGCTGAGCTGAGCTGCTCACGGCTGCCTGCACGCCCTGCGCGGCAGATTTCTTGGCATCATCCTGCAGATTCAGGAACTTGGGTGCGGCAGTGACCGCCAGAATGCCCAGGATGATGATCACGATCACCAGTTCGATCAGGGTAAAACCCGCCTGCTTTTTCATTACATTTTCCTCGATTGATCAATTGATATTGGTAATTACCTGGCCGGAGGCCGGGCGATAACTGAAACTCATGAACTTATCCGTGCTCCCTTGCGGGTCCTGATACCGTCCATCACTGCCCTTGCTCAGGCTGTTGACCAGATAGTAACGGCAGACCGAATTCAGTCCGTTGTTGCTCACAGTGGCATAGAACTTCAGGTCATTGCCGCTACCGCGCACCTCATCAAAGTTGGCAGTAGCCTTGGGAGGATTTTGCAACAACCCCTCCCAAATATTGAGACAGCGCGACGCCGTCAGATTGGCCGGGTCGACGTCAGCATTGCCGCTTGCCGCCGTGTCCATCGGATACCCTGGTGAGAGTTCGCCGTTATTGACCTGGCTTTCGGTGGGCGTCGTCAGATAAAAACGCGAACCGTCATAGAGCACGGTATTGAGACTGTCCTGCTTGGCCCGCCCTTCGGCCTCCCATTGGGCTCGCACCAGAGACACCCCGGTGGCAAAACCACCCGAGACCCCTTCCACACTGGCTTTCTTCGCCTCGTCGGTCACATCGAGAAAACGGGGCAAGGCGGTGACCGCCAGGATCCCCAGAATAACGATGACGATCACCAGCTCGATCAGGGAAAAACCGCTCATCGCGCGGCCGGATGTCACTCTTCTTGCTGCCATGCTGCCTCCGTAATAATCCACATTATTTCATGCAGATAGAAAAAAATCATGTCGCCCTGATCGCATCCTGCCCACTCAGGGCTCCGATTGTACACGGCCATTGTCAAACCGGTAGACCAGCCGCCGTTCATCCCAGCCAAATTCACAGCCCTCACCATCCCGGCTGGCCAGCACCTGCAGCGGTGGCAGGGTCTGCGCCTCTTGGCCAATCAGAGTTAGCCAGAGGCTGCGGCAATTGTCGGAAGGGGACTGCAACGGCAGCACCCCGAGTGGCCAGCCCCGTTCATCAAACTGCCAGGCCACCCCTTGCGCGTGCAGCACGGCGGGCCGCCGCTCATCTAGCCAGAGTCCGTGCAGACGCTGGGCCCGCTCGGCAAACTGTTCCCCCAGCAGGGTCAGGCTGACTGCCAGCGCCTCTTCCCTGTGGCTGCGATAACTCATGGCCAGGGTCGATATGATGATCAACAGCAGGATCCACGCCCACAACCGGCGATATCCCCCCAGCCAGCGATCATCCTGCTCGGACTGTCTGCTCATCCTTGCTCCTACAGACCTTGGCCACCATAAAGCCGTGACGATGCCCGTTATGCAGGCAACTCATGACTGACCTCGCACCGCGCGCATCATGTCCCACCATGCCGGAGTGAAGATGCTCGTTGTTATGCGGGCAGCTCATGACTGACCTCGTACGGCACGCATCATGTCCCACATGGGCGTAAAGATACCGAGCGCCAGCACCAGCACCATGACCGCCACTATGCCGATCAGAATGGGTTCGATGCGGGCGGTGAGGCTCTTGAGGTCATAATCGACCTCACGCTCGTAATATTCGGCCGCCTCGTGCAGCAGGTCATCCACCTGACCGGTCTCTTCCCCCACCGCGATCATCTGCATCACCAATGGGGTGAACAGGCCGCTGCTGCCAGCGGTACGCAGCAGGCTCTCGCCGCGCTCGATACCGGCGCGCATGTCACGCACTCGCCCCGCCATCCAGGCGTTGTCCACCGCATCGGCCACCAGGGTCAGCGCCGTGTTAAGCGGTACCCCGGCCCTGAGCATCATGGAGAAGCTGCGGGCGAAACGCGCCAGCAGGGAGCGCTCTATGATGGTGCCGACGATGGGCAGCCTGAGTTGCCATCTGTGCCAGGTCAGCTTGCCTTGCGTCGTGGCGACCCAACGCCGCCAGCCGATGACGGCCCCCACCATGATGGCCAGCAACAGCCACCAGTAGTTGACGAAGAAGTGGGAGGTGGCGAGCAGGATCCGGGTCGCCAGCGGCAACTCCACCCCGAACTTGGCGAACATGCCGGCGAACACCGGGATCACCATGATGTTGAGGATCACCATGGCGATACCGATGGCAATCATCACAAAGCTGGGATAGCGCATGGCGGTCTTGATCCGCTTGCGGGTCTCCAGCTCCAGATCGAAATAGTTGGCGAGCTGCAGGAAGGCTTCCTCCAGCTGACCGGTGTTCTCGCCGACGTGGATGATGGCGACGAACAGGCTGCTGAACACCTTGGGGTGTGCCTGCATCGAACTCGACAGCGGCCGGCCGTTGCCCAGATCCTCCCCCAGCGCATGCAATGCCCGCTTGAGTGGCTTGCTGTGGGTGCTCTCCTCCAGCCCGGCGATGGCGCGCAAGATGGGAATGCCGGCCCGGGTCAGGGCATACATCTGGCGGCTGAACACCACCAGCTCCTCGAGCTTGACGCCGCCCTCCAGCAGCAGAGACCAGTCGATGCTGGCTGATTTCGCCTTGCCCGCTTTGAGCTCGGTCGGCATCACGCCGCGGCGCATCAGCTGCTCGGCGGCGGCCATTTCGCTGGCGGCCTCCAGGGTGCCGTTGACGGCATTGCCCTGGCTGTCGCGGCCCTTGTAGTTGAAGCTGCTCATGGCTTAGCCCAGATCCTCCGCGAGCCTGAGCACCTCGTCCACCGAGGTGATCCCCTCACGGGCATAGTCCAGCGCGGTCAGTGCCAGGGGCCGGTAGTGCTCATGCTCCCGCGCAGCCCGGGCGAAGCCTTCCGCATCGTTACGGCGCAGGGCATCCATCATGGGTTGATCCAGCTCCAGCAGCTCGTAGACCCCGATCCGGCCGCTGTAACCGGTGAAGTTGCAGCTCTGACAGCCGCGACCCTTGTGATAGACGTGCTGACTCGGCGTCTCGCCACTGAGCACCCCGAGCCAGGTGGCCTGGCCCTCGTCCGGCGTGCTGGTCTCGACGCAGTGTTCGCACACCCGCCGCACCAGCCGCTGGGCCACCACGGCCCGCAGCGCACTCGCCACCAGATAGCCGGGGGCGCCCATGTCTATGAGGCGCAGGGCGCTGGTGACCGCATCGTTGGTGTGCAGGGTGGTCAGCACCAGGTGACCGGTGATGGCGCCACGCAGCCCTATCTCCACCGTCTCGTTGTCCCGCATCTCCCCCACCAGCAGGATGTCCGGATCCTGACGCAGGGTGGAGCGCAGCACCTGGGAGAAGGTGAGGCCTATCTTGGCGTTGACCTGCACCTGGTTGACCCGGGGCAGCCGGTATTCCACCGGATCTTCCACCGTGATGATCTTATGGCTGGCCTGATTGAGCTCCGAGAGCGCACCATAGAGGGTGGTGGTCTTGCCGCTGCCGGTGGGCCCGGTCACCAGGATCATGCCGTGGGGGCGTTTGAGCTGGCGGCGGAAACGGGTGAGGATCGCCGGCGGCATGCCGGTCTCGGCCAAAGACAGGATGCCGGAAGATTGATCCAGCAGCCGCATCACCACGGATTCGCCGTACTGCACCGGCATGGTCGACATCCGCACGTCCACGTCGCGGCCGCGCACCTTCATGTTGAAGCGGCCATCCTGGGGCAGCCGTTTCTCCGAGATGTCGAGCCCGGCCACCAGTTTGAGGCGCAGAACCAGCGCCTGGGCGATGCGCACCTCGTTCAATATGTTCTCGTGCAAGATGCCGTCGATCCGCTGGCGGATGCGCAGCACCTTCTCGTCCGGCTCGATATGGATATCCGAGGCTCCCACCTGCACCGCGTCCTCGAACAGGGAGCGCAGCAGCTTGGCCACGGTCGCCTCCCCCTCGTCGGCGCCGCCGTTGAGGCTACTGGTACCGAGCTCGAAGCCGGTATCCTGATGCTCCTCGTGCAGTTGCACCGCGAAGTTCTCTATCTCCCGGGTGCGGCGATAGAGGCGGTCGAAATACTCAAGCAGCTGGCCTTCCCGCGCCACGGCGAGTACCAGCTCGCGCGGGCTCAGCAGGGAGGCGATGGCATCGAGGGCGCTCAAGTCCGCAGGATCCGACATGGCCACCGTCACCTTGTCGTCGCTGAGGTTCACCGCCAGCGCGCGGTAGCGGCGCGCCTGCACCTCGGGCAACAGCGCCACGGCGGCGGCGTCTATGGTGAGGTTGTTGAGATCGAAGAAGGGCACGTCCAGCTGACGGGCGAGGAACTGCAGCAGCTGCACCTCGCTGATGAAGCCGAGATCGATGAGAGTGGTCCCCAGCTTGCGGCCGGTCTGGCGCTGCTGCTGCAGGGCGAGCTGGAGCTGATCATCGGAGACGATCTGCTCTTGCACCAGCAGGTCGCCGAGCCGCATTTTCAGTCTGGGTTGTGCCATGCAAACTCCAAAAAAGTGAACAGTGTCCCCATCAGGGGGCGAGCTGGGCGATACGTTGTTCCAGCCAGCTGGTCGATGCCGCGCCCAGGTTGCCGTGCAGCTGGGCGTTGCGATAGGCATCCAGTGCGCGCTGGCTGTGGCCCTGGCCATCTTCCGCCACGCCGAGCCCAAGCCACCAGAGGCCCTGATCCGGCTGCTGGCGCAGCAGCTTGACGTACAAGTCCGATGCCTGGGTATGCTGGCCCAACTCCTGGGTCAGCCCGGCCCAGGTCGCGTAATAATCCAGATTGGCGGCCAGCTCCGGTTGATAGCCGCTCAGCCAGTTGAGCGCCTTGGGCTTATCCCCGGCGCTGATGGCCACCCGGGCCAGCAACAGGCGAAAATCAGCCTGCTGCGGCTCCAGTCTGAGCCCCTCCTCCAGCACCTGACCGGCCTCGGTCAGCCGACCCTCGCCATAGAGCAGGCCCGCCAGCTGCTCGCGTGCCCCCTGGTTGTGGGGATCATGGGCCAGCACCTGGTAGTAGTGATCCTGCGCCTCCCGCATCTGGCCCTTGGCCATGGCGGTGGTGGCCTTGCGCTCGGCCAGGGCCGCCAGCTCGGGCTCGGAGAGATCCACGGTTTCAATTTTCAGCACCCCGGGCTTGCGCGGCGGGGCGGCGGCGGCTTGCTCGGCGGCTTGCTCGGCGGCCAGCTCGGCCTGCAGATCCGGCTGCAACTCCTCGTCGCTCGGGGTCACCTCGTCTGCTTGCATGTCTTCGAAGGCTTGCGCATCGTCGCCCTGCTCTGCGGCGGCGGGCATCAGCGGTGTAGCCGACAGGGCGACGACAGCGGGTTCCTGCATGCCTGAGACGGCGTACGCAGACGAAGGAGCTGCTTCTATATGGGAAACATCGCTTTGTGACTGAGATATGGTGAGTGAGGCAGTGGAAACCTGTGATTGATGGCTTTGTTGCCAGTAGATCCAGGTGCGCCAGCCGAGAATGCCGAGGGCCAACCCGCACAGCAGGGTCAGCACCAACATCCACCAGCCTTGCTGACGTGCCGGCGCCACGTAGATGGCAGCACTCTCTCCCTGTTGGCGCTGCTCCAGATCCTTGAGCATCTGATTGATCACGCTCATGACCAGACTCCGTAGGCCAGGGCGCCACCCAGTAACAACAGCAGCGGCCACCAGCGAATAAAAGAGGAATGGCTGGCATCGTCGGTATCACGGATGGCGAGGCGCACCAGTCGGGTGCCGATATGGCGCTCACCCCTGCCATACGCCAGCATCAAGCACTTCTGGGCCAACACATTGATAAGCCTCGGTATCCCGCGCGACGCCCGCCACAGCAGGCGCAGGGCACGGCCGTCAAACAGCGCCGCACCGCGATAGCCGGAGACCTGCAGCCGGTGCTCCACATAGGCGCGGGCCTCGTCAACGCGCAGGGGCCTCAGACAGTAAGAGAAACCGATGCGCTGACGCAATTGACGCAGGTGGGGCTTGGCCAGCCGCGCATCCAGTTCGGGCTGACCGAACAGCACTATCTGCAGCAGCTTGCTGGACTCCGTCTCCAGATTGCCGAACAGCCGAATGGCCTCCAGGGTCTCGTCCGGCAGGGCCTGCGCCTCGTCAATGAGCACCACCACCCGCTGCCCCTGCTGGTGCAGGGCGATCAGGTGGCGATGGATGCGATCCGTCAGATCCAGCTCGCTGCCGTCGCGTACCGACAGGCCCAGCTCCAGCGCCAGGGCGGTGCGCAGCTCCGCCGGGTTGAGATGGGGATTGGGCAGCCAAGCGAGGCGCACCGGCTTCTGTTCGGAGCCAAGCTCGCTCAGCAGCTTGCGGCAGAGCAGGGTCTTGCCCGTGCCCACCTCGCCGGTCACCTTGATAAAACCCTCCCCCTGCGCCAGCGCCCAGTTCAGCACCTGCAGAGCCTCTTCATGAGGCGGCAACCCGTAGTAGAAGCCGGTGTTCGGGGTCAGGCCGAAGGGCGCCTCCTGCAAGCCAAAGTGACTCAGATACATGCGCCCTCCCAGTGGCCAGAGACCCGTGCATCATTACCGGATCCGAGCAGACCGAAGGAGAACCCCCGCAAGCCAAAGTGACTCAGGTACATGCTCCCTCCCAGTGCCCATCACGGCCACTGCCGACCAGGCCGTAGGAGACCCCCCGCAAACCGACATGGCTCAGGTACATAAGGCCTCCCGAGACAGGGAGGCATGGGAAACAGGCCGCAGCAGTTTCATGGCTTAACCCTTGGGCGGATACCATTTGTCGAGCAGCTCGGAGGAGCGTTGCAGCTCCTTCTGCCAGGTATCTTTCTCCACCACGGTCGGCTTGAGCAGGATCACCAGCTCGACTTTCTTGGTGCTCTCGCGGCGGTTGGTAAAGGCTTCGCCCACCCAGGGAATATCACCGAGCAGCGGCACCTTGCTGACGATTTCCTGCTTGTCGGTCTTCATCAGGCCGCCGATGACGACGATGTCGCCGTTGTTGGCCTGCACCACGGTATCCGACTCGCGGATCGAGCTCTTGGCGAGCGGCAGCACCAGCGGATCGGCGGTGCCCACGTTGATGGTCTTGCTCTGCTCCTCGGTGTCGATAACGGAGGGGTGAATGTGCAGCAGCACCCGACCCGCCTCATCGATCTGCGGCGTCACATCCAGGGCGATACCGGAGAAGAAGGGAGTCAACTCCACGTTGGGAGTGACGATGGGAGCCGAGTTGCCCGAGGTGGTGGTGGTGGTCGAGGCGTTGGTGACGAAGTATTCATCCGTACCGACCTTGATCACCGCCTTCTGGTTGTTGGTCGCGGTAACCCGCGGGCTCGACAGGGTATTCACGTCCCCCTGGGTCTTGAGCAGGCTGACCGCCACGTTGAAGTTGCCATCGGAGATGGTGAAGCCAGCACCGCCCCCCAGGGCCCGGAAGATCTGGTTCGGGGTGCTGGCAATCGGGCTATTGAGCAGGGAACCGCCGCCCGTGATGCCCTTGTTGCCATCCCAGGTAGCGGAGAGACCGCTCCAGTCCACCCCCTGCTCATAACCCTCGTTGAGGGAGACCTCGAGGATCCGCGCCTCCAGCACCACCTGGCGCTTGAGGTGCTCGCCGGACTGATCCAGGAATTCGCGTACCGCCTTGAGCTCTTTCGGGTAGGCCCGCACCGTGACCAGACCCGCCTGCGGGCTGGTGATGACGGCCCGCCCCTCACCGGAGCCAATCAGCGTCTGCAGGGAGTCGCGCAGATCGGTCCAGTAGTCGTTGTTGCTGTTCGTCTCGATCCGGGTGCCATTGCTGTTGTTGTTACTGCTGTCACCGTTGCCGGACGAGCCGAAGTTGTTGTTGCCGTTGTTATTGTTGTTGCTGTCGTCGAAGCTGCTGTTATTGCCGTTATTGTTGTTGTCGTTCGCGGTCACGCCACCGGTGCTGACCGAGGTGCGGGAGATGCCGCGCCGCGCCATCATCAGGTAGTTGACCGGTATGGTCTCGGTACGAAGGCCCGCCGGGTAGACGTGAAACACGTTGCCCTTGCGCTGTACGTCGAAGCCATACATGTCGCCGACCGTCGCCAGGGCTTCTTGCAGGGTCACGTCCTTGAGCTCCACCGAGATGGAGCCCGCCACTCCTGGGTGCACCGCCACGCTGTAGCGAGAGCCCTTGAACAGGGAGCCAAAGAATTCGACCGCATCCACATCATGGGCGGCGATGCGCAGGCGCTTCTCCGGGGCAGCCATGGGTTGCTGGGGACGATTGAGCTGCAACAGTTCGCTTTGCACCGAGGGGGGCAAGGTCGTCAGAGGCGCGGTCGGGTTCTGTTCGGCCATGGCCTGCTTGAGGGCATCTTTGGCCTGCACCGGCTCCGGATGCTTATAGGTCGTGCAGCCTGCCACCACCAATGCGAGGGGCAGCAGACAAAAATGGTTTTTTTTCATGTTATTAACGCACCTGACTCGCAATTAAACTCGACAAAACCGGCCCACGACATCCCGCGTTGGGCCCACTTCAGATCCTGATCTTGCTGCCAAACAGGGTCAGCGATTGACGCTTCCCCGCCTTCTCCAGCACCACTGAATCGGCGCTGATGGCCACCAGCTGATAGCCATCGACCCGCTGGCCAATGCGATAACTCTGACCATTGAGCACCGCCAATGCCGGGCCATTGCCCAGAATGATGCTCTGCAATTTCGGCAAACCGGCGACCTTGCTGCCAGGGCCGGTTGCCATGCCGGTGCCGGCCAGCGGCGCCGTGGGATCCTGCAGCACCTCGGCCTGTACCGGCGAACCGAGTAGGCAGGCCAACAGCACCAGCCAGCCGGCACCTGGCGTGGTGAATCTTTTCAAATACATCGTCAGCCAGTTAGCCACGGATGAACTCCTTGCTGGTGCTGAGGGTGTAGATCTCCATCGCCACCGCCGCCTTGGGGTGCTCGACAACCCGATAGTCAAACCCCTTCCAGTAGAAGTGGCGGGGCAGGGCTTCCAGCGCCTTCAGGTACTGGTATACATCGAAGTAACCGCCCTCCAGCTGCAGCCGGATGCCGTGCTTGAACAGATTGGCCTTCTGCTCCCCCGCCATCAGGGGTTCGGGTTTGAGGGAGGTGAGCGACATCATGTGCAGGTTGGTGGAGCGGGACAGCAGGGCCTCCAGCACGGCCGGCATCTCATGGGCCGGGATCAGGTCGACCGTCTGGGCCCTGAGCTCGGCGTCCAGTCTCGCGAGATCCTGCTCCACCCCGGCAAGCTGCTCGCGCACCTGCGCATTGGGGTCTCGCGCCAATCTAGCCTGCTTACCCTGATTCTCGAGCTCCAGGATCTCCAGATCCCGCTGGGCCGCCGTCAGCGCCTGCCGGTCTGCCGTGAGACGGGTATCGGCGGCATCCAGCCAGCCATAGACACCCGCAGCACCGAGCAGCACCAGCCCGGTCAGCAGGATCATGACTCGCTCTCGCAGACTCAAAGCCGCGATTTTCTGCGCCAGTGCCTGCCATTGTGTTTTCACGTCCATCAGGGCTTCTCCTGCTCGATGCCGCTGAGCTGGAAGGCCAGCTGGCCTCCCTTGTCTCGACTCAGGGTCAGCTCGCCAAACTGCTTGCCCGCCAGAGAGGGCGTCTGCTTGAATCGATTCACCCAGGCGGGGACATCCTGACTGCGTTCGGCCAGACCGGAGAGGTTGATGTGGCCGTCGCTTATCTCGATCCGCTGCAGGGAGAGACGGGGGTCACGCAGACGGGCGAGATCCGCCATCACGCCGGCGTAGCCCTGGGATTTTTGCAGGGAGAGCGTGCCCAGCTGGCGCATCAGCCCCTGCTTGGCATTCAGCTCTTCCTGCCGATCCGTCAACTGCTGCTGCAGCTGGCCATCGGCCAGATGGCGAGCCAGTTCGGCGTCGAGCCGCTGCGCCTCGCCGCGCCTCACATCCAGCACCGCCCGCACCTGCGCCAGCTCGCGACTGACACCCTGTTGCTGCCAGCCGTAGCCGAGCGCAACGATGACCAGCAACAGCAGGCAGATCCCCCACGCCAGCGCCATCTGATTGAGGCTGGCCCACTGACGACGGGGGCGAAATTCGGCACCGTAAAGGTTGATATGGCGTTTCATCACTCGCTCCTGCCCAGGGCTGCGCCGTAAGCCGAGAGATACTCCACCCCGGCCAGGAATGTGGTCTTGTTGGCCATTGCGGAAAGCTTGACTGCATGGGTCATCGCTCACCTCCCAGGGCCGCGCCATAGGCTGAGAGGTATTCCACCCCCGCAAGGATCGCCTTGTTGGCCATGGCAGAGACAGGGAAGCCGAACGCCTGCTCCAGATGACGCACCAGCATACCGATGGAAGAGGAGGCGATGGCGAGCTGCATCTGGCCTGGCTCCGGCAGCTTGAGCTGACCGGTCAGGTAGTCGAGGGAGCGCTGGATCTCCAGCGTCAGCGCGTCGAGCAACTCACGATCGGGTTCATGGGTGCCGGCCAGGGCGCCAAATCCACGCAGTTGGCGTGAGAAACAGAGTCCGCCCTGATGGAACACCAGCAGTTGCAGATCCTGACCCTTTGGCTGCCACAGCAGCATGCGCACCGTCTGATCCGCCTCGTAGAGCGCCGTCATGGCCAGCTCGTCACTGACGATGGCATCCAGCTGCGCCACGCCATTGACCGCCGCCGCCAGCTGCTGCACCCGGCTCTTGGGAACGCAGATCACGTTGATCCGCGCTCGTCCCGCAGGGGCCGTCGGCAGGTCGACATAGTCCATCGCCAGTTGCAGCACGGGTTCATTGACGAAATCCTTGATGGCCCACGGCAGGGCGCCGGCCATCTCGGCATCGGGCACCGCGGGTTTGTCGATCTGGATCTGTTGATAAAGGCTGGCGGCCAACGCCACCCGCACCTTAGACTTGGCCAGCCCATGCTGGTTGAACAGCTCGCCGATGGCCTGCGACCAGTCGTGAGGACCATTGATGGCTCGGCTGGTGAATAGCGGGGTCTGCCCCATGCAAGCCAGCAAGATGCGATCGCTGGCCAGCAGCAGTCCGACCTGATGGCTGGGAGGGGAGCGGCGGAAGAGTGATTTCATCGAGACCTGCACCTGGCTGCGTGAAACGAGCTAAACCTTAACATAAACAGTCCATTAGCCTCCATGACTTATGACAAGTGATGCATTGACCACCACCAATATTCCCCCCAGGGGTGGGCCGCTGCCAGCGGGCCTGCTCCCCTCGCCACTGCAACCGATCAGCCATCCCCTGCTGGATGCCCAGGGGGTGCGACTCTGGTGCAAACGGGATGATTTGATCCATCCGACCCTCTCCGGCAACAAGTGGCGCAAGCTCAAATACCATCTGCAACAGGCTAGTGAACAGGGCAAGACACATCTGCTGTCATTCGGCGGGGCTTACTCCAATCACATCCATGCATTGGCGGCGGCGGGTCATCAGGCTGGCCTGCGAACCACGGGCATCATACGCGGTGAAGCCGAGGCCGTCAGCAATACCACCCTGAGCGCGGCCAAAGGCTGGGGCATGAATCTCATTTTTGTGGACCGGCAGAGCTATCGACGGCGCCAGGATCCCGACTGGCTGGGCCAGTTCATGGCGCCGGATACCCTGATCGTGCCCGAGGGGGGCAGCAGCCCGCTCGCCATTCCCGGGGTGGCTGAGTTGGTCGCCGAGGTGCCCTTCTCGCCGGATCTCTGGGTACTGCCCTGCGCCAGCGGCGGCACCCTGGCCGGCCTCATCGCGGGCAAGCGGGAACGGGAGCAGATCCTCGCCATCGCCGTGCTCAAGGGTGGTGCCTTCATCCATGACGAAGTTTGCCGCCTTTACCCCCGGGCCGCCGATACCCCCGGCTGGCAGATAGCGCTGGATCACCATGACGGCGGTTATGCCAAATTCAGCCAAGAGATGTGGCAGTGGGTGCAAGCCTTCAACGCGCAGACCGGTCTGCCGCTCGAACCCATCTACAGCGGCAAGGCCATGTGGGGGCTATTTCGGGAGCTGGCCGCCGGTCGCATCCCCCGTGGCAGCGAGATTGTGTTCATCCATACCGGTGGCCTGCAGGGACTGGCGGGCCTGAAAGAACAGGGCCGCCTCTGACGGCGGCCCTGTCACACATAGCTCAGGCCTCGGCCATCTCCATCACCAGCCACTCCGGCTCGGCAAACCAGGGACCCTGGCCTGCATGCACGCCGAGGTGGCGCAGCATCTTCCACTCGTCGCCGCTCTCCACTCCCACCGCGATCACCCGGGTCTGGGTGTTGGCACAACCCCCGACCAGGCTGCGCACCGCCATCTGGTTGACCTGACGATTGTGAATTTCTCGTACCAGGCTGGGATGGAGCTTGAGGAAGTTGATCTCGAATTCCTTGATGTATTGGGTGCTCACCACATCCTGGCCGGCATGATCGATGGCCAGCTGGCAGCCCAGCATGCGCATCGCCCGCAGCGGCCGTTTGAGCGCCTCATAGTGACGGGTCACCTGGGCTTCCGACAGTTGCAGGATCAAGCGCTCGTTGGTGCTGCGCGGCAGCTGGAACAGGTCGAAGAAGAGGGTGCGCTGGAACTCCCGATTGAGCAGGCTCTGGGCACTGAGCGACAGGCTGATGGGGCAGCTCGGCTCGGCACGCTGGCGCAACAGGCGCAGGGTCTGGGCGACCACCAGCTTGTCCAGCGGCAGCAACAGACCCGCCTTCTCCGCCATCGGCATGAAGACCCCGGCCTGCAGTTCCCGCTCCTGCTCGTCGTGAATGCGGATCAGCAGTTCCTGCTGCAACACCACCTGATCTGGCTCCTGTTGCACTGGTTGCAGATAGAAATAGACGCCTTTCTCCTCGATGCGGCGGGTAATGAGAGTGCGCCAGCGCACCGTGCCCTTGCTGCTCGGCTCCTCATTCAGCTGTTTCTCGTAGAGGAACCAGCCGGTATGACCCTGCAGCCGTGCACTCTTGAGTGCCAGCTCGGCCTCTTCCTGCACCTTGAGCAGACTGTCCTGCGCCTGATAACAGACGGCGCCGAGATAGACGGCGGTCTCGGCATTGACCGACTCGGGCCAGTGCAACCGTTGCAGACTCTTGAGCAACTGGCTGGCCCCGTCCACCATCTCGCTCTCGGACATGTTGGGCAGCAGCACGGCAAATACCTGGCCGGCGTAGCGAGCCTGCAGGGCGCCGTTGTGCTTTCGCACAAAGGTGCCGATAGAGGCGCTCGCCTCCATCAGTAGATCCTGGCTCGGTCGCCCGTTCAACTCGGGATCCAGCTCCTCCAGCCCCGCCAGCTCGATCAGCATGACCCCCCCGCTGATCACGCTCGCCTCCATGATGGCGCTCTCCAGCCTATTGTCGAAGAACAGCCGGTTGCCGATGCCGGTCGTCTTGTCGACGAAGGCATTGCTGCGGATGAAGTTGTCGAACCGGCTGCGCTCCTTGCGGGCATCAGCCAGCTCGGCCAGCAGATGATCGATGGCCTGGCTGGCGGAGACCGGCCACTCGTCGGCCGGATCATGGGCCAGCTTGGTGAGCTTGCCATCCAGGATCAATTGGGCCCGCTCCGCCAGCAGCTCGGCGCCGCGCAGCTGCAGCCGCAACCAGCGAATGGAGTACCAGAGCCCGAATACGACGATGAAGACCCCGAACGAGATGCCGGACATGGCTTTCATGGAGTACTCAAACTCCTTGAACGGCCGATCCAGCTTGAAATCGGCCAGCATGCCGCGCTGATGGGGGATGGCTTTGCTATAGGGGATCAGCAGGCTCTCATCGGTCTGCTGCTGCACGTCGCGAAACCAGTAGACCCGCTGCTTGTCCTGGCGAATTTCCAGCTCGACCACATGGGCAGAGCGCAGCAACGAAGGCAGCCAGCGAGCCAGATCCTGTGGATCGTCAGCCGCCGCCAGCTGCTTGTCGATGATCTCCACCAGGGAGTCGACCCGGTTCTGCTGCAGCTCCATGCCCATCTGGCGAAAACTGAACACCCCGCCGAGCATCACCATGGTCATGGCCGCGATCACGCACAGGGTAATAAACGAGACGAGCTGAGTAGTCAGTTTCATGTGCCTTTCCGTAGCCGACAGCATCCATTAGGCCTCATGGTATCAGCCTTGGCCAAAACCCGCCTACGGATGAAGATCCCGCTTTGACAATTAAGCGGTTGAGCGCGCCAATCCAGGGCGCATGCCCTCCCGGATGGGGGCTGTCGATGATGGAAAGTTGAGCAGAAAAGCAGGAAAAGGCTGACTCGCAGGCAGAAAAATGGTCCCACAGAGGGGACCGAAAGAAACACTCAATATCAAAACTAACACTCTGTGCTACTGACAAAAATAGATACAGGAGTATTGAACACACGGTGAGTCAAACCGCAGGGCTACTCTAACCAGTTCAGATAAGCTGGACAATTGTTAGATATGACAGGTAGCTGATTGATTTTTCACCAGCCACATAGTGCTAAGTTGATATTTATCATTTAGTTAGCAATTAAGCGTATAAACATTTTCTGCGGTTGTCATATCGATACAACTAATGAACTATGATGGCATTCTCTGCTGAATCCCACTCTCTCACCGAGCAGGTACAGATTGAAACGTGTTTCCCCGCTCTGGAGCAGCCTGCTGTTGCTCACTGTCCCCATCCTGCTCTGTCTGTCGCTGAGCCCGTTGATGGGCAAGGCGATCGCCCACTATCTGTTGCAACAGAAGCGGGTCGAGATAGAGTCCGCCATGGCGGGGCGTCAGCAGACGCTGGAAAAGAATATCGAGGATCAACTGGCCCACTTTGCCTTCGACTGCGGCGTGCAGGACATGGCGCTGCTGCGGGATCCCAAGTACTACAGCCCTCACATCCGCCTGCAGGGGCTGAGGCTGGCGTCAGGCAAGGGCTGCTCCAGCCTGGGGCCGGATCTGCCGTTCATCAATACGGTCATTCTCCCGGATTCGAAAGACAATGCATTCGAGCTCACCGCCACCATGCCCGAGTTTGATACCGAGCAGGAGCTGGTCGTGCTCTTCAAACGGCAAGGCAACCTGGCTTACTGGGTACTGAGCAACAGCTGGAGTCACGCCATCCTGGAGAAACCCTGCTCCGACTGCTTCTATCTGGAGTTCAGGCCGCTGGTACCGGGGCTCGCGCGCCACAAGATCTTCCCCCGCGGCGATCAGGCCATCAAGGACGAGCCCGGCAACCAGAGCCTGAACTTCTCCCCGCCGTTCAACAAAGTCCAGCAGACCCTGTGGTCCGGTCAGGCCTTGCAGGCCTATGCCTTGAATCTGGCGTATCGGGGAGCACTCTGGGTCGGGGGTTCACTGGGAGCCTTGCTGCTCGCCGGCTACTGGCTGCTGCGCAGCTATCGACGCTCCCTCAAGGGATTGCTGCACACCGGGCTGGCTCGCCAGGAGTTCGTCCCCTTCTACCAGCCGATTGTCGACAGTCGCACCCAACGGGTGGTCGGCTTTGAGGCGCTGCTGCGCTGGCAACGGGATGGCGACGTGACCTCCCCCGGCGCCTTCATCGCCTATGCGGAGCAACAGGGGTTGATCCTGCCGATGACGGAGCAGTTGCTGGACAAGGTGATCGCCGATCTACCGCAACTGGCACCGGAGCAGTGGGTCAGCGTCAACCTGGTTGCGGCTCACATCGAACACCCTCATCTGCGCAATCAGCTGCAACGGCACCAATGGCCTTCCCCTGCCCGCCTCACCTTCGAGCTCACCGAGCGCGAGCCCATTCTGGACATACAGGCGGCCAACCGCGAGATCACCTTGCTACAGGAGAAGGGCTATCACTTCAAACTGGACGACTTTGGCACCGGTTACGGCGGCTTCGCCTATCTGCAGCGGCTCGGCATCCGCCAGATCAAGATCGACAAGATGTTCGTCGACACCATAGGCACGGATGACCCCAAGCGTAACCTGCTGGATGCCATCATCGCCTTTGGCCTGAAATCCGACATGGAGATGATTGCCGAAGGGGTCGAGACCCAGGCCCAGGTCGACTACCTCGGCCAGCATGGCGTCTATCTCATCCAGGGTTATCTGTTCGGCCGCCCCATGCCGCTGCCGGAGTTGCTTGACTGGCAACAGGCACGAGGCTAATAGCTCCATCCCCCTCCTGTGGGCACAAGATGTGGCCCGCAGGCACTCGCCGGCTAGCAATTGCGCTCACCATACCGCCATCAGTGAAATGAATTTTCACGAACCGGGCGCCCGTCCCTTATCATGTGTCAGGTTCGCCATGCATCACGCGAACTGATCCCCGTTCCCCGTCGGCCTGCGCCGCCCTGAGATGAGAACCGCTGCCTATGAAGTCATTTATCCGGCAAGAGATTGCCCTGCCAGCTGGCCTGCTGACCCTGCTGTTTTTCAAGACGCTGGGGAGTGACCTGCTGACAGAGGCGACCCCCCTTGCAATCTACCTGCCGGTATCGCTGGCCCTGCTCGCCATCGTCACCTGGGCCATCTTCTCGGTGGTGCGTCACTCGGATGCCCTCGCCATCAAGCTGGGCGAACCCTTCGGTACCCTGATCCTGACCCTGTCGGTCATCTCGCTGGAAGTGGTGATGATCTCCTCCGTCATGCTGACCGGCGATCCCAACCCGGTGATGGCCCGCGATACCATGTTTGCCGTGGTGATGCTGGTGACCAACGGCCTGGTGGGCTTCACCCTGCTGTTTGGCGGCTGGCGCTATCACACTCAGAATTTCAATCTGGATGGGGTGAAATCCTATCTGGTGGCCATTATACCGCTGGCCCTGCTCTGCCTGGTGCTGCCTAACTTCACCGAAGGGGGTAATCTTGGCAGCATGTCCAGCGCCATGTCCTGGATGCTGATCATCATCTCCATCCTGCTCTACGGCGTCTTTCTGCTGATCCAGACGCGCAGCCACAGCCACTTCTTCGTCGACAGCGATAACGAGGATCACGAAGAGCACCACGGCATACTGCACAGCAACGTCTACCACACCCTGCTGCTGCTCGCCTATCTGCTGGTGGTGATCCTGCTGGCCAAGACCCTCGCCATCCCCATCAACTACGGAGTCCACGTGATGGACGCCCCGGCGGCCCTTGGCGGTTTCATCGTGGCCTGTATCGTGCTCGCGCCCGAGGCCGTCGGCGCCATCAAGGCGGCCTTCAACAACCAGCTGCAACGAGCCATGAACCTCTACTTCGGCTCGGTGCTGGCCACCATAGCGCTCACCGTACCGGCCGTGCTGTTTATCGGCGCCATGCTGGATCAGGAAGTGCGCCTCGGCCTCTCTCCTGCCGACATGGTGCTGCTGATCACCACCCTCATGGTCTGCAAGGTGACCTTCAGCAGCGGTCGCACCAATGTGCTGCACGGCGCCACTCATCTGGTGTTGTTCGTGGTCTATCTGTTCCTGATGTTCGAGCGGACCTAGCAAACCCCTTGCCTGAGACGAAAAGACCGCCCCGAGGGGCGGTCTTTTGTTAGGTGTCATCGGTGATGATCCCCGTTGGCTCAGAAGCTCGGCAGCACCCCGGCCGGGATCAGGTCGTTGTAGCTGGCGGCGCCCAGCAGGGCGGCGGCGGCTTCGATGTCCGGCGAGAAGTACCTGTCCTTGTCGTAGAAGCTAACCTGGCTACGCAGCCGTCCCTTGGCCAGCTCGATGAGCTCGGTGCTGCGCAGTGGGGCACGGAAATCCAGCCCCTGGGCGGCTGCCAGCAACTCGACCGCCAGGATGCCGCGGGTGTTCTCCGCCATATCCGCCAGCCGGCGCGCGGCGAAGGTGGCCATGGAGACGTGATCCTCCTGATTCGCCGAGGTGGGCAGGCTGTCCACCGAGGCCGGGTGGGCCAGGCTCTTGTTCTCGGAGGCGAGCGCCGCCGAGGTGACCTGGGCAATCATGAAGCCGGAGTTGACGCCACCGTTGTTGACCAGGAAGGCGGGCAGGCCCGACATGCGCGAATCGATCAGCAGCGCCATGCGGCGCTCAGAGAGCGAACCAATCTCGGCGATGGCCAGCGCCAGGTTATCGGCGGCGAAAGCCACCGGCTCGGCGTGGAAATTGCCGCCGGACAGGATCTCCTCGTCCTCGGCGAACACCAGCGGGTTGTCAGAGACCGCATTGGCCTCGCACACCAGCACCTCGGCCGCCTGGCGGATCTGGGTCAGGCAGGCACCCATCACCTGAGGCTGGCAGCGCAGTGAGTAGGGATCCTGCACCTTCTCGCAGTTGTGATGGGACATGCCGATCTCGCTGCCATCCACCAGCAGCTGGCGATAGCAGATGGCCGCGTCGATCTGGCCGCGCTGACCCCGTACTTCGTGGATGCGGGCATCGAACGGACGACGGCTGCCGAGCGCCGCCTCCACACTCATGGCACCGATGGTGATGGCGCCGGCAAACAGATCCTCGGCGTGGAACAGCCCCTCCAGCGCAAACGCCGTGCTGGCCTGGGTGCCGTTGAGCAGCGCCAACCCCTCTTTCGGCGCCAGGGAGATGGGCGCGATCCCGGCAATCTTGAGGGCGCTGGCGGCGTCCATCAACTCGCCCTTGTGGCGAGCCTTGCCCTCCCCGATGAGCAGACAGCTCATGTGAGCAAGGGGTGCCAGATCGCCGGAGGCGCCGACGGAGCCCTTCTTCGGCACCACCGGATAGACCTCGGTATTGATCAGTCGCATCAGGGCTTCCAGCACTTCCAGCCGGATGCCGGAGAAGCCGCGTGCCAGGGAGTTGACCTTGAGCACCATCATCAACCGCACAGTAGCGTCATCCATGTACTCGCCGATGCCGGCGGCATGGGACAGCACTATGGAGCGCTGCAGCTCGTCCAGCTGCTCCACCGGGATGCGGGTGTTGGCCAACAGACCAAAACCCGTGTTGATGCCATACACCACCCGGTTTTGCTCGATCACCTTGGTGACCACGGCGGCAGAGGCGTGGATCCCCGGCAGGGCGGACGAGTCCAGGCTGATATGGACCGGCTCACGGCTGACGCGGCGCAGGGTAGCGAGGCAGAGCTTGCCCGGTAACAGATTGAGTTCAAACATCTTATTTTACTCCTTTGCGGGCAGCAGCCAGCATGGGCAAGTCCAGTTTCGCCTCATGGGCACAATCGATAGCAATCTCGTAACCCGCGTCCGCGTGACGCATCACGCCGGTGGCCGGATCGTTGCGCAGCACCCGGCCGACCCGTCTGGCGGCGTCATCCGTGCCGTCGCAGACGATGACCACGCCTGAATGTTGGGAGAAGCCCATACCGACCCCGCCACCGTGGTGCAGGGAGACCCAGGTCGCACCGCCAGCGGTGTTGAGCAGGGCATTGAGCAACGGCCAATCGGAGACCGCATCCGAGCCATCCATCATGGACTCGGTCTCACGGTTCGGGCTGGCCACAGAGCCGGAATCCAGGTGATCGCGACCGATGACCACGGGCGCCTTCAGCTCACCGTTTTTCACCATCTCGTTGAAGGCGAGGCCGAGACGCACCCGATCCTTGACCCCGACCCAGCAGATCCGCGCCGGCAGGCCCTGGAAGGCGATGCGCTCGCGGGCCATGTCGAGCCAGTTGTGCAGGTGGGGGTCGTCCGGGATCAACTCCTTGACCTTCTGATCCGTCTTGTAGATATCTTCCGGATCCCCTGACAACGCCACCCAGCGGAAGGGGCCTATGCCCTCGCAGAACAGCGGACGTATGTAGGCGGGCACGAAGCCGGGGAAGTCGAAGGCGTTCTTCACCCCCTCCTCCAGTGCCATCTGGCGGATGTTGTTGCCGTAATCCAGCGTCGCGGCACCACGAGCCTGCAGGGTCAGCATGGCTTCGACCTGGCGGGCCATAGAGTGGCGGGCGGCCTGATTTACTTCCTGAGGGGCGCTCTTTTGCAGCTCGCGCCACTGAGGGACGCTCCAGCCCTGGGGCAGATAGCCGTGGATGGGGTCATGAGCCGAAGTCTGGTCGGTCACCACGTCCGGGGTGATGCCACGAGCCACCAGCTCGGCGAAGACATCGGCTGCGTTGCCGAGCAGGCCGACGGAGACGGCGGTGCCGCTCTGCTTGGCATCCTCGACCATGGCCAGCGCCTCATCCAGACTGCGGGCTTTCTTGTCGACGTAGCGGGTCTTGAGGCGAAAATCGATACGAGTCTCGTCGCACTCCACCGCAATCATGGAGAAGCCTGCCATGGTGGCGGCCAGCGGCTGAGCACCGCCCATGCCGCCCAGACCACCGGTCAGGATCCAGCGCCCGGCGGGTTCGCCATTGAAGTGCTGGTTCGCCACCGCGAAGAAGGTCTCGTAGGTGCCTTGTACGATGCCCTGGGTGCCGATGTAGATCCAGGAGCCGGCCGTCATCTGGCCGTACATCATCAACCCCTTCTTATCGAGCTCGTTGAAGTGCTCCCAGTTCGCCCAGTGCGGTACCAGGTTGGAGTTCGCAATCAACACGCGTGGCGCGTCCTTGTGAGTCTGAAACACCCCGACCGGCTTACCGGATTGCACCAGCAGGGTCTGGTCTTCCTCCAGTCGGGTCAGCACCTCGACGATCTTATCAAAACAGGCCCAGTTGCGAGCGGCTCGACCGATGCCGCCATACACCACCAGGGACTGGGGGTGCTCGGCGACCTCGGGATCCAGGTTGTTCATCAGCATCCGCAGCGGCGCCTCGGTGAGCCAGCTCTTGGCGGTGAGCTGGGTACCGCGCGGGGCGCGGATCACGCGGCTCGGATCGTGACGAGGATCCTGGTGTTGCTCAGACATACACACTCCTTGTTTTATCAATGCAGCAGCATTGCGACCTGCCCTCGGCAGATCGCTACTTGGTTAACTGATGGACTAGGCGGGCGGCCACGCGGGCGCTGCGGTTGTCCTGATCCAGGCTCGGGTTGTACTCGGCCAAATCGGCAAGCCGGAGCTTGCCGCTGGCCCGGATATGGGCGATCAGGGGTTCGATGACCGCCAGCTCGACGCCACGGGCGGCGGGGGCGCTCACCCCCGGCATCACGGTGCCGGGCAGCACATCCAGATCGATGGTGAGATAGAGGTGATCACAGCGGGCGATAAAGGCATCCAGCCCATTGAACAACTCGGGCAGATTGGCCTGGGTCATGGCCTCGTCCAGCACATGCCAGACCCCCAGCGCCTCGGCGCGAGCAAACAGAGCTTGGGTGTTGGCAGTCTCAGCCACCCCGAGACAGGCGTAGTGGAAGGGGGTGCCCTGGGTGGCGCACTGCTCGGCTATCTGGAAGAAGGGGGTGCCGGAGCTTGCCTGCTCCTGTTTCATGCGCAGGTCGAAGTGGGCATCCAGGTTGATGATGCCGACCCTGCCCTTGCCACCCGCTTGTTGCAGAAGGTGGCGATTGAGGCCGCTCCAGCTGCCGAACGCCACCTCGTGACCACCGCCGAGCACCAGCGGGAAATGGCCCTCATCCAGCAGGCGGGCGACCCGTTCGGCCAGCCGACCGTGAGCCGCGTCGAGATCGCCATCGTCACAGTGCAGATCGCCGCTGTCGTAAACCGGCTGACTCAGATGCCAGGCGCTGTTGGCCAGCATTTTGCGAATAGCTTCGGCGGCGGCGGCGGCCCCTACCCGCCCCTTATTGCGGCGCACACCTTCATCACAGGCAAAACCCACCAGGGCCACGCCAGGGGTGGCATTCGCTTGCCCGGACTGCGCTTCTTGCCAGGGTTGTACCTTGTCGTGCCAGCGCAGGGCCAGCTCGCCATCTTCCGGATCCCGGCGCCCTTGCCAGACGGACATGTCCATGTTGTGCCACTCAGCCATGGTGGGTCTCCTCACCATTCACCACCCGGCTCACCAGCTGATCGACGCCGATGAGATAGCTGAGCTCGGCTGGATGGGCGCAGTTCCAGACCAGAAAGTCGGCCAGCATGCCCACTCTCAACTGCCCCAATCGCTCCTGTTCGCCGAGTGCGCGGGCGGCGTGGCGGGTCACCCCGGCCATGGCTTCGACCGGCGTCAGGCCGAACAGGGTGCAGGCCATGTTCATGGCCATGCGCAGGGAGACGATGGGCGCCGTACCCGGATTGATGTCGGAGGAGACCGCCATCGGTACCCCGGCGCGGCGCAACGCCTCGACCGGGGGCAGCTTGGTTTCTTTTAGGAAGTAGAACGCGGTAGGCAACAAGGTGGCGACCACGCCGCGATGGGCCAGCGCCTGGATCCCGGTCGCGTCCAGATGCTCGAGGTGATCCACCGAGAGTGCACCGAAGTGGGCAGCGAGCGTACTGCCCCCCAGATTGGAGAGCTGATCCATGTGCCCCTTCACCGCCAAATTGTATTGATCCGCCGCCAGATAGACCTGCTCGGTCTGGGCCAGGGAGAAGCCGATATGTTCGCAAAAAACATCCACCGCATCCGCCAGACCGGCCTCGGCCGCCGCCGGGATGATCTCCTGGCAGATGGTCTCGACCCAGGAATCGGGATCGTCGCGATATTCAGGCGGTACCGCATGGGCGGCCAGCAGGGTGGTCTTGACCCGAATTGGCAGCGACTCCCCAAGGCGGCGGGCGACCCGCAGCATCTTGAGCTCATCCGCCAGGGTGAGACCGTAGCCAGACTTGATCTCGACCGTGGTAACCCCCTCCCGGATCAGAGACTTGATCCTCGGCACGGCCAGCTCATAGAGCCGATCCTCGCTGGCGGCGCGGGTCGCGCGCACCGTGCTGAGGATGCCACCGCCCTTGCGGGCAATCTCGGCATAAGGCACGCCCTGCTGGCGCAGCTCGAACTCTTCGGCGCGGCTGCCGGCAAAGATGAGATGGGTATGGCAATCGATGAGACCGGGGGTCACCAGCTTGCCCTTCATATCCCGCCAATGGGCGGGATGAGGTCCCTTGAGATCCTGCATGGGCACCAAGGCGTGGATCTTGCCATCGTGGACGCCGAGGGCGTGAGGCTCCAGCAGGCCATAGTCCGCCAGATCGGGGCGCAGGGTGGCGGGCATTACGTTGAGCCAGACCCGCTCGCAGTTCAACAGTTCCTTGTTCATAGCGACCTCAAATGTATATACAATAATTTATAGCCGATCCCTGGCGAGAAAGATAGGATCGAGTTCACATCTTGATAACAGCCATTTCATTAGAGTTTAAGCACAAAAAAGCCCACCTAAGGGTGGGCTTTGCAAACAAGATATGTATACACAATTAAGCTAAGCGTGCCTTGGAAGTCAGCTTGTAGCGGGAACCGGGTGAGAGCAGGCGGGCATAGGAGACCAGGTAGCCATCCGACCAGGTGCGACGATGCAGCAGCAGGCAGGGGGTATCGACCCGTACCTGCAACAAGCCGGCCTCACCGGCGCTCGGCAGCACAGCCTCCACCACATGCTCCATCTCGGAGAGCGGGCAGATTTCCATCAGATAGCTGTTCGGTGTCAGCTGGGTGAAGTCCTGCTCGCCATAGCCCGGCAGGCGCTGTGCATCAACGAAACGCTCCTCCAGCTGCAGCGGCTCCCCATCGGCCTGATGGACGATGAGACTGTGAAAGGTCGGCGCACCCACTCGTAGCCCGAGCCGCACCGCCACCTTCTCGTCGGCGGCCTGGCGTTGCAGGCGGATCACCCTGGCGCTGTATTGACTGCCCCGCTCGGCGATCTCCTCGGCGATGTTGCGGATCGCCAGCAGGGGAGACTCGGCCCGCCGGTCCGCCACGAAGCTGCCGGAGCCCGCGCTGCGATGGAGCCAGCCCTCTGTCACCAGCTCGCGCAGCGCCTTGTTGACCGTCATCCGGCTCACGGCAAATTGCTCGCACAGAGCCGCCTCGGTCGGGATCCGATCCCCCGCCTGATAGTGGCGTTCGCGGATCCCGTCGAGGATGTGTTGCTTGATCTGCAGGTAGAGGGCGGGAGCCAACGGCAGGATCCTCAGCGACGACGGTGGGGAGGACGCATGTCCGGCCAGGCGCGATAGACATCCGCGATCTGATCCGGGCCGCTGATGCAGAGATCCAGATCGTGCAGCAGGCCGTCCTTGATGCCATAGATCCAGCCATGCACCGCCAGCTCCTGACCCTTGCGCCAGGCGTTCTGAATAATGGTGGTGTGGCAGACGTTGGCCACCTGCTCGGCCACGTTCAGCTCGCACAGGTAGTCGTGGCGCTCGTGCTCATCTTCGATGGCATCCAGCTGCTCACGGTACTTGAAGTAGACATCCTTGATGTTGCGCAGCCAGTTGTCGATGAGCCCAAGCTCTTCGTTGCGCATGGCCGCCAGCACGCCACCACAGCCGTAATGGCCGCAGATGATGATGTGTTTCACCTTGAGCACTTCGACCGCGTATTGCAGCACCGAGAGGCAGTTGAAGTCGGTATGCACCACCAGATTGGCGACGTTGCGGTGGACGAAGACATCCCCCGGCAGCAGGCCCATCAGCTGGTTGGCCGGAACCCGGCTGTCGGAGCAACCGATCCAGAGGTACTCGGGCGCCTGCTGGGCGGAGAGGGTAGCGAAGAACTCGGGATCTTCGGCCTTGATCCGTTCCGCCCACTCGCGGTTATTGGTAAACAAGTCGTTCAACAGTTTCACTTCTGCTCTCCCTAGAGTGTTAATGGCGGCAACATACCATATTCAACGGGATTGGGGGCAAGGTGCAACAACAGATCCGATCTGATGAGGCGGATACAAAAACAGGGCCATCAGGCCCTGTTTTGTGTTGGAGCATGCCCTCAGGCATCCATGGCGTCTTTCAGTTTCTTGAGCGCGTTCTTCTCAAGCTGACGCTTCCGCCCTGCGAACGATCTCAGGAGTCCATCGCATCCTTCAATTTCTTGAGGGCATTTTTCTCAAGCTGACGCACCCGCTCTGCGGAGACACCATAGGTATCGGCCAGCTCCTGCAAGGTGGTCTTGCTCTCCTCATCCAGCCAGCGGGCGCGGATGATGTGCTGGCTGCGCTCATCCAGAGTCGCCAACGCGGCGCTCAGACGACGGGAAGCATGGTTGTCCCAGTTGTCGTTCTCTATGGTGGCGGCCAGATCCGAAGACTTGTCTTCCAGATAGTGGACAGGGGCGAAGCCACCTTCGTCTTCATCATCACCGACCAGATCGAACGCCTGATCGTAGTTGCTCATCCGTGCTTCCATCTCGGTCACATCGGTCGGGGAAACCCCCAGTTCGGCAGCCACGGCCTGCACCTCGTCGTGGCTGAACCAGCCCAGACGCTTCTTGGATTTACGCAGGTTGAAGAACAGCTTGCGCTGCGCCTTGGTGGTGGCCACCTTGACCATGCGCCAGTTGCGCAGGACATATTCGTGGATCTCGGCCTTGATCCAGTGCACGGCGAAGGAGACCAGTCGCACGCCGACACTCGGGTCGAAGCGCTTGACCGCTTTCATCAGACCGATGTTGCCTTCCTGCACCAGGTCAGCCTGAGGCAAGCCGTAGCCGGCATAGCTCTTGGCCACGTGAACGACAAAACGCAGGTGCGACATGACCAGCTGACGAGCAGCCTCGAGATCGCCACCCTGCTGCAAACGCGTCGCCAGCTCACGCTCTTCCTCTGCGCTCAGCACCGGAATAGAGTTAACTGCCTGGATATAGCCTTCCAGACTACCTTGCGGAATCAGGGCCATAGTGCGTTGCAATGAAGTTCCCATGTTCTACCTCTTACTTTTCAATCGAATCAGTCTAACACCCTGAGAGGGTCTGTCTACCGACCGGACGCCATTCTGCGGCCCGCATCAAACATAAGTCAAACATCAGTCCCAGCCTGAACCCGGCTTATCTTAGGCCGACGGGATGAATCATAAATGAACAGTCAAAAAAAAGGGGTCACAGTGAAGGACCCCCGAAAAGTAGCATGCTAAGTCCATTGTTGCGGAGCTCGCAACCTTCACATGCTTGCCAAGTCAGACGAGCAAGGCAGAGGGGCCATACCCGTATACATTCTGTCGCACTTAATAGACTGCTTATAAATCAAAAGGTTCACAGGACTCAGGTAAGATCCTGAAGGCAGGTATCATTCAGATTACTCTGAGAAATGTGGCCGTGCCAGAAACGGCCACTTTTTTACGCGATCCCGTTCTCAAAATCCAGCGCTTTGCGGACAGGATCACACAATCAGGAGGGTTCGATGTCGCGGATATGCCGATGCACCGAAAACCAGGACGCAATCAGCCCCAGCAAGGCCCCGAGCAGTATCAGGTTGAAGCCATCGACCGCCCCCATGCCCACCAGCCGGAAATTGCTGTTATAGAGCCCGGCCAGCTCCTTTACCACGCCCTCACTCCAGATCACCATCACCTCGGTCAACCACCAGGCCAGCATGCCGCCGATGACCCCGAACCAGATACCGGTATAGAGGAAGGGGCGGTGAATAAAGGCATCGGTCGCCCCCACCAGCTTGAGCACTTCGATCTCGGAGCGCTGGTTGAGGATATTCAAACGCAGGGTGTTGCCGACGATAAGCAGCACGGCGGAGAGCAGCAACACGGCGATGCCGGTGATGGTGTGGCGCAGCAGGTTCATGATGCCCTGCAAGCGGGTCAACCACTGCAGATCCAGCTTGCCCTGCTCGATGCCGGGTTCATTCTCCAGCTTGGCGAGCAGTTCGGCGGCCCCTTCCGGGTTCTGCCAGCGCGGATCCGGGATCACGCTCAGCACCGGCGGCAGCGGGTTGCTGTCGAGGTAGTCGAGAGCGTCGCCGAAGCCGGAGATCTCGCGAAACTCCTTCAGCGCCTCGTCCCGACTCATATAAGTGACTGATTCCACCTCTGGATATAGCAGGATCCGCTGCTTCATATCGAGAATGCTCTGTTCCGGCAGATCCTTGCGCAGATAGAGGGAGATCTGGGAGCTGGTCTGCCAGCTGCCTTCCACCACCTCGGCATTCTTCAGCAACACGTGGAAGCAGGAGGGCAGCGCCAGGCTGACGCCGAGCACCGCCAGCGTCATCAGGGAGGCGAGCGGGTTACGCCACAGCTCCCCCATGCTGGAGAAGGCCTGACGGGTATGATCCACCCAGTACATGGCCATCCGACGTAACAATGGCTGTTTATGACGAACGATAGCCATCAGATCTCCTCCCCGTGCCCGGCATCAACGACATGAGCCACCCGAAATACCAGCGATAGCCGCCCAAGCAGAGGCTGTTTATGACGCGCAACAGTAGCCATCAGCTCTCCTCCTGCTCTTGCGAATACATGCGCCCCGCCTTGAGGGTCAGGGTGCGATAGCGCATGCGGGCGATGAGCCCCAGATCGTGGGTCGCGATCAACACAGAAACCCCGAAACGGTTGAACTCCTCGAACAATCGCATGATGTCCATGGAGAGCTGGGGATCCAGGTTACCGGTCGGCTCATCCGCCAGCAGCAGCGGCGGCTTGTTGACGATGGCGCGGGCGATGCCAACTCGCTGCTGCTCACCACCGGACAGCATGCGTGGCTGATAGCGCTCCTTGCCAAGCAGACCTACCTTGTCCAGCGCCGCCGCCACCCGCTTGTTGATGTCGGCATGGCTATAGCCGTCGATCACCAGTGGCAGGGCCACGTTGTCGAATACGGTTCTGTCCATCAGCAGCCGGTGATCCTGGAAGATCATGCCGATCTGGCGACGTACATAGGGGATCTGGCCCCGCTTGATCTGGCTGACATCGTCGCCATGGAAGAAGACCCGGCCATCGGTTGGCCGCTCCATTACGCTGATGAGCTTGAGCAGGGTACTCTTGCCCGCCCCGGAATGGCCGGTCAGGAAGGCCATCTCCCCCTTGCGCAGGTGGAAGCTGACCTTCTGCAGCGCCTGGTGGCCACCGCTGTATACCTTGCTGACCTTATCGAAACGAATCATAACGGATCCCTGACATTGACAAACCCCGACCTGAGTCGGGGCCTGTGGCGTTTACTGATCATGCCTGAGCTTACTCATCGCGACTGAAGAGTGCCTCGATAAAGTCATTGGCGACGAAGGGACGCAGATCGTCGATCCCCTCGCCCACCCCGATGTAGCGGATCGGGATCTGGAACTTGTCAGCCACCGCGAAGATGACGCCACCCTTGGCTGTCCCATCGAGCTTGGTGAGGGTGATGCCGGTCAGCCCCACCGCTTCGCTGAACAGCTTGGCCTGGCTCAGGGCGTTCTGGCCGGTGCCCGCATCCAGGGTCAGCATGATCTCGTGCGGCGCCTCGGCATCCAGCTTCTTCATCACCCGCACCACCTTCTTGAGCTCTTCCATCAGGTTGCTCTTGTTCTGCAGGCGGCCGGCGGTGTCGGCGATCAGCACGTCGGCCCCGCGGGAGCGGGCGGCTTCGATGGCATCATAGATGACGGAGGCAGAATCGGCGCCGGTATGCTGGGCGATCACCGGGATGTTGTTGCGCTGACCCCACACCTGCAGCTGCTCAACGGCGGCGGCACGGAAGGTATCACCGGCGGCCAGCATGACGCTCTTGCCCTCGGCCTGGAACTGCTTGGCCAGCTTGCCGATGGTGGTGGTCTTGCCCACCCCGTTGACGCCGATCATCAGGATCACATAGGGCTTCTTGCTGGTGTCGATCACCAGCGGCTTCTCGACCTGAGCCAGCATCTCGCCCATGTCCTGCTTGAGCAGGCCGTAGAGCGCCTCGGCATCCTTGAGCTGCTTGCGATCCGCATGCTGCACCAGACCCTCGATGATGCGACTGGTGGTGTCGACCCCCAGATCTGCCGTCAGCAGCTGGGTTTCCAGCTCCTCGAACAACTCGTCGTCGATCTTCTTGCCACGGAACAGGCCGAAGAAGCCGGAACCGATATTTTCCCGGGTGCGCACCAGACTGCGCTTGAGGCGAGCGAAGAAGCCCTCCCGCTGCGGCTTGTCCTGAGTATCGTCATCCACCTTGGCGGCCAACGGCAGGGCAGCCAGGGCGGCGGCGTCGGCCTCCATCTCGGCGATCAGGCGAAGATCGTCCGCTCGCTGGGCCTCTTTGGCGATACGGGCTTCTTCCGCAGCCTGCGCTTCGGCAGCAATGCGAGCGTCTTCCCCAGCCTGAGCCTCGGCAGCAACACGAGCGGCTTCCGCAGCCTGAGCCTCGGCAGCAATACGAGCGGCTTCCGCGGCCTGAGCCTCAGCGGCAATACGAGCGGTCTCCGCAGCCTGGGCCTCGGCGGCAATGCGGGCGGCTTCAGCGGCCTGCGCTTCGGCAGCAATGCGAGCGGCTTGCGCAGCCTGTACCTCGGCGGCAATGCGAGCGGCTT
>NZ_CDCA01000020.1:416044-447055 GCF_000820185.1 Aeromonas tecta
CGAGCGGCTTCCGCGGCCTGCGCTTCGGCGGCAACACGAGCGGCTTCCGCGGCCTGCGCTTCGGCGGCAATGCGAGCGGCTTCCACAGCCTGAGCCTCGGCAGCAACACGAGCGGCTTCGACAGCCTGAGCCTCGGCAGCAACACGAGCGGCTTCAACAGCCTGAACCTCGGCGGCAAGGCGAGCGGTTTCAGCAGCCTGCGCCTCGGCAGCGACGCGAGCCTCTTCGGCGGCCTCTTCGACGATCAGCGCCTCATTGACGATGACGGGCTCGAGTTCGGAGTCATCCTCCAGCACCAGCGGGCCCTCATCGGGCGTCACCAGAAGCACCTCGGGCGCTACGGCTGGGATCTCGACCTGGGGAATATCAGCGACGGGAGCGGGGGCAGCAGCGGCCTCGGGCTCAGGGATCGCCGGGGTGGCTGCGGGAGCCTGTGGTTGAACGGCCTCAGCCTCTTCTTTCTTGCGGCCGAAACCCAGCCAGGAAAACAAACCTTTTGCCATCTAAAAAATACTCACTTCGTTGGCTGACTGCTAAGATAGCCGTCCCTCGGTGGGGCGGCATAAAAATGAACCGCCTTATACTAACACTTTATTTTCTGACGACGAAACGCGATGCCCAGAGTGAAATCCAGTCCTAGCAGCCCCCACAAGAGCCCGATCCCGCAAGGGAAAGCAGGCTTTGTAAGAATCATCAGCGGTCAGTGGAAGGGCCGTAAATTGCCGGTCAAGGATGTGGAAGGACTCAGACCAACCACGGATCGCGTCAAGGAGACCATCTTCAACTGGCTGGCACCGCATGTTCGTGGCACTCGCTGTCTCGACCTGTTTGCCGGCAGCGGTGGCCTCGGGCTGGAAGCGCTGTCGCGCTATGCCGAGCAGGTGACTCTGGTCGAGATGGACAAGGGCGCGGCCGATCAGCTCAAGAAGAATCTGGCCGCCCTCGGCAGCCAACAGGGGGTGGTGATCCAGGCCAATGCGGTCAGCTGGCTGCAAGGCCCACTGACCCCTTTTGATCTGGTGTTCCTGGATCCGCCGTTTCGCCGCGAGCTGCTGCCCCAGGTGTGCGACTTGCTGGAGCAGCGCGGCTGGCTGGCACCGGATGCCCTCATCTATCTGGAGCGGGAAAAGGAGATGGGCGATCTGGCCCTGCCGGCCAGCTGGAAACTACTCAAGGACAAGCAGGCCGGTCAGGTCTGTTATCAGCTCTATCTGCGGGACACCAAGAATGACACTGCGGTTTAAACACCGTACGGGAGGGGAAATAGGCGATGGGCCCCTCCCCGGTCAATGTGGGCAACGGCTCAAGGACAAGCAGGTCGATCAGATCGGGTCTGCTATCAGCTCTATCTGCGGGACACCAAGCATGACGCTGCGGTTTAAACACCGCACAGGAGGGGCGATGGGCCCCTCCCCGGTCAATGTGGGCAACGGCTCAAGGACAAGCAGGTCGATCAGATCAGGTCTGCTATCAGCTCTATGTAAGGGAGATAAACGATGAAGCGCGTGTTTAATTTGTTGGCGATGGGCGTCTTGCTGTTCTTCTGGTTGGGGGTAGTGCTCGCCCTGTTTGGTACCCTGCCGGGCAAGTTGAATGGTTTTCTGCCGGTCTGCGGCCTGATCGTGGCCCTGATGCACTGGGTACAGGCCAGCCTCATCAAGGCCGCCTGCAAGCCCTACTTCCCGGTGACTCGCCTCGAATTCACCCAGGTATTGGTCTTCGGGGTGTTCGGCATGATGGATATCCGCGCCAAGCTGCAGGCCATCATCGATGCCAAGCAGAAGGGCGGGACTCCCCCTCAAGCCGACTGAGGCAGGCGCCTCGCATCCTGACCCTATCTGAAGGAGTGACTCGTCACTCCTTCACTTTTTTCCCCACGCTGACGCCCAGCTTGATGGAGAGCACGGCGAGCAATAGCAGCATGGCGATGAGGGAGAAGAAATTGCTGCCCAGCTCCGGGTATTGCACCTTGATCAACGCCGCATGGCCAAAAATGCCGATGAAAAAGCTGATCAATATGCAGGTCGGCGTATTTCCTACCATGGGTTCATGGCGATAGTGCTGGTAGAGCTGATAGGCGGCCAGCAGCAGGGCGATCAGGGGGAAGAAGGAGAAGGGCACGGCCGACTCGGTCAGCACCGACCAGAAGGCGTCACCACAGATGCCGATGAGCAGGGCCAGCAGCAAGGGTTTCTTCGGGATAGGGTTCGGTTCATGCATGGCAGTTCATCCTTGAGTTTAAGAGAGAGGTTCGCGCCGCTTGCGATTCTGGACCTCGGCGCCCATGGCGATCATGCGCAGCTGGCTGATGGTGCGATCCGACAGCGCCCGGCACTCTTCCGGGGTCATGTCGAGGGCATCGGCACCGGCGCTGAAGACGATGGTGACCATGGCTTCGGCCTGGATGTAGGCCTCTTCCCGTGGCGCCAACGTGGTCGCTTCCAGATAGTCGGTCAGCTCGGCAATGAAATGCTGGATCTCGCGGGCCACCGCCTGACGAAAAGCCGCCGAGGTGCCGGAGCGCTCACGCAGCAGCAAGCGGAAGATATTCGGATTGTTTTCGACGAACTCCATGAAGGTCTGTACCGAGGTGCTGATCACACTGCCGCCTCCGGCGATGCGCTGGCGTGCCTGACGCATCAGCTGGCGCAGGGTCAGGCCACCTTCATCCACCAGGGTCAGCCCCAGCTCTTCCATGTCACGAAAATGGCGATAGAAGGAGGTCGGCGCTATGCCCGCTTCTCGGGCGACTTCCCGCAGACTGAGGTTGGAAAAGCTGCGGTTGGCACAGAGTTGACTGAACGCCGCGTCGATCAGCGTACGCCGGGTTTTTTCTTTTTGTTGCGCGCGAATACCCACGAAAACAGTCACCTTGGAGGTTAGCGAGGCCAAATGATAACCCGAAGGCAGGGCCGGGATCCGGTTTGTCTCCGACTTTTTTATCATTGACCCCCATTCCGGCCCCATGGAGAATAGAGTACAGCTGTTCGCTGAAAGGAGCCGAGTAAAATGGAACGCCCCCCGATCATCATGACCAACACCCTGCTGTTTGCCCTCTCCGGGCTGACCGCACTGATTGCTGTGCCCTGGTACGGATTGAGCCACGGCTACGACCTCTGGCAGTGGAGCTGCTTCCTGTTGCTGTTCTGCTACTGCGGCATCTCGATCACCGCCGGCTATCATCGGCTCTGGTCGCACAAGGCCTACAAGGCGCACCCGATCCTGCAATGGTTCTTCGCCATCGGCGGCGCCCTCGCCCTGCAAAACTCGGTGCTGCACTGGTCATCCGATCACCGTCGCCATCATCGCCACGTGGATGACAATCAGCAGGATCCTTACAGCGCGGGCCGCGGTTTCTGGTACTCCCACATCGGCTGGATGCTGCGGGAATACCAGCGCGAGCGCTACCACGATTACAGCAACGTACGGGATCTGCAGAGCAATCCCATCGTCGCCTTCCAGCACAAGCATTATCTGGCACTGACGCTGGCCACCAACATCGGCATCCCGCTGTTGCTCGGCTTGGTACACGGCGATCTACTCGGCATGCTGCTGCTGGCCGGGGTGCTGCGCATGGTGATGACACACCACACCACCTTCTTCATCAACTCCCTCGCCCACATCTGGGGCAACCAGCCCTTCACCGACCGCAACAGCGCACGGGACAACGGCATCCTGGCCTTCTTCACCTTCGGCGAGGGCTATCACAACTTCCATCACCTGTTCGAGAACGACTACCGCAACGGCATCCGCTGGTGGCAGTACGATCCTACCAAATGGCTGATCCGCAGCGCCGCCTGGTGCGGGCTGGCCAGGGATCTGAGATCCTGCCCGGAGGAACGTATCGAACAGGCCAGACTGGAGATGCAGCTGAAACGGGCCAAGGCCAAGCTGCGCAAAGAGGAGGATCGGGAACTGTGGCAGGCTTTGCTGCAGGAGGAGTACGACAAGCTGAGCCAGCAGATCCAGCACTACTACGCCAGTCGCAAGCGGCTGCTGGAGCAACGCAAACGCACCGCGCTGGCCCGCTACGACCGACTCAAGTTGCAACTGGAATACCGCAACCTGCGCGATGGCTTCATCGCCAGCAAACGCAACTGGAGTCGTCTGCTGGCTGGCATCGCCTGAGCCAATCGACCGAGGCTCAACCCTGTTCGAGACCGCCCCTAGGCGGTCTTTTCATTGGCACCGAGCAAGCCTTGGCATAAAAAATGGGGCGACATTCGCATGTCACCCCCTCGCAAATAGCATGTTCCATATTGGGCTTTGGCAATGCAGGGTACCAGTGCCGCTTCACGGGTTTCCGCTCCCGATCCGAGGCCATCGTCTGCCAGAACAATCTGACCGACCCGGTCCCTTACTGCCTTCACCCGCACGACAGGCTAGCCGCCGTGTTTGTCCTTGCAACTGAAATACTACGCAGTTAAATAAAATAAAAAACCGTTTTATGCGGACCTGTATGCAAACAGGATGCGCGGCCCCTGATTTATCTCTGGGCATAAATCGATTAAAAACAATGCGATAAAGTCTGAATCCAGCTTTGGATGGCAAACGTTATCCTCGAAGGCGCACAAGGCTTTGCGAGATCTCGCACAAGTTGGCCCCTCACAACCAGCGATGCAGCGGCAGCCAGTCGCTCAATCGGGCCAGCAAACGGCGCAGCGCCGAAGGGGGCGTCGCCACCGGGTGGATGGAAGCCTGCTGCCATTTGGTCAGCCACTGCTGCAATTCGGCGCAGAGCGGCGGGCATCGCAGATGCAGCATCAGCTCGGTATTGAGCATCAGCGAGCGGGGATCCAGATTGAAGCTGCCGAGCAGCGCCTCCTCTTCGCCCATCAGGATCAGCTTGGCGTGCAGGCTGGACCCCTCAGCCGCCAGCTCGAACAACGCGATTCCCTGCCGCTCCAGCCAGGGGCGGTGTCGACGATAGGCGCCATACACCAGCGGCACATCGGTGCTGGCCAGGGAATTGGTCAGGATCTCGATGCTCACCCCCGCCTGGCGCAACCGCTTGAGATGACGACGCAGGCTGCGAGTCAGGATCAGGTAAGGACTCACCAACCGCAGGGCGCCCAGATTGCCAGCCAGCTTACGGCCCAGCATGGGCGCCGTGGTCGGTCGGGATACCAATCCCTTGCCGGGCCGGTCAAACCAGCACTCTCCCTGCCCCTGATGCCAATACAGTGGAACAGGCTCCTCATCAAACAGGCTGGCGGGCAGATCGTAGAGGGCCGCCACCGCCGGCTCGGTCAGGGTGAGCAGGAAGTCGTTCACCACGCCTATCTCGGCGGGCAGCAAGGCACGCCGCAGCAGACGCCGGATCGGGTGACTCCAGCGGCTGCGCCAGAACAGATCGAAACCCTGTTCGGCCTGCAGGCAGAGGGGCCCCCGACAGACCAGATCCAGATCGACGAAATGAGGGGGCTCACCCAGGCCGAAATAGCGATCGCCGATGTTGCGACCACCAATCACCGCCTGGCGACCATCCACCAGCAGCAGCTTGTTGTGCATGCGATGGTTGATGCGCCGAAAGCTGAGCAGCCCTTCGAGCAGCAAGGTCAGCGGGCGCCAACCTCTGAGCCAGAACGGGTTGAACAACCGCACCTCGATGCCGGGCTGGCCCGCCACCATCTCCAGGAAACGGTTGTCGCCGGCATAGAGATCGTCGATGAGCAATTGGACCCGCACCCCGCGCCGCGCCGCATGCAGCAACTCGGACAGCAACAGTTTGCCGCTGCTGTCCTCCTCCCAGCTGTAATACTGGGCCTGGATCCGGCTGCGGGCACCGCGGATCAGCTGGCAGCGTGCCTTCAGGGCGGCTGTGGGATTCGTCAATAAGGCAAACTCGGCGGGGATCAAGGGTCATCTCCTTGTCATGAGGGCATGGCATAACCCAGGCAAGCGCCCCGCTTGCCACACCCCAAGGATCCGACTATGGAACAGTCCGACCGCCCCTCTCTGCGCCATAGGCCGCACGCAAGTCAACCGGATCCGAGCCCTGCCAGACAGCTGGCACCCTGGTACCTGCAGCACCGGGACAAGGGGTGGGAAGCGTTCGACAATGCTCATCAGGAGAGCCGCCCGGCCTGGGAGTAAGTGCTCAGGGTTGCACCGCCTCTTTGGCTTCGGAGATAGCCTCGGACTTGCCCTCCAGTTGGGGCAGACTGAAACGATAGGCCACGTAGTATTTGTAGATGGTGCCGACGTAGTTGATGGGCCCCTGGCCGACCTCGTTGGCCACCAACTGCTCCACGTTGCCAAACCAGATATTTGGATCCAACCCCCTCGCCTTGGCCTTGACCTGTAGCGCCTGCACCCGGTTGGGTCCCGCATTGTAGGCCGCCAGCGCAAATAGATGGCGGTTGATGTTGTCCATCTCGGGGTCGTTGAAATAGGTATCGAGGATGTGGCGCATGTAACGGCAGGCTGCCTCCACATTACCCTCCAGGCTGGTGAGACGGGCCCCGCGGATCCCCACGGCGCCGCCGGTACTCGGCAACAGTTGCATGATGCCGACCGCCCCCTTGTTGGAGCGGACATTGGGGTTGAGCCCGGACTCCTTGTAGCCGAGCGCCGCCAGCATCAGCCAGTCCAGTTGGTACTTGCTGGCCTGGGTCTCGATCACCTTGCGAATAGTGGACAGTCGCCCCAGTGGATCCGGCGCCAATATGTTGCTCATCTGCTCGCTCTGGGCCAGCAGGCGGCGCAGGGTCATGTCGCTGTAGAGGGTGCGCTTGCTAGCCTCCGAGATATAGGCGTTCACCGCCTTGAGCAACTCGGGATCGTTCTTGCGCAGGGCCCAGGCGCTGCGGCCCTTGTCGCGCAGCGGGATCAGCTTGTGGGCCTTGAGGCCCCCTATCATGTCGAGCCAGATGCGGCCCTTGAAGCTGTCGGTGACGGTGAGCGGAATGATGCCGGCCGCCACCATCTCCAGCAGATCCCCGTCCTGCAGGTACTCGGGCACCTTCTCTATGTAGACGGGAGGTAGCCCCAGCTCGCGAAACAGCCAGTTCAACTGATTGAGACTCTCGTAGTAGCTGGAGCTGGCCCGCACCCAGACTCGCCGACCTGACAGCTGAGTGATGCGGTTGAACCCGGGTAGCTCGCGCTGGCTCACCACCCACTCCTCGATAGGGGCGATAAGAGGCTGGGAGAAGCTGACCTGCTCGCGCCGGGTCGGGGTCACCGTCATATTGGCCGCCACCAGATCGCCGCGCCCTTCGGTGAGGTAATCCAGCAGCTTGTCCTGGCGCACCGGGATGTAGATTATCTTGAGTTTGAGTTTCTCTTTAGCGAGGTAGGTCTTGTTCAACCAGCGCTCGAAGCCCTGCAACTGATTGACCAGGATGCCGTACTGGGCGCCCTTGTCGAAGAAGAAGAAGCCCCGCTCATAGACCACCAGGGCCCTGAGCTCTTTCTTCTGCAGGATATGCTCGAGATCCCCGGCTTGGGGCAGGAGCTTGGGTTTGACGTCAGGGACCCGCGTGGGGGTAGCGCCGGACTGGGGATGGATATCCGCCGCCAGCAGAGGAAGACACCAGAGGGCCAGCAGGCCCCACATCCATTGCCGCATCTTCTCTCCTTCTGATGACAGAGTCTCGTCGGCTGGGTCGCCGGTGGATAACTCACTATAGAACGGAGAAACGGCTGAAGGGTCAATACGGCAGGCAAGCCTGCCGTATCATCACAGAGCTCAGAGTGAGCGGGCACGTAACTCGAAAATGAGTTTTTCGGCAGTGCAGGTAAATTGCAGGCGAGCCTTGAGGATCACACCATCTGGGCCCTGGCTCAACTCGCTGCTGACGTTGGCCTCGGCGGTCACCTGCTTGGCCAGTGCCTCATAGGCAGCCAGCTTGGCGCGGGCATCGGCTTCTGTCGCAGCCTCGATCACCAGCTCCATCAGCTCGTCACCCTCACCTATGATGGTGCCGATCTCGGCCATGCTGCCGCAGCTGTCACAGGTTTCCTGCACTATCTCTTTTACAGACATCATTCAACTCCTACTTATTTCGGCTGAGTGTCATCGTCACGCAAGGCCTTGCGAAAATCCTTGATGGCGGTGCCCAGATCCTCTCCGGCGCTGGCCAGGCGTTTGCTGCCAAACACCAGAACCACGACCACGAGCAGGATCAACAAATGCCAGATATGAATTCCACCGAGTCCCATGGGGATACTCCTGACTGATAGATACCGATTGGTTGTATCAAAAGAAAACGCTGAGATTGTTGGGCGAAATCAAGGCAGGTGCAAGTTTGTGAATCAATCAGCAAAAAAATACGGCGACCCATGGCCGCCGTACGAGTCAGTGCTACTTGTCCCCTCAACCGTTACATCCTGTACCAGCCGCCATCAAAGGCGAGAGACGACTCGAGCATAGAGTCGCCAAGATATGAAAACAAATGGTATAAATTCAACTAAGAAGTGAAGAGGATTCATATCATGCTGTTGGAACAACTCGGGCGAATAGACCTTAATCTATTGATTATCCTGCAAGTATTACTGGAAGAGCGCAACGGCAGCCGCGCCGCCCGCCGACTGCATCTGAGCCAGTCCGCCGTCAGCAAGGCCCTCGGCCGGCTGCGGGATACCTTCGACGATCCCCTGTTCGTGCGCGCCGCCTATGGGCTGGAACCCACTCCCCGCGCCCTCGCCCTGCAGCAACAGCTGCAACCCATACTGCTCTCCTTGGACAACCTGATCCAGCCTCCCGCCTTCGACCCGGCCAGTACCGAGCGGGAGTTCGTCATCGCCAGCATGGACAGCGCCTTCACCCTGTTTGCTCCCCTTTACCTGAGCGAACTCAAACGCCAGGCACCGGGTATCCGGCTGCGTTACGAGGAGTGGACCGAGCACAGCCTGACCGCGATGAGCCAGGGCCAGGTGGATATCGCCTTCACGGTGCGGGAGAACTGCATCACCTCGGATTACCGGCTGGACACCTTGCCCGGCAGCATCAGCCAGCGGCTGCTCGCCATCGATGACCTCACCTGCCTGGTGCAGCACGATCATCCGGCGCTGCACGAAAGCGGCTGGGATCTCACCCGCTACCTCGCCTACCCCCATGTGCAGACATATTGCGAGGGACGGGATCGCTGGATGCTGGATCACAAGCTGGCGGAGCAGGATCTCTATCGCCGGATAGAGGCGACCGTGCCCTCGTTCGAAGCGGCGCTGCGCATGGGGATGCACTCGAACATGATAGTGACCCTCTCCAGGCTCTACGCCCGCCATGCGACCCAGGTCTATCCGCTGGTGCCGCTACCGCTGCCCATCGCACTCGACAGCATCTCTCACCTGCTGATCTGGCATCAGCGCCACGAGGAGGATCCGGGCCATCGCTGGCTGCGAGAAACCCTGCTCGCCCTCATCATGAGCAAGCTGGAGACCTCGACCCCCAGCCAGTCCTGAGGCTCAGCCTACTCAATCGATATCAGAGAAATGATGAGTCGCGCCGCAAAGCAATCCACTTCGCGGCGCCATGGCGGATTAGCCCCGACCGGTCACGTCCAGGTAGTGATGCACACCATCCAGCAGCATCTGCACCGAGATCATCACCAGCAGCATGCCCATCAAGCGCTCCACGGCGGTGAGCCCTCGCTCACCCAGCAGCTTGTTGAACACCTCGTAGAACATCAGGATCACCGCGCTGGCACCCCAGGCCATCAGCAGGGCCAATGACCAGTCCGCCATCCGGGTCGGCTCCTGGTTCGCCAGCAGCAGCAGGGAAGCCAGAATTGAAGGGCCCGCGATCATCGGAATGGCCATGGGCACCAGGAAGGGCTCCTCGCCGGCGGCCAGCCCGGTCACCCCACCCGGGGTCGGGAAGATCATCTTGATGGCGATCAGGAACAGGATGATGCCACCCGCGATGCTCACCGCCTCCTGGCGCAGGTTGAGGAAACTCAGGATCTGCTGACCGGCGAACAGGAACGCCAGCATGATGGCCAAGGAAAACAGCAGCTCACGGATCATCACCTTGCGCCGCCGCTTGGGATCGACATGACGCAGGATGGAGAGGAAGACCGGCAGGTTGCCCAGCGGATCCATTATCAGAAACAACATGACGGCAGCGGAGAAAGTATCCATACAATTCCCGGGCAATGCCCAGGCCAAGCCTTTAACAGAGGGGGGAGAAGGCGAAATATAACAAAGGGCAAGAGATTCGGCGAGCACCAAGGCGGCGCCCGCCCTGGCATCAACCGTGCTGGCAGATCTTGTCGGCGCGGGTCTGGAAGCCCTGCTCGGTTTCGATGAACTTGCCGCGTTTGGCCAACAACTCAATCAGCGCCTCGGCATCCATCTCGCTGGCACTGCAGGTGTGAAAGCGGGCATCGGCGCCGAACTGGGTATCGATCGCCTGCTTGAGGCTGGCGCGGCTAAACTGACCGCCCTGCGCCAGCATCATCTCCATCACCTCGTGACCATGTATCGATTGAGACATCTTGAACCTCGTTAATCATTATATGAGATGCCAATTAAATCCCGAGTCGCCCATCACTATCTTGATGTAAGCCAATAAAGTGCCGATTACCCCCCTTCCGGGCTGGCCGTGAGCACCACTTTGTCGATAATGTGGCAACCTGAACAAGGGATGGCTACACTAGCGCCCCTTTTGCCATCGCAGACCGTAAATAAGGACATTGGCGTCATGCTGTTCCATGGATTGGCCCTCAAGCCCTGGCGGATCTGGACCCGCCGCCCGCTCTGGTTGAAGACCCTGCTCGGCATGTTGACCGGGATTGGGCTCGGGCTCGGCTTCAGTGAGCAGGCGCTGCTGCTCAAACCCCTCGGCGTGTTGTTCGTCAACACCATACAGATGCTGATGGTGCCCCTCATCTTCTGCTCCGTCATCGCCGGCCTCACCTCCTTGCTCAAGGGCAAGGCGCTGGACAGGATCGGCAGCAAGGCTATCGCGCTCTATCTGTGCTCCACCGCCATCGCCATCTGCATCGGCTTGATGATGGGCTGGCTGCTGGAGCCCGGCATGGGCGCCAATATGGGGGCTTATGAACGGGTGGGCATAGTAGTGCAGCCAACCCTGGCCAGCGTGCTCAGCCATCTGGTGCCACGCAACCCAATCCAGGCCATGGTGGATGGCAAGATCCTGCAGGTGATCGTGTTCGCGGTGGCCCTCGCCCTCGCCCTCAATGCCACCGGCCGGCGGGGTCGCCCCGCCATCCGCTTCTTCACTGCCCTGGCGGAGGGAATGTTCAAACTGACCCAGATGGTGATGACGCTGGCCCCTTACGGCGTCTGCGCCCTGATGGCCTGGATGACGGGTAAATACGGGCTGGATCTGCTGCTACCGCTGCTCAAGGTGATCGGGGCCGTCTACCTCGGCTGCCTGCTGCACGTACTCGGGGTTTACAGTGGCTTGCTGATCCTGCTGGCTCGCCTCAACCCGCTGCACTACTTCAGAAGCATTCTCGATGCCCAGGCCGTCGCCTTCACCAGCAGCTCCAGCAGCACCACTCTGCCCATCAGCCTGGCCTGCGCCGAGCGTCGGCTCGGGGTCTCCCCCACCATTACCGCCAAGGTGCTGCCTATCGGCGCCACCATCAACATGGACGGCACCGCGCTCTATCAGGGGGTGACGGCGCTGTTCGTGGCTCAGGCCTTCGGGGTGGATCTGCATCTGGTGGATTATCTGACCATCATCAGCATCGCTACCCTGGCCAGTATCGGCACCGCCGGTACCCCGGGCACCGGGCTGATGCTGCTGACCCTCACCCTCACCGCTGTGGGCTTGCCGCTGGAAGGGGTGGCGCTCATCGCCGGTATCGATCGACTACTCGACATGGCCCGCACCACGGTCAACGTCTCCGGCGACATCCTGGTGTCAGTGCTGATCGCCCGCAGCGAAGGGGAGTTAGATCTGGCAACCTATCACGATGCCAACGCGGGCGAGGACATCGACTTCACCCTGCGCTGATACCGGCGAGAGGCGGGCCTCTCCTCAAGAAGAAGCGCGGCTCCAGCCTTGGCCCGCGCCCTGATGAGCCATCAGTGATCGTGGGGATCATGATGACAACGCCAGCAGATATCGAAGTTGGCGCCGTTCTCCTCCCCGCACTGGCCACAAAGCCAGCCATTGCCCTGCCGCTGCTGGTAACGCTCGATGATCTTGCCCGCCTTGCCGCGATCCTCATCACGTACCAACAGGGTGACCTGCAACAGATCCACCGGCAACTCACCCAGCGCGCCCGACAAGCCTTCCCCACTGAGCCGCACCCGCACACCCTCGACCTCCAACGCCCCTTTCAGGGCGTAAGCCTCCAGCGTGTGGGAGGCCCGATACAAGTTAATCCACTGTTCCATGCCTTGTCCTCGAAACTTCTTGTCGATGCCGTCATGGGCACCAGCACCACCATCATGTCAGGGTGTATGCCTCCGGCGTGTGGGAGGCCCGATACAAGTTAATCCACTGTGCCGGATTTCTCCTCACTGCGGCTCGTCTTCATATCATCGTCACCACGTACTCACTTCACCAGCGAAGATCCGGGCAGCGGCCCGCTCCTCACAGCAGGCTGTTGATACCGTACTCTGCCCCATTCTCAACCAAAAAATCGATAAAGACCCGCAACTTGCTAGGCATCAAACGCCGCTCGGGGAACAGCAGGTAGATGGGCACCCTGGGCTGTTGCCAGTCCGGCAGCAGGGCGACCAGAGCCCCGCTCGCCAACTCCTCATGGCAGATCATCACCGGCAGCGCCGCCACTCCCAGCCCCGCCTTCGCGGCCTCCCGGGCACAGGTGATGTTATTGACCTGAAAGCGAGAACGCGGATCGACCAGTACCTCTCGCCCGTCTGCCTCAAAGCACCAATGTGAGGCGAGAAAACCACTGCTGACCGCCACTCGTTCATGCAGCAGCAGATCCTCCGGCCGCATGATCGCCGGGCTGCGCGCCAGATAATCCGGGCTGGCACAGAGCACTCGCTCCGTGCTCCACAGCCGCCGCGCCGCCAGATTGGAGTCGCTCATGTCACCGATCCGCACTATCGCATCCAACCCCTCGTTGATGGGATCCACGACCCGGTTGGTCAGCTCCAGCTCCACCCGCAGCCCTTGATAGGCTTGCAAGAAGTCAGCCACCAGCCGGCCCACCACCAGCTGCCCCGTTTCGATGGGGACGGCCAGCTTGAGGGTACCCGTCACCTCCTGCTGGCTGGCGCTCAGCATCAGCTCGGCCTGGGTCAGCTCCTCCACCGCCTTGCTGCAACGCAGGTAATACTGCTCCCCGGCCTCGGTCAGGGTGAGCTGGCGAGTCGAGCGGTAGAGCAGCCGTACCCCGAGCCGCTGCTCCAGCTCGGCGATACGACGGCTCACCGTTGCCTTGGTCATGCCAAGCTCGCGGGCCGCTGCGGTGAAGGAACCCTTGTCGACAATACGTACTAGAATCAAGGCAGCATTTAGGTCCATTGTCTCACCAGTGAAACTGTATATCTCATAAAGGGATACTAATCGAAACAGTCTGCTGGTGTTAGCCTGCGTTCCTCAGTTCAGGAAAAACCAAATCTAATGAGTCAACACAAGAAGATCCCCCTGCTGGTCGCGCTGCTGCTGGCCCTGTTCGGCATGCTGTTTGCCGCTTATTGGTATCTGCACGCCCGCTATTTCGAGAGTACCGACAACGCCTATCTGCAGAGCGAGGTGACCGGGATCGGCTCCAAGCTGCCCGGCTACATCAGCCAGGTGCTGGTGACCGACAACCAGGAGGTGAAGGCGGGGCAACTCATCGCCCGGCTGGACGACAGGGAATACAAGGCCAAGGTGATCGAGGCCGAGGCTGACCTGCATCTCAATCTGGCGACCGCCGAGAACCTCGCCGCCACCCGCACCCAGCAACTCAGCCTGATCCGGCAAGCCGACGCCAAGGTCGCCTCGGCCGACGCCGAGCAGGAACGCTCCCGGCAACAGGTCGATCGCATCGGTCAGCTCAAGCAACGCAACTACAGCTCCCAGGACAACCTGGATGAAGTGAGGGCGGGCTTGCGTGTCAACCAGGCCCTGATGCAGGAAGCCAAGGCCGCCCTGCAGGCTGCCCGCGAGCGCCTGCTGGTGCTGGATGCGGAGGCCAAGCAGAATCTGGCCAGACTGGCCCTGAGTGAGGCACAGCTGGAACAGGCGAGGTTGGAGCTCGGTTACACCGAGCTGCGCGCCCCGGCCGACGGCATCATCGGCAAGCGCAGCCTGCGAGAGGGACTCTACGTGCAGTCCGGCATGCAGGTCGCCAGTCTGGTGCCGCTGCAGCAGGTCTGGGTCGAGGCCAACTTCAAGGAAACCCAGCTGCAGAAGATGCAGCCGGGCCAGAAGGTGGAAGTGATCCTGGATGCCTATCCGGATCAACCGGTCGAGGGCATCATCGACAGCCTGGCCCCCGCCACCGGCGCCAAGTTCGCGCTGCTGCCGCCGGAGAACGCCACCGGCAACTTCACCAAGATAGTGCAGCGGGTACCGGTCAAGATCCGCATTCCCGATCCGGGTCAGTTGGCGGGCAAACTGCGTCCCGGCCTCTCCACCGAGGTGATAGTGGATACCCGCACCGCTGAACCCCAAGTCGCCGCGCACTGATGGAAGCCATTCCGCGTCGTAACTGGATCGCGGTCATGGGGGGCCTCATCGGCGCCTTCATGGCTATCCTCGACATCCAGATCACCAACGCCTCCCTGAAGGACATTCAGGGGGCCCTGTCGGCCACCCTGAGCGAGAGCTCCTGGATCTCCACCTCCTATCTGGTGGCGGAGATGATCGCCATCCCCCTGAGCGGCTGGCTCAGCCGGGGTCTGAGTGCCCGCCGCTACATGCTGTGGAGCACCGGCGCCTTCATCGTCGCCTCAGTGCTCTGCTCGTTCAGCTGGAACCTCACCAGCATGATCGTGTTCCGGGCCCTGCAGGGCTTCACCGGCGGCGCCCTGATCCCGATGGCGTTCTCCCTCATCATCAGCCTGCTGCCGCTGCACAAGCGCGCCACCGGCATGGCGCTGTTCGGCCTCTGTGCCACCTTCGCCCCCACCATAGGGCCGACTCTGGGTGGCTGGCTGACGGAGCAGTTCTCCTGGCACTACATCTTCTATCTGAACGTGCCGCCCGGCTTGCTGGTGATGGCCATGCTGGCCCACGGTCTGGACAAGAAGGCGGTGGACTGGGAGGTGATCAAACGGGTGGATCTGGTCGGGATCCTCACCATGGCGGTGGGGTTAGGTCTGCTGGAGGTGGTGCTGGAAGAGGGCAACCGGGAGGACTGGTTCGGTTCCAGCTTCATCGTGCGGCTCACCGTCATCTCGGTGGTGGCGTTGATCTTCTTCGTCATCAGCCAGTTGCTGCGCCGCCACCCGCTGGTCAATCTGCGGCTGCTGCACAGCCCGCGCTTCGCCATGGCCTGTTTTGCCTATCTGGTGCTCGGCATGGGGTTGATGGGTTCCATCTATGTGCTGCCGCTTTACATGACCCAGATCCACCACTACAACGCACTGGAAATCGGCGAAGTATTGATGTGGATGGGGCTGCCCCAGCTGCTGGTGCTGCCGCTGGTACCCAGGCTGGTGACCAAGATAGATCCCCGCTACCTGGTGAGTTTCGGCTTCCTGATCTTCGGGGTGAGCTGCTTTATGAACATGAACATGAGCGCCGACTACGCCGGGCCCCAGCTGATCCAGTCGCTGATCGTGCGGGCGCTGGGCCAGCCGTTCGTCATGGTGCCGCTCTCGCTGGTGGCGACTGCCAGCCTGACCCCGGACGAGATCCCCTCCTCCTCCACCCTGCTCAACGTGCTGCGCAACCTCGGCGGTGCCTTCGGCATTGCCATGATCGCCACCATGCTGGACAACGATACCCGGGTGCAGTTCAGCAACATCAGCAGCACACTCGCCGCCAGCAGCATAGAAGGGCAGAGTTATCTGCTGCAGCTGGCCCAGAGCATGATGGCCCAAGGGGCAGGTCCGGAGCAGGCCCAGTTGCAGGCCCAGGCCATGCTGTCGAACACCATCAACCGCGAGGCCGCCATCATGGCCTACAACCAGGTGTTCTTCGTGATGGGCGTCTTCCTGCTCATCGCCAGCGCCATGATGCTGCTGCTCAAGCAGCCACCTCCCAAGGCGGCCGATGCCGAGCCGCTGGAGGCATGACGCAGCAACGAGAAACGGGCCAGCAGGCCCGTTTTTTTATGGTCGGTTTGGCGTTCGTGCCGGGGTTCAGCCCGCCAGCGAGGCGGCGATCAGGAACTGCGCGGCGTAGTAGCTGCTCATGATCCAGGCCTTGGCGTGAGGGAAGGGTCGCCGGAATCTATCCAGCGCCAGCATGCTGTCGGAGAAGAGGAACATCAGGGCCCCCACCAAGGCGGCGGCGCTGCCGGCGGTCAGTGAGGCATGCCAGGCACCGGCCGCCACCCAGGCCATGGCGATGATCACCAGCATGTAGCAGAACACCGGGATCTTCATCTCACCCAGCTGACTCCACAGCATGCCGAATACCAGGCCCGCCACCGCCAGCAGCAGCAGGCCATCCACCAGCTTGAGTACCAGCGGTCCCTGGGCGAAACCGACGATATAGCAGAGGTGCGCGACAAAAAATGCCGCCAAGCCCTGAATGAAGCGATCTTTGGGCAGCATCAGCAGCACGTCGCCGGCCAGCGACAGGCAGAGGCCGAGCAGGATCCAGGCATGAGAGCCGTTATGGTCGTCACTCTGGTAGCCGAACGCCAGCGCGATGATAAACAGCATGGTCAGCGGCTTGCTGATATAGAACTGACGGGAGTCTGAGCCATAGGCCGCGCGGATATGCCACCAGCCCGATGCGATGATCAAGAAACTCAATAACATGCCCTGCTCCTCATCGATTGCTCGCGCTCGGACGGCAACCTCTTTAATGACTGCCAGATTAACAAATTCCCCCGCCCAGTGGCAGGGGTGTGCAGCAGATGAGCAGTCTACGCCTAAAGTCTAATTGCCCCGTCACCGTGGCTCGGGCATAAGAAACGGTCTGAAGGATCACCATGGAACAAACAATGACCAACTATCTGCCCGCTATCGACATCATGATGTGTCATCTGGGGATCAGCTTCGAGCAAGCCTGTGAACAGCTGGGCCTAAGCCCGCTGGAACAGCAGAACCTGAGTCTGCTGCAAGAACAGCAGCCAGAATAGCGATCCCAATATTGAAAACGGCGCCTCGAAAGCGCCGTTTTTATTTGCGGGTATCGGTTGCTGGCGAAATAGCATCTGCCCCCGGTATGGACATCATGATGTGCCACCTGAGGATCAGCTTCGAGCAAGCCTGCGAACAGCTGGGCCTGAGCCCGCTGGAACAGCAGAACCTGAGTCTGCTGCAAGAACAGCAGCCAGAATAGCGATCCCAATATTGAAAACGGCGCCTCGAAAGCGCCGTTTTTATTGGCCGTGCGTTACGCACGCGAGATCCGGCGCCGCTGCAGCCAGACCACCAGTGCAAACAGCAGGAAGCCCGGCAACCACATCAGCTCCTTGTGCCAGCGCTCGGTCGGCGCCATGACCGAGAGGATCTGCTGATCGAACTCCATCCCGGCCGCCGCCGCCGGACTGCCGAAGGTGACGCTGTCGATCAGCGTCTTGCCATCCTGCTCATACAGCGCCAGTCCCAGGTTGGCGAGGCGGGCCTCGCCATCCACCCCGGCCGGCACCGCCAGCAACACCGTGGATTGGCGCAGCTTGCCTACCGCATCCTCCCCATGGATCTGCAGTCGCAGGGTGCTGTCCGCCGCCACCTCAGCCAGAGTCTGGGCGAATTGGGCCGGCGGCGTGTCGCGGTAGGCATCGTGCACCATGTCCATCCAGAAGCCGGGACGGAACAGGGTGAAGGCCACCAGCAACAGCAACACACTCTCGTACCAGCGGCTGCGTGCCAGGAACCAGCCCTGGGTCGCGGCGGCGAAGATCAGCATGGCCACCGTGGCTACGATGAAGATCAGCACGCCATGGGCGAAGTCCACGTCGATCAGCAGCAGATCGGTGTTGAAGATGAACAGGAAGGGCAGCGCCGCGGTGCGCAGGCTGTAGTAGAAGGCGGTGATCCCGGTCTTGATAGGGTCCCCCTTCGATACCGCCGCCGCCGCGAACGAGGCCAGCCCCACCGGCGGCGTCACGTCCGCCATGATGCCGAAGTAGAACACGAACAGGTGCACCGCGATGAGCGGCACTATCAGGCCGTTCTGCTGGCCGAGCGTCACCACCACCGGGGCCAGCAGGCTGGACACCACTATGTAGTTGGCGGTGGTCGGCAGCCCCATGCCGAGGATCAGGCTCAGCAGCGCGGTGAGCAGCAGCATCAGCAGCAGGTTGCCCATGGAGAGGAACTCCACCAGATCCGCCAGCACCAGCCCGACCCCGGTCTGGGAGACGGCGCCGACGATGATGCCGGCGGTGGCAGTGGCGATACCGATGCCAATCATGTTGCGGGCACCGGCCACCAGCCCTTCCCGCAGGTCGATCAGACCATCGCGGGCCGAGCCGTAGTCATGCTTGCCGTCGGTACGCAGCCAGTTCAGCAGCGGCCGCTGGGTCAACAGTATGATGGTCAGCATGACGGTGCCCCAGAAGGCAGACAGGCCAGGCGAGAGCCGCTCCACCATCAGACACCACACCAGCACCACCACCGGCAGCAGGAAGTGCAGGCCGGACAGCAGCACGGCGCGGGTGTTGGGCAGCTCGGTCAGCGGCTGATCCGGATCCTCGGCGGGCAAGGGTTCATTGCTGGCCGCTATCTTGAGCAGACCCAGATAGACGGCCACCAGCAACAGGGCAACTCCCGGCAGGGCATAGTCACCCAGCGCCGGCTTGAGCCAGCCCAGACCATAATAGACCGCCATCGACAGGCCGCTGATCAGGGCGGCGCCGAAGGCGAAACCGGTCAGGCGACGCAGCCAGGGTTTGGGCTGATGATTGCCGATGGGCTCCATGCCGAGCTTGAGCGCCTCCAGATGCACTATGTAGAGCAGCGCTATGTAGGAGATGGTCGCCGGCAGGAAGGCGTGCTTGATGATCTCGACGTAGGGAATGCCCACGTACTCCACCATCAGGAAGGCCGCGGCCCCCATCACCGGCGGCATGATCTGGCCGTTGACCGAGGAGGCCACCTCGACCGCCCCCGCCTTCTCCTTGGAGAAACCGACCCGCTTCATCATGGGGATGGTGAAGGTGCCGGTGGTGACCACGTTGGCGATGGACGAGCCGGAGATGACCCCGGTCAGGGCCGAGGCGACCACTGCCGCCTTGGCTGGGCCGCCACGCAGGTGGCCGAGCAGGCTGAAGGCGAGCTGGATGAAGTAGTGACCGGCGCCGGCCCGTTCCAGCAGGGCGCCAAACAGCACGAACAGAAACACGAAACTGGTGGAGACCCCGAGGGCGATGCCAAACACCCCTTCGGTGGTGATCCACTGGTGGTTCGCCAGCGCGGTGAAGCTCACCCCGCGGTGGGCCAGCAAGCCCGGCATCCAGGGGCCGGCCAGGCTGTAGGCGAGGAACACCAGGGCGATCACCGCCAGGGCCGGGCCCAGGGCACGGCGGGTGGCCTCCAGCAGCAGTGGAATACCGATGCAGGCGGTGACCAGATCGGCGGTGGTGAGGTTACCGGGGCGCTGGGCCAGGGCCTCATACATGACGAACAGATAGGTGGCGGCACCTGCGGCGACCAGGCCGAGGGCGATATCGCCGAGCGGGACCCTGTCCCGTGGCGAGCGGCGAAACGCCGGGAACACCAGATAGGCCAGCAGCAGCGCGAAGGTGAGGTGGATGGCGCGGGTCTCGGTGTCATTGAGGACGCCAAAGCCCAGCATGAAGGGCAGCGGTGAGGCTATCCAGAGCTGGAACAGGGACCAGGCCAGCGCCAGTGTGGTGATGAGCCAGCCCATGAGGCCGAGGGGCAGCCGCGCGCCCACGTCCTGGGCGATCAGCTCCTCGGTGGAGAGTTCTTTATCTTGCATAGGATTTACTTCTGCCTACGAGTACAACAAGAACAACACCCGCTGCGACAGACGAGGCGGCAGGCGGGTGTTGAGGCGTCACAAGGGCCCTTGGGCCGTCAATCAGAGCCAGCCGCGCTCTTTGTAGTAGCGGGCTGCGCCTTCATGCAGCGGGGCGGAGAGACCCACCTTGATCATGTCGGCCTCTTTCAGATCGGCGAAGGCCGGGTGCAGGCGCTTGAAGCGGTCCAGGTTGTCGAACACCGACTTGACCAGCTGATAGACCACTTCCGGATCCGCCTTGGCACTGGTGGAGAGCACCGCCTTGCCACCGATGGACGGGGTCGGCTGATCGCTACCCTTGTAGATGCCGCCCGGGATCTCGGCCTTGGTGTAGTAGCTCTTCTCGGCCAGCAGCTTGTCGATGTCAGCGCCGGTCACCGGCACCAGCACCGCATCCGTGGTGGTAGAGGCTTCCTGGATGGCGCCGTTCGGGTGGCCGACGAAGTAGCTCATGGCATCGATGTTGTTGTCACCGAGCGCAGAAGCCTGCTCAGCCGGTTTCAGCTCGGAGACCAGGCCGAAGTCGCTCTTCTTCCAGCCCTTGACCGCCATGATCTCTTCCATGGTGTCGCGCTGGCCCGAGCCCGGGTTGCCGATGTTGACGCGCTTGCCTTTCAAGTCGTCGAAGCTGGCTATCTTGGCGTCGCGGCGGGCGAGGATCGTGAACACCTCGCTCTGCAGGGAGAAGACGGCGCGCATGTCATCCATGGCCCCTTCGGCCTGGAACGGCGGCAGCCCCTTCATCGCCTTGTACTGGTGGTCGGACTGCATGATGCCGAAGTTGAATTCACCGCTGCGGATGCCGTTGACGTTGGCCACGCCACCGCCACTGGCCGGCGCGTTGCACTTGATCTGGTGATCGGCGGCGCCGCGATTGAGGAAGCGGCAGATAGACTGGCCCGCCACATAGTAGACACCGGTCTGACCGCCGGTGCCGATTGTCACGAAACGTTCCTGCGCCTGTACCTGGCCGCCAAACGAGACGCCTACCAGGGCTGCCGACAAGGCACACGCCAAGGATAATCCTTTCATGTTTTCCATCCTTTTCATTGATTTATCTCACCCAACTCCCGGGTGAATATGAGACAGGACCCGCTCTGCGACGAGTCTGCCTATACGACCTCATATGAGGAAAGGGTCGGGCGCATCAGGCCTTCCCCAAAGCCACCATCATCCTGCGGTGAGATAATCAGCGTCATGCCGATCGAGGGTGATCCGACCACAAAATGGCCGGTTCAAAAGCGGTAACCACTCGATTAAGCACATCCCACCAACATAAATCAAACAAAACGGCAAAATGCTGGATTTAAATAGCGAGAAGTTTGAAGCGGATCATTAATTTTCTGATCAGGGATTAATTGAGTGCGCCAGCGGGCGGGACGACGTAAAGGGAAGATAAGATTCTTTTGCAGCCCTTGTCTGACAAGGGTTAGCGAGGCAGTTGGCTGTGCTTTATAACTTAAATATGGCGAGATAAATGATAACTATGATGCCCTGTAGCAGCAGAACCTGATGCCTCCGGTATTGGTGTCGCCGGTGGCGATTACGGCGAGCTTTATTAACAACTGCGCATCATGGCGTTGGGCCTTCTGAACCGGCAGAGCCGGTATCGAGACCGATTTCTGGATCCGGTCTGCACAGATGACAAAAGGCCCGGCTCCCCATGATCCTGGGTAACCGGGCCGGTTTCAGTCGAGGTGGCCCCTCAGCGGTTTATGCCTTTGGTTTGGCCAGATCCAGCATAAACGCACACGCCAGCGCGATGTCCTCATTGGCCTTGCAACCCCCCGGACTGGCCTGCGGCCAGTCACAGAGCATTGGCAACGGCCTTATGCCTTCGGCTTGGCCAGATCCAGGATAAACGCGAACTCCAGGGCGATGTCTTCATAGGCCTTGAAGCGACCGGACTTGCCACCGTGACCGGCGTCCATGTCGGTGCTCAGCAGCAGCAGGTTGTCGTCGGTCTTCAGCTCGCGCAGCTTGGCGACCCACTTGGCCGGCTCCCAGTATTGTACCTGGGAGTCGTGCAGCCCGGTGGTGACCAGCAGGTTCGGATAGGCCTGCGCCTTGACCTGGTCATAGGGGCTGTAGGCCTTCATGTACTCGTAGAAGCGCTTCTGGTTCGGGTTGCCCCACTCGTCGTACTCGCCGGTGGTGAGCGGAATGGACTCGTCCAGCATGGTGGTGACCACGTCTACGAACGGCACCTGTGCCACCACGCCGCGATAGAGCTGGGGCGCCTGGTTGATGATGGCCCCCATCAGCAGGCCGCCGGCGCTGCCGCCCATGGCGTAGATCTGATCCTTGGCGCCGTAGCCCTGCGCCACCAGCGCCTCGGTCACGTCGATGAAGTCGTGGAAGCTATTCTGCTTCTTGAGCAGCTTGCCATCTTCATACCAGCCACGGCCCAGCTCCTCGCCGCCGCGGATATGGGCGATGGCGTAGACGAAGCCGCGGTCCAGCAGGCTCAGGCGGGCGGTGCTGAAATCGGGATCCATGCTGGCGCCGTAGGAGCCGTAGCCGTAGACCAGCAGCGGGTTATGGCCATCCTTCTTGAACAGATCCTTGCGATAGACCAGGGAGACGGGCACCTTGACGCCGTCACGGGCATCGATCCAGAGCCGCTCGCTGGCATATTTCTCGGCCTTGAAGCCCGCCACCGCCTGCTGCTTGAGCAGGGTGCGCTTGCCGCTGTCCATGTTGAGCTCATAGGTGGACGAGGGCGTGGTCATGGAGGAGTAGCCGTAGCGCAGCTCGCTGGTGTCGGGCTCGGGGTTGTAGGCGAGCCAGGTGACATAGGCGGGATCGTCGAAGGCGATCTCTTTCTGCTCGCCGCTCTGCCAGTTGACCTGGCGCAGTCGGGTCAGGCCATTGCTGCGCTCCTCCAGCACCAGCCACTCCTTGAACAGGGCGTAGCTCTCCAGCAGCACGTCAGGGTTCGGGGCGATCACCGCCTTCCAGCGATCAACCGGGCTCTCCTTGGTCTCGTACAGGCCGAAGTTCTTGCCGTCCTTGTTGGAGCGCACGTAGAAGCGGCCACGGTAGTGATCCAGGCTGTACTCGTGATCCACCTGACGGGGCAGGAACAGTCGTGGCGCCTGGGTCGGGGTGTTGGCATCGATGAGCCGCGCCTCCCCCGAGGTGGTGCTGGAAAGGGCGATGACGATGAAGTCTTCCGAGGTGGTGGCGTAGAGGCTGACGTAGAAGCTGTCATCCTTCTCCTCGTAGACCAGCTGATCCTTGGCGGGATCGGAGCCCAGCTCGTGGCGATAGACCTGATAAGGCAGCAGAGTCTTGGGGTGCTTGCGCACGTAGAACACCGTCTTGCTGTCGTTAGCCCACACCAGATTGCCCGAGGTATTTTCCAGCTTGTCACTGGCCCAGTTGCCGCTCTCCAGATCGAGGAACTGGATCTGGTACTGACGACGAGACAGGAAATCTTCCGCCACCGCCAGCCAGCGATTGTTGCGGCTCACTTCCAGTGCACCAAGGGCATAGAACTCGTGCCCCTCGGCGCGCTGGTTGCTGTCCAGCATCAGGCTGGCTTCCTTCTCCCCCAGCTTGGTGCGCGAGTAGATGCCGTACTCCTTGCCCGGCTCATAGCGGGTCTGGTAGCGGTAGCCGTTCTTCACATAGGGCACCGACTCATCCTGCTGGGGGATGCGGGCCACCATCTCTTCATAGAGCTGCTCGCGCAGGGGCTGGGTCGGCTTGAGCATGGCCTCGGTATAGGCGTTCTCGGCCTTGAGATAATCCAGCACCTCGGGCTTCTGGCGCTCGTCATCCCGCAACCAGTAGTAGTTGTCGACCCGGACATCCCCATGCTTTTTCATGGTGTGCGGGTGCTTGGCGGCCACAGGAGGGGTAATAGCCGGCTGAATAGGGGTTTCGCTGGTAGGCATGGCGGACTCTTCATTGGCATAGGAACAGGGCACGGCGGCTAGGCAAGCCAGCAGCAGAAGCCCTCGGGAAAAGGTGAACATGTCGCATCCTTTGCGCGGTAGCAGGGTTGGCCAACCGGCAGGCCGGCGCCATGAACGGACGCTCAAGCTGCTTGCGCGCTAACAAGGCTAGCAAACCTGGACATCGACCCTGAGAGAATAAATTGGCGATTAATCTGCCCCTTGTCGCCCTGGGTTGCAAGTGATCCCCGGACATTAGGCCGAAAACCACGAAAAAGGGCCGCCATCTTGCGATGACGGCCCTCTCCTCTGGCCATGAGCGGCACGGGTTCGCTCAGGTGTGCCTCACATGATTAGGAATAGTGCCGGCTCATGACCAGTGTTCGTCAGCCGGGGTAGCTCGACCAGACTTTGGTCGCGCCCTCGTCACTGATACTCAGCACCTGATAGGGCTGGCCCGGAATATCCATGCCTGGCGCACTCTGGGGCATGCCCGGAATGGTCAGGCCACGGATCGCCGGTTTTTCCTTGAGCAGCTTCTGCACATCGGCGGCGGGTACATGCCCCTCCACCACATAGCCGTTCACCACCCCGGTGTGGCAAGAGGCCAGCTGCGGGGTGATGCCGTATTGCTGCTTGATGGGATCGAGCTGCTCGGTTTCGACGACCTTGACCTCAAAGCCGTTGTCTTCCATGTGCTTGATCCAGGTCTTGCAGCAGCCGCAATACTGGGACTTGTAGACGGTCATCTGCTCCGCCGCCAGGGCAGAGAAGCTGACGGTACCGGCCAGCATGGCCAGTAACAGGGACTTGTACATAACTCACCTCAAATTAAGAAGAAATACCCAAAAAAACAGGGGAACTCGACTCAACCAAGCTGGCGAGGGGGACGCTCCAGCCGCGCCTTGGGGGCGTCTGGCATATACAAGGAAGGAGAGAGGAAATCCGGCGCATCGGGTTCGAGCACGGCGACCGTCAGGCTGTCACCGGTCAGCACCGTCATGGCGAGGGCCGAGGTGAAGCTGCCACAGGGCATGGCTTTCTCCAGGGTACGCTCGCTCTGGCTGCAATGGGGAGTCAGGGTGCAGAGATCCGTCGCCGCCCGGCTACCAAACGACATCAACACCATCAGCAAGCTCCACAGAGGGAGCCAGCGGCGGGCGCGAGCGAGTTGGCGACGGGTCAGAACCATGACAGGCCTCGGTTATCAAAGGAGGCCTATGGTAACCCTTGGCCCTGGGGGAGGGTCAAGTCTCCCTCCCTGTGGCAGATCAAAAGAGAGCGTGATTTGGGAAAAAGATGACAAGCCGACTGCTGGTCAGCGGGTGTCGGCAGCGATGCCCTGGTCGATGCAAAAGCGCGGTGTCATCCGTCTCCAACACTGGCGGGACAAGGCACTTCTTGCTAACGTCGCAACTCGATGTACCTTCAATTTTTTGCCGACAAGAGTCTCCTTTCAGGTTATGACCCCATGAAACGCATTCTGGTTATCTTCTCACACCCGGCGCTACAGAGCTCCAGGGCCAACAAACAGCTGTTGCAGGCCGTCTCCCATCTGGAAGGCGTCACCGTACACGACCTCTACCACCAGTACCCGGACATGTTCATCGACGTGAAGCGTGAACAGGAGCTGCTGAAAGATCACGACATCATCGTCTTCCAGCATCCCTTCTACTGGTACTCCTGCCCGGCCATCATGAAAGAGTGGATGGATCTGGTGCTGGAGTATGGCTACGCCTATGGCCCCGAGGCCCATGCGCTGGCCGGTAAACAGTGGCTCTCCGCCATCACCACAGGCGGCGCGCCCGAATCTTACTGCAGTGCGGGTTACAACCAGCGGTCCCTGCTCGACTTCCTGTTGCCATTCCAGCAGACGGCACTGCTGTGCGGCATGGATTGGCTGCCTCCCTTCGTGCTGCACTCCTTCCACAAGTTGAAGGATCCCCAGGCGCTGCACCGTTGTGGTCAGGATTATCGCCAGCTGATCTGCGCCCTGCGCGATGAACAGCTGACACCGGCGCAGCTCGGCGAGAGCGCCTATCTGCGCGATCTGCTGGAGGTACTCTCATGACATATCAGGCAGTAAACCGGCCCACTGCAGCGGGTCGGATGGATTCATTCACAGGGGAGGTCCGCTGATGGGACACGGCTTGTTGTTTGATGCGCTAATCTATCTCTCGGCCGCGGTGATCGCCGTGCCGCTGGCCAAGCGCTGGGGGCTGGGCTCGGTACTTGGCTACCTGCTGGCCGGCATCATCATAGGTCCCTTCCTGCTCGGTCTGGTGGGCGAGCAGAAGGATGTGATGCACTTCGCCGAGTTCGGGGTGGTGCTGATGCTGTTCCTGGTCGGGCTGGAGCTCAAACCGGCCCTGCTGTGGCAACTTAAGGGGCCCATTCTCGGCACCGGCGGCCTGCAGGTGCTGCTCACCAGCGCCGCCCTGACCGGGGTCGCCAGCCTCATCGGCCTGCCCTGGCAACAAGGGCTCGCCATCGGCCTCATCCTGGCGCTCTCCTCCACCGCCATCGTGCTGCAGAGCCTGCAGGAGCGCAAGCTGATGCAGAGCGAGAGCGGCCGCTCCGCCTTCGCCGTGCTGCTGTTCCAGGACATCGCCGTGATCCCCATCCTGGCGGTGCTGCCGCTGCTGGCCATCGCCCCTGTGGTCAGCAATGGCAATTCGGATCTGGCAGGCTGGCAGCACGGTCTGTTGGTGGTCGCCGCCATCGCCGGCATAGTGCTGGGCGGTCATTACCTGATGCGGCCGGTATTTCGCGCCATCGCCCAGTCTCACATGCGGGAGATCTTCGTCGCCGCCGCCCTGCTGCTGGTCATCGCCATCGCGGTGCTGATGGAGTCGGTGGGGCTCTCCCCCGCCCTTGGCTCCTTCCTGGCCGGGGTGGTACTGGCGGACAGCGAGTATCGCCACGAGCTGGAGGCGGATATCGAGCCCTTCAAGGGGCTGCTGCTCGGGTTGTTCTTCATGTCGGTCGGTGCCGGCATCGATTTCAGCCTGTTTGCCGAGCATCCCCTGCTCATCCCGGCGCTGGTGATCGGCCTGATGGTACTGAAATGGCTGGTGCTGATGGCGCTCGGTCTCATCATTCGCATCTCGCCCGGCCAGCGCTGGACCTTCGGGCTGGCGCTGGCTCAGGGGGGGGAATTTGCCTTCGTGCTGTTCTCGTTCGCCACCCAGAACAAGGTGCTGCCAAGCGAGACCATCTCGTTGTTGACCCTGGTGGTCGCGCTCTCCATGGCGCTGACGCCACTGCTGCTGATCCTCAACGATCGCGTGATCCAGCCCTGGTTCGACTACCGCAACCAGGCCGACGTACCCCTGCATGAGCAGCCCGAGTTGGTCGAGCACCCGGTCATCATCGCCGGTTTCGGCCGCTTCGGTCAGATAGTGGGTCGCCTGCTGCGTGGCCACGGTATCGGCACGACCATCCTGGAGCAGGATGCCAGCCAGATAGAGATGCTACGCAAGTACGGTTATCAGGTGTTTTATGGGGATGCCAGCCGGCTCGATCTGCTGCACGCCGCCGGCGCCCACAAGGCCAAGCTGCTGGTGCTCTCCATCAATGATCCCGCCACCTCGCTCGAAGTGATTGAAATGGTGAAGAAACACTTCCCGCACCTTAAGATACTGGCGCGTGCCCAGGACAGACCCACGGCCCACGAGATCCTGCGCCTCGGCGTCGACAGCGTGCACCGTGAGACCCTGGGCTCGGCGGTGGATCTCGGGGTCGAGGCCCTGACCCAGCTTGGCTTTAGGGCCAACCAGGCCTGGCGCGCCGGCCAACTGTTCAAGCAGTATGACAACCGGCTGCTGCGCGAGCAGGTCAACTATCTGGACGACGAGCACACCTATATCAACAAGAGCCTGCAATACCGGGAGATCCTCTCCGATCTGCTGCAAGATGATCAGGAAGGACAGGAGCGTACCCACGCCCACAACTGGAACAGCGGTCTGCCCGACAACGACAAGGAAGCAATATGATTGCCTATTACCCCATGTTCAAACACCTGCACATGACCCTGGCGCTGGTCAGCGTGCTGCTGTTCCTCTACCGCTGGCTGCTGGCGCTCGGTGGCAGTGCCCGGCTGCAGCAGAAGTGGCTCAAGATCCTGCCCCACGTCAACGACACCCTGCTGCTGCTGTTTGGGGTGCTGCTGGCCGTCACCCTGCAGATGAGCCCGGGCCAGCAACCCTGGTTGATGGCCAAGCTGATTGCCCTGGTGGTCTATATCGGCCTCGGCGTCATGGCGCTCAAGCGGCCGGCCCGTAGTCAGAAGCTGATCGCCGGTCTGGCAGCGCTGGCCGTCTTCGGCTACATGGTCGGTGCCGCCATGACCAAGTCCGCCTGGTCCTGGCTGGCATAACGAAGTGCTTTGTCGGTGGGGGCATGGGCCCTCACCGTATCTCCTCCCCCTCATTTCCCCCTGTTTCCACTGCTTCCTTTCTCTTCGTTGGCAACAACGACTTTGTCTCTGCCGCTTTTTTTGGCAAAATTACAGCCTCAAACAAGGCTCATCACGATTAGTTTTACTATACATATCATTTAGTTGCGTTTGAATGTATGAAAATGGCGACAGTTGTCGCAGCAAAACTTGCGACATAGACTGTCGCAAGTCATGGCTAGGATACACTCAACGCTAAACCAGTGAAGGCATGCACCATGAGTAAGAAGCTGTTACGACAACTGACCTTGGCGCGTTGCATCCCGCACCGCCCTTACAAGCTGACCGCCAGCCAACTTCAGGTAAAACTGGAAGAAGAAGGCATACACGTCAGTCTGCGTACCGTGCAACGGGACCTGGAAGAGATGTCCGGCATGGGGTTGTTCGACCTCACCTCGGACGAGCGCAGCAAACCCCATGGCTGGTGTTTTGAGCGACATGGTCTCAATGACTTCGCCAACATCATGCCGCTCTCGCTGGCCGTGGCCCTGAAAACCTGGAGTGATCAGGCGAGCCATTTGCTGCCGGCGAGCGTATTGACCGAATTGAACCCGCTGGTCGACAAGGCTGGCCAGGTGATCCGCGACAGCCAGAGCGAGCTAGCGGAGCGCTGGCTCGAGAGCGTGCACCAGTCGCCACGCCCCTTCGCCGGCAACCCGGAGATCCGTCGCAGCACCCTGATCCGCGACGCCCTGTGGCGTGGTCGCAAGTTCAGCGCCGAGATCCAGCGTGTCATCAAGGAACGTACCGTCTGGCTCTGCTATGACCGCATCAACCCACTCGGCATCCTGAACCAGCCGGATGGCCCCGTGCTGCTCTGTACCCTGTCCGAGCTGGATCCCAAGGTGTATGGCATCCCGTTCGATCACATCAAGAACGTGGAACTGACCAACTTCAGCGCGACCCAGCCCAAGGAGTTCAATATCCAGAAGCTGATCCGCGATCAGGGTTATCAGGACGTCAGCGGCCCGATCCGCTTCGTTGGCCGCATCGATGCCAACTGTCCGACCCTCATAGATGGTCAGATCCCGGGCCACAACCCGCGGATGACCCGCTACGACAAACGCAGTGTAGTGGTAGAGACCGAGGTACAAGATACGCCCGAGTTTCGCTCCTGGTTAAACAACATGAGCGGCAACCTGGAAGTACTGGCCCCCGAGTCACTGCGCAAGGCATACCCGACACCGGGTACCCGCGTCAGCTGATAGCCACGACACATGAAAAAAAGCCGAGCCTGGTCTCGGCTTTTTTGTACGCATTTCAGGCATATTTACTCAATTAATTTTTAACTGTTACACCACGGATTGAGCCGCTTGTACCATCGTTTTCCTCCCGCTTTTCGGTTGTGAGAGATCCGCCATTCCTCCTGTAAGACCCCTCAGTGTTGAACCGTACGTGAAGCCATCCCGGGCCTGTCATACTTTCCCAAGAAACTAACTAACACACTGATATATATGGTTAATAACTCATGCAGAACAAAGATTACTCAGCGCAAGGCGGTGTTCGATGGTCTCTCACGCCTTGTTCTCGTTCACGCTTGCCTTAATATGGGTCTCACAAGGACGGCGCTGGTTCGGCAGGATGCAGAAACAACGCATAAATAGGGAAAACCACAGGATGTGGTTGGAACACCTCAGGATGAGGCTGATAACCCGGATGGTTATCACAAGGGATGACAGGACAACCGCAGGATGCGGTGGTTGGACACCTCGGGATGAGGCAGAGTGGTACGGATTACTGCTCTTCAGGATGAATGGAACCTCGCAGGAAGCGACAGGAACGGCTTCAGGATGAAGCGAGATAATCAGGATGGTTATCTGTCAGGAAGACGCAAGGAACACCACAGGATGTGGTAACGGACACCTCCAGGACGGAGATGGTGAAGCAATCAGGAACGATTGCCAGGCTAGGATGGCCACAGGACACCTCAACGGATTGGGAAGGGGAAATTCCGAAGGACAGGATAGAGTCAGGGATTGCAGGGAGCATGGCAGTTCAGGGACTGGACTAGATGACTTGAGGGGACGGCAAACGCCGTCCCCTTTTCTTTATGCTCGAGATCAGGCGCTAACATCGGCTACTACTGTCAGCCTTGACCATTCAAGCCAGCCAGGCCACTAGCGCCCTCTCCTCCTATCGAGCCGCTCTCTCGGCATATCGCTCTCAGAGACCTCACTCCATCTCACAGACACTATCACGGTGAGCTCCTCGAGCATCTGATAGGCCCGTGTTGCTCAATCTGCCCAACGACATTCCCTCTCCTCTGCCTACCGAACTCTTCCAGGATCTGGTGAGTACCAACTATCTGCGCATCGCGCGCATCGTCTCCCTGGGCCATCAGACAGCCCCCGGCGAATGGTACGATCAGGATGAGCACGAGTGGGTGTTGATAGTGCAAGGCGAAGCCAGCCTGCTGTTCTCCGATCCACAAACCCAGGAACAGCAGCTGGTGCTGCTGGGGCCGGGCGATCACATCAACATTCCCGCCCGCCAGAAGCACCGGGTGGAGTGGACTCATCCTGATGTCCCGACCATCTGGCTCTGCGTGTTCTATTAGTAATGCTACTGAAACAAGACAGGTATCGTTAAAACTGATGGGGATCAGCGGCGTAAAGAGGGGATATGAGAAATTTCAAACACAAAAAAGCCCAGTCGTTAGA
>NZ_CDCA01000021.1 GCF_000820185.1 Aeromonas tecta
GGATTGGGATTGGGATTGGGGCTGAGGAGGTAGATGATCAGCCATATAGGGACGTTCAATGCAGCGTAATCGTCCGTTTACCGCAAACGACATGATGGCAAGACAAGCAGGAAACCTTGGATACCGACGGGCTCCCGATAACCCCTTATCACGATCGCTCGAATACGCCTCGCTATTCGCACCTAGGCCATCGGTTTTTCACCCTCGAACAGCATTTAATAAAATTTAATACCGAATGGAAATTAAATATATAAGAACGGTAGTAAATATATGATATGAGGCAAGTCTAACAAATGATTGAAATCACTTGCTGGAATAGGCTAAAGTCAACGTCTAGATACAATACCCTAACAACATTTATATACTTTGGAGAAATATGATAAACCCACACACCGTTGAGCTGATTTATTGCGAAGACGACTCACCCTATTTAGCGCAAATAGAATCATTATTTCAATCCAAATGGCCAGACTTTCAGTTTTGCGATACTTACAAAAAGAACGCAAATTTGCCGCCTGTGCTAGTTGCAGCCATAGATGATGTGGTGATTGGCGGTTTAGCGTATTCTCGTTTCAAAGAGCCGAATCGTAGTGGTGACGTAATATGGGTCAATGCCGTTTTTGTCAGTGCCGAACATCGGGGTAAAGGCCTTGCCAGCCAACTCATCAATGCCGGTGTTGCACAGTTATTAGCGTCGTCACAAGACTATCTCTATGCTTATACGAATGTCCCGATACTCTATCAATCCTTGGGTTGGTCTGAGGTGGATATTGAAAGTGAGCCTGATCACAAGGTCATGCGCATTTCACTCAAATCTCGCATACCCGAATAACAAAGCGTCAAGAAAAACAGCCAAGGTGGGCCGAGCCAGCTCCTGACCATATTGAACATCCACCCATAGCAGGCGCAGTGGCAAAGTCGTCAGGATGCCGGTAGCGCGAGCGATGGTTATGGGACTTTCCTTCTAGATCACAACTATTTAAGCCAAACCGAGTGCAAAAACCTTGTCAACGCGTAGGGATGGGTGGGTGCCCCAGATTTTGCGCAAAACCGTTGAGACCATCGGCACTCAGCAGCTCCTTTTCGTGATCGTCAGAATGCGCTTCGCTAATCGAACCTACGGCTCTCTTGTTCTCATCTCCATAATACCTCATTATGGCTACCATACTCATTCAAGTATCAAAACGGAGCGTTTTCATGTATACACATCAAGGATTACAGAAAAATCTAGACGTCATACCAAAGCTTTCCTGACTCCATTATGAGTTGATTAATTCAATAAAAATTGTGTATCTCTGAACTCAGAAAGTGAAGAAGTTATTGAGGTCGATGGGATGGGTTAATTATTAAGATGCTAGAGCTTATTCTTAATATATACATCTAATGCTGAATGGATAAATTTTATGCAAACAGAAAACTCATACAAAAATAACATCTGCTTAAAAATCGACTTCCAGAAAAACTCTGAAAAGCCTCAGCGCGTTTTTGACTCCATGAGTCTTCTAATTAGCAGCGTTGAAGAATTTCACGAAAGTGTTTTGCAAGCCGTAGATACAGAAATTCGACCTTTTCTTCTTTTATCTGATATTAATGAAGGTTCTATAAAATCTTGGCTCACCATCAATATAGATGGTGAAATACCCAATGAAAAGCAAAATAAGTTCATTGATTTCATGAACTATTGTACAGAACGATTGATCACCTTTATAAAAGACAAAGATACTATAACGAATGTAGATGAATTAGACCCTCTTATAAATGAACTTCATAGAAAAGCCGATGAACTTAAACTGGAAGAGTTCCCGAATGTCTTTGACCTTAACAGATATAGATTGTTAAAAGCTTATACATCCATAAGTGATGCATCAGGAAAACTGAATACTCAGGATGATATATATGTTTTAGCAAACGAGAATACTGTAAAGCTTAATAAAAATTTTAGGCTTACAAAGGATGACATTGATTTACTAATCGTAGATTCAACTCGAAGCAATATAACGAAAGAGACGCTCATCATTAAAAAAGCAGATTTTATTGGTAACTCCATGTGGGATTTTATTAAGGGGAAAACAAAAATATCAGCTAAGATGCGTGTTCCTGAATGGTTGACAGAGTTTCATAATCGGAAAGTATTCGTGGCGCCGGGAGATGGCTTATTATGCGACTTAGTTACCATTGTGTTTTATGATAAATATGACAAGCCTGTAGAGACAAAATATGAAGTAATCAAAGTGCATAACCCTGTAGAAATGCGCTTTTATAAACAGGGAAACTTTGACTATGAAGAGTAAAGTCTACTCTAATGCAAGAATAACATTACTTTCTGAGTATTTGTTTATACTCTTACCATTTATTGTTATTGGAATGGTGAAATTATATAAATCAAGTATGGGTGATTTTTTTGCTGCCGCTGATTGGAGTTTTGCATCTGCCATACTATTCGGTCAGGCAATAGTGAAAATTGTTAGCGCTGGTGTAATTAATAAGAGTTCTGTTTCACCAAGAATAGTTTTGATAGTTACATTGCTTTTTATAATGGGAGTTGCCCCATGTTTAATTCTTATTGCGATAATTTTATTGAATGATGCTAACTCAATTTACATTATGATCATCCAAGTAATTCTCTACATTGTTGCAACCTCTATATTCTTTTGGATTGGTTCCGCTGCACATGTAATGATCGATGAAGTATTAGAACAGAGGAAATAAAACCCACACGCATAGCGGGTGGGTTTGTTTTTGTTATTACCGGTCAACCCCGAAATATGTAACTCACAACAGCAATCAAGCCAGCGGCGGGGTGCGCGGCGGCACCTTGCGCTTGTTGCCGGTGGACTCGAAGGCCGAGGCGACGCGCAGCAGATTGTTGTCGTCATAGGCGCGACCGGCGAAGGTCAGACCCACCGGCATGCCGATATCGGCCATCACCCCCATGGGGACGGTGACAGTCGGCACGCCGAGGTGGCGAATGGCGAGGTTGCCGTTGGCGACCCAGACGCCGTTGCTCCAGGCGATATCGGCGGAGGCCGGATTCACATCCGCATCCGCCGGGCCGACATCAGCCACAGTCGGGAACAGCACGGCGTCGAGTTTCAGCTCATCCATCCAGTCTTCCAGATCCAGTTTGCGGGTCTGCTCCAGGCCACGCAGGCCATCTGGCACAGAGGCAATCTCGTCGAAGCGCTTGAGGCCACGCTTGGCCATCTTGACGTATTCATCCATGCCGGCGGCGAGATCTCCCTCGCGGTTCGGCAAGGTGCCCGGATCGTGGGGGAAGATCTTGGGGCCATCTACGTCGGCCAACTTGTTGAGCTTGGGATCGCCGTTGGCGCGCAGGAAATCGTCGAACGCCCAGCCGGACAGCTCCCACAGCTCGTCATTGAGAAACTCAGGGCTCACGATGCCGCGGTTGAACACGGTCGGCGCGCCGGGTCTGTCCCCTTCGCAGTTGGAGACCAGCGGGAAGTCCACCTCAATCACTTCGGCGCCAGCGGCTTCCAGGGCCTGACGGGCCTGCTCCCAGAGCGCGATCACAGACTCGCGGGTGTGGATGCGCTGGCCGGTCGGGCCGCCGATACCGGGATTGTCGCTGGTGCCGGCCAGTTCATCCTTGTTGATAAACATGCGCGGCACGCCGAGGCGCTTGCCCTTGAGGGCATCGCTCTTGGCGGCCAGATCCAGATAGGAGGCCGGGCGCACCTCGGAGGCCTTGGGTAACTTGACCCAGGGTTGCAGGCGCCACAAATCGCCACGGGGATCCGCATCGTCGGCCACCACTATATCCAGCACTTCCAAGAGATCGCTCATGGTGCGGGCATAAGGCACCACCACGTCCATGGTCGGGGTCAGCGGCCAGTTGCCGCGCACCGAGATGACGCCGCGCGATGGCGTGTAGGCACACAGACCGTTGTTGGAAGCAGGGCCACGGCCGCTCGACCAGGTCTCTTCGGCGAGACCAAAGGCAGAGAAGCTGGCGGCGGTGGCTGTGCCGGCGCCGTTGGAGGAACCCGACGCAAAGGGCGCGGTGAGGTAGTCGGCGTTATAGGGGCTCTCGGCGCGGCCATAGACGCCACGCTGCATGCCGCCATTGGCCATGGGTGGCATATTGGTCTTGCCCAGACAAATGGCGCCGGCGGCCCGCAGCCGCTCGACGGTGAAGGCGTCGCGCTGAGCGACCAAGTCCTTGAACGCCGGGCTACCGGAGGCGGCGGTCAGCCCCTTGACCAGGTAGCTGTCCTTGGCGGTGTAGGGGATGCCGTCCAGCGGCCCCAGAGTCTCGCCACGGGCGCGGCGAGCATCGGAGGCTTGCGCCTCTTTCAGTGCATCGGGATTGGCGACCACCAGGGCATTGAGCTTGGTGTCGGTCTCGGGGCCGTTATAAGCGGCGATGCGGGCCAGATAGGCCTCGACCAGTTCGACCGCCGTGGTGCGGCCGGATTCGAGCGCGGCACGCAGCTCGGCAATGGAAACCTCTGTCACTTCGATCATGGGGATCTCCTGTAAAAGGGTGACTGTTTGTAATGATGATCGCCGCATCAGCGCCTTCGACCATCACGCCATCAAGAGATAAAACCCCACAGCGTGGGGTTTTGAATTTCTACACTCTTCGGCCAGATTACTTACCGGAAGGAATTTGCTGGGTGATGCAGTGGATATTGCCGCCCCCCAGCAGGATCTCGCGGGCCGGTACGCCGATGACCTTATGCTCCGGGAAGATCTCTTCCAGGATCTGCTGGGCTTCGCCGTCGGTGGCGACATCCAGCAGCGGATAGACGATGCGATCATTGGTGATGAGGAAGTTCACGTAGGAGCCGGCCAGACGACCTTCTGCCTCGCGCGGCACGCCGCTGCCGCTCTCGACGCCAGCTGACTCCTCTTCGGTACAGAACAGCGGGCCCGGCTGGGGCAGCTTCCAGACTTTCAGCTTGCGACCCTTGGCATCCACCGCCGCTTCCAGCACTTCGAGGGCGGCCAGGGAGCGGGCGTACTGGGGATCGGTCTCGTCATCGGTCCAGTGCAGGGCCACTTCGCCCGGGCGCACGAAGCAGCAGATGTTGTCGATGTGGCCGTCGGTTTCGTCCAGATAGACGCCCTCGTTCAGCCAGATAAAGCTCTTCACGCCCAGATAGTCGCGCAGCAAGGCTTCGATCTGATCCTTGGAGAGGTGCGGGTTGCGGTTCTCGTTGAGCAGGCACTCGGCGGTGGTCATGCAGGTGCCCTCGCCATCCACGTGGATGGAGCCCCCTTCCAGGATGAGCGGTGCGTCGTAGCGCGCCATGCCGTGCTGGGCCAGCATCTTGGCGGCCACTTCTTCGTCCTGATTCCAAGGTGCGTAGAGACCGCCCTTGAGGCCGCCCCAGGCGTTGAAGCCCCAATCCACCCCACGGCACTCGCCGGCGGCATTGGTGACCACGGTCGGGCCCGAGTCGCGGGCCCAGCAGTCATCGCTGCTCATTTCGACCAGGGTGACGTGGGCGGGCATGATGGCGCGCGCCTTGTCCATAAACTCGGCCGGCACACCCATAAAGACCGGAGTGGCGCCACCGATGGCGTCGGCTACCTTGGCAAAGGTGCTCTGGGCGAAGCGACCAGCTTCGCGCCAGTTGTCCGGGCGGAACGGCCAGATCATCCAGACGGCCTGCTGATGCGCCCACTCGGCGGGCATGTGGAAGCCGTCAGCGGCAGGCGTGGTGTTGAGTGTCTTGATGCTCATCGCAAATTCCTTGTTGGCCGGTGCGAGCGATAGGCGCAGCACAGGGCCGGTAATGGGGAAACGGGCGGGCCTGGCCCACCTGCTTGTTAACAGTTACGCAATCGCCTGGCGAACCCGCGTCTCGGCGCCCTGGATACTGCCTGCCAGGCCACGGGAACAGGCCGCCCGGGTTGCCGCTACCTCAGCTTTCCAGCACGAGACTCGTGATGATTGAGCCAAACAGGGCACTGACCGGCAGCCCAAATGGTAAAAAGGGCGAAATATCGCGGTGAGATGCAGTGTATGAAGTTGCATCCACATCAATCAAATGAATAGGATTAATCATCCCATAAACAGCGTGAATAATCCCCCCATGAAATTGCACCAGCTCGACCTCAATCTGCTGCTCGCCTTTGACGCCCTGATGACACAAGGCAGCGTCACCCGCGCCTCGGAGGCGCTGTTTATCAGCCAGCCCGCCATGAGCCACTCCCTCGGTCGGCTGCGCACCTTCTTTGGCGATCCGCTCTTGGTGCGCACGCCCCAGGGGATGCTGCCGACCCCCCGCGCCCAGCGCCTGCATCTGGGGGTGCAGCAGGTGCTGCGGCTGCTGGAGCAGCAGCTCAGCGATGAGGAGGTGTTCGAGCCGCGCCACTCCAAACGCCGCTTCGTGCTCTGCACCACGGATTACGTGGAGTGCGTGCTGATCCCGCCGCTGATTTCACGCCTGAAAAGGCTGGCGCCCGGGGTCACCATCGAGATCCGTATCCTGCGCGACAGCCTGCCGGAGGCGGAGCTCGCCAGCGGTGAAATCGATCTGGTGCTGGGGTTTGACGAGTACATGCAGGTGCCCGGATATCTGGGCAAGGAGACCTGGCTCACCGAGCCCCTGGCCGGGCTGGTGCGCGCCACCCGCGAACTGCCCGAGGAGCGCATCACGCTGGCACAGCTGGTCGAGATGCCTCATGTGTTCCACTCGCCGCTCGGCACCTCGGAGGCGAGCCTAGACAAGTTCCTCCAGAGCCAGGGGTTATCGCGCACCATCTCGGTCAACAGCCAGAGCTATATGTCCGCCGCCGCCATCGTCAGCCAAAGCGATCACCTGCTGGTGCTGCCCCGCAAGGTCGCCGAGCTCTTGGCCGAGCACTGGCCGCTGAAGAGCCTGCCGCTGCCGGCGGACGTGCCGGACTATCATCTCAACTGCGTCTGGCACCCGGTCCACGCCCAGCAGCCGGCTCTTATCTGGCTAAAGGAACTGATGCGAGAGCTGGTCAATCAGGAGCCGGGTTAACGCAGCAAACTGCGTCTGGCACACTTTCGGCGACCACGCCCAGCAACCGGCCCTTATCTGGCTAAAGGAGCTGATGCGAGAGCTGGTCAATCAGGAGCCGAGTTAGCCCAGCAAACTACGTCTGGCACACTCTCGGCGACCACGCCCAGCAACCCGCATTGATTTGGCTAAAGAAACTGATGCGGGGGCTGGTCAATCAAGAGCCGAGTTAGCGCAGCCAACTGCGCCTGGCACACTCTCGGTAACCACGCCCAGCAACCCGCATTGGTATGGCTAAAGGAGCTGATGCGGGAGTTGGTCGATCAATTCCATGTAGATCAATTCCATGTAGATCAATTGAGTGCGGTGGTGAGGTCTTAAACTCGGATATGAAAAGCGGCGCCTGTAAGCGCCGCTTTTCATGGGACTGAGTGCAACGGGTTCAGCGGGCCTCGCTGGCGACCGGCAGATCGCCGCGGGCGATGGCGGCCAGCAGCAGACGATGGTCATCCCGGGTGCGCTGGCCATAGGCCACCGCAAAGTCGGCGATGGCCTCATCCATCACCTCCGACTTGCCCATGTAACCGGCGATCTGCGCCGCATCCCCCGATTTCGCATGGGCCAGTGCCAGCGCCCAGCCACAGAGTTGGCAGTATTCGACGAAGTGTCGAGGCTTGACCACCCCCGGGGTAATGTCGATGCCTCCCTTCATGTCCCGCAACTGGCGCACGTAGAAGTGGCGCCCCCGCAGTTCACACCAGCCGAGGAAGATGTCAGGCGAGCCCTGGATCATCCGCTGCCCCCGCACCACCCGTCGCCCCTGGCTGCCGCTGTCATCCTCGGAGGTGAAATAGGGCGCCAGCACCGAGGGCTGGGCCTCCTTGACCTGCAGGAACAGCGGATCATCATCGTCGGCACCGGTCAGCAACATCACCCAGCAGCGAGTGCCCACGCTACCGACCCCCACCACCTTGCGCACCACGTCCAGGATCCGGTAGCGCTGCAACAGGATGCGTCTGTCCTCCGGCAGAGAGGCCAGATAGGCCTCCAGCAGCTCACCGAGCACATCGTAGACCGGCTCCCCATCCTCGGTATGAGTCTCGCGAATGACGAAGGGGTGCAACTCGCGGATCCTGTGCTGATCGTCCACCAGATCCGTCATCTTGCCGAGCACCTGCAGGTGATCCCGGCCCCTGGCCTTGGCGAAGCTGGCCTCGACTTTTTTATGGGCATCGGCGGAGAAGGCGTCGAGCACGGCACTCTGATCGAGACGATCGTACCAGACCTGCATAAAGCCCATCTTGCCGTATTCCCGCAGCTTGGTGCGATAACTGGCCGCGATCACCCTGGCCGCCTCCCGCTGGCGGGCGACATCGGCACCTAGGTACTCCGCCGCCACCAGGGCACTGGCGGCCAGGCGCTTGAGATCCCACTCCCAGGGGCCGAGATGGGTTTCATCGAAGTCGTTGATAGCCAACACCAGATTGCGCTCGGCGCTCGCATAGAGGCCGATGTTGGCCACGTGCATGTCGCCGCATGCCTGCACCATCAGCCCGGAGCGGGGGGTAGCCGCGAGATCCGCCGCCATGATGGCCGCCGCCCCGCGCAAGAAGGCGAAGGGGGACTCCTGCATGCGGGCGTGACGCACCGGCACCAGCTGCTTCAGGCGGGTGCGGGCCTGGGCCTTGAGCACGGCGATGGGATCCCGCTCGGGCAAGACCGGCGGCAGCTCGGCATGTGATTCGCGGGGGACCTGCTCGCGCAGCTGCTTGCCGGCGGCAAACCGCTCCGCAATGGTGAGCCTTGGGGCGGTGAAATGCAGCAGCATCGCCTGCGACTTTGACTTCCTGGCCATGGCCTTCTCCTCCGTGAAACATCCACTTGAAGATGGAAGAGGAGCGCAATGAGGGCAAGCGCCGGCGGGAAAAATCGGCGCTAGCGTACGACGAGGAGTACCTAGCGGGAGAGCACCAAGGCACTCATCAGATGGCTGATTACCCCCTCGAGCAAGGAGCGCAATAAGGGTAAGCGCAGGAGGGAAAAATCGGCGCTAGCGTACGACGGGGAGTACTTAGCGGGAGCGCGTTAGGGCACTCATCAGATGGCTGACAACACCCTCGAGCAGGGCGCGGTCGGGGCGGCACTGGGCGAAGGTGATCAGGCCCTGGATAGTGATCTGCAAGAAGGCGGTCAGGGTCGGGATGTCGCTGGTGTCGGCCAGCTCCCCCTGCGCCTTGGCCCGTTGCAGCATCAACGCCAGATCGCTTTCCAGCTCGGCATAGATGGCCTTGAAGCGCAGGTGCAGCTCCTCGTCCTGCTCCGCCAGTTCCATCAGGGCACGGGTCACCAGACAGGAGCCCTGCAGGGCATCGCTCACCAGTTGCTGAAAGTAGCACTGCAACCCCGCCAGCGGGGTCGGCTGATCGAAACAGGCGCGGCGCAGCGCGCTCTTTTCCTGCACATAGTGATCGACGGCCGCCAGCAGCAGACCGCGCTTGTTGCCAAAGGCCGCGTAGAGGCTGCCCGGATGCAGCCCCGTCGCCGCCACCAGATCCTGCATGGTGGTCTTGGCATAACCCTTGGCGCGAAAGGCTTCCATGGCATGTCGCAGGACATGGTCCCGGTCAAACTCGGCGATGCGCATCTGATCTCCGTTGGCAGGCCCTCGTCGCGCTCTGTCGACAGGGGTAGAAAAGGGCGGCAAGTCTACCCCAGTGGGCAGGCAAGACCAATCCTGGCTGAATATTCGCTCAAAAAAGACTTGCGTGCAAAACAAAAAGAGTCTTGAATGCACATTCAAGAAACCCTCTCCCAGGACGATGACCATGGATACCCTGTTTCAACCCTATCGCCTCAACGGTACTCTCACGCTGGCAAACCGTTTCATGATGGCCCCACTGACCCGTTGCATGGCGGGTCCGGGTCTGGTGCCGACCGAGCAGATGGCCGCCTACTATGCGCGCCGCGCCGACATTGGCCTCATCATCTCCGAAGCCACCATCATTCGCCCGGATGGTCAGGGTTACCCCAATACCCCGGGGCTCTACAGCCCGGAGCAGGTCGAAGGCTGGAAAAAAGTCACCCAGGCGGTGCATGCCAAGGGTGGCAAGATCTTCGCCCAGCTGTGGCACGTGGGTCGCCTCTCCCACCCCTTCTTCCACCAGGCCGAGGTGCTGGCTCCGTCCGCCATTGCCCATGAGGGCACAGTGCCGCGCATGCGCGATCTGGTCTATCAGGTGCCCCGCGCCCTGACGGTGGCCGAGATCTTGGAGCTTATCGAGGATTATGCCCAGGCCGCCGCCAACGCCATCGAAGCCGGCTTTGACGGGGTCGAGATCCACGGTGCCAACGGCTACCTCATCGATCAGTTCTTGCACCATGCCAGCAACCTGCGTGACGACGCCTACGGTGCCACCCCGGAGAACATGAGCCGCTTCGCCCTGGAAGTGGTGGATGCCGTCGCTGCCCGCATCGGCGGCGAGCGGGTGGGGCTGCGCCTCTCCCCTGGCGCCTACGTGCATCTGGCGGGTGACCCGCGCGACCGCGCCGTGTTCGACTATCTGCTGGCCCAACTCAACGGCCGTACCCTGGCCTATGTGCATCTGGGCATCTTCGATGACAGCCTCACCTTCGACTACCTGGATGGTCGCGCCTCCGACTATCTGCGCGCCCACTACGATGGCCATCTGGTCGGGGTTGGCAACTACACAGCAGAGAGCGCTGCCGAGGCTATCCGCGCCGATCGCTTTGATCTTATCGCCATCGGTCGCCCGCTCATCGCCAACCCGGACTATCTCACCCGGGTGAAGAAGGCCGAGCCGCTGGTCCCCTATGCCGATGCCATGCTGGCCGAGTTGGTATAAACCCGCACCGTTGATTGCCCAAGGCGAAGCCGACGGAATACCCGGAGCCTTGCACCGACGCCATACAGACCGAGGCGTCTAACTGATTCTGTTACTGACCAAGGATGGGATCCGCGCTCCGGCGCGGGTTTCCAATGTTTGGGCCCCCTCCCGGGCCCTTTTTTTGTACCCGCCATCCCCCTGTCCGTCCCCATACTCCATCATTTGCCCGAGAAAGAGGTTGCTAGTAACAACTATCTAGCTATATTGGTTGCTGATGACAACCAAAAGGATATCTTTACCATGGATCCCCGCCCCCTGCGTGCCCTGTCACGCGACCTGGTACGCGAGCTCGGTATGCTCTCCCAACAGTGCGGCGCACTGGCCCTGAGCCCGCTCGAAGCTCACCTGCTGATCGAACTGGAAAATGGCCCTGCCACCAATCAGCAACTGGCCGAGCGGCTGCGCATCGACAAGTCCAACGCCAGTCGCCCCCTTGCCCGCCTCGCCGAGCGTGACCTTATCGACTGGCACCCCCATCCCTCGGACGGACGCAGCAAGGAGGCCCGTCTCACCCAGGCCGGTCAGGCCCAGTTGCTGGCCCTGCATCAGGAGATGGACAGCGCCACCGAGCAGGCCCTGGCCCAGCTCAGCCCGGCCGAGAGCGAGCGCCTGTGGGATGGTCTGCGGCTCTATCGCAGCGCCCTCTCCCGCGCCCGTCGCCAGCAGGGTTATCGCATTCGCCCCATCACTCCTGCCGATAACCCTCCTATCGCCGCCGTGGTGCGTGCCGTCTCCGCCGAATACGGCCTCACCGCCGACAAGGGTTATGGCGTGGCGGATCCCAATCTCGACTTCCTCCATGAAACCTACCAGGGGGAACGCAGTCACTACTGGGTCATCGAAGGGCCGGACGGCACCATTCTCGGCGGCGGCGGCATAGCGCCGCTGGCGGGGGAAGAGGAGATCTGCGAGCTGCAGAAGATGTACTTTATGCCCACCCTGCGTGGACTGGGACTGGGACGGCGGCTGGTGCTGCAAGCCATGAATGAAGCCAGAGCCCTCGGCTACCGGCGCTGCTATCTGGAGACCACAGGCGTGCTGCGCGAGGCGACCGCGCTCTACGAGTCGCTTGGCTTCGAGCACCTGCCGGGCCCGCTTGGTAGCACCGGCCACGATGCCTGCGAGATCTGCATGGTGCTGACGCTAATACCGGAAAACACGGTATGAACGGCCCTACTCACCTGACGGTCGGTATCCGTGATGTGCAGTTTGGCAAGCGCGTGAAGTTGGTTGAACCGGTGAATCTCTATGGTTGTTCCTTGGCCGACGATGTGTTCGTTGGCCCCTTCGTCGAGATCCAGTCGAACGTTAGCATAGGATCGGGCACCCGGATCCAGTCCCACAGCTTTATCTGTGAGTACGTCACAGTCGGGGCTCGCTGCTTTATCGGCCACGGCGTCATCTTTGCCAATGACCTGTTTCAAGAGGGAAGCCCAGACCCTGATCCTGCAAACTGGGGTCGGACCTTCATCGAAGATGAGGTCTCCATCGGTTCGAACGCCACCATTTTGCCGGTGCGGATCTGCCGGGGAACCGTCATAGGTGCCGGCGCAGTAGTGACCCGCGACATCCTGATCCCAGGCACCTATGCTGGCAATCCGGCCAGGCTGCTGCGCGCCTTCTAGCCCACAGTCAAATATCCCCAACCCTTCTCCCACGAGGGGAGAAGGGAGAAAATAAGTTGGCGACGGATTGTTCCTTCTCTATCTCTATCTCTATCTCTATCTCGATCGCCATAAAAAAGACCCCGCCGAAGCGGGGTCTTTTTATTGTCAGCCTTCCAGCCTTACGAACGAATATCAATGCTCGCGGGTCTGGCGGAACAGCACGTCGGGGTGACGTTCCTGGGCCAGGCGCAGGTTGACCATGGTCGGGGCGATGTAGGTGAGATTGTCACCGCCATCGAGCGCCAGGTTTAGCTCGTTCTTGCGCTTGAACTCCTCGAACTTCTTGACGTCTGTACCTTCCACCCAGCGGGCGGTGGAGACGTTGACCGCCTCGTACAGGGCCTCGACGTTGTACTCGCTCTTCAGACGCGAGACCACCACGTCGAACTGCAGCACACCGACCGCACCGACGATGAGGTCGTTGCTGATGAGCGGACGGAACACCTGCACGGCGCCCTCTTCGGAGAGCTGCACCAGCCCCTTGAGCAGCTGCTTCTGCTTGAGCGGATCGCGCAGGCGGATGCGACGGAACAGCTCGGGAGCGAAGTTCGGGATGCCGGTGAACTTCAGATCCTCACCCTGGGTGAAGGTGTCACCGATCTGGATGGTGCCGTGGTTGTGCAGGCCGATGATATCGCCGGCGCAGGCCTCGACGGCCTGCTCGCGGTCACCGGCCATAAAGGTGACGGCGTCGGAAATGTTCACGTCCTTGCCGATGCGCACGTGGCGCATCTTCATGCCTTTACTGTAGGTACCTGACACTATGCGCATAAAGGCGATACGGTCGCGGTGTTTCGGGTCCATGTTCGCCTGGATCTTGAACACGAAACCGGAGAACTTCTCCTCGGTGGCGGCAACGATACGGCTCTCGGCCTTGCGCGGCATCGGGGCCGGGGCCCAGTCGGTCAGGCCGTCCAGCATGTGGTCGACACCGAAGTTACCGAGCGCGGTACCGAAGAAGACCGGGGTCATCTCGCCGGCGATGAAGGCATCGTGATCGAACTCGGGGGAGGCGCCTTGCACCAGCTCCAGTTCGCCGCGCAGCTGCGCCGCCAGATCCTCACCGATGGCGGCATCCAGCTCGGGGTTGTGCAACCCCTTCACCACCCGCTTCTCCTGGATGGTGTGGCCCTGACCGGTCTGGTACAGGTAGGTCTCGTCCTTGTAGAGGTGATAGACACCCTTGAAGGACTTGCCGCAGCTGATGGGCCAGGTGATGGGGGCGCACATGATCTTCAGCTCGCGCTCCACCTCGTCCATGACCTCCATGGGATCGCGCACTTCGCGGTCCATCTTGTTCATGAAGGTGAGGATGGGGGTATCGCGCAGGCGGGTGACTTCCATCAGCTTGCGAGTACGATCTTCGACGCCCTTGGCGGCATCGATGACCATCAGGCAGCAGTCGACCGCCGTGAGGGTTCGGTAGGTATCTTCGGAGAAGTCCTCGTGACCCGGGGTATCGAGCAGGTTGACCAGGCAATCGCTGTAGGGGAACTGCATCACCGAGGTAGTGATGGAGATACCGCGCTGCTTCTCCATCTCCATCCAGTCGGATTTGGCATGCTGGCCCGAGCCACGGCCCTTGACGGTACCGGCGCGCTGAATGGCCTGTCCGAACAGCAGGACTTTCTCGGTGATGGTGGTTTTACCCGCATCCGGGTGCGAGATGATCGCAAAAGTGCGTCTCTTGGAGACTTCACTCAGAAATTCAGCAGACATAGTTCGATGTTCTTCTATTTAGCGGCGGCGTTAAGCCACCGTGGGAATAAATCCGGGATGCCGCTCTCGACTCAGGGCCCGGCTAGACGCAACAACGCCACGCAAACTGGCATCTGGCCAACCTGGTGGGGAAAGACGGAGTGTTGCGTTACATGGGTCTTCTCGCCTGAGCCAAAGCAAAATTGCGCGACATTATACCCGCGCGAGTGAAAAATACCCAGCCCGGCTTAACAGCAAGGCGGGCCCCTGCCCGGGCGGGATCATTGCGCCTTCACCACCCGGTTGCGCCCGCTCTGCTTGGCCAGGTACATGGCCTCGTCGGCGCGGCGGACAAGCTCCCCCAGGTTGTCATCCTGACGACGGTACTGGGCACAACCGATGCTGACATGGATGGGGTGATCCTCAGGTACTCCCTCGATGCGCAGCAAGGAGACCTGCTGGCGAATTCGCTCCGCCACCTCGGCCGCCTCGTCGATCCGGGTATCTGGCAGCAACACCAGAAACTCCTCGCCACCGTTGCGCCCGACCCTGTCCAGGCTGCGCAGTTGATCCTCGATGCACTGGGCCACCGCGGTCAGCACCCGATCCCCCACGTGGTGGCCGAGCTGATCGTTGACCTTCTTGAAGTGGTCGATATCCAGCAGCAGCACGCACAGCGGCTTGCCGCTCTCGCGCGCCTCGCTGAACCATTTGCGCCCCTTGGCCTGGATCTGGCGCCGGTTGTGGATGCCGGTCAGCTCATCGGTCATGGCGAGCCGATGCATCTTGCGGGTGCGACCGCGCTGATGAATGACCAGGATGCCCATCACCAGGATAAGCAAGATCACCACCAGATATTGCCAGTAGCGCCGCTCCTGCAGTTGCTTGAGCTTCTCGGCCTGCAACTGCTGGTTGGATCTGAGGGCCTGGTTCTCCAGCTCCTTGCGGGCGAGATCGAACTCGAAACGCAGTTGCAAGGAGCGCTGCTCCCGCAGCATCTGCTCGAGCGCCTGCTTGGTCTGCACGAATTGCTTGAGGCTGGTCAACGCCTCCCGGATGCGCCCCTGCCGCTCCAGCACCCGGGCCCGTACCTCATGGATCCAGGCAAGGAAGCGCAAGTTCTGCTCCTTGGCAAAAATCGGCTCGGCCAGAGCCAGGTGGTGCAGCGCCTTGGCCGATTGCCCCATGGCGTCCTGCACCGTGGCCATGACGATGTGCCAGTGACCCCGGGTCACGCTGTCGGCCCCCTCCCCCTGATGCAGCAAACGGGAAGCTTGCTCCAGCTTCTCCTGCGCCTGCGCCGTCTTGCCCTGATGAAGCAAGATGGTGGCCATCTCAATCTGGCTCCAGGCCAGCATGCCCCGCTGTTGCTGCCCCTGATAGTACTGCTCGGCCTGTGCCATCAGCGGCAGCGCTCTGTCATACTCCCCCATCTCGCTGTAGAGCAGCCCCTGCTGGGAGCGGATCTCGATCAGGCTCTCCTGCTCATTGCGGGTGCGAAAGTCGTACTCCAGCTCCTGAAAGTAGCCCTCAGCCCGCTCAAAGAGTCCCATCCGGCGATAGGCATTGGCGATCTTGGCCAGCACCTCCCGGCCCTTGCTGTCGAGCCCGATCTCCTCGTAGCGTCGATGGGCATCCATCAGCTCCATCAGCCCCTCGGCCATCTCCCCCTGATAGGAGTACATCTCGCCGCGCAGGCTGAGAATATCGGCGCGCTGCTTGTTATCCCCCAACCTGCGCGCCAGAGTCAGCGCCTCATCGTAATCCTGACCTGCCTGTTGCATGTTGCCGAGCAACTGTTGATGGAAGCCGCGACAAGCGAGCAGGCCACTCTCGGTGACGCGATCTTTGCGGGCCCGAGCGAGCGCCAGCGCGCGGTCGGCGAAGATCACCGCACTTTGGTACTCCTCGTCCCGATCCGCCGGCTGGGCCCAGCATTGCAGCCGGGTGATGCGCCCCTGCACCTCCGCTGGATAGCTGTCACGCAGGGCCACCAGGGCGGCGACGCGCTCGTGGAACACCTGCTGTGGCTGAGGGTTCTCCTCCAGCTGTTGCAACTCCTGCAACAAGGCGGGCTCGGTGAGTGCGACTTGCTCCGCCCAGACCGGGGTCCAGCACAGCCATAGCAGCAGGCTCCAGCTCATCAGGATCTTCATGCCGATTCGGTTTCCCCATTCGATTGCACGGATGCCGTGCTCGCTGCGTCAATCATATCCCTCCTTTTGGCAGGCGCACAGTCATCGCCAGCCAGAGAAATCAATCTGCACGCTGTGAAGCCACCCGCTATCTCATTCTTTACAGAAGGAAAATCTGCATCGACTATAGGCACAACCGGATAAGGAAAGGGATGATGAATGACCCATGAGGAGCTGCAGGAGGCCTATGACAGGTTGCTGCAGGAAAACGAGCGCCTGAAACGCATCGCCGAGGACGCTCGCGAGAAACTGGATGCCGCCATGGACGGCACCGGCCTGTGCATCTGGCAGAACCACGTTCCCACCGGCAAGCTCGTCATCTTCAACCGGCGCTGGGGCGCCATGCTCGGCTATCAGCCCAAGGAGCTGTCGGCCCACTTCGACGTGTGGCGCGCCCACCTGCACCCGGAAGACAGGGAGCAGGTATTGCAGGCCTTCTTCGATCACCTGTCAGGCAAGAGTCCCTTCTATCAGGCGATGCACCGCATGCTCGCCAAGGATGGCAAGGTCACCTGGGTGCTGGACAGAGGGCGGGTGGTGGAGCGGGATGCCGAGGGCAACCCTATCCGGGTGATGGGTACCCACATCGACATCACCCATGAGAAGGAGTACGAGCAGCAGCTGGCCCGCCTCGCCCACCGGGATCCCCTCACCGGCCTGCTCAACCGCAACGCGCTGCAGCGCCAGTTTCCGCATACGTTCAAGACCATCTGCTTTATCGATCTGGATGACTTCAAGCAGGTCAACGACAACCTGGGTCACCGCGCCGGCGACGAGCTGCTGCTGGCGCTCAGTCAGCGCCTGCGCAGTTGTTGCGGCGAAGAGGTCAAGCTGGGCCGGCTCGGCGGCGACGAGTTCGTGCTGTTGCTACCCTGGCACAGCGAGGATCCCCGCACCCATCAGCTGGCTCGCCGGTGCATCGACACCATCGCCACCCCGTTCGAGTTGCCAAATGGTGAGGTGGTCGTGGGGCTGAGCATGGGGATCGCGACCATTCGGCCACAGGATGATTTCAGCAGCGCCCTGGCCCGGGCCGATCAGGCCATGTACCGAGTCAAACACGGCGGCAAACGGGGCTTCTATATCGCCCAGCCGAGTGGCCAGCCGCTGCTGGATCAAGAACAAGTGAACGAGCGGGGGCTGGGTCATACCCCCTTCCCCTGACAGCCGGTGCCGTGGTACTGCCAGTGTTTATCCTCCCGATCCCTTTCCTCAAAGAAGACCTGTGCAACCCAGCCCGAGATGACAGCCGCTGAGCTCTCTGGGTCTATTGTCTTAGCTGCGTTGCCAGCGCCTGAGCAGGCGGCCACGCAGGCCGCAGTCGAGCAGCCAGCTGTTGTCAAACACCCGCAAGATGGCCGGCTTGGCGTGGCGCGACATGGCGACGGCGTGAAAGCGGGTCTGCTGTTTGCGCCGCAGGTTCATCCGATCGAGCAGGGCATGGGGCAGGCTCTGGGCGATAAAGTCGGAGATCACCAGCACATCAGCCTTGGCAAAGTCCGGTTGTTCGAGCTGAGTCAGCGCCTTCTCGAGGCAGGGCACCAGATCGGTACCGCCGTGAAAACTCATGGAGAGGAAGCGCTCCGCCTTGTCCAGACCGGTCTCGGCGGTGATCTCGAGGGTCGCCACCTCGGTGGAAAACAGCATCAGATAGCAGCCTCGCTTCTCCTCCATCGCCAGCTTGAGCAGGGCCAGGAACAGCGCCTTGGCGCACTCCTCCGGGTAGCCGCCCATGGAGCCGGAGGTATCGACGCAGACGATGAATGGTCCGCGCGGCTGCGGCTCCTGCCCCCCCTGCTCCGGGGTGCGCAACATCAGGCGCTGGCGCGGCAAAGTGCCCCGTGACTGGTAGCTGAGCAGGCGCCGCTCCAGATAGCGGCGATAGAACTCCAGCTCCAGCTCGGGCAGCGCCAGCATCACCGCCTCGCTCGGCAGCAATCGCATCAGATCGCTGGCGGGATGCACCCCCACCAGATCGTCCGGCACATCGTCGGTCTGCACCTCTTCGAGCTCATGAACCTGCACCGGCGGCAGAGTCCTGGCGTCGCTGCGCCTGTCCCGTTCGCTGCGCCCGAGCAGGGCGGCAATCTCCGCCAGCAGGGGTTCTTGCTGCAACATGCGGGCATACTGCTTGACCAGCACCAGGCTGCGCTTGTGCCAGATGCCCTGGGCCAAGTCCCAGAGGCCACCGGCCGAGATCTGGTGCGGATCCAGCGCATCGGCCAGGGTGCGGTTCGCCAGCAGCTGATCCTCAATCTCCTGGCGCTGCTTCTCCCGCTCCGCCTCGGCGATCTGCTGCTGCAGTTGCAACAGGCTGCCCACCAGGCTGGCCCGCCATTTTTCGATGAACAGCTGACGCAGACTCTCGGTCGGCTGCACCATGATCTGGCGCACCAAGCTGCGGGCATCGCCAGCGAAGGGGCTCTGCTGCTCCAGGGTCTCCAGCAGGCTCGGCAGGCGGCCCACCAGCTCTGGCAACGGCAACAGACGATGGGCCTGATAGAGCAGGTACTCCCGCTCCAGCGCCACCGGCACCGGTTTGTGGCGCATCTCCTCGCCGAGCTGCTCGCTCCAGTGCTGGATGCGTTTTTTCAGCAGCTTGCCCTGCAACGGAGAGCGCTTGAGGAATTCGGAGATCTTGGGGGTGGAGGCCAAGAGCAGCGCCATCTCCCCCGCGAGCTCCCCCTCTCCGATGAGGAGCCCCAGGTCCATCATGCCGATCTCAAGCACGGGATCTCCTTAGGGGGCGACACCGGCAAAGGAGATGCTGCCAGTCACACGTAGACAGCATGTTTGACGTGTTTTTTGTGACTAATGCAGCACAAAATATCATCATGCATCGAGCCCGGGCAGGCGGTCGCGCCACTGCTGCAGATCGCTGCGCAACTGATCCAGATCCCGGTTCAGCACGAAGAAGCTGTCCTCCACCTGCTGCAACCAGTGATCGCCGATAAACAGGTGTTGCTGATGGCGCTCGAACAGGCTGCGCTGCCCCTTGAGGCTCTGCTGCACCCGGCCCACCTGGACCACCAGCTCGTCCAGCTCGGCCTGCCAGGGGGCGATCACCAGCTCGGGGATGGCGGTGCGCTCCACCAGCACCAGCGGCACCGGCTGGCGCTGGATGTCCAGCACGTGCAGGCGCAGCTGATCATCCAGCACCAGCTCGAAGTGACCCTCCTTGGGATTGCCAAGGGGCCAGCCCACCAGCGCCTCGCCGGCCGGATACCAGTGGGAGAGCAGGGTGCGATCGAAGGTGAGGGTGCCGGTCAGGCGCTCGGGATCGCCGCCATCGAGCGGCGCCGGGGTGAGCAGGTGGAAATGCACCTGCTTGCCAAACGGCTTGGCGTTGAGCAGCGGCAGCTGGGTGCCACGGGCGCGGCGGCCGAACCACTGCTTGCGCTTGATGGCCTTGCAACCGAGGCGTTGGGAGACGGCCCCTTTCAACTGCTTGAACTGTTCGCGCAGGGAGAGCAGCTGGCGGGTCATGGCCAGTTGCTGATAGCCATAGAGACGGGAGAACTCGCCGATCATCTCCAGCAAGGCGGTGCGAGACGCCTCGTCGTGCCAGAGGCAATCCTTGAACAGCAGCAGATCCAGCGGCGCCACCTCGTCACGACCGTTGAAGAAGGCACTCGCCTTGATGAGCCTGACGGCCTTCTTCCAGCGCCGATCCGACACATAACAGCCGTGACCGAGCTGGCTGTCGAGCTGCTGGCGCAGCTGATAGATAAGCTCGAAACAGGCGTCCGGCAGGCGCACTTGCTCGATCTGCTCCTGCCAGGCCTCATACTCTTCGCCATGGATCTGTACCGAGGGCGAGAGATTCTGCCCCGAGTGACCGTCGCTCGCCAGCATGGCCTGGAAGTTGGATTTTTCCTGCACCCTGTCCATCCAGATCCGCACCAGCATACGGTCATAGAGCGCTTCCAGGCCGCTGTCCGGCGCGGGCAATTCATTGGATGCGGTCACCAGCAGCCGCATGGGGATAGGGTGCTGGCTGTCGCCGTTGCGGAACTGGCGCTCGTTGATGGCGGTGAGCAGGGTGTTGAGGATGGCCGGGCCCGCCTTCCAGATCTCGTCGAGAAACACCACCTCTGCCTCCGGCAGGTAGCCGCGGGTCAGCCGCAGGTACTTGCCATCCTCCTTGAGCGCCTGGATGGAGAGGGGGCCGAATACCTCCTCCGGCGTGCTGAAACGGGTCATCAGGTATTCAAAATGACGGGCATCGTGAAAGGCCAGCTTGAGGCGACGGGCGATCAGGCTCTTGGCGATGCCGGGCGGGCCCAGCAGGAAGACGCTCTCGCCACTGAGGGCGGCCAGCAGCCCGAGCCGCAGTGCATCTTGCCGCTCGTAGAGCCCCTCGCCGAGGGCGGCCAGCAATCTGGGCAGACGCTCATGGATGGGCAGGGTACGAACGGTATTCTGGGCTAAAGGCGGCATAGGCACGGTTCCGAAGCTGGGGTGGTCGCCGGTGAGCGCGGGTCCGGCCTCTGGCCCCGCACCACGACGATGGTCTGTTGATTCTGGTCATCTCCGCCGCCAAGCACCGAAGATCACGGTTCATATCGCGATTCAAGGCTCGCATCGACTCGCAAGCGCTGCGGCGTTGCGCCTCCGGCGCCGCGTGCAAACGCAAACTCAGGGGTGCAGCAAAACCCGCGAAAGTGTACTCTGCGCATCAAGATTTACCCCAATGCAGATCAAGAGTGAGCCTTCGCCATGCAAGATCCCCTGCTGGACCCATTGCGTCAGCGCATCCTGACCCGGATGGGCATCTCGAGCTGGCAGCTAAGAGCGCCAAGCCTGCTGGCTGGCCATGCCACCCCGGCGCAGGACGAGAGTGCAGCGCCCACGGTTACCGCGGCGCCGGCCGTCGTGGCGATGCCTACGGGCAAATTATGGCTGCTGGCTCCGGCCCTGCCCGCCCCGGCCCTGCTGGGGGATATCTGCCAGTTACTCGGCATCGACGCGGACGAAGTCAGCTTGCTGGAGAGCCTGCCCGAGGGGCTGACGCCTCCCCTGCTCTGGCTGACCAGTGCCGATCCCCGCTGGCCCGACGCCCTGGTGTGCCCACTGCAGCCCGACGCGGCCCAGAAGCGCAGCCTGTGGCAGCAGCTGCGGCAGCGTTTGCCCGGCTGAGTCAGGCGGCTCATCCTGCGGCCATCGACGCTCATGCCACGAACATGGCACGCCCATGCCCCCCATCGCAAGTGCCAATCCTTCCCGGAGTCCCCATGTCTGACGCCATGCCCCACTTTCGCCCCCTGCTCGAATCCGATTTCGAGCTGATCTATCCCATCGAACAGGCCGCCCATCAGGAGCCCTGGAGCCAGGCCAATCTGCTCTCCTGCTTCGGGCCGCGCTATCTCAACGGGCTGATGCTGATCGGCGAGCGCCCTGCCGGTTTCTATATCTCGGATCTGGTGGCGGGCGACAGCTCGCTGATGAACATCTGCGTGCATCCCGACTTTCAGGGAAAAGGGCTCGGCCGGGCATTGCTCAAGGAGTACCTCGCCCGCAGCAAGGCCAAGAAGGCGGAGGCCTGGTTTCTGGAGGTGCGCGCCGGCAACAAACGCGCCATCGCGCTCTACGAGAGTGAGGGCTTTGCCGAATATTGCCGCCGTGATGGCTACTACGGCACCGGCCAGGACAGGGAAGACGCTGTGCTGATGTCCCGCCTGTTCGACTTCTAAGCCGCTACGTCGCCTCAAGCTACTGGCTGGGGGCTAGCTGCGCATCTTCCATCGGCGCGACCTCTAAACCTCTATTCCCGACCAAGGCCCCACGGCATTGGCTGGGGCGATTCGAGCTGCATGTCTTGTGGGATCCACGTCGACTCGCGCCGTGCGCTCAAGGCAGCGGCGCGTTGTCGATGGCGGGGTCCTCCAGGGCGAGGGTGACCCGCAGCACGGCGTCAAACCCCGCGGCCGAGAGCGGCATGAAGAAGCCGCGGCCATAGGTGACCCCGGGCATCCAGATCTGTTGATCCTCCACCTCGATGTTGATGGGGCGCAACGACTCACCGGGGCGCTGGATATAGACACCGGGCGGCGTTGCCACCTTGGGGAAGCGGCGCAGAATGTGGCTACTGCCGTCTCCCGCATCCGGGTTGAGGCGCACCTTGACCAGGTCGGCCAGGGTGGATTGCATCTCGGGTGAGCGCCACAGCCTTGCATCGAGCGCCTTGCAGCGCCGGCACTTGGCGCTCTCTATCACATAGAGCAGGGGATAGCCCTGTTGCAGCGCCAGCTCTTGCGCCTGCTCATAGCCTTCGGCCCCGCTCAGCCAGGGATTGTCGTCTCCGGACGGCAAGCCGCCGAGGGCATACCAGAGACCACCGGCTCCCGCCAGCACCAGCAAGGCGCCCGTGATGAGGCTCTTGATCCCGATACTCATAGTCCCCCTCCCTGAACGAATCCGAATACTCGCCCCATCATGCCTGAGTCGCTTCGACTTGACGACTTTGTGATCCAGAACAAACAGCGCACACTTGTAAGCTGTAATGCTAGAGTTTAAACTCCAGCCCGGTTTTAAATGCCCCCTGCGGGCGTACAACTGTTACTTGAGGATGATTGACCATGTCGCAGTTTCATCTGGTTAAACTGATGCGTGAACGCATTGCCCGCCTTGGCAACAAGGCCGCCCTGCGCGTTCAGCAAGATGGCCAGTGGCGTGCCATCGGCTGGCGCACCCTGGGTCAGGCGATGGACTATTGTGCCCAGGCCCTGATCCGCACCGGCCACCAGCCTACCGAGATGGTCGGCATCTATGCCCGCAACATGCCGGAGTGGACCCAGGCCGATCTCGGCATCCTGGCCGCCCGCGGCGTCAGCGTGCCCATCTACCCCACCAGCACCCTGGATCAGCTGCGCTACATAGTGCGTGATGCCGGCATCCAGCTGCTGTTCGTGGGTGAGCAGCAACAGTTTGATCAGGCGCTCGTCTTGCTAAATGAAGGCGAGATCCGCCAGCTCGTCGCCCTCGATGGCAACGTCGATCTGCGCGGCTGCGCAGCGGCCAGTCACTTCCAGACCTTCCTCTCCTCCGGCAATCATCAGCCCAGCGAGCAGGAGCTGCGCCTTCGCGAACAGCACTACCGAATGGATGACCTGCTGACCCTGATCTACACCTCCGGCACCACGGGCGAACCCAAGGGGGTCATGCTCGATTTTGCCAACATCGCCGCCTGCTTCGAGATGCATGACCGCCGCCTGGACATGAACGAGCAGGATGTGTCCCTGTGCATGTTGCCGCTCAGCCACGTGTTCGAGCGCGCCTGGACCTACTACGTGCTCTATTGCGGCGCCGAGAACGTCTACATTCGCGATCCGCAGAAGGTGATGGACGTCATCGGCGAGGTGCAGCCGACCGTGATGTGCGCCGTGCCGCGCCTCTACGAGAAGGCCTACGCCATGATCCAGGCCAAGGTCGCCCAGGCACCGCGTCTGCGCCGCGCCCTGTTCGGCTGGGCCACCGGGGTCGGCAAGCAAATGGTGGCAACCCGTCAGGCGGGCAAGTCCGCCTCACCCCTGCTCTATGCCAAGCTCGCGCTGGCGGAGCGACTGGTGTTTCGCAAGCTGCGGGCCCGCTTCGGTGGTCGCGCCCGCTTCCTGCCGGTCGCCGGCGCCCGTCTCGCGGACGATGTGAACCTCTTCTTCCAGGCCATGGGGCTCAACCTCAAATACGGCTACGGCATGACCGAGACCACGGCCACCGTCTGCTGCTACGAGGATCAACAGTTCAAGCTGGGTTCCATCGGTACCGTCATGGACGGCATCGAGGTGAAACTCGGTGAGAACAACGAGCTGCTGGTGCGCTCCCCGACCGTGATGCGCGGCTACTACAACAAGCCGGACGCCACCTTTGATGTGATGACGGCAGACGGCTTCCTGCGTACCGGTGATGCGGGTGAACTCGACGGCAAGGGCAACATCTACTTCACCGAGCGCCTGAAAGAGCTGATGAAGACCTCCAACGGCAAGTACGTGGCCCCGCAACTGGTGGAAGGCACCCTCGGCAAGGATCGCTTCATCGAGCAGATCGCCATCGTCGCCGACGCCCGCCACTTCGTGTCGGCGCTGATCGTGCCCTGCTTCGAGTCCCTGGAGGAGTACGCCCGCTCCATCAACCTGCAGTACCAGTGCAAGACCGAGCTGCTGCGCCACTCCCGGGTGGTGGAGTTCTTCGAGTCGCGCATTCACGAACTGCAGCAGGAGCTGGCCAAGTTCGAGCAGGTGAAGAAGTTCACCCTGCTGCCGAGCGCCTTCTCCATGGAGCTGGGGGAGATCACCCCGACCATGAAGCTGCGCCGCAAGATCATCGAGGCCAAGTACCAGAGCGAGATCGAGGCCATGTATAGCCACGTGTAAGCAGAGCCACCTTTAAGCAAAGGCTTGCTCCAACAGCAAAAAGAGGCGCCATGGCGCCTCTTTTTTTATGCTCTTTTCGCTGCGAACTCTGGTAACAATCTTTAGCTCAGCGCCCACTCCACCGCCGCCTCGGCATGGATGGCGGTGGTATCGTAGAGCGGCACCGCAGCCTTCTCATCCCCCACCAGCAGCGCGATTTCGGTGCAACCCAGGATCACCGCCTGGGCACCCGCCTCAGCCAGTCCGGCGATGATGGCCAGGTACTCGGCACGGGAGGCGTCATGCACCTCCCCTAGACAAAGCTCGTCGTAGATGATGCGATGGACCCGCTCCCGCTCTGCTTCCTTGGGTACCAGCACCTCCAACCCGAACAGGGTTTCCAGCCGTCCTTTGTAGAAATCCTGCTCCATGGTGAAGCGGGTACCGAGCAGACCGACCCGGCTCACCCCGTCGGCCACCAGCCGCTTGGCGGTGGCATCGGCGATGTGCAGCAGCGGGATCTCGATGGCGGCTTCTATCTCGGGTGCCACCTTGTGCATGGTATTGGTGCCGATCAGCAGAAAATCCGCGCCCCCCGCCTGCAGATCCCGGGCGGCGACGCTCAGCAGCCGGGCGGTGGCAGGCCAGTCACCGGCATGTTGCAAGCGCTCTATCTCGGCAAAATCGACGCTGTTGAGCAGCACCCGCGCCGAGTGCAGGCCGCCGAGCCGCGCCCGCACGCCCCGGTTGAGCGCCTGATAATAGCTGACGGTGGACTCCCAGCTCATGCCACCCAGCAGACCGATACATTTCATCCTTGCTCCTTGAGGGAATGGCGACAGTGGCGCCACCCGCAGATAAAAAAGGCCCCGCAGGGCCAACAAGACAGAAGGGCAGGTGCAAGCACCTAGATCCAGATCATCAGCACGCAGGCCGCCGTGGCGATCCCCATGCCGAGGTTAAAACGACGCCAGCCCTGGGCTGTACGGATGAGGCGGCGTACCTGGGCACCGAACAACACCCAGAAGGCACCGGTGTAGAGGCCGGTAATAAAGAAGGTGCCGAGCACCCAGCTCGCGGACGGCCAGTAGGCATCCCCCGCCAGGGTGAAACCGCTGATGGCGGAGAGCGCCATCATCCAGGCCTTGGGGTTGAGCAGTTGCAACATGGCGCCCTGATGGGCCGGGATAAGCGGCCGGCTGCCCTCTGCCGGGCCGCTGGCGGTGGCGACCTTCCAGGCCAACCAGAGCAGGTAGGCAGAGCCCAGGATCTTGAGCCCCTCGTGCAGCAGCGGCAGCTTCTCGAACACCACCCCGAGCCCCAGCGCCATGGCCAGGATCATCAGATTGATGCCGCCCACCACCCCCACCAGCAGCGGCAGGGAGCGGCGAAAACCCTGGGCCGCCCCGGCGCTGGTGAGCAGCATGTTGTTGGGCCCGGGCGTACCGCAGGTGATCAGGGCAAAGCCCGCCAGGGGGAGCAACCAGTTCAGATCCATCTCAACCTCAAAATGTGACAGCAAGCCTTCTAATATGCAGAGCCGAGCCCTTGACGACAAGCTCGCCAATGCATTTTCTTCGCATAAAAAATCAAACAGGCCTCAATACCAGAGCATCACCACACACAGGGCCGTCAACACGCCAAGGCTGCCATTGAGGCGACGCCAACCCTGCTCAGAGCTGATCCAATTGCCCAGCTGATTGCCAAACAATACCCAGACAAAGCAGGTCGGCAATGCCACCACCACGAACATGATCATGACGGCAATCTGGCTCGGCCAGTAGTTGATCCCTTCCTGACTGAACAGGCTGATGGCGGAGATCCCCATCATCCAAGCCTTGGGATTGAGGAACTGGAAGCCGAGGCCCTCCAGCATGGTCAGTGGTCGGCCGCGGCTGGCGGGATCACCGGGGGCACCGGCGATCGCCACCCGCCATGCCAGCCACAGCAGATAGAGGCTGCCGAAGATCTGCAGACCCAGCCGCAGCAGGGGGAAGCGCTCGAACAAAGGGTGCAGCCCCAGCGCCAGGACAATCTGCAGCACCGGCTGACCCAAGGCGACCCCGAGCAGATGAGGGAAGGTGCGGCGCACGCCGAAGTTCGCGCCGGACGCGGTCAGCATCAGGTTGTTGGGCCCCGGAGTACCACAGGTAAGTACGGCGAAGCCAAACAGGGTGGCATACCATTCGATAGTCATCATCTTGTCTCCTTGATGGTCACATTGTATCGATACAACGTGACCTTTATCATTGTTTCGTGGCTGACATTTACGCTATATTGAGACAATTCTGCGATCAATGGATTTATTGTCACCATGACAATCTGGACACCCCACCTCGATGCATTCGAGGGCCCTATCTACCTGAAACTGGTCAAGGCCATCGAGCAAGCCATCCACGATGGCACCCTGGCCCCCGAGACCCGGCTGCCGACCCACAGAGCCCTCGCGGACAAGCTTGGGGTGACGGTCGGCACCATCACCCGCGCCTATTCCGAAGCCGAGCGGCGCGGTCTGCTGGCGGCCAGGGTGGGCCATGGCACCTGGGTCAGGGCGGCGGTGGATCCGGTGGATGAGTGGGTGATCCGCAACGAGGACAATCAGCGCATCGAGTTGTGGCAGAACCTGCCGATCCCGCTGGACAGGGCCTCCATCATCAAGCCCATGCTGATGGAGCTGGCGGACGGGGATCTCAATGCCCTGCTCGGCTATGACAAGGAGGCGGGCCGCCCCTGGCAGCGCCAGCTGTTCGTCGACTGGCTCACCAGCCTGGGGGTCAACAGCCGGGAGGAGCACCTGCTGTTCAGCCACGGCGCCCAGCACGGCATCATGCTCTCCCTGCTGGCCACCGGCTGCGTGGGGGAGACAATCTTGTGCGAGGGGCTCAGCTACCCCGGCATGCTGGGCAATGCCCGTCAGCTGAAGAATCAGGTGGTGGGCCTGCCGCTCGACGAGGAGGGGATGATACCGGCGGCGCTGGATGCGGCCTGCCGTCAGCGCCGGGCCAAGCTGCTCTACCTGACCCCCACCCTGCAAAACCCCACCACCGCCGTGATGAGCCCGGCGCGGCGGGAAGCCATAGTCGCCATCGCCCGTCGCCACGATCTGCTGATCATCGAGGACGACGTGAATGGCCTGCTGCCCGAGACCACGCTCCCGCCCCTGGTCAACCTGGCGCCGGAGCGAGTCATCTACCTCGGCAGCCTGGCCAAGATAGCCTGCGGCGGCCTGCGGGTCGGCTTCGTGCTGACCCCGCCCCAGCTGCGCAACGCCTTCGCCCAGGCTATGCGGCTGTCGAGCTGGATGGTGAGCCCGCTGCTGATCGAGCTGGCCTGCAAGCTGGTGAGCCAGCACCAGATCATGCCGCTTATCGAGCAACAGAGACGGATCCTGGCGCGCCGGGGCGAGCTGCTGCGCCACCTGTTGCCGGGGGCGCGCTGGCATCCGGGATCCATGCACGCCTGGCTGCCCCTGCCCGAGCCCTGGCGCAGTCAGGAGTTCGTCGAGGCCGCCAATGCCCTTGATGTCGGGGTTGCCAGCGGCGAGCACTTCGCTGCCGGCCAGTTTGCCGCGCCCCAGGGCATTCGCCTGAGCCTGAGTCAGCCGGCCACCGATGCCCGGGTCGCCGAGGGGCTGGAGCGCCTCGCCGGTCTGCTGCGCAGCGCACCGCCCACCAATCCCCTGCTATAGTCAGTGGCCGCCCGCCCCCAAGGAAAATCCATGTTGTCATCCCGTGCCCCGCTGTTGCTGATGACCCTGTTGCTGGGGGGCTGCGCCGCCCCCGCCCATCAGCAGCAACTTGGCCAGGCCCTGAATGGTCTGGAGGGGGAACTGGAGCGTCTGGAGGAAGAACTCGCGGCCATGAACGGGCTGCACTACCAGAAGGCCATCGATGCCCCCGCGTCCCTGCGCCGCTACCTCAAGACGCCCGCCCCCACGGCGGAGGGATTGGTGCCCGAACAGATCCAGCTGCAGGATGGCCCCTTGCTGCGCTATCGCTATCAGCTACCGGCGGGAATGAAGGCGCTACCCACCGACAACCCCTGCCTGCGCTACGAGTTCGAGCTGCGCCACCTCGGTCGGCTCGGCCAGCTCGATCTGCACTGGCAGGGCAACGGCCATCAGGGCCAGCGCCTCATTCAGCAATCTGACTGCCCCTTCTCCGCCAAGGGCCCAGGCCTGCAATAAGCCGCGCCAGATGCCCAGATATACAAAGAGGGGTTGGCCACTGGCCAACCCCTCTTTCTTTATGCTCTTCCTCGGATCAGATGATGCCTCGCACCAGGATGCCGGTGATCAGCAGCGGTGCCACCAATCGCCAGCACCAGAGCAGGCAGAACCGCCATACCGGCGACAGGTCGGCGGGCAGTATGGTCTCCCCCAGTCGCCATCCCAGCAGCAGGGTCAGCACCAGACCGAACAGCGGCATCATCAGGTTGGAGGTGAGATAGTCCAGCAGATCGAAAATCGTCTTGCCAAACAGGGTCAGCTCGCTCCAGGGGCCGAACGACAGGCTGACCGGGATGCCGGAGGCCATGATCAGCAGGGTCAGCACCCGACAGGCGCCGCGCCTGGACCAGCCCCACTCCTCTGTGGTGAAGCGCACCAGGTGCTCGAGCATGGAGATGGAGGAGGAGAGCGCCGCCACCAGCAGCAACAGGAAGAACACCACCCCCAGCCCCTGGCCGAACGGCAGGTGGCTGAACACGGCGGGCATGGTCATAAAGGTGAGGCCTGGCCCGGCAGTCGGGTCGATACCGGTGGAGGCCAGCGCCGGGAAGATCATCAGCCCCGCCAGCACCGAGATGAGGCTCGCCAGGGTTACCACCCAGACGCCGGATTTCAGCACCCCGTCGCTATTAGGCAGATAGGCGCCATAGGTGGTGTGTACCCCAAGGCCGATGGAGAGGGAGAAGAAGGCCAGCCCCAGCGCGTCCAGCACGCTCTGGCCGGTCAGCATGGAGAAGTCCGGCAGCAACAGTTGGCGCACCCCGGCCATGGAGCCCGGCATGGAGAGCCCCACTCCCACCAGCAGCAACATCATGACAAACAGGGCCGGCATCATCCAGCGAAGCGCCCGCTCCACCCCCTTCTGGATGCCCCCCTGCACGAACCACCAGGTGAGACCCGCGAACACCAGATGGGTCAGCACGGGCCACCAGGGATCGCTGACATAGCCGTTGAACAGGGCGGTCAGCGCCGAGCCCTCGCTCAGGTTCAGCTTGCCCATCACCGCCAGCGCCGCATACCCCACGGTCCAGCCCCCCACCACGCTGTAGAAGCTGTAGATGAAGAAGCCACACAGGATCCCCATGTAACCCATCCAGCGCCAGTTCGGCCCCACCAGCGATTTAAAGGCGCCGAGCACCCCGCGCTGACTGCGGCTGCCAAGCAGGGTCTCCCCCACCAGCACCGCCACCCCCAGGGTGAAGCTAAACAGCAGGAACACCAGCAGGAAGGCGCCACCGCCGTTGGTGGCAGTCACATAGGGAAACTTCCAGATGGCACCGAGACCGATGGCGGTGCCGGCCGCCGCCAACACATGCCCAAGACGGGAAGACCACTGAACCTGGCTCATACAACCTCCGGGTAAGACAACATCGAATCGAGACTCCTGACCATGACGGGAAATAAAAAAGGCCGCCTCTGGCGACCTTTGCAATGAACATTCAGACAAACTGCGCGTGCAAGGTCACCTCTCTTGCGAGCTAAAAAATCGACCAAAGGAGGCGATGAAAGGTGGCATGAAGCGGATAACCTGCACGGCAAAAAGGAGCAATAGCCTAAACCACGGCAAGAGAAGTTGACAGTTAATAGTCCACTTCAGCCCATAGAACAGCGACATGGCGGCATCGACAATTCAAACTGCAATATTAAATATCGAAATATGATTATTTTTTAGCATTTTAGATTGCGTCAATGCCGCCAACGAGCAGGCCTCGGCGATAGATTGGAAACCGTATTCTGATGTCAAAGCAAGGCGGGCGAGCCAGGGGCCCGCCCGCCGGCATCACAGCAGGCCCCGCACCAGGATGCCGCCGATGAGCAGGGGCGCCAGCCAGCGCCAGCAGCCCATCACCAATTGGCGCCAGTGGGGAGCCAGCCCTTCGGGCAGCGCCTTGCGGCCGAGCTTCCAGCCGAGCAGCAGGGTGAGGGCCAGGCCGAACATCGGCATCAGCAGGTTGGAGGTGACAAAATCCAGCAGCTCGAAGATGTTCTTGCCAAACAGGGTGATGCTCGCCCAGGGGCCGAACGACAGGCTGACCGGGATCCCCCCCGCCATCACCACCGCAGTGATGAGGCTACAGGAGGCGCGCCGCGACCAGCCGAAACTCTCGCACAGGAAACATTGCAGATGCTCCAGCAAGGAGATGGAAGAAGAGAGCGCCGCCACCACCAGCAAGGCGAAGAATACCACCGCCAGCCCCTGGCCGAACGGCAACTGCTGGAACACCGCCGGCATGGTCATAAAGGTGAGGCCGGGGCCCGAGGCGGGATCGATGCCGGTCGCCGCCAGCACCGGGAAGATCATCAGCCCCGCCAGCACCGCGATGAGGCTCGCCAGCAGCACCACCCAGAGGCTGGAGCGACCGACTCCCTCACTGCTCGGCAGATAGGCGCCATAGGTGGTGTGAATGCCAAGGCCGATGGAGAGGGAGAAGAAGGCCAGCCCCAGGGCGTCCAGCACCCCGGACATGCCGAGCTTGCTGAAGTCCGGCATCAGGAAGTGGCGTACCCCGGCCATGGCGTTGGGCAGGGTCAGGCCGAAGGCCACCAGCAGCAGGATCATGATGAACAGGGCCGGCATCATCCAGCGCAGGGTGCGCTCCACCCCTTTTTGCACCCCGCCCTGCACGAACCACCAGGTGAGGGCCGCGAACAGCAGGTGAGTCAGCACGGGCCAGAGCGGATCGCCGACGTAGTCGTTGAAGCGGGCGGTGAGAGCTGCGCCGTCACCGTGGCGCAGCTCACCCGCCAGCGCCATGCCGGTGTAGCCCAGGGTCCAGCCACCGACCACGCTGTAGAAGCAGAAGATCAGCAGGCTGCAGAGCAGCCCCATGGCGCCGACCCAGCGCCACCGCTTGCCCATCAACTCGCTAAAAGCCCCAACCACCCCGCGCCGGGTCAGGCTACCGAGCAGAGTCTCCCCCATCAGCACCGCCACCCCCAGGGTGAAGCTGAACAGCAGGAACACCAGCAGGAAGGCGCCACCACCGTTGGCGGCGGTGACATAGGGGAACTTCCAGATGGCACCGAGACCGACCGCGGAACCCGCGGCGGCCAGGATGTAACCGAGCCGGGATGACCATTGGGACTGCTTCATGAGAACTCCAATCGAGGGGCCCACCCAGAGGGGCCAAGAATGGTGCTCAGACTACGCCTGACCCCGTGCAATCACTCGTCGTATCTCTGGCTTAAAACCGACTTATTAGCAGCAATGACTAACAATATTCGGTTTATCACCCATTCATGCCACAAAACAAAAACCGGAGCATTTTTGCTCCGGTTTTGCATCGACGGGGAAGATCCCGGGGACTAGATAACCCCCAGCTCCCGCAGCCGCTCCATCAGGTAGCTGTGGGCGGTGTGACGCTCCGAGAGCACCACGTCCGGCCGCGGGTGCAGGAACAGCGGCAGGGAGATGCGGGACTTGCTGACACTGCCACCGGTCGGGTTGATGACGCGATGGGTGGTGGAGGGATAGTAGCCATGGGAGGCCTCCTGCAGCATGTCACCTATGTTGATGATCAGGGTGCCAAAGTCGCAGGGCACGTCCATCCACTCGCCGTCGGAACCCTTCACCTGCAGACCCGGCTCGTTGGCGGCGGGCAAGATGGTGAGCAGGTTGATGTCTTCGTGGGCTGCGGCGCGGATGGCGCCTGGCGCTTCGGTGCCGTCGAACGGCGGATAGTGCAGCACCCGCAGCAGGGTCTTCTGGCTCTCTTCAATCATGGAGGAGAGCGAGCAGCTGTAGTGGGCGGCGATGTCCTTCGGGGTGTATTGCTCCACCCAGCCGAGCAGCTCGGCGGCCAGGTTGTTGGCCAAGGCATAGTACTCCATCGCCTGGGCCCTCAGCTCTTCCGGCATCTGACCCCAGGGGTAGAGGTGGAAGTACTCCTTGATGTCCTTCTGGGTGTTGCCCTTGGCCACCTCGGAGACCGACGGCGGGAAGTAGCCGTCCTGGGTCTCGCGGTTGAACAGGAAGTCCTGCTTCTGCTCGCTCATGAAGAAGCGATACCAGTTGTCATAGATGGACTGCACCAGCTCCTTGGGGATGGGATGGTGGGTCAGTACCCCGAAGCCGGTGGTACGCAGGGATTCGGTGAAGCGCTCGGCCGCATCGGGCGAGCGGTAATCCACGGTCAGAACTTTCATTATTTTTGTTACGTGCCAGTTAAAAGTAGGCGCAGTTTACCCTGCCTCCTCCGGCAAGAAAAGGTTGCCGGAGACAAGGTTATAAGGGTTTGAAAATACTGATAAAAACATCATATCTATCGGGCTGGCGCCAAGGCTTGTCCTGCTGGGGCTTCCTCACTAGAATGCCTGCACTTTCACATTAGGAGCCGTTCCATGTTCCCAAGGATGCTGTTGCTGACCCTGCCCCTGCTGCTCGCCGGTTGCAGTTCGCTGTCCGAAGAGGAGTGCCGCGCCATGAGTTGGTACAACCAGGGCTATGAGGATGGCACCCAAGGCAAGACCCGGACGGCCAGCAGCGGCTACAGCAAGACCTGTGGCGAATATGGCCTCAAGGTGGACGAGGCGGAGTGGCAGCGGGGTTACGCCAAGGGGCTTGAGCTCTACTGCATTCCCGAGCTCGCCTACAGCAAGGGACGGGAGGGGAACGAGTACCTGGGAGTCTGCCCCAATGACACCACCTTTCTCACCCAGTTCGATCGCGGTCGCAAGGAGTTCCTGCTGGCCGAGCGCCTCGGCGAGTTACAGCAGGAGCTGGAGCGCACCGAGCGGGACATCTACCAGCTGGATCAGCAGATCCGAAGCGAAAACGACAGCAAGCAGCGGGACTACTACCGCGCCCAGCGTGACAGGGCCGTGCGCCACTACGAAGGCGTGCGCCGGGAGTACAACCGTATTCGCTTCCCGGATCGGGTGATCCAGTTCTCCTTCGGCGACTGATCTTCTGACTTGAAGCCCTGCCGCCCGGCAGGGCTGCTCGCTCTCAGGGCAATACCCAACGCTGCAACGCCAGCGCGATACCGTCCTCGTTATGATCCGCCGTCACCTGATGGGCGTGGGCCTGGATCTGGGGCGCCGCGTTGCCCATGGCCACCGCCAGCCCGACCTGCTCGAACATGCTGATGTCGTTGTTGTTGTCGCCAAAGGCCACCACGTTCTCCATCGCAATGCCTTCGCTGGCGGCCCACTGGGCCAGCCGGTTGCCCTTGCTGCAACCGGGCTGCACCAGCTCCACCGCGTAGGGTGCCGCCCAATCCTGGGTGAAGGGCAACGTCTGCACCACCTCCCCCACGAAGCGATGCAAGCGGCCGGGATCCTGATTGAACAGTTCCAGCTTCCAGACCGGTTTTTGCAGCCAGGCACCGAGATCCTCGGCCGGCAGCAGGGAGACCTTGAGGTGATCCGGCTGATTGGCCGACCAGCGCCGCATCCGCCCCACATGCTCATCGCAGCCGAGATAACCGATGCCCTCATCGAGGTGGAACAGGGCGCCCATCTGCTGCGCCTCGACCTGCGCCAGCAAGGCGGTGAGTGGCGCTACCGCCAGCGGATCCCCCGCCAGGATCCGATCCAGCGCCGGATCGTAGAGGTAGGCACCGTTGCTGCAGATGAGGGGGGTGTCGAGGGCCAGCTCGTGGTGGAAGGGGCGCGCCGTCATGAAGTGACGGCCCGTCACCAGCAGCACCTTGATGCCGTGGGCCCGCGCCTGAGCCAGGGCGGCCCGGGTGGCGGACGAGATCTTGTGATCCCGGGTCAGCAGGGTGCCATCCATATCTAACGCTATGGCCTGAAAACGACTCATATCACCTCCAAAAATGTCGATCCGCGCGAGGTGCCATACAATCCCGGTTCCAATGCAATGGCCTGGTATTGACTCATATCACCTCCAAGAAGATTAAATCGCGCGAGGTGCCATGCAATCCTGGTTCCAACGCAATGGCCTGGAAACGGCTCATATCACCTCCAAAAGCGGGCATCGCGGGGCAATGACCTGAGTTGGCCGGGTGCGCCGAGCGACGGGGTAAGACGGAGCAAAGAGTCATACCGTCCCAGACTCGGCGCCGCGATGCAAGCTCCCGCTGCCCCGCCGGCGCCAATCTGTGATCCACCGATCAGCCAGCCTCGACCTGGGCGTCAGGTTGCCGGCTCCGATCCGCCGCCCTGCGCAAGCCATAGAAGCCGAGGGCACAGATCAACCCAAACATCGTCGCCAGATAGAAGGGCCATTCGGTACCTGCCAGCAACACCAGGCTGCCCACCAGCACAGCCAGGATCTCGCTGCCCACCGCCAAGCCGCGATAGAGCCCCATCGCCTGCCCCTGCTGCTGGGGATGACTGCGGTTGGAGACAGCGACCGAGGTGGCCAGCTCCCCGATGCTCATGCCGATGCCGGCCGGAATGAAGGTGAGCGCCAGCCCCCACCACTGCCCCGGTAGGATAAACATCAGCATACCTGCCGCCATCACCAGGTGGCCGACGATGCCGAGGCTACTGCCGCGCCAGTGGCGAGCGAGCAATTCCCCCAGCCAGGATCCCAGCATCATGGGCACACTCACCAACACCGCCGCCTGGGCCAGTTGCACCGGATCCCAGGCCAGCCGCTCCACCAACCAGACGTTGAAGTAGGTGAAATAGAGTTGCACCGCGCCATAGCTAAGCAGCGTCAGCACGAAGTAGGGTAACAGCCGGGGTTGCACCAGCAGTTGGCGGGTCGAGAGGCTGGCCAGCGCCTGCTCCGCCTGCACCGGTGGCCGGTTGGGGATAAGCCAGAGCACCAGCAGCAGGTTGCCCGCCGTCATGGCCACCGCCAGCCAGGCCGCGATACTGTAATCTCCCGAGATCACCGCGGCGTAGCCCCCGATCATCGGCCCCAGCACCCAACCCAGGTTCATGCCGATGTTGATCCTGGCAAAGTTGCGCGCCTTGGTCTTGGTGGTGCTCATATCTGCCGCCATCGCCTGGACGATGGCGATGTCACCGTTGAAGAAGCCCTCCAATACCCGGCTCAGCAGCAGCAGCGGCAGGGAACGCCAGGCGATGCCGAGCGCCATCAGGGCATAGCCCGCCAGCACGCCGACCAGACAGATGATCAGTATGGGTTTGCGACCATAGCGATCGGACAGTCGCCCGAGCCAGGGCGCCCCCAGCAGTTGGAACAGCGGGTAGAGCCCCATGATGACGCCTAGCCACACCTTGCGGCTCCAGTCAGAGGCTTCCGGCGTCAGCATGCCCTGGGCCGGATCCAGCATCAGTGGAGCCAGCACCGGCGAGGGCAGACTGAAGCCCGCCACCGCCAGGGTCACCGTCATCACCAGCACCCAGAGGGTGGCCTGTGCCTTGATTCCTTCCATGTCCATTCCATTAAATAAAGTTATTTGTTTATTTATACTGCAAAGGTGGCGCCATTAAGTAAAGTGAATTATTGATTTAAATGAATCCTCTCCCCATAATGGCCCCATCAACGCCTGTACCGACAAGGCCTGCTCGAGCTGCCACCCATCCCCCGAAGCCTCCTGTCGAACACGAGAGCCACCCCATGAACGCCAGCACCGACAAGATCCTCTACCTGTTAAAGACCCATGGCCCCCAGAGCGCCGCCGCCCTCGGCGAGCAGTTGCAGATGACCTCCATGGGCGCCCGCCAGCATCTGATCGCGCTGGAGGCCGAAGGCTGGGTCGGATTCAGCGACGAGGCCCGCGGCCGGGGTCGGCCGGTGCGGCTCTGGCACCTGACCGAGCAGGCCTGGCAGCGCTTCCCCGACACCCACAGCGAGCTGACCCTGCAACTGCTCGACAACGTGCAGCAGCTGTTTGGCGAGACCGGCATGGAGCAGTTGATCCAAAAGCGCGAGCAGCAGATGTTGAGCCGCTACCAGCTCCGGCTGGATCAGCCCGCCCTGGCCGATCGGCTGGCGGAGTTGAAGGAGCTGCGCACGCGGGAAGGTTACATGGCGGACATGCGCCAGGACGAGGATGGCAGCTGGTTGTGGTGGGAGAGTCACTGCCCCATCTGCGCCGCGGCGCGGGCCTGTCGGGGATTTTGTCGCAGCGAGCTGGCGCTGTTTCGCGAGCTGCTGGCCCCGGCCGAGGTGGAGCGGGAACAATATCTGCTGGACGGCGATCAGCGCTGTCTCTATCGCATCACCCCGCCTCAGCCCTGACGCCGGACGCCAAAAACAACAAAGCAGGCGCCGGGATGCCTGCTTTGTTGCCTTCGGGGAGGAGATGCCCTCGTTCCAGCCCGTCAGTTCCCGATAAGGTCAGACGGCTGATGGGGTTGATGACCCGATAAGGTCAATCACCACAGAGACCTGGTCGGGTATCTGTTTTGCCACCGGAAGATGCAACCATAGTATCCCTCCCACGGCGGTGAGTGGTTGCGAAGTAGCAGGTATTTTCAGTTGTTTTTGCAATAGTTCACCCTTAATCTAGGAAAAGTGAATTAGTAATTGCAACGAGGAACGGAGAATGCTGAAACTTGATCGTATAGACAGGCATATTCTGGAGTTGATGCAGGAGAATGGCCGCATCAGCAACCTGGAGCTGGCCGAGCTGGTCGGCCTCTCCCCTTCACCCTGCTCGCGCCGGGTCAAGGCACTGGAGGATGCCGGTCTCATCGATACCCATGTCACTCTGCTCAATGCCCGCCAACTGGGGCTCACGCTCACCGCTTACATTCATATCTCCATGGACAGGCACACCCCGGAGCGGTTCGAGAACTTCGATCTGGCCATCAAGGATCTGCCCGAGGTGCTGGAGTGCGATCTCATCACCGGCAATGACGCCGACTACCAGCTCAAGGTGGTGGTGCGGGACATGGAGCACTACCAGCACTTCCTGCTGGACAAGCTGACCCACATCCCCGGCGTGACCGGGGTGCGCTCCAGCTTCGTGCTGCGCCGCATCAAGCACAAGACGGCGCTGCCCCTCAATCATCTGGGCTGATGCCCTGCGCCAAAAAAAGAGGAGGCCTTGGCCTCCTCTTTTTATTCATGTTGATTGGTCGGCCGCTGGCCGCGCTCATCCGCTGTTGGGATGAGGCTCAGACTGTCACCTGGCTGACATCCTGCACCTGCAGCAGCCAACCGGCCTGTTCATGCTGAGGCTCGCCACTCAAACGCAGCCGCTCGCCGGCAGGCACCCATTGCCCCTCGGGCAAGGAGACCAGCAGACTCTCATTGCCGTTGTCGAACAGCCAACGATCGGCACCTAATGACTCTATCAGATACCCTTCCATCTCCACTCTGGACTCGGCCTGCCAGGACGGCGCAACGGAATCACGGCTCTCGATGAAATCCCCTTGAACACCAAAACTGGCCAGCCCCCACAGAATGGAGAGCCCGACGATAGATGATTGCATCTCTTCTCTCTCCCCTTCTGGAACTGTGGGGCCAGTATGGGAACAGAAAAGTGAGTGCACCATGAACAAGACGGCAAAGTGCTGGCGAGATCGCGAAAAAAACCGGCCAAGGGGCCGGTTTTGTCATTTTATGACGCCTTCATCACACTCTTTGGCGGCTTTATCTACCACAGGTTCAGCTGGCAGCGTATTCGTCCAAAGGGGATGTTGCGCAGCGCCCTGGTGGGTAGCCATGGCCGGGGTCGGATTCAGCGCCCCAGCTGCGCCGCGAGGCGATCGCACAGCTGTTTCAGCTGGGCCAGCTCCGCATCGTCCAAGTCCAGCTGGCTGCGTAAGTTGTCCACCAGGCAGCACTCCTTGACCCCTTGCTGCAACTCGCGCCCGGCCTCGGTCAGGCGGATGCATTTTTGCCGCTCGTCTTCCCGTGAGACGGTGCGGGTCAGCCAGCCCTTGCTCTCCAACCGCTTGACGATGGGGGTCAGGGTGCCAGCATCCAGCCCGGTCTCCTGGCCAATCTCCTTGAGGCTGACCTCGTCGCGCGCCCAGAGCGACAGCATGACCAGGTATTGGGTGTAGGTGAGATCCAGCTTGTCCAGCAGCGGCCGATAGGCGCGCATCACCGCATTGGAGGCGCTGTAGAGGGCAAAACAGACCTGCTTTTTCAATTCACTCATGGGGCACCTCGCTGGTAATGGCGGCCAGTATACCCCAGGAGACTGGAGCGCTGAATAATTTGCACACAAAACAGTTGTCAGACCACTTGTTCGGGATTAGTCTGGCATTAGTTTGTACGCAAGACAATGCAGCCGACAGGCCATCATACTGCTGGACCTGAGCCGCACAGGGGCGCAGTCTGAACAACGCACTGCCGCCTCATTCCCGAACGCCACCATCTCTTTCCTGGAGAAATACCATGAGTCAGCTCAGCCATCAGATCCAGTTGCTGTGTCGCCCGAGCGGCCTGCCAGCCCCAGACGATTTCATCCTGCAGGCCGTTGCCCTGCCCGAGCCCCAGGAGGGCGAGGTGCTGGTCGCCAACCAGTGGCTGTCGGTGGATCCCTACATGCGCGGGCGCATGAGCGAGGCCAAGAGCTATGTGCCGCCCTTCGCCCTCAATGCCCCCCTGGAAGGCGGCGCCATCGGCACCGTGCTGGCCTCGCGCCACTCCGACTTCAAGGTGGGTGACAAGGTGAGCAGCATGCTGGGCTGGCGAGACAGCTTCGTCGCCAAGGCCTCGCTGCTGACCCGCTTGCCCGCCACCGAGCTGCCGCCCCAGCTGTTTCTCGGCGCCCTTGGCATGCCGGGCATGACCGCCTGGGCCGGGTTGCACCAGGTCGCCAAGTTGCAGGCCGGTGAGACCCTGCTGGTCTCGGCGGCCTCCGGCGCGGTCGGCACCATGGCGGTGCAGCTCGCCAAGCGCGCCGGGGCGCGGGTCATCGGCTCCACCGGCTCGGCCGACAAGGTCGCCTATCTCAAGACACTGGGGGCCGATGCGGTGATCAACTACAAGGAGACGCCGGATCTCGACGCCGAGCTGGCACGGCTGGCGCCGGAAGGCATCCATGTCTACTTCGAGAACGTCGGTGGCGCCATGCTGGAGGCGGCCCTCAATCACATGGCGCTGCACGGTCGCATCGTGCTGTGCGGCCTCATCGAGCAGTACAACAGCAACGGCGAGGCGAGCGGCCCGCGCAACCTGGCCCAGGTGATCCGCAAGCGCATCCTGATCCAGGGGCTGCTGGTCTCCGACCACTGGCAGCACTACGGCGACTTCCTGGCCGAGGCCATTCCCGCCTTTGAGGCCGGGGCCCTGCAGAGCGAGGAGACCGTCAGCCAGGGGCTGGCCAGCATGCCACAGGCCTTTATCGGTCTGTTCCAGGGCCGCAATACCGGCAAGATGCTGGTCAAGCTGGACTGAGAGCCCGCCCGACATAGCACACGGTAAGCGACCCGGATCTTTATCAAGAGACAGGCCGGGGGCATCATGGCGGCAAGCTGCCAGCCAGACTGGACTGAGTGCCTGTCCGGCATTGGGTATGGGTCGTGCGACTCAGGTCTTTATCGAGGGAGATGGGCTGAAAACGACCAAAACGATAGGCGAACGGGCAATCTGACTCGGCGTTTACCGTCCAATCCCATCGTTTAAACAGATGCTATTCACAATAATCTATCTGATGGGTAGATAGTAAATCGGCGCAATCTGGCATTCTCCCGCCAGTTCCTCGACCGGTGACTTGCGAAACAGGCCCATCCGCCCTAAGGTGGGCCCGTTTTTTATGGTGCAATCTGCTCTCGGCGAGGTGCGTCTTCTCCTCCAGCATTTGGGGACGGTGATAGGGTCAGCCGACCCAATCCAGCTCGCACCTAGCCCGTCGCCATGACAGTGCGCGACGCAGCCACCACCAGCCACCCAGTGCAGCTACCGTGCAGCCACAACAAGGAGCTCTTCCCATGTCCACTCCCTATCCCCGCGTCGGTGTCGGCGTCATCCTGACCAATGCCGAAGGCCAGGTGCTGCTCGGCAAGCGCAGGGGCAGCCATGCCCCCTACTGGTCCATCGCCGGCGGTCATCTGGAGCTGGGGGAGAGCTTCGAATCCGCCGCCATCCGGGAAGTGGCCGAGGAGACGGGCTTCGTCATCCAGGCACCCCGGGTCATCGCCGTCACCAATAACCTGGAGACCTGGCGCGAGAGCGGACTGCACTATATCTCGGTCACCCTACTGGCCGAAGTGGAAGGGGAGCCGCAACTGCTGGAGCCGGAGAAGTGCGAGGGCTGGATCTGGTGCGATCCCCGCGAGCTGCCCGAGCCCCATTTCGATGCCAGTCGCCAGTCCATTGCCTGCTGGCTGGCAGGGCGCTGCTACTTGCCGCAGCCGAGCCAACCGGCAATTTAGACCATCCCTTGCTGGCCGGCCGGGCCCTGCTATCTACCGCAACCAAGCCAGCCGGCAATCTAGACCATCCCCTGCTGGCTGGCCGGGCGCTGCTACCTGCCACACTCGAGCCAGCCGGCAATCTAGGCCATCCCCTGCTGGCTCGCTGGACACAGCTATCTGCCGCCGCCCAGCCCGCCGACCCCATCACCCGAACTGTCATCAAAAAGTCACCGTTTTGTCATATCATCGGGGTCGATGATGACAACGAGGGAGTGACGACGTGGGGCAGGTGTTTATTCAATTTCTGTGGCTCGGCTGCATCAGCTTCGGTGGCCCCGCCGCCCATATCGGCTATTTCCAACGTACCTTCGTCACCCGGCTCGGCTGGCTCAGCCAGGCCGAGTTTGCCCAGCAACTGGCACTGTGCCAGTTGCTGCCGGGCCCCGCCTCCAGCCAGCTCGGTTTTGCCATCGGCCGTCAGCGGGCGGGATTGGGCGGCGCCCTTGCCGCCTTCGTGGGCTTCACCCTGCCCTCCTTCCTGCTGTTGCTGGCGGCGGCCATCGGCCTCGCACGGCTGACAGACAATCTCTGGCTGAATGCCGCCCTGCATGGTCTCAAGCTGCTGGCCCTAGTGGTGGTAGCCGATGCGGTGCTCACCATGAGCCGCCAGTTCTGCCAGAGCCGCTTGCAACAAGGGATCATGGTCACCACCGCCGCCGCGCTCTGGTGGCAGCCCGGCCTGCTAACCCAGATGCTTCTGCTGATCGCCGCCGCCTCGACCGCGGCTCAGTTCAGTCCGGGGCACGGATTGCCTGAAGCAGCCATCCCCTCCTCCCCTGATAGAGTCCAGCAACCCCACTGGCCGACCCTGCTGCTGTTTGCCTTGCTGTTTATTGGCCTGCCGCTGCTGGCTCATGGCCCCGCCAGCCAACTGTTTGCCGACTTCTACCGGGCGGGCAGCCTGGTGTTTGGCGGCGGTCACGTGGTGCTGCCGTTGCTGCAGGAGACGGTGGGTCAGGCCTTGAGCCCGCCGCAGTTTCTGACCGGCTACAGCCTGGCCCAGCTGGTGCCGGGCCCCATGTTCAGTCTGGCCAGCTACCTCGGCGCCTTGTTGCTGCCACAGACGCCCCTCGCCGGTGCCTTACTGGCGACGCTCGCACTGTTCCTGCCAGGGTTCCTGCTGCTGTGGGCGCTGGGGCCCTGCTGGCGGCACTGGTTGGCTCAGCCCAGGCTGGCGGGCGCCGTGGCGGGGATCAACGCCGCCGTGGTGGGGCTACTGCTGGCGGCGCTCTATCAACCGGTGTGGCAAAGCGCCGTGCTGACCCCCACCGATCTAGCGCTGGCCGCCCTCGCCTTCTATCTGCTGCGGGTCTTGAAGTTGCCGATCCTGGCCCTCGCCGGCCTGCTGCTGGGGACGTCACTGCTACCGCTCTGACGCCCCGGCGGGGCAACCATCGACTGCCCCAATAAAAAACGGCGCCTCTTTCACAAGAGGCGCCGTTTTTATCTGACTCTGGGCCAATCACTGCTCGTCGGGATCGAACTCCAGACTCAGGCTGTTGACGCAGTAGCGCTGGCCGGTTTCGGTCGGCCCGTCCGGGAAGACGTGCCCCAGGTGGGAGCCGCACTGGCCGCAGGTGATCTCCACCCGCTTCATGCCGTGGCTGCTGTCCTCGGTGTAGGTCACCCGCCCCTCGATGGCCTTGTCAAACGAGGGCCAGCCGCAGCCCGAGTCAAACTTGGCGGCCGAGTGAAACAGCACGCTCTTGCAGCAGACACAGTGATAGTCGCCGCTCTTGCGGTTGTGCAGCAGGGCGCCGCTGTAGGGACGCTCAGTGCCCTTCTCCCAGCAGACGTGATACTGCTCGGCGCTCAGTTGCTTGCGCCATTGCTCGGGATTATTGCTGCTCATGCTGACTCCTCACCATTGATCTCGCCGCCCAGCATACCCACTCGGGCGACCAAGCTCTACCCCGCCAGCGGGAACTGTGATCCCGTTGGCAACACGGCAGCAACATCCGGCACGGCCACCACCCCCTCCTTGGCCAGAGTCGCCGCCGACAACGCCACGCGCTCCAGCAATTTGAGGGAGTGGGCACGGCCCACCGTCACCTGCCGTTTGATGTCATCGGGCAGGAATGGCAGACCGTCGTTGGTGGCGGTGTCTATGGTCTGGATCCACTCCAGCCCCTCCCCCGGCGGCGGCAGCCGGAACTGGATGTCGTAGTCGCTGGCATTGAACAGCACGTACCAGCGCTCCCCCTCGCAGCCGATCATGCCGATGTCCATGGCAAACGCCTGCCCCATGGGGGCGTGCCAGTCCTGATCGTTGAGCTGATGGCCGTCCGGGTGATACCAGTTGACCTGATGGCAGCTGGTTGGCGTGCCATTCCAGCTGTCGTCGCTCAGTTGCAGGTTGGCAAAGACCCCGGACTCGGCCCGCAGCGCCATCATCTGGCGGGTGAAGGCGAGCAGGCGCTCGTCCTCCGGTCGCCACTGCCAGTTGACCCAGCTTATCTGGTTGTCCTGACAGTAGGCATTGTTGTTGCCAAGCTGGCTGCGGCCTATCTCGTCCCCCGCCAGGAAGTGCGGGGTGCCCTGGGAGAGCAGCAGGGTGGCAATCAGATTGCGCTTCTGCTGCTGGCGCAGATTGTTGACCCTGGGATCCAGCGTCGGCCCCTCGACGCCGTGGTTATAGGAGAGGTTGTTGCCGTGACCGTCTCTGTTGTCTTCGCCGTTGGCCTGGTTGTGGCGCTGGTTGTAGGAGACCAGATCCTCCAGGGTGAAGCCATCGTGATAGCAGAGGTAGTTGATGCTGGAGTGGGGCGCGCGCCAGTTCTTCGGGAACAGATCCCGCGAACCCACCAGGCGGGTGGCAAAGTCCCCCATCTTGCCCGCATCCCCGCGCCAGAAGGCGCGCACGGTGTCGCGGTAACGGTCGTTGATCTCGAGCCACTGGCTCGGGAACTGGCCGAGTCGATAACCGAACGGGCCTATGTCCCAGGGCTCGGCGATGAGCTTGACCCGCGCCAGCACGGGATCCGCCATCATCGCCTTGAAGAAGGCGCTCATGGGATCGAACTCCCCCGCCTCCCGCGCCAGGGTGACCGCCAAATCGAAGCGAAAACCGTCGACCTGCATCTCGGTTACCCAGTAGCGCAGCGCATCCAGCACCAGCCGCAGGCTGTTGGGGTGATCCAGATTGACGCTGTTGCCACAGCCGGTGACGTTGGCGTGACGCTGGTAGTCCGGACCGTGGGCGCCGGTCTCGAAGGCATAGTAGCCCGCGTTGTCGAACCCCTTGAGGGACAGCACGGGGCCGTCGACCCCGGCCTCGGCGGTGTGGTTGTAGACCACATCCAGGATCACCTCGAGCCCGGCCCGGTGCAGCTCGCGCACCATGGTCTTGAACTCGGTGACCGCGTCCCCCGCGCCGTAACGTGGCTCGGGGGCGAAGAAGGCGATGGGGTTGTAGCCCCAGTAGTTGGTGAGCCCCAGTTGCTCGAGTCTGGGCTCGGACATGAAGGTCGCCACCGGCATCAGCTGCACCGTCGTGATGCCGAGCGACTGCATGTGCTCGATGATCACGGGGTGGCTGATACCGAGGTAGGTGCCGCGCAGCGCGGCCGGCACCCCGGGGTGCTGGCGGGTGAAACCCTTGACGTGGGTTTCGTAGATGACGACGCGCTCCGGCGGGATGCCGGGCTTGCCGACCCCCTGCCAGTCGAAAGCGTCATCCACCACCACCGACTTGGCCACCATGGCCGCGCTGTCCCCCTCATAGAGCGCATCGTCCCAATGGGTCGGGCGGCTGAGCGCCTTGGCGTAGGGGTCGATCAGCAGCTTGTCCGGGTCAAACAGCATGCCCTCCTGGGAGGTGCCATACACCCGGTAGCCGTAGCGCTGACCGGCCTTGATGCCTTTCACATAGCCGAAGCGATACTGACCACGCCGGCCGGGCAAGGCCAGTCGAAGCTGCTCCTGCTCCTGTTCATCGAACAGACAGAGCTCCACCTTGTCCGATTGGGGCGCCCAGACGCAGAAATGACAACCCGTCTCATCGAGCAGAGTCCCCAGCGGGTGGTCCTGCCCTTTCTCCATTACCAACATCAAGACTCCTGTTTGATGAACAAGGTCGCGAGCGGCGGCAAGTCCAGCACTATGCTGTGCGCCATCCCCTGCCAGGGGGTCGGCTCGGCGACGAAGACCAAACCCACATCATAGTTGCTGCCCCAGTAATGCTCGCTATCGGTGTTGAGCACGATCCGATAGTGACCGGCCTGCGGCACGCCGAGGCGGTAGGCGATACGCGGCACCGGGGTGAAGTTGCTGGCCACCATGACAGCATTTTCACCCTGTTTATCGGCACGTAGCCAGGCGAAGATGCTGTTGTCGGCGTCGTTATGATCCAGCCAGCGGAAGCCCTCGCGCTCATAATCCGCCTGATACAAGGCAGCTTCATGACGGTAGAACTGGTTGAGATCGCGGATCAGTCGCTGCTGGCCGCCGTGCTTGGGGAACTGCAGCAGGTGCCAGGGCAACTGGGCGTCGTGATTCCACTCGTTGCTCTGGGCTATCTCGGTGCCCATGAAGTTCAGCTTCTTGCCCGGATGGGCATACATGAAGCCCATGTAGGCGCGCAGGTTGGCGGCTTGCTGCCACTCATCCCCCGGCATCTTGTAGAGCAGGGAGTGCTTGCCGTGCACCACCTCGTCGTGAGACAGCGCCAGGATGAAGTTCTCGTCATAGTGATACACCATGGAGAAGGTCATCTCGTTGTGGTGATAACGGCGATGGATGGGCTCCTTTTGCATGTAGCTCAGGGTGTCGTGCATCCAGCCCATATTCCACTTGAAGCCAAACCCCAAGCCACCGAGGAAGGTGGGACGGGAGACTCCCGCGAAGGCGGTGGACTCCTCGGCGATGGTCATGGCGTGGGGATACTTGCCGTACACCTCTTCGTTGGTCCACTTCAACAGGCTGATCGCCTCGTAGTTGTGGTTGCCACCATCGACGTTTGGCACCCACTCGCCGGCGTTGCGCGAATAGTCCAGGTAGAGCATGGAGGCGACCGCATCCACCCGCAGGCCATCGATGTGGAACTTGTCGAGCCAGAACAAGGCGCTCGCCACCAGGAACTGGCGCACGTTGTTGCGGCCAAAATCGTAGATATAGGAGTTCCAGTCCGGGTGCCAGCCACGGCGCGGATCCTCGTACTCGTAGAGCGGGGTGCCGTCGAAACGGGCAAGGCCGTGGGCATCGGCCGGGAAGTGGGCCGGCACCCAGTCCAGAATGACGCCGATGCCGGCCTGGTGGCACTGATCCACGAAATATTTGAAGTCATCGGCGCTGCCGTAGCGGCTGGTCGGCGAGAACATGCCCACCGGCTGATAGCCCCAGGAGCCGCTGAAGGGGTGCTCGGAGACCGGCATCAGCTCGATATGGGTGTAGCCCAGCTCGGTGACGTAGTTGACCAATTCCACCGCCAGCTCGCGCCAGCTCAGGCTGTCGCCGTTGGGGTGGCGCTTCCAGGAACCCACGTGCAGCTCATAGATGGAGAGCGGCTGCTCCCGCTTGTCGTTGAGTTGACTCTCGCGCCAGGCGGCATCCTGCCACTGGTACTGCTCATGGTCATAGATGACGGAGGCGAACGACGGATACTGCTCGCAGTAGAAGCCGACCGGGTCGCTCTTGTGGGGCAGCCGGTGACCCGCCGGATCTTTGAGTTCAAATTTGTAGCGATCCCCGGCCTTGAGTCCAGGCACGAACAGCACCCAGTGACCGCACTGGCTGCGCTGCATCGGGTGGCGACGGCCATCCCAGAAGTTGAAGTCGCCAATGAGGCTCACCGCGCTGGCGCTTGGCGCATAGACGGCGAAGCGCACCCCTTCCACCTGCTGGCCGAGATGTTCGACGCTGCGCAGCTGGGCGCCCAGGGTATGGTAGATGTTTTCCGGCTGTGAGGTCAGCTCTGCCAAGCCCTCCCAGGCGGCGGCCTGGAATTGATAGGGATCGAGATAGTCGGTACTGGCATCGGTGTAGCTGGCGATCAGCTGATAGGGAAAGGGATTCTTGCGGCGGGTGAAAACAGTTTCAAAAAGGCCCGCTTCATCGGCGGCAGTCAGGGTGGCAACGATTTTGCCGGACTTGAGATCCTTGACGCGGACCTCGAGGGCATCGGGCAACCAGGCTGTCAGTTTCAAGCCTGATCCAGCCGGGTTGGCCAGCAGGCCTAAATGGGCGAAGGGATCGGCACAGCGGGCGGCAACCAAACGTTCAACGGGCATCGACATTTCCTTTCATGGCTGAACATCCACTCCGGCCGAAGCCGGAGTGGATGAAAGTGAGTCACGGGTTGGCGACAGTGGCTCAACGACTGGCCTCATCACGGGCCTGGCTCATCTTGCCTGCCAGCGCCTTGAGCGCCTCATCGGCAAAGATATCCTCCAGATCGCGAGACAGCTTGCGGCGCCAGTTCGGGTATTCGTAACTGGTGCCCGGCACGTTAACCGGCTTGTCCATCTCCAGCCAGTCTTCCAGCTGGGTGCTGAACAGGGCGCAGCTGCCACGGGACATGTGGATCTGCAGACCATGGTTGAGCTCGGTGTTCATACCGACCCAGTTCACGTCGTGGCTGATGTTGCCAGAGATGACCCCATGGGCGTGCAGACTGTCGAGGATCCGCTGTTTGGCCTGATGGCGATCAGCATACAGGGTCTTCAGTACCTCTTCATCTGGATACAATCCCAGCTCACGACCGAGCGCCAGATCGTCGCAATGCCAGAAGCCCTTGAGGGTCGGCATGTCATGAGTGGTCAGGGCCGACATCGCCTGCTCGGTGTAGTGTGCCGGGGAGATGAAGCCACCGTCGCCCTTGGAGCGTTCGAAGAAGAACACCTTGTAGGAGTGCACGCCGTTCTCTTTGAGGGTCACGTCGATGCCCTCCGGCACTGTGCCGAGATCTTCCCCGATCAGCAGACACTGATTGCGGTGAGATTCGAGCGCCAGGATCCCCAGCAGATCGTTGACCGGGTAATAGATGTAGGCGCCCTTGGCAGCTGACTCTCCGGGCGGCACCCACCACAGGCGCAGCAGCGCCATCACGTGATCGATACGCAGTGCGCCGCAGGAGCGCATGTTGGCGCGGAACAAGTCCACCATCGGCTGATAGGCGGCCTCGAACAGCTGGTTCGGGTTCATGGGGGGCAGACCCCAGTTCTGACCGAGCGGCCCCAGAATGTCAGGCGGCGCACCGACCGAGGCTTTCGGGCAGTAGAGATCCCGGTTGGCCCAGATCTCGGTGGAGCCTTCGGAGACCCCCACCGCCAGATCCCGGTAGATCCCCATCACCATGCCGGCGGCCTTGGCCTTGGCATCGGCCAAGGAGAGCTGCTCGTCGGCCAGGAATTGCAGGTAGAGATAGAAATTCACATCCTGGCTGTGAGCGCTCATCCAGGCCGCCACTTCGGGATTGTGATAGTTGCGATACGCATCCGGCCATACCGGCCAGCCCCAGGCATTTTCGCCTTTGGCATAGAAGTGCGCCTGCAGCGCATCGAACGCGGCCTGCTGTTGCAGGCTGTCACCACCGGCGGCCACGAAGGCATCAAACCTGGCCTGGCGCTCGGCGCTCAGGCTGGCCTGATCGAACACCTGGCGCAGGATACCGAGCTTGGTCTCGATGACGCCGGTGTAGTCCACGTTCTCCTTGGCGCGCAGGGAGGCAAGGTGCTGCTGGAACGCCGGATTGGCCACCTCGGCCTGGAGCGCGGGGTTGGCCAGATATTCGGGCACCGCTTCCACGTCGATATAGGCCAGGTTCAACCAGCGGCGAGAGGACGGGCTGTAGGGGCTGGCACTCTCCGGGTTGGCCGGGTAGAGCGCATGAATGGGGTTCAGACCGACGAAGTGAGCGCCCCAGTTAGCGGCCTTCTCGACCAACTGACCGAGATCGCTGAAATCGCCCATGCCCCAGTTGTGGCGGCTGCGCAGGCAATAGAGCTGCACGCTCGGACCCCATACCTTGCGGCCGTTGGCGATCGGCGCTTGTTTGTAGCAGGACTTGGGGGCGACGATGAGGCGCATGCTGGCGAGCGGCTCGTCGTTGCCCTCTTCCAGCAGCACCAGCTGGTGATAACCCAGCTCAGGCTGCACATCCAGCGCCACGCGATAGGCCTGGCACTCCATCTCTTCAAACTCAGCCACACCGACCAGCTCGCCCTCGATGGGGGTGAGTTGACCGGTCAACACAGTCCCCTGTTCCAGGGTGATCTGCCAGTGCAGGGCGTCGTTGACGAACTCGATGGGCAGACGCAGTTCGAGACTGACGGGTTCGCCGCTGCGCACCACCATCACGGGATCCAGTGGACGCAACCAGTGCTGACGGTGTTCCTGCTCCAGCTGTTCGATCAGGGCCGCCTCGTCGTCGACGTGGTAGCCCATGGCGCCCAGCATGGCGGCCTTGCTCTCTTCCGATACCTGGGCCGGATTGCCCCAGGCATCAACATACTCACTGGCGATACCTTTGGCGGCAGCCAGCTGTTCAATCAGGGTGGTCATAGTTTGAGAATTCCCGCTGTGGATTCTATCTATATGATTAATTTTTATGGGTGGTACTTGAACAGTGGCTCTTTGGCCATGCTAAACCGCGCACATTTTTACATATCTCCCCGGCTGGATGTGTGACCAGACAGGCACTATTGTTGATCTCTGTGACGCAAACCAGCCGATGACATTTTCGACAAAAGTTGGTAGTCAGTTACATAAACCGAAAATAAATTTCACAGTTTTTCATGATATAGCGCAATTTCACGCAGATTGTTGGTTGACTCACGGGGGAGTTCTAGTAAATTTACAAACGGAATTTTCTTTGACTACTGAACAGTTAGGTAACCAATTATGACTATCAAAGTAGGTATTAACGGTTTTGGCCGCATCGGCCGTTTCGTATTCCGTCTGGCCGCTGAGCGCAACGATATCGAAGTGGTTGGTATCAACGACCTGATCGACGTTGAGTACATGGCTTACATGCTGAAGTACGACTCCACTCACGGCCGCTTCAATGGCACCGTTGAAGTCAAAGACGGCAACCTGGTTGTCAACGGCAAGACCGTACGTGTTACCGCTGAACGTGACCCGGCAAACCTGAAGTGGGATGCCATCGGTGTTGACGTTGTTGCCGAAGCCACCGGTCTGTTCCTGGACGACGCCACTGCTCGTAAGCACATCGCTGCCGGCGCCAAGAAAGTGGTACTGACTGGCCCGTCCAAAGACGCGACCCCGATGTTCGTCATGGGCGTTAACGACGCCACCTACGCTGGCCAGGACATCGTTTCCAACGCTTCCTGCACCACCAACTGCCTGGCCCCGATCGCCAAGGTTCTGAACGATACCTTCGGTATCGAATCCGGCCTGATGACCACCGTCCACGCTACCACTGCTACCCAGAAGACCGTTGATGGTCCGTCTGCTAAAGACTGGCGCGGTGGCCGCGGTGCGGCTCAGAACATCATCCCGTCCTCTACCGGTGCTGCCAAGGCTGTTGGCGTTGTTATCCCGGAACTGAACGGCAAGCTGACCGGTATGGCTTTCCGCGTACCGACTCCGGACGTGTCCGTTGTTGACCTGACCGTCAACCTGAAGAAAGCCGCTACCTACGCTGAAATCTGTGCAGCCATGAAAGCCGCTTCCGAAGGTTCCATGAAGGGCGTGCTGGGCTACACCGAAGATCAAGTGGTTTCCACTGACTTCCTGGGTGAGCGTCAGACTTCCGTGTTCGACGCCAAAGCCGGTATCGCACTGAACGACAAATTCGTTAAAGTTGTATCCTGGTACGACAACGAAATGGGCTACTCCAGCAAAGTTCTGGACCTGATCGCTCACATCTCCAAGTAATTTGGGATGCGCAATCAAGTAGCGTAAAAAAGGCGGCCATTGGCCGCCTTTTTTGTCTTCGGGATCTTCCGACCCTCTTTGAATGTGCCAACGCACAGGAGTCTTCATGCAACCCATACGCACTCTGACTGCCCACTGCAGCCTCAGCCACGAGACGGGCCAACCCCAGCTCTCTATCGACAATGGCTATGCCAAGGCCGAGATCAGCCTGTTTGGTGCCCATGTGCTGCGCTACCAGCGCCATGGTGAACCCGCCACCCTCTGGCTCAGCGACAAGGCCGTGCTGGATGGCAGCAAACCCATTCGCGGTGGCATTCCACTCTGCTGGCCCTGGTTCGGCCCGGCCCCTGCTCGTGTCGGCAGCGGCAAGCCAGCTCACGGCTTCGCCCGCACCAGCTTGTGGACGCTCGATGGCGTCTCCGATCACGAGGATGGCACCCTGGTGCATCTCTCCCTGACCGACAGCGATGCCAGCCGCGCCCTCTGGCCCCACGCCTTCGAGCTGGAGCTGGATGTGCTGGTCGGCAAGGAGCTCTCGCTGGTGCTGACCACCCGCAATACCGGCAAGGCCCCCATCGTCTATAACGCCGCCCTGCACAGCTATCTGCAGATAAGCAGCCCGGAGGCCATCAGCGTCACCGGGCTCGGTGAGCCTTACCTCGACAAGCTGAGCGGTCAGGATGCGCAGCAGCAGGGTGCTCTGACGCTCTCTGCCGCCATGGATCGCATCTATCGCCAAGCCGACACCATCGTCAGGATCAAGGACGCTGAACGCACCACTCAGGTGGTGAGTGGCAACCATGACAGCGTCGTGGTCTGGAACCCCTGGCAGGAAGGCGCCAGCGCCATGGCCGACATGAGCGATGATGGCTATCGCACCATGCTCTGTGTCGAGACCGCCATCACCGCCGATGCCGGCGTCACCATAGCGCCGGACGAGGAGCATAGCTTCTCCACCGTGCTTATCTGATGCAATGCAGGCGGCCAATATCCAAGCTGGCCGCCATCACGAAGAAGGGCACCCACTGGGTGCCCTTCTTGCATTCACTGCCTCAATCACTCAGGCATTGCCTTGCGTCTTGAGTCTGAGCTCGGCCGCAAAGTTCAGCATGCGATCGAGCGGGATCAGCGCCTTCACCCGCAGCGCCTCGTCTACCAGGATCTCGTGACGCTCGGCGCCATCGGTCAGCGCCTCCTTGATTGCCACCAGACCGTTCATCGCCATCCAGGGGCAGTGAGCACAGCTACGGCAGGTAGCACCGTCGCCACCAGTTGGCGCTTCGACCATCTCCTTGTCCGGGCAGGCCTGCTGCATCTTGTAGAAGATGCCGCGATCGGTCGCCACGATCAGCTTCTGCTGGGGCAGCTCTTTGGCTGCCTTGATCAGCTGACTGGTGGAGCCCACCGCATCGGCCAGCTCGATGACCGAGGCCGGGGATTCCGGATGCACCAGCACGGCCGCATCCGGGTTCTGGGCCTTGAGCTCGCGCAGGGCCTTGGCCTTGAACTCGTCGTGGACGATACAGTGGCCCTGCCAGCGCAACATCTCGGCACCGGTCTTCTTCTCGATGTAGGCACCGAGGTGCCTGTCCGGGCCCCAGATGATCTTGTGGCCCTGACTGTCGAGGTGCTCGACGATCTCCAGCGCGATGCTGGAGGTCACCACCCAGTCGGCGCGCGCCTTGACCGCCGCCGAGGTGTTGGCGTAGACCACGACGATGTGGTCGGGATGGGCGTCGCAGAAGGCGGAGAACTGATCGATGGGGCAGCCCAGATCGAGGGAACATTCCGCTTCCAGCGTCGGCATCAGCACCCGCTTGTGAGGGCTCAGAATCTTGGAGGTTTCCCCCATGAAACGAACCCCCGCCACGATCAGGGTCTGGGCGGCGTGATCCCGGCCGAAACGGGCCATCTCCAGCGAATCACCGACGAAGCCACCCGTGGCCTCGGCCAGTGCCTGGATCTCGGGATCGGTGTAATAGTGGGCGACCAGCACCGCCTGTCGACTCTCGAGCAGATCCTTGATCTCGGCGATCAGGCCTGCCTTCTGGGCGGCAGTCAACGGGGCCGGTTTGACCGGAAAGGGATAGTCCATCTCGATAGCCGGAGGGACCGTGCTCAGTGCATTGCTCATTGCGACTGTTCCATCAACGCTTGGAAAGGCAAAAATTATAACCAGAAGCAGGGCGCAAGCCCACCAACAAATCTGGCAGGACACAAGTGCCTAAATAGGCTGCATAATTCTTTGCCTGTTCCTGCTCAGCAAATTGCAGATACAAAAAAGCCCACTATGCAGCGGGCTTTTGACTTTCTAATACAAGAAAGTGGTGGTCGTTACTGGGCTCGAACCAGTGACCCCCTCCTTGTAAGGGAGGTGCTCTCCCAGCTGAGCTAAACGACCTGGGATAAGGCTAAATGATGGTGGGTCGTGCTGGATTCGAACCAGCGACCAATTGATTAAAAGTCAACTGCTCTACCGACTGAGCTAACGACCCATCTAAATCATTTTTAAAACATGGTGGTCGTTACTGGGCTCGAACCAGTGACCCCCTCCTTGTAAGGGAGGTGCTCTCCCAGCTGAGCTAAACGACCTGGGATAAAGCTAAATGATGGTGGGTCGTGCTGGATTCGAACCAGCGACCAATTGATTAAAAGTCAACTGCTCTACCGACTGAGCTAACGACCCATCTAAATCATTTGTAAAACATGGTGGTCGTTACTGGGCTCGAACCAGTGACCCCCTCCTTGTAAGGGAGGTGCTCTCCCAGCTGAGCTAAACGACCTGGGATATGGCTAAATGATGGTGGGTCGTGCTGGATTCGAACCAGCGACCAATTGATTAAAAGTCAACTGCTCTACCGACTGAGCTAACGACCCATCTGTATCATTTTTGTACTTTCTATTTCAAGAAAGTGGTGGTCGTTACTGGGCTCGAACCAGTGACCCCCTCCTTGTAAGGGAGGTGCTCTCCCAGCTGAGCTAAACGACCTGGG
>NZ_CDCA01000022.1:0-225 GCF_000820185.1 Aeromonas tecta
CTGGCTGCTGGCCTGCAGCACCTCATGCACGTTGTGGCGACTGAGCTGATATTGGTGGCTGAACAGCACCCGCTTGGTGTTGATGTTGCGATATTCCAGATCCAGGTAAGCCCCTCCCGGCTGGCGAGAGACCCGCACACTCAGCTCCTTGCCGGGCAAGATGCCCCCCACCAGGGTGTTGGCACCGTATTGCACCCGCAGCGGCGTGGCGGCCGCCACCTCCCC
>NZ_CDCA01000022.1:322-301689 GCF_000820185.1 Aeromonas tecta
GTGGCGGCCGCCACCTCCCCCATCAGGGCGCGGGTAATGCCATCGGCGAGGCGCACGTTCTCGTTGTCACCGTCCATGCCGGAGTGAAAACGAAACACCAGCAGGTTGGGATCCAGCATGGAGTGGATCTGGGGGCTGGCGTGCTGCACGCTGAGCAGGCTGACGATGGAAACCAGGATGATGACCACGAAGATATCAAAGCCCACCATCTTCCAGCGGCTGCGCCCGTCCTGGGCGCGGGCCGAGATGGCCCGGGTCAGCGGCCCGGCCGGGAAGGGCGCCCCGCCCTGGATGGTCTCGTTCTCTGCCGCCGGGGGGCTCGGGTCTGAGAGGGTCGCGTTGAGCGTGGCGCCGGGCTGGGCATCGGCCATCAGCACCGAAACCACTTGTAGCGGCCGCACCGGTGCCACCAGCTTATAGCCGCGCTTGGGTACGGTGGCGATGTAGTCGGCCGCATCATTGCGACCATCTTTGAGGATCTTGCGCAGTTCGAAGATGGATTGGGTGACCACCTGATCGGTGACTTCGGCCCCGTCCCACACCGCATTGATGAGGGAGTCACGCCCGAACACGGTACCGGCATTGCTCGCCAGAAAGCGCAGCAGATTGACCAGCCTGGGCTCAAGGTAGACCTCCCGGTCGGGGCGACACAGCATGTTGTCGTCAACCCTCAGGGTCCAGTCATGGATCTCAAAAACAGATTCGCTCATGATTCACTCGCTGCAAGATGGGGGCAATGCTCGATGAGAGTGACATGACTTCAGGGAGAGGCTGAACGAGGCAGGGTGCTGCAAAAAACGGAACCGCCGAAACAGTGAACATGCCTGTGGGCCAGGCCATCCAATTTATCTCTGAAGCGCATCCTTGCAGGCACTCCAATCGGATCGAGCGGAGGGGGGCACTGTAAGCAAGATGAGAGCGGGATCCCACTTTTTTTGGTCACTAATCGTCGTTGAGTTGATCCCACAGGGGGGTTTTTGGCAACGCGGCGGCCTGCGGGTATACATCTGAGCAGTGTTCCGCCAACAGTGCTTCGCCAAAAAAGAAGGCCCTCGCGGTGCGAGGGCCTTCTGGTATCCGTTCGGGATGAAGCTCGGGGTTAGCAGTAGCCGTAACCCAGCAGGCGCTGGTAGCGCAGCTCCAGCAGTTGCTCGCCGTCGAGCGGACGCAAGGCGTCCAGATCCTGCTTGATGCGATCCTTGAGGCGCTTGGCCATCAGCTCCACGTTGCGGTGAGCGCCACCGAGCGGCTCCTCGACGATGGCGTCGATGAGTTTCAGCTCCTTCAGGCGCTGGGCGGTGATGCCCATGGCATCCGCCGCGACCGGTGCCTTGTCGGCGCTCTTCCACAGGATGGAGGCGCAACCTTCCGGCGAGATGACGGAATAGGTGGAGTACTGCAGCATGTTGACGCGATCGCCGACGCCGATGGCCAGGGCGCCGCCGGATCCGCCTTCACCGATCACGGTGCAGACCACCGGCACGGTCAGACCGGCCATGACTTTCAGGTTGCGGGCGATGGCCTCGGACTGGCCACGCTCCTCGGCACCCACGCCCGGGTAGGCGCCCGGGGTGTCGATGAAGGTGATGATCGGCATCTTGAAGCGCTCGGCCATCTCCATCAGGCGCAAGGCCTTGCGGTACCCTTCCGGGCGCGGCATGCCGAAGTTGCGCTTGATCTTCTCCTTGGTCTCACGGCCCTTCTGATGGCCGATGATCATCACCGGCTCGCCGTCGAGACGGGCGATGCCGCCGACGATGGCCTTGTCATCGGCGTAGGCGCGATCGCCAGCCAGCTCGTCAAAATCGGTGAAGATCTGCCCGATGTAGTCGAGGGTGTAGGGACGCTGAGGATGACGCGCCATCTGGGATACCTGCCAGGCCCCCAGATCGCCGAAGATCTTCTTGGTCAGCTCTTCGTTTTTCTTCTCCAGCCGACGGATATCTTCGCTGAGATCCACGGCATTGTTATGCTCGCTCACATGGCGAAGTTCATCGATCTGCGCCTGCAATTCGGCGATCGGCTGTTCAAAATCCAGAAAAAGACTCATAGGGACAATAGATCCTCTAATCAAAAACCAATTCAACCCGCTCTCGTCCAAGCAGGACTCGCAAGTCATCTATCAGTTGATCGGTGGGCGTCACCCGCCACTCGGTACCGAGCGTCAATCGCGCCCGGGAGCCGGGCCGACGATAGTTTACCTGAACCGGACAGACTCCGGCACGGGCGGGTTCCAAAATCTCGCATAAACGCGGGAAAAAGCGCTCATCAATGCGTTGTTCATCGAGGGAAATACGGATTGCCCTGGCAAAACGCTCCCTCGCATCGTTGATATCCAGCAATTCGCGGGCCGACATTTTAAGGCCACCGGAGAAGTCATCAAAGCTGACCTGTCCAGAAACCACCAAAATACGGTCTTTTTGCATCAATTCTTCATATTTTTCCAGCGCTTCACTGAACAGAGTCACATCCAGCCGACCAGATTTGTCGTCCAGGGTGAAGATCCCCATCTTGTTGCCGCGCTTGGTCACCATGCTGCGCGCCGCGATCACCAGCCCCGCCGCCGTGGTCACAGTGTCGCGGGAGGTGGGATGCAGATCGCACAGCCGACCCGAGGTATAGCGACGCAACTCGCTGCTGTACTGGTTGATCGGGTGGCCGGTGAGGTAAAGGCCGAGCGTCTCGCGCTCCCCTTCCAGCCAGATCTTGTCAGGCCAGTGCGGCACGTTGGCGAACGCCTTCTTGACGTCGTCTATCTCCTCGGTGAGCACCCCGAACATATCGACCTGACCTACCGCCTGCGCCTTGGCGTGCTGCTCGGCGGCGCGCATCGCCTCCTCCAGGGTCGCCATCAGGGCCGCGCGATGCGGGCCGAGGCGGTCCATGGCGCCGGAGTAGATGAGCTTCTCCATCACCCGCTTGTTGATCTTCTTGATGTCGACTCGGTTGCAGAAGTCGAACAAGTCGCGGAACAGGCCGTCGCTGTCACGCGCCGCCAGGATGGCATCGATGGGACCCTCACCGACCCCCTTCACAGCGCCTATGCCGTAGACGATGTGGCCGTCTTCGTTAACGCTGAAGCGGTAGCGGCCGGTGTTCACGTCCGGCGGTATCACGGTGAGCCCCATGCGCTGGCACTCGTCCACTAGCGTCACTATCTTGTCGGTGTTGTCCATGTCGGCGGTCATGACCGCCGCCATGAATTCCGCCGGGAAGTGGGTCTTGAGCCACAGCGTCTGGTAGGAGACCAGCGCATAGGCGGCGGAGTGAGACTTGTTGAAGCCGTAGCCCGCAAACTTCTCCACCAGATCGAAGATCTTGATCGCCAGCTCGCCGTCGACCCCGTTCTTGACCGCCCCTTCCTCGAAGCCAGAGCGCTGCTTGGCCATCTCGGCCGGGTTCTTCTTGCCCATGGCCCGGCGCAGCATATCCGCGCCGCCCAGGGTATAACCCGCCAGCACCTGGGCTATCTGCATCACCTGCTCTTGGTAGAGGATGATGCCGTAGGTGGGCTCCAGTATGGGTTTGAGGCTCTCGTGCTGCCACTTCTCATCTGGGTAGGAGATAGCCTCTTTACCGTGCTTACGCTCGATGAAGTTATCCACCATGCCGGACTGCAGCGGGCCCGGGCGGAACAAGGCCACCAAGGCGATCATGTCTTCGAAGCAGTCGGGCTTGAGCCGCTTGATCAGATCCTTCATGCCGCGGGATTCGAGCTGGAACACCGCCGTGGTCTCGAAGCGCTGCAACAGGGCGAACGACTTCTTGTCATCCAGCGGGATGGCAGCGATGTCGACCGGCGGCTTGCCCTCTTTGGCCAGCCGCGGGTTGATCATGCCGAGCGCCCAGTCGATGATGGTGAGGGTGCGCAGCCCCAGGAAGTCGAACTTCACCAGGCCCGCGTATTCCACGTCGTTCTTGTCGAACTGGGTGACCGGGTTATTACCGGAATCATCGCAATAGAGCGGTGCGAAGTCGGTGATCTTGGTCGGCGCTATGACCACACCACCGGCGTGTTTACCGGCGTTGCGCACCACCCCTTCCAGTCGGCGCGCCATGTCGATGAGATCCTTGACCTCCTCGTCCTGCTCATAGAGCTCCGGCAGCTTGGGCTCGGCCTCGAATGCCTTGGCCAGGGTCATGCCCGGATCCGGCGGGATCAGCTTGGAGATGCGATCCACAAAGCCATAGGCATGGCCCAGCACCCGGCCCACGTCCCGCACCACCGCCTTGGCCGCCATGCTGCCGAAGGTGATGATTTGCGACACTGCCTCCCGGCCGTACATCTCGGAGACGTGATCGATCACCTCGTCCCGTCGGTCCATGCAAAAGTCGACGTCGAAGTCGGGCATGGAGACCCGCTCCGGGTTCAGGAAGCGTTCGAACAGCAGATCGTATTCGAGGGGATCCAGATCGGTGATCTTGAGGGCATAAGCGACCAGCGAGCCGGCGCCCGAGCCCCGACCAGGGCCAACGGGGATGCCGTTGTCCTTGGACCACTGGATAAACTCCATCACGATGAGGAAGTAACCCGGGAAGCCCATCTGGTTGATCACTTTCAGCTCGATCTCGAGCCGCTCGTCATACTCGCCGCGCCTGGCGGTGCGCACCTCTGGGTCCGGGAACAGGAACGCGAGGCGATCCTCAAGACCTTCCCGAGATTTCATCACCAGGAAGTCTTCGGTGCTCATGTCACCGGTCGGGAAGTTCGGCAGGAAGTATTCGCCGAGGCGCACCGTCACGTTGCAGCGCTTGGCGATCTCCACCGAGTTCTCCAGCGCCTCGGGGATGTCGGCGAACAGCTCGACCATTTCCTCCTGGCTGCGCAGGTACTGCTGCGGGCTGTAGCGGCGCGGGCGACGCTTGTCCATCAGGGTATAACCATCATGAATGGCGACCCGGATCTCGTGGGCGTCAAAATCGCCGGCATTGAGGAACACCACCTCGTTGGTGGCCACCACCGGCAACGCGAACTCGGTGGCGATGGCCACCGCCATGTGCAGGTAGGCCTCTTCATCGGGCCGGCCGGTGCGTAGCAACTCGAGGTAGTAGGCATCGGGGAAGTGGGTCTGGTAGAAGGCGAGGCTCTGCTCCATCATCTGCCGATTGCCCTTGAGCAGGAACTTGCCCACATCCCCTTCTCGCCCACCGGAGAGCACTATCACCCCCTTGGCATGTTCGGCGAGCCAGCCCTTGTCGATGACCGGGCGACCCTGCACATGCCCGCGCTGATAACCACGGGAGATGAGCAGGGTGATGTTCTGGTAGCCCTCGTTGTCCATGGCCAGCAGGGTGAGGTGGAACTGCTCGTCACCGAGCTCATCGCTCTGCACCCAGAAGTCGGCCCCGACGATGGGTTTGATGCCCTTGCCGTGGGCCGCGCCATAGAAGCGCACCAGGCCGCACATGTTCATCTGATCGGTCAGCGCCAGCGCCGGCATGTCGTTGGCCGCCGCCGCGCCAACGATGGGGCCAATCTTCTGCAAGCCATCGACCATGGAGAAGTCGGAGTGGACCCGCAGGTGGATGAAACGAGGTTCGGCCATGGCTATTCGATCCCCAACGCCCGGCGCACCGGTTTGAAGCTTTTGCGATATTCCGGCAGGGGGCCACGCTCGGCCAGGATGGCGAGGTGCTCCGCGGTCGGATAGCCCTTGTGGCGGGCAAAGCCGTAGGCGGGGTGACGGCTGTCCAGCTCAGTCATCTCGGCGTCACGGGTCACCTTGGCGAGGATGGAGGCGGCGCTGATGGCGGCCACCAGACTGTCGCCCTTGACCACGGCGCGAGCCTCCATCGGCAGAGCCGGGCAGCGGTTGCCATCGATAAACACCAGCTCGGGCGTCATGGCCAGCCCCACCACCGCGCGCTGCATCGCCAGCATGGTGGCGTGCAAGATGTTGAGCTCGTCGATCTCCTCGGGCGTGGCGCGGCCTATGGCCCAGGCCAGGGCCTTGGCCTTGATCTCGTCAAACAGCGCGAGCCGTTTCTTCTCGGAGAGCTTCTTGGAGTCGGCGAGGCCCATGATGGGGTTGGCCGGATCCAGGATCACCGCGGCGGTGACCACGTCACCCACCAGCGGGCCACGGCCCACCTCGTCAACTCCGGCTACCAGCTTGTCTTGTGGAATATCGATTTGCATATCAACGCCTTGAATCAAAACCGGCCCCGCAGGGCCAGTGTCAGCACAACATCACGCCTGGGGCGTCTGTTACCGCCAATCTATCTGCCCAGCAGCTCGGCCACCGCCTCGGCGGCCTGCACATCGGCATTGCAGCGAATCTTTTTGTGCAACCGAGTGAAGGTGGCGATGAGCTCACTGTTGTCATGATCCAGCAACTTGCTCACCTCCTCCACCAGATTGCAGGGGGTGCACTCATGTTGGATGAGTTCGGGCACCAGCATCTGATCCGCCAGCAGGTTGGGCAGGGAGACATAATCCGTCTTCACCAGCCACTGGGCCAGCCAATAACTGAACGGCTTGAGTTTGTAGCCCACCACCATGGGTTTTTTCACCAGCATGGCTTCGAGCGCAGCGGTGCCGGAGGCGAGCATCACCACGTCGGCGGCGATCATGGCCTCGCGGCCCTGCCCTTCCAGCAGCACCATGTCGAGATCCGGCGCCACCTCTTCCTTGATGGCCATGAACTGCTCGCGCCGTTGCTCGTTGACCAGCGGCACGATGAAGCCGAGATCCGGGCAGTGCACCGTCAGGTGCTTGCACGCCTCGAGAAACACCGGAGACATGAAACCGACCTCGGCACTGCGACTGCCCGGCAGCACCGCCAGCCAGCGCCGGCTAGGGTCTATGCCAAGCGCCTGACGCACCGCAGCCTGATCAGGTTCGAGCGGAATGGCATCGGCCATGGTGTGACCCACGAAGCGGCAAGGGGCGTCGAAACGGTCGTAGAAGGCTTTCTCGAACGGCAGGAAGGCGAGCACCATGTCGGTGGCGGCCTTGATCTTGTGAATGCGGCTCTGACGCCAGGCCCAGACCGAGGGGCTGACATAGTGAACCGTCTTGATACCGGTGCGGCGCAGTTTCAGCTCCACCCCGATATTGAAATCCGGTGCATCCACGCCGATGAAGATATCGGGGGGATTGGCAATGAAGTGGCGCAGCAGCTCGCGGCGCACCTGCAGGATGCGGGGCAGACGACCGAGCACCTCGCTGATGCCCATGACGGAAAGCTCTTCCATCTCGAACAGCGCCTTGACGCCAAGCGCCTGCATGCGCGGTCCGGCGATGCCCTCAAACTGGGCATCGGGATAGCGCGCCTTGAGCTCGCGCACCAGACCGGCAGCCAGGATGTCGCCGGAGGTCTCTCCGGCGACGATGCCGATGCGGATGGGATCAGGCACGAATGATCCCGCGCTCATTGTCTTTGAGGAAATCGACATAGAGCTGAACGGCCGGCTCGCTGGCGGCCATCTCGGTCAGTACGGGAAGTACCTCTTCGATGGTCTTGCCGGAGCGGAAAATTTCTTTGTAGGCACGTTTTACAGCAGAAATCGCTTCCGGGCTGTAGCCACGACGACGCAGTCCCTCGGAGTTGACCCCGAACGGCTTGGCGTAGTTGCCGGCAGCCATGACGTAAGGCGGCACGTCCTTGTTCAGGGCGGCGCAGCCACCGACGAAGGCGTGGGAGCCGACCCGGCCGAACTGGTGAATGGCGGAGAGGCCACCGAAGATCACGAAGTCACCGATCACCACGTGACCCGCCAGGGTCGCGTTGTTGGCGAAGATGCAGTTGTCACCGATGATGCAGTCATGGGCCACGTGCACGTTGACCATGAACAGGTTACCGCTGCCCACCTTGGTCAGGGCCTGATCCTGAGTGGTACCACGGTGCACGGTGCAGTTCTCGCGAAACACGTTGTTGTCACCGATCTCGAGGAAGGTGCGCTCACCGGCGTATTTCTTGTCCTGGCAATCCTCACCGATGGAGGTGTGCTGGAAGATCTTGTTGCCGCGACCGATCTTGGTCGGGCCCTTGATCAACACATGGGAGCTCACCCAGGTGTTGTCGCCGATTTCCACCTCGGCTCCAATGACGGAGAAGGGGCCGATTTCCACCCCTTTGCCGATCACCGCAGACTCATGGACGATGGCCGTATCGTGAATGATGGCAGTCTGGTCGATCACGGTTACACCTCGCGTTTTGCGCACATCAGTTCGGCGGTACAGACCACGTCACCATCAACGGTAGCAACACCGGTGAACTTGGCAATACCGCGACGCTCTTTCAGGAACACCACGTCCAGCACCAGCTGATCGCCAGGGCCAACCGGACGCTTGAAGCGAGCGTTGTCGATTGAAGCAAAGTAATAGAGTTCGTTGGGGGACGGTTTGCCCACCATGGTAAAGGCCAGGATGCCGGTCGCCTGGGCCATGGCCTCCAGGATCAGCACGCCAGGGAACACCGGCTTGGCTGGGAAGTGGCCTTGAAAGATCGGCTCGTTGAACGAGACGTTCTTGATGGCACGCAAGGTCTTGCGCTCATCGCTGATCTCGTAGCTCTCGACCTTGTCCACCATCAGGAACGGATAACGGTGAGGCAGCAGATCCATGATTTCCTGGATGCCCAGGCTCTTCTTTTCAGTAGTCAAAACAGTACCCTATACCAATCGTGATTATTCTTGATCCAGCTTTTTCTCAAGTCGGCTCAACCGCTTGTGCATCTCTTCGATACGCATCACCCGCGCGGCGGTCTTGCGCCACTCTTTATTGGTCTGCAGGGGGATACCAGAAGAGTAAATACCGGGTTCGGTAATGGGTCGCATCACCATGGCCATACCGGTAACGGTGGCCTGGTCGCAGATCTCCATGTGCCCGTTAAAGACGGAGGCACCGCCAATGATACAGTACTTGCCAACCTTGAGACTACCGGCCATCACGGTCGAGCCTGCTACGGCGGTGCCGTAGCCAATCTCGACGTTGTGCGCGATCTGGCACTGGTTGTCGATGATGACGTTATCCGCGATGCTGGTATCTTCCAGCGCCCCCCGGTCTATGGTGGTACAGGCACCAATCTCGACTCGATTGCCGATGGTTACGCCACCGAGCTGGGGGATCTTGATCCACTCACCACGCTCATTGGCATAACCGAAACCGTCGGCCCCGATCACAGTGCCGGCTTGTACCAGACAATCTGTGCCCAGGGTCACGTTGTGATAGAGGGTGACGTTGGCCCACAACCGGGAGCGCGCTCCCAGCCGGGTATTCTTGCCAACGAAACAGCCGGGGCCAATGCGCACGTCATCGCCCAGCACGACGCCGGACTCGATGACTGCGTTGGCACCAATGGCGACTCTCTCGCCCAATTGCACGTCCACCGCGATGACGGCGCTCGGATGGATATCCGTGGCCGGCTGCGGGGTCGTGTCCAGCAGTTGGGCTACCCGGGCAAACCCCACATAGGGGTCTTTGAGCACCAGGGCATTGGTGGGACAAAATGGCAAATCCGCCTCTGTGATGAGCACGGCCGTGGCCTTGCTCTGCTCCAGATAATGCCGGTATTTTTTATTGGACAGGAAGGCAATATCACCCTCCCCGGCCTTTTCCAGTGTCGCTACCTTGCGGATTTCCTGGGTCCCATCGCCATGGACCTGGGCCCCCAGTTGCTGGGCCAGCTGTGCGAGAGTGAATGCCATCAATTAGTTGCTCTTGCTTACCTGAGAAATAACCTGGGAAGAGATGTCCAGCTTGCTGGCGGCATAGGGAGCAGCATTACGCTCCAGCACCAGATCGTAGCCATTGCTCTTGGCGATGGAGTCGATAGCAGCCTGAACCTTGGTCAGGATCTTGTTGCGCTCTTCGGACTGACGGCGACCGTTGTCTTGCTCGAAGGCCTGACGCTTCTGGTTGAACTCCATCTGCAGCTTAGCCAGCTTCTCCTGGTTCTGCTTCTTCTGCTCGGCGCTCATGAAGGCTTCATCCTTCTTGAACTTCTCGACCAGTTTCTGACCATCGGACTCGAGCTTCTGCAGTTCGCGCATGCGCGGCTCGAACTCGCCTTTCAGCTTTTTGGCCACGGCGTCACGCTGGGGCAGCTTTTGGAAGACTTCGCTCATGTCGACCACGGCAATCTTGGTTTCAGCCCAGGCAGAGCCCATACCGGCAGCCATCAGTGCAAAACTCAAACCAGCTACTTTCAACGCTTTATTCACACTTACTCCTTGGTCCCTCGGTCGAGGGCTACCTGATTTACCTGATTATGCAAGCGATCCCGGGGATCGGCTTGTTACCTGGTGAGGCACGCACGCTGCGCGTCCCATCATTAAATACCCCCACCGGAGTGGGGGAGCGTCCGCGCTTAGAAAGTACGGCCGATGTTGAACGAGAAGACTTCGGTGTCATCCCCTTCATACTTCTTGAGCGGTTGTGCCAGCACGAAGACCAGCGGGCCCATGGGCGACAGCCACTGCAGTGACAGACCGGCGGACATCCGGATATTGCTGGGGTCCGAGTAATCCATCAGGTAGTTACAACCACTGAAGCAGCGGTTCTTGTACTGGTCATAGTTGAAGGTGGTGTCCCACACGGTACCGGCATCGATGAAGAAGCTGGTCCGCAGCTGAGGCTGATAACCTTCGGACGCGAAAGGCGTCGGCACTATCATCTCTAGGGAGGCGACCGCCAGGGCGTTGCCCCCGACCGAGCTGTCGGTACCCTGGATGACGTCGTTGCCGCCCAGGTTGTAGTAGTAGAGCGCCTTCGGACCGACGGTGTTGCTCTTGAAGCCACGCAGGGTGTCGAAGCCACCGGCATAGTAGTTCTCGAAGAACGGCAGCACATGATCGTAGTCGCCGTTGGTGCCGTAGCCGTTACCGTAGGAGGCACGGGCCTTGGCCAGCATGACCCACTCGTGATCCGCATCAAACGGGAAATAATGTGCGTCTTCAGCGTTGAGCTTGAAGTACTGCAGATCCATGCCCGGCACCGTCACCTTGGCGTTGACACGCTGACGATCACCCGCGGTCGGGAACTGGCCCTTGTTGAGGGTAGAGCGGGTCCATCCAGCGGTGACGTCGACGGTGTTGAACACCATGCGGTTCTCACCGTCCAGGTTGGCCTGATACACCTTCCAGAACTCATCCACCTGCACATAGGGGTTGGGTTGGGACAGCTTGTTGTTCTCGTAACCAAGGCTGAAGTCGAGACGGTTGTTCTCGTTGACCGGGAAACCACTGGAGAGGCGGAAGCCGATGGTGGTGTTCTCGTAGTCGACGATGTTGGCGTCTGCCGCACTGAACTTGTTGTAGTAGAGTCGGCCACCCATGCTGACACCGTCGACGGTGAAGTAGGGATCGTTATAGCTAAGATCGATGTTCTTCGAGTAGTCGTTGGTGCTGGCGTTGATACCGATCTTCTTGCCGGTACCCATGAAGTTGTCTTGCTGCAGGCCCGCCTGCAGGCTCAGACCCGATTCGGTACCGTAGCCGATACCGGCGTTGATGGAACCTGCCGGTTGCTCCTTGACCTTGAAGTCCAGATCGACCTGGTCATCGCTGCCCGGCACCCGCTTGGTGTCCACTTCCGCAGTTTCGAAGAAGCCGAGGCGGTTGAGACGGGTCTTGGACTGTTCGACGTTGTCGGAGGAGAGCCAGGTGCCTTCCATCTGACGCATCTCGCGACGCAGCACTTCGTCCTTGGTGGTGACGTTGCCGCTGAAGTTGATGTTGCGCACGTAGACACGGGGGCCCGGCTCGACGTTGACGATCAGCTCCACTTCCTTGGTCTTGTCGTTGACCTGAGGGAAGGTGACTACTTTCGGGTAGGCGTAGCCGTAACGGCCGAGAAACTTGGACAGCACCTCTTCGGTGTGAGTCACCTGGCTGGCGGAATACACACTGCCTGCCTCGATGGGGATCAGCCCCTTCATCTCGCTGCCGCGATCGATGAGATCGCCCTTGATCTGGACGCCTGAGACCTTGTACTGGTCCCCTTCCTTGATGTTCAGCGTGACGTAGACCCCTTTCTTGTCGGGGGTCATGGAGACCTGGGTGGACTCCTGGGCGAAGCGGATGTAACCACGGTCCATGTAGTAGGAGCGCAGCACTTCGATGTCACCCGCCAGCTTCTGCTTCTGATAGCGCTGATCGCCGGTGAAGTTCCACCAGGGCACATCGTCCTTGAGGGAGAGCTGGGCCAGCAGTTTCTCTTCCGGGAACACCTGGTTGCCGACGATGTTGATCTGCTGGATCTTGGCCGCTTCCCCTTCCACGAAGGTGAACTTCAGATCAACCCGGTTGCGAGGCAGCGGGGTGACGATGGCCTTGACCTTGGCGGAGTACTTGCCCACGCCGTAGTAGAAATCTTCCAGCCCCTTCTCGAGGGAGCTCAGCACGGTGCGATCGAGGGGATCGCCAACCCGGATGCCGGAGGATTCCAGGCTCTGGGTCAGCTGCTCTTCCTTGATGTCCTTGTTACCGGAGAACTCGATGCTGGAGATGGTCGGGCGCTCCTTCACCACGACTTGCAGCACCTGGCCGTCACGATAGACTTTGACGTCCTCGAAGTTACCCGAGGCATAGAGCCGCTTGATGGCGTTGGCCAGGGCCACCGAGTCGACGGAGTCACCGACCCGGACCGGCAGATTCAACAGGGCGGCGCCCAGGGTCACCCGCTGCAGACCCTCGACCTGAATGTCTTGCACCACAAAAGAGGCAGGGGCCGCCTGAGCCAGGAAGCTGGCTCCCAGCAGGCAACTCAACACCAATGCTTTTTTAACAGCCATTTTGTTCTTATGTGTCCTTGTTGATGCTCTAGCCTCAGAGGCGAGCGAAATCATTAAACAGCGCAATGCCCATCAGTAACATCAGAATGGCGGCGCCTATCCTGAACCCAACTTCCTGAATTTTTTCTGGTACCGGCTTGCCGGTGACTGCCTCGATGAGGAAGTAGACCAAATGGCCCCCATCCAGCACCGGCAGGGGAAACAGGTTGATGATCCCCAGATTGACACTGATCAGCGCCAGGAACCCGAGGAAATAGACCAATCCGTAATCGGCGCTGCTGCCGGCGCCTTTGGCAATGGAGATGGGGCCGCTCAGATTATCCAGCGAGACGATGCCACCTATCAGCTTGCCTATCATGTCAAAGGTCAGCGTGATCAGGCTCCAAGTCTTCTGGGCGCCATGCCACAGGGCTTGCAAAGGCCCATACTGTAACAGAACTCGATACTCATCCGGTAATGGAACCAGTTGCGGCGACAGGCCGACAAAACCGACCAGCTGACCGCGGATTTTTTTCGCATCCGGTAGCAGAGTCAGGGTCAATTCATTGCCCCCCCGCTCCACCATCACCTGCAGCGGCTGCTCCGGCGACTGCTGTACCTGCTCGACGAATTGAGTCCATTCGGTGATCTCATGATCCCCTACCCGCTTGATGCGATCGCCCAACTGCAGGCCTGCTTTTTCACTTGCGCTTTTAGGGACGATAGCCGCCACCACGGGCAGTACCTTGCCACCGAGCGGCACTATCCCCAGGCTGCCGATGGGTGACTCTTTATCCGGATCGAACTTCCAGCCCTTCAGTTCGAGGGTCTTGTCGACGGCGTAGCTGGTATCGGTCGCCTTCAGCTTGAGCTGGACCGAATCATCGCCAAGGTGGCTGATGAGGGCGTAAGTGACCGCTTCCCAGTCACCGGTCGCCTCATCGCCGACCCCGACGATCTCCATGCCCGGCAGGACGCCCGCCTCGGCCACGATGGAGGCCGGACGCACTTCACTGATCACCGGCTTGACGCTGGGGACGCCAATCATGAACATCAGCCAGAAGGCGAACAGGGCGAACACGAAGTTGGCCATGGGACCGGCGGCAACGATCGCCATTCGCGCCCAGACACTCTTGTGATTGAACGCGTGGCGCTCGTCGCCAGGCTGGAGCTCATCGACCCGGCCGTCCAGCATCTTGACGTAGCCACCCAGCGGGATCAGCGCCAGCACATACTCGGTGCCGTCCTTGCCGACGCGGCGCCAAATCGCCTTGCCAAAGCCAATGGAGAAACGCTCGACCTTGACGCCGCAGCGACGCGCCACCCAGAAGTGACCGAACTCATGTACCGCCACCAGTAGCCCGAGGGCGACGATGAAGGCGCCAATATTCCACAACAGTCCGCCCATCAGCGCAGTACCTCGGCATCATACCCGAGGGCGTAGAGAGCGGCCTTTGACCACCACAGTGCGTTCATCGAGCAAGTTCCTCTATCAGTTGCCGGGCACGGACACGGGCCGAGCCATCCAGCGCAATCAGATCGTCGAGCGATCCCACCGCAGCACTGCCCAGGGCCGCCATGATGGATTCATTGACTCTGGCAATATCCATAAATCCGATCCGCTCTGCAAGAAAAGCCGCGACGCTCTCTTCATTGGCGGCATTGAGCGCCGTGGTCGCTGCCTGTCCCTGTTGGCAGGCGGCCATGGCCAGCGCCAGGTTGGGATAGCGTTCGTAGTCAGGACGGATAAAGCTGAACTCTCCGACACTGAAGAAATCCAAAGGTTCCACGCCGGACTCAATCCTGCCCGGATAGGCTAGGGCATGGGCGATGGGAGTACACATGTCTGGGTTGCCGAGCTGGGCCAGTACGGAGCCATCCTTATACTGCACCATGGAGTGGATGACCGACTGGGGATGGATCACCACCTGGATCTGCTCGGGCTGGGCATTGAACAGCCAGCGCGCCTCTATGTATTCGAGCCCCTTGTTGATCATGGTGGCAGAGTCCACCGAGATCTTGGCCCCCATGGACCAGTTGGGGTGGGCGACCGCCTGGGCCGGAGTCACCTTGGCCAGTGCGTCGATATCGGTGTAGCGGAACGGGCCGCCCGAACCGGTCAGCAGGATTTTGCTGATACCCGCCCCGGCAAGATCGCAGAAACCGGGTTGACGCTGGATGGCCTCGGGCAGACACTGGAAGATGGCGTTGTGTTCGCTGTCTATGGGCAGCAGCTCGGCACCGTGATGGCGCACCGCCTCCATAAAGAAGGCCCCTGACATCACCAAGGCCTCCTTGTTGGCCAGCAGGATCCGCTTGCCAGCACGCACGGCTGCCATGGTAGGCGCCAGCCCTGCGGCGCCGACGATGGCAGCCATCACGCTGTGGGCCTCGGGATGAGCCGCCACATCGCACAAAGCCGCCTGGCCGGACAGCACGCGGGTCACACTGCCGTGGGCCTTGAGCCGCCCGGCCAGCTCGCCGGCTGCAATCTCATCCACCATCACGGCGAAACGGGGGGAAAATTCGAGACAATCACGCAGCATGGGATCCACGCTGCGGGCAGCCGTCAGCGCCAACAGCTGCCAACGGCCCGGATTCTGCCGCAGTACCTTGAGGGTGCTCTGACCGATGGAGCCAGAGGCTCCCAGGATCACCAGGTTATGCATCAAAACTCCTGACTGAGTAACAGATAGCTGAGCAAGAAGACCGGCAGGGCCGCCGTCAGGCTGTCGATGCGATCGAGAATGCCGCCATGACCCGGCAGTAGGGTACCGGAATCCTTGATGCCTGCTTCCCGCTTGAACATGCTTTCGGTGAGATCGCCGAGCACGGAGGCCAGCACGGCCAGCAGGGAGCACAGCAGCACCACCGCCATCTTGGCGGGCACGAAGCCCATGAACCAAGTCACGCCGCTGGCCAGCAGGCTGGCGGTAAAGAGGCCACCCAGCATGCCTTCAATGGTTTTACCCGGGCTGACGGCCGGTGCCAGCTTGTGTTTGCCAAAGGCCTTGCCGAAAAAATACGCGCCAGAATCTGCCGCCCAGACCAAGCCCATGACGAACAGCAGGACCCAGGCCCCCATCAGGGGATCGTGATAGAAGTTGTAACCGCGGATCGCCACCAGTGACCAGAAGAAGGGCACCAGGGTCACCAGGCCAAACAGAGATTTGAGCCAGATGGAGTTTTTCCAGAGTTTGGCACTCTGGGGATAGCGCAGGACCAGCAACAGCCCCAGCAACCACCAACTGACCGCGGTCCAGAGCACCCCCATCAGCAACGGATGCAGGTGCGGAGTCCAGAGTTGCTCGACCGGCACCCAGAACAGACTGGCACCGAGCAACAGGCAAAACACCAGCGGCAACCATTGTTGCGGCTGGGCAGAGACGAAGGCGCTCCACTCACGGCTGGCCAGCAGATAAACCAGCGCTGCCAGCAGGGCAAAGAATTTCAACGGCAGGAAAAACAGTGCTCCCAATACCATGGGCACTAACAGTAATGCAGTAATAATTCGTTGTTTTAGCAAAAGAAACCTCTCTCTTGGGAGCGGGGTTTAGCCGGTCTGGTGCTCGGCGATCAATTCCCGTATCTGTTCACCCGTACACCCGAAGCGACGCTCGCGGGCAACGAAAGAGGCAACCGCCTCACTGAACTCGGCCTCGTTGAAATCGGGCCACAATACCGGGGTAAAATAGAGCTCGGCATAGGCGAGCTGCCATAGCACAAAATTGCTGATGCGATGATCGCCACCGGTCCGGATCAACAGATCCACCGGCGGCAGATCGGCCATGCAGACCTGCTGCGCCAGCGCCGTCTCATCGATGGCATCGGCATCCAGCTCACCGGCCGCCACGGCGCGGGCCAGCTTGCGGGCCGCCTGAGCGATATCCCACTGGCCACCATAGTTGGCAGCGATGTTGAGCGTCAGCCCCTGATTATCGGCGGTCAGCGCCTCGGCCTTGGCAATCTTGGCCTGCAGCCGTTCACTGAAACGGGCGGTATCACCGATCACCTTGAGCCGAATCCCGTTGCTGTGCAACTTCTTCACCTCGCGGCCCAGCACCGTCAGAAACAGTTCCATCAGGGCATTGACCTCCCCTTCCGGGCGGCGCCAGTTCTCGCTTGAAAAAGCAAATAACGTCAGCGCCTCCAGCCTGGCACGGGCGGCAAAGGTCACGGCCTCACGCACAGACTTCACGCCTGCCTTGTGGCCAAAGACCCGCATCTTGCCACGGTTCTGAGCCCAGCGACCGTTGCCATCCATGATGATGGCGACGTGACGAGGCAAGGACGAGCTGGCGCTATCGCCTAGCGCTGCCAAAAGCGACATTCATTTCTCCCACAAAGACAAAAGCGCCGTGCAGGGGCACTACACGGCGCTCGTAATATACCTGTCGGAGGCTTAGATTTCCATTAGCTCCTTTTCCTTCGCAGCCAGGGCGTCATCGACCAGCTTGATGAAGGCGTCGGTAAGCTTCTGGATCTCTTCCTGGCCACGACGGTCGTCGTCTTCGGAGATCTCTTTGTCTTTGAGCAGCGCTTTGAAGTCGGCGTTGGCATCGCGACGGATGTTACGCACGGCAACCCGGGCGCCTTCCGCTTCGGCACGGACGATCTTGGTCAGATCGCGACGACGCTCTTCGGTCAACGGCGGCAAGGGCACGCGCAGAGTCTGACCGTTGCTGGACGGATTCAGGCCCAGATCCGAGGTCAGGATGGCTTTTTCCACCGCCTGGATCATGGAGCGATCGAAGATGGAGATGGACAGGGTGCGGGCATCTTCTGCCACTACGTTAGCCAACTGTTTCAGAGGAGTGGCTGCACCGTAATACTCCACCTGGATACCGTCGAGCAGGCTCGGGTGAGCGCGACCGGTACGGATCTTGGACATCTGGGTCTTGAGCGACTCTACGCTCTTGGCCATGCGGTCCTTGGCGTCGTTTTTAATCTCGTTGATCACAGTGGTTTTCCTTTTGACGAGCGAACCCTGAGCAGGTCCGCTTCTGACTTATTTACTGACGTAATGGATAAGAGCGCCTTGCGGCTTGCTGATATCTTATTTGCTGATGTGGTGGATCAGGGTGCCTTCCGGCTCACCCATGACAACCCGACGCAGCGCACCCGGTTTGTTCATGTTGAACACCCGGATCGGCAGATCGTGGTCACGGGCCAGAGTGAAGGCTGCAAGATCCATCACCTTGAGCTCTTTTTCAAGCACTTCGTTGTAGCTGAGCTCATGATACAGCACGGCGTCCGGATTCTTAACCGGATCCTCGTTGAATACGCCATCGACCTTGGTGGCTTTCAGTACCACATCGGCTTCGATCTCGATGCCGCGCAGGCAGGCTGCAGAGTCGGTGGTGAAGAAGGGGTTGCCGGTACCGGCAGAGAAGATCACCACCTTGCCGGCGCGCAGCTGGCTGATGGCCTCGGCCCAGCTATAGGAGTCGCAGACACCTTGCAGGGAAATGGCAGACATCAGGCGGGCATTCACATAAGCACGATGCAGGGCATCACGCATGGCCAGGCCGTTCATGACGGTCGCCAGCATGCCCATGTGGTCACCCACCACGCGGTTCATCCCCGCCTTGGCAAGACCGGCACCACGGAACAGGTTGCCGCCACCGATGACCAGACCGACCTGAACACCCAGCTCAACCAGCTCTTTGATCTCTTGGGCCATCCGTTCCAGCACCGCTGGATCAATGCCAAAACCCTCGGATCCTTGCAGGGCTTCACCACTCAACTTCAGAAGAACACGTCTGTATGCAGGCTTGGGATTGGTACTCATGTCACTGATTCCTGGTCATATAAAGACCGCGACATAAGTCGCGGTCTGGAGAAACGGAAAAACCGGTTCGATTAAGCCTTCTGAGCGGCCGCGATTTGGGCAGCTACTTCAGCCGCGAAATCGGTCTCTTGCTTCTCGATGCCTTCGCCCACTTCGAAACGGGTGAAGGAAACAACGTCAGCGCCTTCTTTCTTCAGCAGCTCGGCAACGGTCATGGAAGGATCTTTCACGAACGGCTGACCAGTCAGGGAAACCTCACCGGTGAACTTCTTCATGCGACCTTCAACCATCTTCTCCGCGATGTCTTTCGGCTTGCCAGAGTTGATGGCGATGTCGATCTGAATTTCGCGCTCTTTGGCAACGACTTCAGCGGACACGTCTTCCGGCTTGACGAACTGCGGGCTGTTGGCAGCAACGTGCATGGCCAAATCTTTGGCCAGCTCGGCAGTACCACCGATCAGCTTGGTGATAACACCGATACGGGAACCGTGTACGTAGGTACCCAGGTTGTCACCTTCAACCAGCATCACGCGACGCAGGTTCATGTTCTCACCGATCTTGGCGATCAGGTTGGTGATGGTCAGCTCGATGGACTCACCGTTACCGAAGTCGGCCGCTTTCAGGGCGTCAACGTCAGCAATTTTCTGGGTCGCGGCGATGTCGGCGATCTTCTGGCCCATGGCCATGAAGCTGGCATCTTTGGCAACGAAGTCGGTTTCGCTGTTCAGCTCGATCATGGCGGCAATGTTGCCTTCGGTACGGGCAAAGATCACGCCTTCAGCGGCGATACGGCCAGCTTTCTTGGCGGCTTTGGCCTGACCGGATTTGCGCATGTTTTCGATTGCCAGCTCGATATCACCAGCAGCTTCTTCCAGTGCTTTTTTGCAATCCATCATGCCAGCGGCGGTGCGCTCGCGCAGTTCTTTTACCAGGGCGGCAGTAACGTTAGCCATGTTCAGTATCCTCGGTCTTGATTTGACAAGAAACAGGGGCCACAAGGGCCCCTGCTAACCAATTACATCAGCTTGGTTAATAAGGGCTTTTCAGTCCTTATCAATTACTCAGCTTCAACGAAGCCATCTTGTTCGGCTTGAACAACGATGTCCTGAGCGCGAGCTTCCAGTACGGTGTCAGCAGCAGCATTCAGGTACAGGTTGACAGCACGGATAGCATCGTCGTTACCCGGGATGACATAGTCAACGCCGTCCGGGTTGGAGTTGGTATCAACGATGGAAACGACCGGGATACCCAGGTTATTGGCTTCTTTGATAGCAATGTGCTCGTGGTCGGCATCGACAACGAACAGAACGTCAGGCAGGCCGCCCATGTTCTTGATACCACCCAGGCTCTTCTCCAGCTTTTCCATTTCGCGAGTACGCATCAGCGCCTCTTTCTTGGTCAGCTTTTCGAAGGTACCGTCTTGGCTCTGGGTTTCCAGATCTTTCAGGCGCTTGATGGACTGACGAACGGTTTTCCAGTTGGTCAGCATGCCGCCCAGCCAGCGGTGGTTAACATAGAACTGGTCGCAACGAATGGCGGCATCTTTTACGGCTTCAGACGCGGCACGCTTGGTACCAACGAACAGTACCTTGCCTTTCTTGGCAGCAACGGAGCTGATGAAGTTCATGGCATCGTCAAACATCGGAACGGTTTTTTCCAAGTTGATGATGTGAACCTTGCTGCGGGCGCCGAAGATGTAGGACTTCATTTTCGGGTTCCAGTAACGAGTCTGGTGACCGAAGTGAACGCCGGCTTGCAGCATGTCGCGCATAGAAACTTTAGCCATTTTATACCTCTGTATTGGGGTTAGGCCTCCACACATCCCATGTAACCGACCCCAAAGGGGCACCCCGGTACAGGTGTCGATGTGTGTGTGTTATTGAGTAAGGGTGATGAAATGCGGACACAAGTTCCCCATTCCGGCGCGCTTTATACCATAACTTTGGTCTGGACACCATCCGCCAGCGCGCTAAAAATGGATCCCCATGACCGATGCTGGGCACGAGATTTGACGTTGTGATGACAATCACACTGGAAGTAAACAGGGGTTGGGGATAAAATTTTGCCCTGATTGCAAACGCATCTATTTTTCATTACCTGATTTGTTGGTCATCGCAAGATGAGAAGTCAGGCCCCAAGAGAGATCCCATGTCCATTAAAATCAAGACACCGGAAGAGATTGAAAAGATGCGCATTGCCGGCCAGCTGGCTGCCGATGTGCTGGTCATGATCGCCCCCCATGTCAACGCCGGTGTCACCACCGACGAGCTGAACACCCTGTGCCACGACTACATCGTCAACGTGCAGCAGGCCGTGCCTGCGCCGCTGAACTATCACGGTTTTCCCAAGTCAATCTGCACCTCGGTCAATGATGTGATCTGCCACGGCATCCCGAACCACAAGAAGCTGCGGGAAGGGGACATCATCAACTTGGACATCACCGTCATCAAAGACGGCTACCACGGCGACACCTCTGCCATGTTCATCGTCGGCCAGACCACCCCGCTGCGCCGTCAGCTGTGCAAGGTGGCCCAGGATAGCCTGTACGCAGCCATCAAGCGGGTGCGTCCCGGCATGTGCATCACCGAGATTGGCGCCGTGATCCAGCCCATCGTCGAGCAGGCCGGCTTCTCCGTGGTACGCGATTATTGCGGTCACGGCATCGGCGCCGAGTTCCATGAAGAGCCGCAGATCCTGCACTACCGCAACGGCGGCAAGCAGGAGCTCAAGCCCGGCATGTGCTTCACCATCGAGCCCATGGTCAACAGCAAGAAATATCACTGCCGTGTCAATCCGAAGGATGGCTGGACCGTGACCACCAAGGATGGCGGCGACTCTGCCCAGTGGGAGCACACCCTGCTGGTGACCGACGATGGCTGCGAGGTGCTGACCCTGCGCCCCGATGACGCCATCGAGCGTTTCATCAGACACGGTTAACATCAAGCCCCGGCGCCACATCAAAACTGGCACCGGGGTTTTGTTTTTATCAAGCCGCCCAACCGGGCGCTCTGCGTGCGAGATGCCATGGACGCCAGCCTGCTTTCCCCCCACCTGTTGCCCGATGATCAACTCACCCGCGAGAACTGCAAAGAGTACCTGAGCCGCTTCCTTGTCTGGCTGCACGAGCGCTTCGATGCCGGTGACAACATCATCGAACTGGTGGCGACCCGCTCCGAGTACATGGATGCGCTGCTGACCCGGCTGTGGCACAAATTTGGCTTCGACAAGACAACCCTCACCCTGATCGCGGTGGGCGGCTATGGCCGCGGCGAATTGCACCCCCATTCCGACATCGACCTGCTCATCCTCTATGAAGGTGACGAGCTGGACGAGGTGCTGGGGCTGCGCATCGGCGAGTTCATCACCCTGCTGTGGGATCTCAAGCTGGAAGTGGGGCAATCGGTGCGCAACGTGAGTGAGTGCATCGAGCAGGGCCGGGCCGACATCACGGTCGCCACCAACCTCATCGAGGCGCGCTACATCACCGGTCGTTTGGCCGGATTCGAGCAACTGCAGGCCGCCACCCATCCCCAGCATTTCTGGCCAAGTGAAGAGTTCTTTCGTGCCAAACGCGAGGAGCAGCGCCAGCGCCATCAGCAGTTCCTCGGCACCGCCTACAAGCTGGAACCCGATCTCAAGAGCAACCCGGGCGGCCTGCGCGATATCCAGACCCTGGCCTGGGTCGCCCGGCGCCACTTCGGCGCCACCACCCTCTATGAGATGACCAGCCACGGCTTTCTTAACCGGGCCGAGTATCGCGAGCTGCTGGACTGCCAGAACTTCCTGTGGAAGGTGCGCTTCGCGCTGCACATGGCCATCAACAAGGGCGACAACCGCCTGCTGTTCGACCGCCAGCGCACCGTGGCCCAGATGCTGGGGTTCGAGGGAGAAGGCAACGGCCCGGTCGAGCAGATGATGAAGCGCTTCTACCAGACGGTGCGGCGAGTGGCCGAGCTCAACGAGATGCTGCTGCAACTGTTTGACGAGGCGATTCTCGGCAACACCGCCATGGACGTGCGCCGCCTCTGTCCCGAGTTCCAACTGCGTGGTCGGCTCATCGATGCGGTGGATCCCGAGTTGTTTGGCCGCGATCCCGCCGCCATCTTGCGGCTGTTCTACCAGATAGCCCAGCACCCCGACATCGCCGGCATCCACTCCGCCACCTTGCGCCAGCTGCGTGAGGCGCGGCGTACCCTCAACTGCTGGTTGCAGGACCTGCCCGAGTGTCGCCGACTGTTCATGGCGCTGCTGCGCCACCCCAATGGCATCGGCCAGCCGCTCACGCTGATGCACAAATACGGGATCCTGGCGGCCTACCTGCCCCAGTGGAACCTCATCGTCGGCCAGATGCAGTTCGACATGTTCCATGCCTACACGGTGGATGAGCACACCCACCGGTTGCTCAAGAACATTCATCGTTTTGCCAATCCGGCCAGCCGCCAGACCCACCCGCTCTGCCATGAGGTGTTCACCCAGCTGCGCAAGCCGGAGCTGCTCAGCATCGCCGCCCTGTTCCACGACATCGCCAAGGGCCGACGGGGGGATCACTCCGAACTCGGCGCCGTCGATGCGCTGGAGTTCTGCCAGCTGCACGGACTGGATCGCTACGAGAGCCGACTGGTGGCCTGGCTGGTGCGCCACCACCTGCTGATGTCGGTCACCGCCCAACGACGGGACATCTACGATCCGGACGTGGTGACCGATTTTGCCCAGAAGGTGCGTGACGAGCTGCACCTCGACTTGCTCTATTGCCTGACGGTGGCCGACATCTGCGCCACCAACGACACCCTCTGGAACGACTGGAAGGGCACCCTGCTGCGCGAGCTCTACTTCGTCACCCAAAAAGCGCTGCGCCAGGGGCTGGAGAATCCGCCGGACATGCGGCTCAAGATCCGCGAGAACCAGCGCCAGGCCAGACAGCTGCTGGGGCAGCGGGACGTGCCTGAGGAGAAGATCAATGCCCTGTGGAGCGACTTCAAGGCCGATTACTTCCTGCGCCACAACCCGGAGCAGATCGCCTGGCATTGCCGCAAGATCATCGAGCATGGCGACAACCCGGCCCCGCTGGTGATCATCGGCAAGCACCCCGCCCGCGGTGGCAGCGAGGTGTTCATCTACTGCCGCGATACGCCGAACCTGTTCGCCACCGTGGCCTCGGCGCTGGATCAGAAGAACCTCAACATCCACGACGCCCAGATCATGAATTCGCGCAGCGACTACGTACTGGATACCTTCATCGTGCTGGAGCCCAATGGCGAGCCCATCAGCCCGAACCGCACCGCCACCATCAAGAAGGCGCTGGAGCGGGCGCTGCAGGAGCCGGGCAAGCTGGTGCTGCGCAACAAGCCGCTGTCGCGGCGCCACCGCCAATTCAGCGTGCCAACCCGGGTGGTGTTCCTGCCCCACAAGGGAGAGGGTCGCCACACCCTGCTGGAGCTGACGGCGCTCGATACCCCAGGTCTGCTGGCCCGCATCGGTGCCGTGTTCCAACAATGCGGGTTGTCGCTCCATGCCGCCAAGATCACCACCATCGGCGAGCGGGTAGAGGATTTCTTCAGCCTCACCACGCTCGCCGGTGAGCCCCTGACCCTGGCCGAGCAGCAGGCGCTGGAGGAGCGGCTGGTCAATCAGCTCAATCCTCAGGAACCCGGCGATGATGAGGCAGCAGATCGGTCTGGAGGCGGCCTCACTGGGCGCCATTTTTCGTTCTGATTTATCAATCAGAACAAGCGCTTGAGCAGTAAAAGCATAATAAGCCGCCATTCTTCCGAAGAAATCGGCCCGGGCCCTTAAAAACAATTGGAAAAGTGTGATACAACAAACGGAATTTTTTAAAGGAAACCTGTCATGACCGAGTTGCAACAGATCATCGAAGCGGCCTTCGAACGCCGTGATTCCATCACTCCCGGCTCCGTCGATGCCGCCACCAAGACCGCCATCCTGGAGGCCATCGAGCTGCTGGACTCCGGCAAGGCCCGGGTCGCCGAGAAGATCGCCGGCGAGTGGGTGGTGCACCAGTGGCTGAAGAAGGCGGTACTGCTCTACTTCCGCATCAATGACAACGGCATCATCAAGGGCGACGATGCCCAGTACTACGACAAGGTTCCCCTCAAGTTCTCCGACTACACAGCAGATCAGTTCAAGGCTGCCGGTGTGCGCGTGGTGCCGCCGGCAACCGCCCGCAAAGGCTCCTTCATTGCCCCCAACACCGTGCTGATGCCCTCCTACGTCAACATCGGCGCCTTCGTCGATGAAGGCACCATGGTCGATACCTGGGCCACCGTCGGCTCTTGCGCCCAGATCGGCAAGAACGTGCACCTCTCCGGCGGCGTCGGCATCGGTGGCGTACTGGAGCCGCTGCAGGCCAACCCGACCATCATCGAAGACAACTGCTTCATCGGTGCGCGTTCCGAAGTGGTTGAAGGCGTGATCGTCGAAGAAGGCTCCGTCATCTCCATGGGCGTCTTCATCGGCCAGTCCACCCGCATCTATGATCGCGAAACCGGCGAGATCCATTACGGCCGCGTGCCGGCGGGCTCTGTGGTGGTTTCCGGCTCCCTGCCCTCCAAGTGCGGCAAGTACAGCCTGTACGCCGCCGTGATCGTCAAGAAGGTGGATGCCAAGACCCGCGCCAAGGTCGGTATCAACGCCCTGCTGCGTTCCATCGACGAGTAATGCGTGGCTGATACAGCCGACTAAAATGGGCGCCTGATGGCGCCTTTTTTGTTTTGGCGCCCCTGTCACAGGCAAGCCACACCGACTCGGTTAAGATGGAGGGGTCAGGATCGTTTCAAACCAAGGAAGCCCGATGTACGAGAATCTGAAGAGCCTGGGGATCCAGGAGCCCACCTCAGTGGACAGCTACACCCTGCGCCAGGAGGCCAATCACGACATCCTCAAGATCTACTTCAAGAAGCAGAAGGGCGAGTTCTTTGCCAAGAGTGTCAAGTTCAAGTATCCGCGCCAGCGCAAGACCATACTGATCGATTCGGGGACCCATGAGTACAAGGATGTCACCGAGATCAACGCCAACCTCAAGTACGTGGTAGATGAGCTGGACAGCCTGACTCAGGGCGTGCACCTGCAGGCAGACCCGGACATCAAGCAGAAGATATTGCGTGACCTGCGCCACCTGGAAAAAGTGGTGCAAAACAAGATAAGCGAGATAGAGCGGGATCTGGAGAAGCTGTAACCCCTACCCCATTGCAAAAAGGCGCCACAGGGCGCCTTTTTTAGATCTAAAAGCAGTGAAAACAACCACCACAGTTAACCAAAGTAGTCTATTCATCCACTCAAGTTAAGCTATTAGGCGCTGTCCGGCCCATGTCCAGCCGATATCCATGGCGGGCTTGCCTTCCACCACTCGTGCATAGGCCCACTAGCCCCCAACTAAATCGCGCCCAACAAAAAGGGAGGCTTGCGCCTCCCTCTTCGGAACTCTCGATGTCAGGCAACCATTAGTTGCTCTTCATCCAGATGTCCATTTCGGTTTTCAGGTTGTCGGACTTGGTACCGAAGATGGCCTGAACACCGGAGCCAGCAACCACCACACCGGCAGCGCCCAGCTTCTTCAGACCAGCCTGGTCAACCTTGGCCACGTCCTTCACACCGACCCGCAGACGGGTGATGCAGGCATCCAGAGAAGCGATGTTCTCTTTGCCACCGAAGGCGCTGACCAGGGCCGCAGACATTTCGTCTTTGCTCTGGCTGACAGTTTCTTCAGCCGCTTCGTCTTCACGACCCGGGGTTTTCAGGTTCATGGCACGGATGACCACGGTGAAGACCACGTAGTAGAGGACGGCGTAGACCAGACCCAGACCCACCAGCAGCAGCATGTGATCGGCACGGGGTGATTGCACCACGAAGTCGATGAAGCCGTTGGAGAAGGTGTGACCGTGTACGATCCCCAGGGAGTTGGTCAGCACATAAGCCAGGCCAGCCAGCAGGGCGTGGATTGCGTACAGTACCGGCGCCACGAACAGGAAGGAGAATTCGATTGGCTCGGTGATACCGGTCAGGAAGGAGGTCAGGGCAGCGGAGGCCATGATACCAACGATCTTGGCACGGTTTTCCGGCTTGGCGGAGTGCGCGATGGCAAAGGCCGCAGCAGGCAGACCGAACATCTTGAACAGGTAGCCACCGGCCAGTTGACCGAAGCCGTTGCCAGCGGCGCGAGTCGCGTCGTTAGCAGTCAGGAAGCAGGTCATGATGCCGTGTACGGTTTCACCGGCACCGTTGACACAGGTACCCGCCTGATAGAAGAACGGTACGTTCCAGATGTGGTGCAGACCGAACGGGATCAGGGAGCGTTCAACCACGCCGTAGATACCGAAGGCCAGGACCGGGTTCTGGTTGGCAGCCCAATCGGAGAAAGCACCGATGGCACCCCCTACCGGCGGCCAGATAACGGACAGGATGACGCCCAGACCGATGGAAACGAAACCGGTAATGATGGGAACGGCACGTTTGCCGGCGAAGAAGCCCAGATACTCAGGCAACTGGATCTTGTAGAAGCGGTTGAACGCCCAGGCAGCCACACCACCGGCGAGGATACCCCCCAAGACACCGGTATCGATGCTTTCGACGCCCATCACAGGTGCCATCACCTTCAGGGTGGCGACCATGATGCCGTAGCCAACGATGGCTGACAGACCGGATACACCGTCGTTATTGGTGAAGCCAAGGGCGACGCCCACGGCGAACAGCAGCGCCATCTGACCAAAGACGGAACCACCGGCTTGCTCCATCAATTGGGAGACAATTTCCGGCAACCAGCTGAAGTGGGCAGCACCCACCCCCAGCAGAATACCTGCAACGGGCAGGACCGATACGGGCAGCATTAGCGCCTTACCGACCTTCTGCAGATTAGAGAATGCATTTTTTAACATGTGTGCGCTCCTGGATGGATTTTTTTCCGTACACGATCCAGTCAATTTATAGATGGCAGCCTTCGTCATCTGACCTTGTACTGAATTCGACCGGGTTTGTTTATTTTGACCAGATAAATATAACTCAGCGATATCGGAATTTCTTCCATCTGGCCGAAGGGAATAATGAATTTGGAGGAGAGATCACAAGATAATTAGGAGGGGGAAATCAGCAGAAATTCGGAATATTATTCCACATCTTTATAGTATTACGGATAAACATGAAGTGCTGTTTCGCATTGTATTTTAGGGCATCCAATTAATACCAAAGGAAACTCAAAGTAACAGAGTGTAACGCATTGCTATTTTCTATGATCTAGTCTACCGATTAAAAAGGCCTCCAACAAGGAGGCCTCAAATAAATATTAGTCTGGTTAAATACGGCTATTTAGTTTTTCTGTGACCGTTTCACCGCGTCAATAAAGACGGATTTTGCCTTGGTCGAACCGGCACGCTCTGCTTCACCCACCAATTGCATCGCCTTGTCGATATCGCCCGCCTTCACAGCCTTCTCGATCTGGCTGTTATAGAAGCTTTCGGTCTCGCTCAACATGGCGGGTACCGGCTTGCTGGGGGCCGCCACCACGGCTGCCGTCGTGGCTGTTGCAGCGGTAGCCGCCACCGCAGCAGTGGCAGGCTTGGCCTGACTCATCGCTACCTTATCCGAGTACTCGGGTTTGAATACCGCCTCAAGACCCTGCCCCTTGGCCGTATCGGTGACCTTGATTTGTACCAGGCCCCAGGGAGAATGCGGAATGACGGGATCCTTGATGTCCGGCACGACGGTGTTGTTCGCGCGGGCAAAGGCCTTGGCCGGGTGCAAGATGGTGGTACTACCCGCCAGCTCATCGGTCGGGGCGTAGACCACCATATAGGTTTCGGTGGCCGGGTTGCCTGGCATGCTGCGATCGACGTACAGCTTGCCTTCAATTCGGTCATTGTCGAGCAGATAGGCCGGCTGGTAAGTAAAGGCCGATTCACCCAGCACGCGGGTTACCTTGAACTGGGCGTCCAGCATAATCACCTTGGGAACCATGACCGTCTTGCTCACCTGGGACGCCAGGGTGATGGCCAGATTGCCGGTATTGGTCGGCAGACGATAGGCGGCAAAGTAGCTCATGCCTTCGTCAAACTGATAACTGGGCTGCTTGCCATCGATGGCCAACAGCGTGTCGCCTTCCGGCAGAGAAACATAGTTGAATTCGTTGAAGCCCTTGCAGCAGCTAGTGGCTTGAGAGAGCGCCTGCTTGGCTTGATCGGCATTGCTCAGGATGGAGGCATGCTCCTGTACAGGTACCACCATGCTACCGGAACAACCGGCCAACAGCGCGGTAACCACGGCCGCGATAGACATCTTTACCAGTTTCATTCTTCTTATCTCCATAACCCGGTTGCCAAATCCTGTGAAACAAAACTGCCCCCAAAAGGGGGCAGTGACTAACTTAACTGAAGATAGTGCTTACCACCAAGCTTCCGCTTGCACACCAACCTGATAGGTATCTTTGGAAGTGTTGCCTTCGAACACTTCCTTGTCCTCGGTGTTAGCCAGGTAAGAAGCGAACACACGGATTTCCGGACGGGCCCAGAAGCTGGAGCCGGCAGACCAGGCCTGAGCCAGGGTCAGCTTGTAACCGCCGTCCTTGTCTGACGCTGCACCGTTGGTGTAGCTGGTCTTGTCCTTGAACACACCGCCTTCGAAGATGGTCTTGTTGAAGTCATCCCACTTGTACATCGGGCGAACAACGGCAGAGAAAGTCTCGGTCTTGTCGTTGCCATCCCACATCTCGTTGCCTACCCCGTAGACCAACTGGTGGCCCATCTCCCAGGAGTTCCCCATCGGGATGACGCCCCAGTTGATGATACGGTAGCCATCGGCCCCGTCTTTAGCTTCTGCACCGTACCAGGAGCCGTCACCGTAGAAGGCCATGGTCTTGGAGTAGCCTTCGGTACCGTACTGCAGCACGGTCTTGTTGAAGCCACCGAAGATGCCTTGGGTCAGTTCGGCGGTCAGCATGACGCCGTCTTTCATGTTGTCGTTTTTCAGATCTTTCTGGGCGTCGGTTTCATTGACCAGTGCGTAGTCAATACCCACTTCCAGGGAGCCGTCTTGCCACAGCGGGATACCTGCATAGCGCAGATCCAGGGTGTTGACGTTCAGATCTTCGTTTTTCTGGTATACGCCCGGGCTGGTTTGGGTGTACTGACCGAATACGTCAGCAGCGCTGCGGTCGTTGCGAACCCAGGCGAAGGAGATCTTGCCAGGACCGGCCTGGATGCCTTCGATACCGGCGCCGGCACCGGAGATGTTCCAGTAGTAGAAGTCGGAAATGTGGATGTCGTGACGTTGGTAGTAACGCTTACCAGCCCACAGGGTAGCTTCCGGTGCAAAGCCCAGCAGACCCTTGGCTTGTACGTTGAACTGACGCAGTGCGAAGTCGGAGTCGCCGCTGCACTGTTTGGCGTCGAAGTTACAGACGGTACCAGTCCCTTCCCAGTCATTGGAACCGTTGGAAGACATGGCAAACATGGAATCTACGTAGAAAGTTTTGCCGTCCTTGTTGAAAACTTCCTGACCCAATTGCACTTCGCCATAGGTATCGTTTTCGTTACCCAGACGGCCAACCTTGTTGACGTTGTATTTAACCATGTCGCCGTCACCGGAAACACCAACACCTGAACGGAAGTAGCCGTGGAAATCAACGGCGAAGGCGGCTTGGGAAGCCAGGGCAGCGGTTACTGCTGCTGCAATCGGGAGCCACTTTGCTTTCATTTTCATTTTCCTTATTCCCGCTGGGAGTATGAGCCTGTTTATTCAAGTTCTTATCACCGAAAAACTATTCAGCGATAACCGGAGTCGATTATAAGTAGCCAATTTCGTGACAAACATGAGCTGATTCACAAAACGGCGACAAATCACCCATCGTCATCCTGACGGGCGAATTCACAGTGCTGGAACGGCATTGATCGCAATATAAACCCAACTAAAGTGACAAAATGCGCAATAGAACACCCAAGAAAACGCTTTCAAATATTAATTCGCGTCGAGGAATAAGTTGCGATGATTCAATTCCATGACGAAAACATGACTGAAATCGCTTTCAATGCGGAACTTTTAATTTTCTGATTTGTCGCTGTTCTGATGAATAATGGCTTTTCAAGCACAGTTCCAGTGAAGAAAATAACCTGACAAAGTGCAGGATATATTTGAGGAGAAGATCAAGTGAGCCCCAAAATAATTGTCCCCCAGCGGCAAGCCGATGGGGGACAAAATTAGAATGTGGGGGCAAGCGAATTACAGTTTATTTTCCCAGCTTTTCAACCAGGCCATGGCCGCCACTTCGGGTTCATCTTCCAGCGTGGCGTCTATCTCCAGATGGGGAACCAGCGGCTCGGCCGCCAGCTCCTGCAACAGCGCATCCAACTGGCGACCCGCCCCGCAGAAGTGCTCATAACTGCTGTCCCCCATGGCGATGAGGGCATAACGCCAGCCTTTCATATAGGGTGCTCTGTCGGTCAGCGCGCTGGCAAAGGCTTGCAGATTGGGGGGGATGTCACCCTGCCCGGTGGTCGCGGTGATCAGCAGCAGGAAGCGGGACGAGTCGATGTCTTCCAACTCGGCTTCGTCATAGACCCGGCACAGATGTCCACGGGCTTGCAGGTGCTCGCTCAGGGTCTCGGCCACCAGCATGGCCGAGCCATATACGGTGCCGACCAGGATATCTATCTCCGCCATCAGCGACTCCTCTGAGCAGTGCCAAGGGCCGGATGCAACCAATGATCCTGGCACTCACCTTTCGAAAGAAGTGGGGTCCACACGTTTGTTAGCGAGATATCTCTCTGATCCATAACCTGTTCCTCTGACTGGCGTGGCTACAGCATGCCACAGCCAAGTCAGAGGCAACAGATCGGGAAGATGGCTAGAGCGCGTAATCACTCTCGCTGGCGGGCCAGCCGAGCTTGGCGAACAGCGCCAACACCTCAGGCCCGAGCGGCGCCTGAATGCGCATCGGTACCTTGAGCACCGGGTGCTCGAAGCTCAACTTATGGGCCACCAGCAACAATCGCTCGCAACCGTAGTGCTCGCGAAAGAAGCGGTTATGACGGCCATCACCATGGGTAGTGTCGCCGACGATGGGGTGGAACAGGTGTTCCAGATGGCGGCGCAGTTGATGCTTGCGGCCCGTCTTGGGAAAGAGCCGCACCAGGCTGTAGCGACTGGTGGCATGCTGCTTGGACACCGCATGGGGCAGCTCGACCTGGTGCAGGCGGCGAAACGCGGTGACGGCATCCTGCGCGGGGCGATCGGGTCTGCTCATGGCATCGGCGATCTTGTCCAGCTGCTCTTTGAGCGGATAGTCGATGAGCCCCTGCTCCGGCGCCCAGCCGCGCACCAGCGCCAGGTACTCCTTGTGCACCCGCCGCGCGGCAAAGGCCTCGGTCAGGGTGCGGGCGACAGCCGGATCCAATGCAAACAGCAGCACCCCGGAGGTGGGCCTGTCGAGCCGGTGTACCGGATAGACGTGGCGACCCCCGATGAGATCCCGGGTCATCTGCATGGCGAAGCGGGTCTCGGCCTTGTCCAGCCAGCTGCGGTGCACCAGCAGACCGGACGGCTTGTTGACCGCCACCAGCCAGTCATCCTGATAAAGCAGGGTTAGCGTCATGATTGCACCACTGAACTAGCCATTATCAGCATATTATTGCGGTGGTTGAGACGCACAAGGCGTTCCATAGCGTCGGTCCGCGCCGTCATCTGGCTCAGAGAGGAAGAAACCCGCATCACTGCTCCACTATCTTGCCGGACAGCAGCAGATCGAAACGGCCGATCAGGCGCAGCAGATTTGCCACCTCGGCCAGCTCTTCTTTGTAGACTTCACTCGCCATGGGGTAGAGAGAGACGCTGGTTGGCAGCGGCGCCTGTAACATCACCAGCTGCTCCATGCGCGGGATCAGCACGAACTGCAACCATTGATCAAAACTCAGGGTGTCGACGCAAAATGGCAGCTCGCTCGCCAGCGCCTCTGCCCCCGGATGATCGGCTTGCCAGCGATCGAGGCGTTGCAACTCGGCGGTGAGTTCACCCAACAGGTTGGCTACCAGCAAATATTGATTCATCTCGCTCTCTTCCTCATCACCACGTTAGCGGCCCTCCCCCTGCATGGCAGAGAGGCAATGGCCGCGCTCATCAAAAAGGGGCGCTACTATACACCGCCCCCCCGGCGGCTGCCATCACGGCCAGCCCCTCGCACACCAGCATTGGCTATCTGATGCCGCCTCCTTATAATCGCCGACAACACCTTTAGCCGGACCCTCTCATGTCTGACATCAATACCTTGACCGAATTCCTGACCCAGGCTGATACCCAATTCCAGCTGTTCGACATGGGGCGCCAGGTGCGCCCACTGGCGAGCGATCTCTTCGCCCGCATCGAACAGCAGCAGGAGCCCTATCCCTGGCCGCTGCAGCAACACGCCTGGCTCGGTGTGCACTTCTTCCAGCCTGCCGAATCCAGGCACTACCTCTGGTTCCTCAAGTTTGCGCTTGATGAGCGCGGCCTGCTCATTGGCGCCGGCCCCAAGCACTTCATGGATCAGGTGATAGAAACGCTGGGCTATAAGCTCACCGGCGAGCTGGATGAAGAGAAGGCCGAGCGGCTGGCTGACAATCCCTACACCTTCCGCCCGGCCGAAGCCAAGATGGCCAGCCTGCACGCCAAGCTGGCCCGCCAGCTGGAGCAGGCACCGTCTGCCTACTATGACGCCCTCTGTCACTATCTGGCGGCGCCAGGGGATGAAGGCTGGCAGACGCTGGGGCTGCAAGGCTTCGCCGATCTGGCGGAGCGGCTGCAAGACGAGCGCAACCTGGCGCTGGTGTGCAAGGCACTGCCGAAACTGCCCCAGGCGCCGCTCTATGCCCTGTGCCAGAGTCTGGAAAACGCCCCCCTGCCTCCGGCAGTTCAAGGGGCGCTGCTTGAGCGCATCGGCAAGGAGCAAGAGTGCAGCGAGCCCAACGCCGAGACCCTGGCCTACCTGTGCCGGGCACTGGCCTCCTGCCCAGGCAACAGCCTGCGCAGCAACAAGCTGCTGACCCTGCTGCAAACCCAGCCAAGCCCTGCGCTGCTGCTCGCCATCGCCGGCCGTCTCTGGCCCGATCTGAAGGCACCCGAACTACTCAGCCTGTTTCTGGAGCAGTTGGCGCTGCAACCGACCCAGTTCTTCAATCAGGTGTTTGCCGAGCTGGTGACCCTGCCGGCCCTGCGGGATGATATGCTGGCCAGATTGCGTGACCCCGAGCGCAGCGATGCCCTCGGTCAGGCCATAGGTCGGTTGTTCGCCTCGGCATAGCCACTGTCGATTGGCGCGATCCGCATCGCAGGCGTGCGGATCGCTCCCCGTTCATACATCACAGAAGGAACCCGTTGATGGGAGAAATGCTTGGAATCTTGCTGCTGATCCTCGTCGGCTGGGCCTTCTGGCAACAGCGTCGCCAGGCGGAAGTGGCCTGGCAATACATGCGACGCTACTGCCAGCATCACGATCTGCAACTGCTGTCACTGGCACGCACCCACAGGGCGCTGGGACACAAGCCGCTGCGGCTGCTCACCTATTACCAGTTTGAGTTTTCCAGCGACGGCGAGAGCCACTATCAGGGCCAGCTCTGCATGCAGGGCTTCCATGTCGCCGGTATCGAACTGCCGGCGCATCGCCTGCCCTCCTAGCCGGGTTCGCGGCGCAATGACGACGAGGCTGGCTATAATTCTCGACAATCGCCCTTAAAAGGAGAGCCGAGATGGAATTGCTGACCCACGACATGCCCGCCCTGTTCGCCCAGTTGGGGCTGGCCAATGACGAAGTAAGCCTGCACCGTTTCATTCGCGAGCACCGTCTGAACAACCAGACTCTGTTGCCCGAGGCCAACTTCTGGAGTCCCTCCCAGGCCAGCTTCCTGCGCGATGCACTCTGGAACGATTCCGACTGGTCGGATGCCATCGACCAACTGGATGTGATGCTGCGCCGGGCAAACTGACCCGGCCATTTCCTCCCCACGCCCTGCTGGCAGGCTCTGATGAGGCTCGGCCCAAGTAACCGATTACGCCCCCCTGATGTGAACCCGCCCCCAACAAAATGAACCATCCCCCTTCACTCCGCTTTCCTGACGGCCAGGCTTTGATTAAGCTCTCAGCTCCCATCCGCCTGCAGCAAGACGGCCGCCATTCAGGTCGCAGTGAGAAACCAGATGTCCGCCCAAGAGATCATCCGCATCGCCAACGAACTGAGCGCCAAGGGGATCACCCCCTCCACCGCCATGGTCAAGGCCCGCCTCAGTCAACCCGTGCCCATGGCCGAGCTGCTCAAGGTGTTGAGCCAGTGGAAGCAGCAGCCCCACCCGGCCGAACCCGCGCCCGCCACCACAGCAGTGGTCCCGGCAAATCCAACGGAGGTCGTCAGCCTGCAGCAGTTGAGTGAGCAACTCCATCGGCTCGAGCAGAAGGTCGATCGCCTGACCGACCTGCTGCTCAAGCGCCAACCAGACTGACGCGCCGCCATGTATATCCTCGAACTTTGCTTTGAATGCTACCGTGACACCTCCCTTGGCGAGGCCGAGCCGGCCATCGTCAACTACCTCGACATGCTGCGCTATCAGGGCCAGATCCTGGGGCGGGAGTTTCCCACCAGCATGCAGGATGGCCATTTCGTCACCCGGGTGGTCTGCCCCGAGCAAGACAGCCTGCACCCAGACAACCAGAGCGAGCAGGTCGCGCTGGCCGAGCAGGGCCTGCACCAGGCGGGTCTGCTCGCCCCCAAGCTGCACCTGCTAGGGATGGATCTGCTCTCCGACAGCACGGATCCCTGTGGTCATAGCGGTGAGCGGCCAAGCTGGATGCTGCTCTACACCAGCTTCCTGCACAGCTGTTCGCCGCTGCGCTGCGGCGAGCATTTCGCCCCCATTCCGCTCTACCGCCTGCCCGCCATCGCCAACGGCGACCACAAACAGATCATCAAGTGGCAGGAAGATTGGGAGGCCTGCGATCAGTTGCAGATGAACGGCTCCATCGCCGAGCACGCGGTGCTGCACGAGATTGGCGAGGTGGGCAGTCGCCTGCAGCGCCGTGGCAGCGATCTCGTCAGGCGGCTGGAGGCCCTCAGCGGCATTCCGACTTACTACTATCTCTATCGGGTCGGCGGGCTGAGCAAGGCGGCGGAGCAGGCGCGCCCCTGCCCCGGCTGTGGTGGCGACTGGGCACTCGCGGCCCCGCTGCACGAGATCTTCGATTTCAAGTGCGATCCCTGCCGGCTGGTATCCAACCTCTCCTGGGATTTCAAGGATTAAGCCTCTGGGCTTGCCAGCAGAATACGACGGATACAAAGAAGGGCCTTGCCGGATGGCAAGGCCCTTCTTTTGTCGACCGCATCAATCCATGCCGGCCACCTTGGGCGCTTCGTGCTTGGCGCAGCACCAGGTCTAGTGAGGCAAGGTCTCCAGCCTGCCAAGGAAATCGGGCAGTGAGGGGGCCAGCGGCAGGCGGCGGCCGGAGTCGAGCCATTCCAGCCAGACTTGGCCGGTCTCGTTATCGAGCGAGATCAGCGTCATCTCGTTGCGGGTGGTGGCGATAAACAGCGACGGCGAACGCTTGAGCTTGCGCAACATCAGCAGGTGGCCGATGAGGTTCTCCTTGAGCAAGTCCAGATCGGCCTCGTTCCACGGCAGGATGAGTTCGATGCGAAGCCCCTTGTACGAGCAAGGAATAGGGCGACTGAACCAGTGACCGAACAGGACAAGGGCAGCGGGATGCAGGCTCAGCTCCAGCGCCTCGGCCATGGCGGTGAAGTCGCTCGGCTCGCTGCGTTGCACAGGACGCCAGGCCACTCTTCCCTCCTTGGGAGCATCGAGTTCGCAGGGAGAGCGCCAATCCGCCTCCCACTCGCACAGCGGCAGGCCTCGCCTCGCCTCGCCATCACGCTGCCAGCGCAAAAAAAACTGCTTCAGGGCAGACAAGACTTGATCCGACATCGAAATTCCTCACAATAACCGCCAAAATGGCCGCAAAATCGGGCTATTGCACCATCAAACACCTGAGCAGACAAGCATGAGCAAACAAGAGAGATACGCGGGCGCCAGCGCGCTGCAGGGCCTGAGCCTGGGCCAGCAGTCGGCCTACATCAGCCAATACAGCCCCGAGCTGCTGCAACCCGTGCCACGCAGCCTGAACCGTGACGATCTGGGGCTGGGCGAGACGCTGCCGTTCCAGGGCTATGACGTCTGGACCCTGTATGAACTCTCCTGGCTCAATGCCAAGGGAAAACCCATGGTCGCGGTCGGCGAGGTCTCAGTGCCTGCCACCAGCCCGAATCTTATCGAATCCAAGTCATTCAAGCTCTACCTCAACTCCTTCAACCAGACCCGCTGCGACTCGCTGGCGGCGGTGCAAGCCCTGCTGGTCAAGGATCTGAGTGCCTGCGCCGGCAGCGAGGTCACTGTCACTCTGTTCCCGCTCGGCCAGGCCCCCCATCAGATAGCCACCCTGCCGGGAGAGTGCATCGATGAGCAGGATATCGAGATCGACCATTACGAATTCGACCAGACCCTGCTGCAGGGCGCGGCAAGCACCGACATAGTGGAAGAGACGCTGCACAGCCACCTGCTCAAGTCCAACTGCCTGGTCACCAGCCAGCCGGACTGGGGATCCCTGGTGATCCACTATCGCGGCCCGCGCCTCGATCGGGAGAAACTGCTGCGCTATCTCATCTCGTTCCGCCAGCACAACGAATTCCACGAGCAGTGCATCGAGCGGATCTTCATCGATCTCAAGCACTTCTGCCGCCCAAGCGAGCTGACCGTCTATGCCCGCTACACCCGACGCGGTGGGCTGGACATCAACCCGTTTCGCAGTGACTGGGAAGCGGTGCCCGCCAACCTGCGCCTTATCCGCCAATAACATCCGGGCGCGGGGCAAAGCGAGCTTGGGCACCCAAGCCGGCCTCACGCACCAGTAGACTCTGCACGCATTGGGCACAGAGGGCTTAGATAGCCAGCTCTGTGCCCCATTCATCAGTAAACTCTGGACGCACAGGGGGGGCTTGGATAACATGCCTGCACCCCTGTGCTGTTCTTAATCCAATGAATCAACTGTTTTTTCTGGCAATGATGATGTCCTCAATGGCGGCTCCGGATCTGGATCTGGCCAAGGAGCAATTGTCTATCGATCTGCAGCAGGCCCAGACCCTGGTGCTGACCGATCCCGCCAGATGTGTCCAGATTGCCTCTTCCTTCCTCGAACGCACAGCCAATAATCCCAAGCAAATCATCAGTAACCGTCAGGAATACGGTTACCGTGAGCCGATCCTGAACTACGGCACGGCCACCCAGGCCACCGGCGCCCACCTGCTCAAAGGCGAGTGTCTGCAGCAGTTGGGGCAGTTCAAGATGGCGCAGGAAGCGCTCGATCAGGCCATTGCCATGGCCGAGAAGGAGCAGCAGTCCGAACTGCTGGCTCATGGCCTCTATCTCAAGGTGCGCAGCCGCAACCTGCAGGAGAAATCCCATGGCGCCAGCGCCATCCTGCTCGACGAGCTGGACAAACAGCTGACCAACCCTGAGCTCAAAGAGAGTCAGTTGCAGGTATACAGCCGGCTGTTGCACGTCAACGCCAGCATAGAGGGGCAGCAGTTCGATGTGGCCAAGCGCCAGCTGGCCGATGCCCGCCAGTGGGCCGAGCAGGCCAAGAATCCCTTGGCACGGGCCTGGGTCAGCGCCGTGGGGGGCGATCTCTATCATGCGCTGGGGCAACCCCAGCTCTCCCTTGGCGAATACATCGATGCCCAGCAGCAGGCCAAGGGCTTGCAGGATCCGCTGTTCCTCGGTCTGCTGTCTAATCAGGTCGTCAACCTCTATCAGGAGGAGCAGGAGCCGCAGAAGGCGTTGCAATATGCCAATGAGGCCGCCAACTACTTCCACGCCCTCGGCAACCCGTCCCTGCTCAGCGATGCGCTGATCGTGCTCGCCAGCCTCAACCGCGAGCAGGGCGAGATGAACATGGCGCTGGTCTATTTCTTCAATGCGCTGGACCTGCTGGACGAGAGCACCGGGCGCACCCGCATCGCCCACCTCAAATTCGAGATAGGCAAGACCTACCTGCAGACCGGTAACCTGACCCTGGCACGCAACTACCTCAATGCGGCGCGTCAGTCCCATGAGCTGGGGGATGACAAGGAATCCTTGATCGACACCTTGCTGCTGCTCGGGGAATTGCATCTCAAACAGCAGGAGGCGGGCATCGCCATACTACAGCTGGAAAATGCCCTGACCCTGGCCAACCGCATTGGCGATATCCGGCGCCAGTTCGAGATCTTCCGCCTGCTCTCCGTCGCCTACGAGCAGAAGGGCTATCTCAGGCAGGCCCTCGACAGCTACAAGAATTTCCACCAGCGCAGCGAGCTGATTCGCCAACAGCAGCTGGATCAGGAGCAGGAAGCGGTTCGTGACAACTATGCCCAGGTGGAGCGGGTGCAGCAGGTCAAGGAGTTGGAGCAGAAACTCGATATCAGCCAGCATCAGCAGGAGCGCTATCTCTGGTCCAGCGTCAGCACCGGTTTGCTGCTGGCGCTGTTCATCTATCTGTTCTTCACGCTCTGGCTCAAGCTGCGGGTCGCCCGCCTGAGCGCCAAGCAGCTCAAAGAAGCCTTGCTCATCGAGCCACGCAGCGGCCTGGCCAACTGGCAACGGCTGATGAATCGCTGGCCACGAGAGATGGCCAAGCGCCAGCAAAAATCCGAGCGCTGGTACTTAAGCGAGAGCCCCTCCAGCGAGTTTGACGACAAGTTGCACTACCTGCTGTTTCGAGTGCCTTTTTTGGTCAACAATCTGGAACAACACGGCTATCAGGTCAGCCGCGAGATAGAGCAGGCCTTTGGCACCTACATCAACCAGCTGACCCCGCAAGATGGCCGGATCTACGACTTGCGCGAGGGTCATCTGCTCTATGTGGTGCCACAACGCCACGTCGCCCAGTTGCATGAGCTGGCGCAAGAGCTGCTCGATACCCTGGCCGCCTTCCCCTGCGACTATCCGCTGGACAGAAACATCAGCCTCGGTATCGTCAGCCACCCCTTCCTGCCAAAGGCGGCAACGGCGCTCGACCACCACGGTCTGTTCGACCTCTGCTATCTCGCACTGTCAGGGGCCATGCAACTCAGTGAAAAACATCGCCAAAGTGTCTGGTTGGAGCTGGCGGCCATCGATTGCCAGCAGGCCGCATTTTTTAATGGCGATGTGTGGCAATGCTGCTTGATGGCAATTGACAAGGGGCTGGTAAAAGTAAATTCTTCTCATGAAAAGCAATGGGTTAATTGGCTTGCACTCTCACGGACGAAAGTGCCCGACAATCCGTAAAAAAAAGGTACTCAACGGGGTCTTTCATTGGCTAACTGTTGCTGGACGACACAAAAACGATAATGACAACAGGGCGACCTGAACAATGAATGACATCGCTGCCGTAACAGGACAACTGGCAAGACTCAGGGAATCCCTCCAGCAGAAACAGCAGGAGCTAGATGGCATGGCCAGCTTCTCCGACGCCGAACGCACTCGTAGCATCCAGTTTGTCGGCAAACTGATGCAAGCTTGCCGTGGTCACGATCGTGAACTGGACAGTCGGCTCGCCAAACTCAAGCAAAAACTCGATGGCAATCCCCCGCTTTCGTCCCTCGACGGCGATTTGGCTGCCATCGAGAAGCTGTTGCAGCAACATGGCAACGCGCTGGAAGAGTCCATCAGTCTGACTCGGGCCGCCATCGACCTTGGCAGCAAGCAGCTCAAGACCCTCAAAGGCTTCCCGGAAGATACCCGTCGCTCGTTGAAGGAGTTTCTGGCAAGCCCGGAAGGCTATGGCATCGGCGATCATCAGAAGAAGGTGATCCGCTTGCTGGAGTTCTACCAGCAGGCCATCAAGATCCAGCTGCTGCCGACTCAGCCGCTGCTCACACCGGCCCCCGCCCAAAGCAACGTGACCGAGCTGGCCACGCCAGAGCCCACGGCGCCATTCGATGTGAAGGCACACGCCCAGATTGCCGACGAGTTGCAGCGGCTCATTACCGAGCTCGACTTCGCCGGCGCCGTCGGCGAGAGCCTGGCCGACATTCGTCGCCAGCTGCTCAATGGCATCACGCCGCCGCTGCTGGCCGAGATCTGCCTGCAGATCATCGAGCTCATCATCGAGGGCACCCGGGAAGAGCGCAAATCCTCCCAGGCCTTCCTCAGCAGCCTCAACGAGAGCCTCTCCGCCGTCCATTTCAACTTTACCGAATCCCTGGACGAGGGGCGGGCGCTGCAAAATGCAACTCAGCTCAGCGGCCAGGCACTAGAGCGGGAGCTCGTGGCCATCGACCACACCCTGACCAGACATGACTCCCCGCAGGCGCTCAAGGGAGCCATCAGTGGTCACCTGGATGCGATTCGCCGTCTGCAGCAAGAGCGGGACACCATGGCCGGTCGTGAGCGTCACCTGCTCACCCACCTCTCCAACATGGAGGCCAAGCTGCGGCTGATGAAGGAGGAGACCGCCGAATACAAGAAGCGGCTTACCATTCAAAAGCACAAGCTGTTCCTCGACAGCTTGACCCAGGTTCACAACCGGGCCGCCCTCGACGAGCGACTCGAGCTCGAATACAAGCGTTGGCTGCGCTACCAGACGCCCCTGTGCCTGGCCATCATCGACATCGATCACTTCAAGAACATCAACGACAACTACGGCCACATGGCCGGTGACAAGGCGTTGAAAGTGGTTGCCAAGGCGCTGCAGAGTGCTTTGCGTGACACCGACTTCATCGCCCGCTTCGGGGGGGAAGAGTTCGTGGTGCTGTTGCCCAACATCAACCCGGACAAGTACCAGAAGCCGCTGGAGAACCTGCGTCAGACCATCAAGAGCATCCCGTTCCGGTTCCGGGATGCCAGGGTCGAGATCACCATCTCCATCGGTGCCACCCTGTTTCGCGAAGGAGATCACACCACGGATGCGTTCGAGCGGGCCGACAAGGCGTTGTACAGCTCCAAGCATTCCGGACGGGATCAGGTCAATCTGGCCTGAACCCGGCCTGATGGCTGCATAAAAAACGCGCAAACGCACTCTTGCCCTATTCCCCTGCCCCACCGCTTGCCTCTACTATCGAAATCGAGGGATGTCACGGCATCCCGTTTTCTCCCCAGGGAAAGCACAACGATAACAAGACGAGTGAAGGGGAACTTATGATTACGCACATCAATCCTGTCGGCAGCATGGACTTGCTGTCACAACTCGAGGTGGATCGCCTCAAACAGACCGCCTCCAGCGACATCTATCAACTGTTTCGCAACTGCTCGCTGGCGGTGCTCAACTCCGGCAGCCATACCGATAGCTCCAAGGAGATACTGGAGCGCTTCAAGTCGTTCGACATTCATGTGATCCGGCGTGAGCGCGGGGTCAAGCTCGAGCTGTTCAATGCCCCCGAGCATGCCTTCGTCGATGGCGAGATCATTCGCGGCATTCAGGAGCACCTGTTCTCCGTGCTGCGCGACATCCTCTATGTCTCGGCCCAGCTGGAGTCAAATAGCCGGGTCAATCTGACCAACGCGACCCACATCTCCAACCTGGTGTTCGCCATCTTGCGCAATGCCAAGGCGATCCTGCCCGGCGCCGATCCCAATCTGGTGGTTTGCTGGGGTGGCCACTCCATCAACGAGGTGGAATACCAGTACACCCGTTCGGTGGGCAGTGAGCTTGGCTTGAGGGAACTCAACATCTGCACCGGTTGCGGGCCAGGCGCCATGGAGGGGCCTATGAAGGGCGCCGCCGTCGGCCACGCCAAGCAGCGCGTCCGCACCGGCCGCTACATAGGCCTCACTGAACCGTCCATCATCGCCGCCGAGCCGCCCAACCCCATCGTCAACGAGCTGGTGATCCTGCCGGACATCGAGAAACGGCTGGAAGCCTTCGTGCGTCTGGGCCACGGCATCATCATCTTCCCGGGCGGGGTCGGCACCGCCGAGGAGCTGCTCTATCTGCTCGGCATCATGATGCACCCGGCCAACGAGCGCCAACCCATCCCCATCGTGTTGACCGGGCCCAAGGAGAGCGCCGACTACTTCCGCGCCATCGACGACTTCGTCAAGGCCACCCTGGGGGAGCCGGCTACCAGTCTCTATCGCATCATCATCGGCAATGCACCGGAAGTGGCGCGGGTCATGAAAGAAGCCATGCCGAAGATCCGCGAGTATCGCAAGTCGGTCGGCGATGCCTACTCCTTCAACTGGTCTTTGCGAATTGAGCCGGAGTTCCAGCTGCCGTTCGAGCCGGATCACGCCAGCATGGCCAGCCTGGATCTGCACCGCAACCAGCCGCCCCAGTTGCTGGCCGCCAACCTGCGACGCGCCTTCTCCGGCATAGTTGCGGGCAACGTCAAGGAAGGGGGCATTCGCGCTATAGAGAAGAAGGGTCCCTTCAAGCTGCACGGCGACAAGGAGCTGATGCACCTGATGGACAGGCTGCTGGAGAGCTTCGTCAGGCAGCAACGGATGAAGCTGCCAGGCAGCCAATACATTCCCTGCTACGAAATCGTGAAGTAAAGCGTAGCCACGTACTGCAGTTGCAAAAAGGAGGCTCTTGAGCCTCCTTTTTTTGTTTAGTAAGCCGCTGCGAGTACCCGTCGGCATGGTCCCATCCCTATTGACGGTTTGGCGATAACCCTACACAGGGTGTATTTGGGGTTAGCATGACCCCCGACGCTTGTTACAATGGGCGGTCCCGACTGCCAAGAGCCCCCCATGTCAAACCTCAGGCCACAGCTGCTCATCATCGATGCCCTTAACCTCATCCGCCGCCTGCACGCCGTTCAGGCCCAGCAGGCACTGAGTCCAGCGCAGGCGCTGATTGCCACCCGCGCCAATCTCATCAACACCACTAGGAAGCTGCTGGCCAGCAGCGAGCCGACCCATGTCATCGCGGTGTTTGACGGTGAAGTGCACAGTTGGCGCAAGGAGCTCTATCCGGCCTACAAGGAGGGGCGCACGCCCATGCCGGACGAGCTGCGCGAAGGGCTGGCCGAGCTGCAGGATGCGTTTTGGGAGTGCGGCGTGGATGCCCTGCTCTCCCAGACTGACGAGGCGGACGATCTTATTGCCACCTTGGCCAATGGGGTGGCCCAGCGTGGGCACCAGGCCACCATCATCTCGACAGACAAGGGTTTTTGTCAGCTCCTCTGCCCACAGATCCAGGTCCGCGACTATTTCAATAAACGCTGGCTGGATACGGCCTTCGTCCAGCAGCAATATGGCGTGACCCCGGAGCAGCTGGTGGACTTCTGGGCCCTGACCGGCATCGGCGGCTCCAACATCAAGGGGGTGCCAGGCATAGGCCCCAAAACAGCCACGGCGCTGTTGCACCAGCATGGCAGCCTGGCCGCCCTGCTCGATGCCTGCCAGCAGGAAGAGGCCGGCAAGCCTCTGCTCAAGCTGCGCCAGCATCAGGACGAGGCGCTGCTGGCGCAACGACTGGTGCGGCTGCAGCGCGATATTCCGCTCGGTTTCAACCTGCGGGAGATACGCTACCCGCCCCAAGTCGATGGCTAAGGCCAGACCGGTAGCACAACCCACCGGATGAGGCCGTTCCCTGTTGACATAAGTGGGATAAATGTAAAGAAACATGGAGAAAGTGGTGCAAAAATGGTATAAAACCGCCGAATCCTCCCCCTCTGTTCCCTAGAAGTGGATACCTCTCATGTCAAAAAGAAAAATTACCGTTATTCCGGGCGACGGCATAGGCCCCAGCATCATCGAATCTGCCATCCAGATCCTCAAGCACGTCGGCTGTGATTTTGACTACGACTATGCCGATGCCGGCCTGGTCGCACTGGAGAAACACGGTGAGCTGCTGCCGCAAAGCACGCTGGACCTCATCGAGAAGAACAAGGTCAGCCTGAAGGGTCCGCTCACCACCCCGGTCGGTGGCGGTTTCACCTCCATCAACGTCTCCCTGCGCAAGAAGTTCAACCTCTACGCCAACGTGCGCCCGGTCATCTCCTTCAAGGGCACCAAGAGTCGCTACGACAACATCGACATCATTACGGTGCGCGAGAATACCGAGGGCATGTACTCTGGGGCTGGCCAGAAGCGCAGCAGCGACAACCAGAGCGCCGAGGCGATGAGCATCATCACCCGCGATGGCGCCGAGCGCATCGTCACCTTCGCCTTCGAACTGGCCCGCCAGGAAGGGCGCAAGAAGGTCACCATCATCCATAAGGCCAACATCCTCAAATCCACCTCCGGCCTGTTCCTGGAAGTGGCACGTGAAGTGGCGGCCCGTTATCCGGATATCCAGAACGAAGAGATGATCGTCGACGCCGCCTGCATGAACCTGGTGATGTACCCGGAGCGCTTCGATGTGATGGTCACCACCAACCTGTTTGGCGACATCCTCTCGGATCTCTGCGCCGGTCTGGTCGGCGGGCTGGGCATGGCACCTGGCGCCAACATCGGCGAAAGCGCGGCCATCTTCGAGGCGGTGCACGGCTCGGCACCGGATATCGCCGGCAAGAACATCGCCAACCCCACCTCGGTGATCCTCGCCTCCATCCAGATGCTGGAATACCTGGGAATGCAGGACAAGGCCGAACGCATTCGCGAAGCAGTGCGAGCGACCATCGAGTCCGGTGATCGGGTGACGCGGGATCTGGGGGGCTCAGCCTCCACCAGCGAATTTACCCAGGCCATCATAGACCGTCTGTAATTGCTGCTAACTATATGATTTAAAAAGGGAGCCTCGGCTCCCTTTGTTTTATACCGGATCCCCCTACCCCCCTCGTCAGATGACTACTATGTTCAAAGGGAGGATAAGGAGATCCACTATGCGTGCTACGTTTATCTTGCTGATTTTCAGCAGCGCTGCAATGGCATTAGACAGACCCATCGATAACGCCTGGCTGACCCCGCCACCCCAGAATGTGCAACCAGCCAAGCAGGTCTGGCAGTCCAATATCGACACCAACGACCTGCTCAAAGCGCCCAAACAATTATCCTTCGGCATGGACATCATGACCGACAGCAATGGCAACCAGCAAGTCACCCCCTACCAGAGACTGAATCTGACCGCCGAGAAGAGCGTCAGCCTCTCCTTCGAGAAACACAAGCCCAGGATCAAGTTCAACGCCGGTGGCATCAATACCGCCATCAAGCTGAGAGGGGACGGGGTCAAGATGCAGTTCAACCCGACCGACAGAACCATTCCCCTACAGGTAGAACTCAAGGTCACGGATGACGAGTCCAAGGTCACCTTCGACTACCGCTTCTAAGCCTCCTGAAATGAAAAAAACCGGACTGGGTTAACCCGTCCGGTTTTGTTTGAGTGCAACGGGATGACTCCCTCTGTTACACCTTGGGCTCCAGCTTGGAGACCCAGAATTTGTTGTACACGTGCACCGTGATCTCTTCGCGATCGTGATAGAGCTGCTTGGCCTGGATCACGAACGCATTGTCGATCTCCTTGAGCATGCCACGCAGCACCTCGATGTTGTGCACCGCCTCGGCGTAGCGCTTCTTCATCGGCAGCTTGAGGTTGAACATGGCCTCCTGGCAGTCATTCTCGCGGAACCAGTCGGCGATCATGTGTGTGACTCGCGCCGGTTTCTCCACCATGTCGCACACCAGCCAGTAGATGTTCTTCTTGCTAGGACGCCAGACGAAGCCATCATCGCGCAGGTGCTTGACCTGGCCCGTCTCCATCAGGGACGGGGCCATGGTGCCGTTGTCCACGGCGGTGACCATCATGCCGCGGCGCACCAGCTGATAGGTCCAGCCGCCCGGGCAGGCGCCCAGATCGACGGCCTTCATACCGGAGGTCAACCTTGTGTCCCACTCTTCCTTCGGCACGAACACATAGAAGGCCTCTTCCAGCTTGAGGCTGGAGCGGCTTGGCGCGTCCGCTGGGCAACGCAGACGCGGAATGCCCATGTGGAATTCGGAGTTGTTGAACGAATAGGAGTAACCGATCAGCAGGTGATCGTTGGCCATGAAGAAGGCGTGGAACACCGGACGGTTCGGCGTCTCCTTCTTGGTCAGCAACTCGTTGTTGCGCAGCGCCTGACGCAGGGGCACGGTGAACTTGCGGCAGAAGGCCGACAGCTCTTTCGCTTCGTTGGTGTCGGCGGTTTCGACCCGCAGATCGCCACAGATGGTATAGCCGGCAGCCGCCTCGATGATGGGCGAGATCCGATCGGACAAATCCAGATCTTTCAGTTCATGGGTCACCACCAGCATCTGCCGGATGAAGATAAGCTCCTTAAACGGCAGCTTGCGGGCCAGCAGATCGGCCTGCTCTTCGTCATACAACTCGAAAATCACATAGCCGCTGTCGTCCTTGACCCGGGCGAAACCGTAACACTGCATGTTACTGGCACGTTCGGTGATCTCTGCCGCCGCCTCTTTCTCAAAACCGGGGCGGCAATAAAGCAGCAGATTATTCATTCTTTCCTCCAAGACGACAGCCAGCCCATATCAGAGCCGCCCATCCCAACATAAAACAGAGGCCACCGGCCGGAGTGATGAGCCCCAGCCCCTTGCTGCCAAGCAGCACCATGGCATAAATACTGCCTGAGAATCCCAGGATCCCCAGCACAAACGCAGTGCCGGCAAAGGTGATGACCTTGCCGCGCACACCGCACCAACCCAGTATCAGCAGGGCCAATGCGTGAAAAAATTGATATTGTACCGCGGTGTTGAACGCGGCTAATTGCTCAGGCGTGACGCCGGTTGCCGCCAGGCCGTGAGCACCATAGGCTCCCAACATGGTGGCCGTCAGGCCAAACAGGCCGGCCAGCACCAGCCAATGTCGATGGATATGCATCCCAGTCTCCTTGTCTCTCGCCGCGCTCAACGCTTGGCCAGCGCCGCGCCGATAAAGCGCCTTATCTGATCCGCCGCCTGTTGCAGGTTCTCCTGCTCGCTCACACCGCTCGCCTTTCTCGGTTTGAAGCCATGGTCACCATCGGTCAGCCAGTGGACCGATACAGCGGGTGAGAAGGGGAAATCGGCCAGTTCGGCGCGGCTGCCGAAGGTATCGCGCTCCCCCTGCAACAACAGGGTCGGCGTCTTTATTTGTTTGAGCACCTCGCCCCGCCAGCTGTCGGGTTTGGCCGGGGGGTGGAAAGGATACCCGAGAATGAGCAATCCTGCAGCATTCATCTCGTCCCCTCCGTCCTGATAGAGCTCGGCGGCCATGCGCCCCCCCATGGACTTGCCCGCCAGAAACAGCCCGGAATGGGCAAACGCCTGTGCCATCTCGCGCCAATGGGCGAGCAACACCGGTTGCCGGTCTGGCGGCCTGCGCTTGCCATCCAGCGCGCGCTTGCTCATGTAGGGGAAGTTGAAGCGGATCACCTCGATATCCGGCCCCGCCAGCAAGGCCGAGAGCCGGGTCAGAAATGCGTGATCCATGCCGGCGCCAGCGCCGTGCGCCAGCAAGACACGTGCGGGGGCATCGCTCGCCCCCTCTCTAATCACATCAAGCATCGGCGAGCCGTGCCCGGCGACGAGCCTCTTCCTGCTCCACCAACTCCAGCATCCAGTCACGGAAGGCCACTATCTTGCCCTGCTCGGACTGCTGCTCCTGGCACACCAGGTAGAAGGCGTTCTTGCTGACCAGCACCTGCTCGAACGGGCAGATGAGACGCCCCGCCTCGATCTCGGGCTGGGCCAGCACGCTGTGGCCAAGCGCCACCCCCTGACCGTGGATCGCCGCCTGGATCACCATGGTGGAGTGACTGAAGATGGGGCCCTGATTGACGTTGGGCGCATCGATGTCGAGCTGGCGGAACCAGGCCTTCCAGTCGCGACGAGAGGTGTCGTGCAGCAGCGTGTGTCGGGTCAGGTCCTCCGGCGTGCGCAGCGGCTTGGGGCCGCTCAGCAGCAGCGGCGCGCAGACCGGGATCAGGTACTCGGTGTGCAACTTGTCGGAGCGCAAACCAGGCCAACTGCCGCGGCCGTAATAGATGGCCACGTCCACATCGTCGGTCAGCGATCCCTCGTCCATGTCCACCGCCTTGATCCGAACATCGATGTCCGGATGGCGTTCGCTGAACTTCACCAGCCGTGGCACCAGCCACTGGATGGCGAAGCTCGGCTGCAGGCTGACGGTGAGCGCCCCTTTCGCGCTGCGGGCCAGCAGCTTGTCGGTCGCTTCCGAGATGGAGGCAAAGATGTCCTTGATGTCCAGGAAGTAGCTCTGCCCCTCCTCGGTCAACAGCAAGGAGCGGTTCTTGCGGCGAAACAGCTTGATGCCGAGATACTCTTCCAGCGCCTTGATCTGGTGGCTGATGGCGGCTTGCGTCACGAACAGCTCTTCCGCAGCTCGGGTAAAGCTGAGATGACGAGCCGCGGCTTCAAACGCTTTCAGTGCATTGAGCGGGGGTAAACGACGAGACATGGAATGGGCCGACGATGAGTTTTTCTAATGGTGCGCATTATAAATTGTCGGTTGCGGGCCGACCAGTGAATAAACATAATTCGCCACGCAATCCGTTGTCATATGGCTCACACTTTCTCTTCCATGTTGGTTTACATGTGGTTTTTGTGAGTGGGCCGACAAAGATTGTGGTGTTGTGTTTCTTCCTCTGCGGGAAGAAGGGCTTAAATCGGACCGATTTAACCCAGTCTGTCATCTGAATGTGTTTGGCGCCTCCGGTTGGATGGCGCCTTTTTTCTTATCCCTATACCTTGAACTGCCCCACCAGTTGCTGCTGTTTGTCCGCCAGTTGCGACAACTCACGCCCGTTATCGGCCGAAGTGGCCGCCTCGGCTCGGATGGTGTGGCTCACATCGCGGATGTTGCTGACGTTGCGATTGATCTCGTCCGCCACCCCGCTCTGCTCCTGCGCCGCCCGGGCAATCTGCTCGTTCATCTGATGGATGGTGGCCACCGCATGGATAATCTGCTCCAGCACGCTGACCGACAGCTCCACCTTGGTGAGTGTCACATCCGCCTGACTGTGGCCGGTCATGATCGCCTTGACCACCGCCTCGGTGCCCGACTGCAGCTGGTTGATCAGATTCTGGATCTCGACGATGGCATTCTGGGTACGCCCCGCCAGATTACGCACCTCGTCGGCCACCACCGCAAAACCGCGGCCCTGCTCGCCGGCGCGCGCCGCCTCGATGGCAGCATTGAGCGCCAGCAGATTGGTCTGCTCGGCGATGCCCTGAATGACGGCGAGGATGTCGTTGATGTTGTCGCTGTTGGCCGCGAGGCGCTCCACCACCGGCTTGGCATCGCTTATCACCGTCATCAGCCTGGACATGGCCTGCTGGGTATCGGCGACCACCGCCTTGCCCTCCTGGGCCGCGGTATCGGCCTGATTGGCCGCGTTCACCGCCGAGCTGGCGTTACCCGCCACCTGCAAGGCGGTGGCGCTCAGCTCCTCGAACGCGGTCGCGACCAGGTCAACCTCCTGATACTGGGCCTGCATGCCGGCACTGGTGCGCTCTGCGCCCTGCGCCGCCTGCGTCGCGCTGGCTCTGGTACCGGCCACGGTGTCGATCACCTGACTGATGGTGGTCTGCAGCTTGTCCAGGAAGTTGTTGAACCACTTGGCCAGCTCACCTATCTCGTCGTCTCGCTGCAAGTGGATGCGCTGGGTCAGGTCTCCCTCACCGCTGGCGATATCCTTGAGACGGGCCACGACGGTGCGGATCGGCGCTACGATACGCTGCGCCATCAGCCAGATGCAGAGCAACGCCAGCAGTGAAATGACGCCGCCGATGAGCAGCTGTGCGGCCACGCTGCGATCGGACTGACTCTCGAGATCCCCCTGCAGTTGCAAGGCAGAAGCGAGCACCACGGCGCGAGGCAGCTCGATATAGATGCCCCACTTGCGATCCGTGCCGCGCATACGCACCGGCACGAAGGTCTGCAGCAGGGCGCCATCCGGGCTCCAGCGCGTCACCAGATCCCCCTTGGCGAGCCAGCCGTTCAGATCCGACACCAACCCCTGTTCCTGCTGGCCCAGGGTATTGCCCAACTGCACCTTGAACCCTTCCACCCCGGCCACCCGGCCCTCGTGGCTGAGCAGCAGCACCTTGCCCTGACCGTCATAGAGGGTCTTGTCCATCTCCTCCACCAGGCTCTGCAGGGTGGTCAGCGAGATATCGACCCCTACCATGCCGAGCAGGTTTCCCTGCTCCAGCAGGGGCGCGGTCACCGAGGTCATCAGCACCTGCTGGCTGCCCACCTCGTCGAGGTAGGGCTCGAGCAGGCAGAGGGCGCGACTCTGAATGCTGCAGCTATACCAGAAGTTCTCCACCCCGCCGTTGGCGGTCGGGCTCTTGTTCGCCAGCATGGCTTCGTTCATCACCTCCAGCGACACCTTGCCATCGACCCTGGCCCAGTAGCTGGAGAAACGTCCCTTGTCGTTGGCGCCGAGGGCGGTCGAACCCTGATAGTTGCCGTCCTCGCCATCGAGCTGATTGGGCTCGAACACCGCATAGACCCCGAGCAAGTTGGCAGAGGATTCTGCCGCATCTTGCAGCTGCTGGTTGACGGCGCCACGTAATGCCTCGGAATGGACGAAATTATCCGCTGCATTCTTGCGCTGGAACAGAATACTCTCCGCCAGCAGAGTGGCACGGAAATAGGCCTCGTCGAGGTAGCTGGTCACCCTGGCGGCCTGAGTGGCGCCCATGGCTTGCATCCAGTTTTCTGCCGCGTGCTGCGCCTCCAGGGTGGTGGAAGTGAGCACCTGCTCCTGCATACGGGCCGCGTTGAAGAGGGATGACGCGACCAGTGCGGCGGCACTGGCCAACAGGCAACAACCGGCGATCAGGGTGATCCGTCCCTGAACAGAAAGAGAACTCATGCATGATTTCCTAACGTCTACAGATGTAACCACTGTATCGGATTTGGAAACAGAAACTTAACTAAATCAGCTCAGATCCAGGCTGAGTTGATTGATCTCGCCGGCACTCGGCAGTCCCACCACCAGACCGAGCAGGCGAATGGGTTTTCCTTGAGCCCGTTGTAGCCCTTCGTGCAGCAGATCGTGGAAGCGGGCGGCCTGATAGCTGCCCTTGCGGTAGACGGTGGTCTGCTGAAAATCGGCGAATTTGAGCTTGATCCCCTGCCCCATCAGCATCTCGGCGGGGCACGCCTTGGCAAAGCGCAGCTCCAGCTCAGGGATGAGCCGGCTCAGCACCGCCCAGCAGGCATCCTCGTCCAACACGTCGCTGCTGAGAGTGGTCTCCACCCCGACGCTCTTGCGCACCCTGTGGGCCTGCACCGGCTGATCGTCATGGCCCCAGATACGGCCGGTCAGCATCTCCCCCAACTTGCCAAAGCGGGCGACCAGCTCCTCGCTGCTCATGGCTCTGGCGTCTTCGCAGGAGTAAAGCCCCTGGGACTCCAGCCGATCGGCGGTCTTGCGGCCGATACCGGGCAGTTTGCCAAGGGGCAGCTGACAGACGAACTCATCCACCTCCTGCGGCCTTATCACGAACAGGCCGTCGGGCTTGCGCTGCTCGGAGGCGAGCTTGGCCAGAAACTTGTTCGGCGCCACCCCGGCCGAGGCAGTCAGCCCCAGCTCGGCTTTGATCGCGGCGCGGATCTCGGCCGCCATCAGGGTCGCACTGCCACCACAATGGGGGCTGTCGGTGACATCCAGGTAGGCTTCGTCGAGAGAGAGCGGCTCCACCAGTTTGGTGTAGCGCAGGAAGATGGCGCGCAGCTGACGGGAGACATTCTTGTAGACCGCCATTCGCCCCGGCAACAGCACCAGCGGCGGACAGAGCTTCATGGCCAGGCCGCTCGGCATGGCGGAGCGCACCCCGAAACGGCGCGCCACATAGTTGCAGGTGGAGATGACACCGCGCCGATCGGAGGAGCCGCCGATGGCCAGCGGCACCTCCTTCAGGGCAGGGTTGTCGCGCATCTCCACCGCGGCGAAGAAGCAGTCCATGTCGATGTGAATGATCTTGCGCATATCACTGTATAAATAAACAGGCAATGATCCCATGCTACCCCAGCCCTGCTATTTCTGCCAGTCACGGGGGCGCGGGCGGCATATAGACTGCTAAGGCGCCATCCCTATGAGACTCAAAGAGGAGGAACAATGAAAGCAACCTGGCTAGGGCTCTGCCTGCTGCCGTTAACGGCCATGACCAAGGATCACCCGACCGCCGAATGCAGCTGGCTGTTCAAACGCATCGAGGTGCTGGAGAAAGCCATCGAGAAGGGCGACGAGCTGAACACCAAGGAGGAGTTGGCCCGCTGGAAGCTCGAATTTCGCAAAAAATCCTGCCAGCAATACGACTACTGAGGGCCATGAAAAAAGCGAGCCGACCCTTGATTCAACACATGGGTCGGCTCGCTTGCATCAGACATCCGTGATGATAACGCAGCGTTAGATGATGCGGTGTTCTTCCAGCATCTTGCGACGGGCCTCGGCCTTGGCCATCTTCTTCTTACGGTTATCGCAGGGCTCAGGGCAATCACACTCCTTTTCGATCCCTATGGTACCGAGCCCGCCACAGGAGCCGGAGATGGTCTTCTTCTGGAAGATGTAGCCGATGGCCATGGCCATCACCACCGCCAGAAATACCCCGAAGGTGATCAGAAAAATCTGCATGTCATTACCCCTTACTTTTTCACTAAAAATGGCTTGAAGGCATCCGAGTAAGCCTCTTCGAAGCCATCATCCGTCTTGGTGATGATGAAGATAGCGATGCCCCGCTCCTTGGCGTAGGCCAGGCTCTTCTGTGGCCCCAGCACCATGAACACCGTCGCCAGCCCGTCTGCGGTCATGCAGGACGGGTGGATCACGGTCACCGACACCATGCGATGGGCGATGGGCTTGCCCGTCACCGGATCTATGGTGTGGGAGAAGCGCTTGCCATCCATCTCGAAGTAGTTGCGGTACTCACCCGAGGTGGCGACGCCGTTGTCCCCCGGCAGGATCACCTCCTGCACCGAGCCGGCATTGGCGGTCGGCTTCTCGATGGCGACGCGCCAGGGGTGACCCTTGCCGTTGACGCCATTGATGCGCAGCTCACCCCCGATCTCCACCAGATAGTTGCGCGAACCCAGGGATTCCAGGTACTCGGCCACCTTGTCCACCCCAAAGCCCTTGGCGATGGCGGACAGATCCACATAGAGATCCGAGATGTCTTTTTGCAGCGTGTCCGCATCGGCGGAGGCGATCACGTGCAGGTTGCCCAGCCCTGTCTTCTGGCGGGTCTGGTTGATCAATTCGTCTGACGGTACCTTGGTCGGCTTGGCATCCGGGCCAAAGCCCCACAGATTGACCAGCGGACCCACGGTCACATCCAGTGCGCCGCGGCTCTCGCGGCCAATGTGAATGGCCTCGGTCACCACCCTCGCGGTATCACGGGAGACCACCACAGGGGTGTTGTCCTTGTGCTGGTTGAAGCGAGACAGTTCGGAATCGGGCCTGTAGGTCGACATCTGATCGTTGACCCGCTCCAGCAAGACATCGACTTCGGCCTGCAGCTTGGCCGCGTCCTTGACGCTGCCATCCGCCACCTTGATGGAGTAATAGGTACCCATGGTGCTACCGGTGATGTGGATCTCCGGTTTGGATTGGACCGTTTCCTGACCGCACCCAGTCATGAAAAAGGCTAGCCCGAAGGCTAGCCCGAAGGCTAGCCCGAAGGCTAGCCAGGTCTTTACAACACTGTGCATGGATTAACCACCAAAGTCATCCAACAGGATGTTTTCGTCTTCAACGCCGAGGTTTTTCAGCATGTTGATGACGGCAGCGTTCATGACGGGAGGCCCGCACATGTAGAACTCGCAATCTTCCGGTGCCTCATGGTTCTTGAGGTAGTTCTCGAACAAGACGTTGTGGATGAAGCCAGTATAGCCATCCCAGTTGTCTTCCGGTTGCGGATCCGACAGGGCGACGTGCCACTGGAAGTTGTCGTTCTCGGCGGCCAGCATGTCGAAATCTTCGACATAGAACATCTCGCGCTTGGAACGGGCACCGTACCAGAAGCTCATCTTGCGCTTGGTCTTGAGCCGGCGCAGCTGATCGAAGATGTGGGAACGCATCGGCGCCATGCCCGCACCACCACCGATGAACACCATTTCGGCGTCGGTGTCTTTGGCGAAGAACTCACCGAACGGACCGGAGATAGTCACCTTGTCGCCAGCCTTGAGGCTGAAGATGTAGGAGGACATCTGGCCGGGAGGCGCAGTCCAGTTGCTCGGCGGCGGGGTCGCGATCCGCACGTTCAGCATGATGATGCCGAACTCTTCCGGATAGTTGGCCATGGAATAAGCACGAATGATCGGCTCATTGACCTTGGACTCCAGCTCGAAGATCTTGAAGCGATCCCAATCACCGCGATATTCCTCTGGAATATCGAAGTTTTTGTACTGCACGTGGTGTGCAGGGGCTTCGATCTGGATATAACCACCGGCGCGGAACGGCACGCTCTCGCCGTCCGGGATCTGCAGCTTGAGTTCCTTGATGAAGGTGGCCTTGTTGTCATTGGAGATGACGGTACAGTCCCACTTCTTCACCCCGAAGATCTCTTCCGGCAGCTCGATGTCCATGTCGCCACGCACCGTGACCTGACAGGCCAGACGCTCGCCATGACGGGCTTCGCCCTTGCTGATGTGATCGAGCTCGGTCGGCAGGATATCGCCGCCGCCGGCTTTCACCCGCACCTTGCACTGACCACAGGAGCCACCGCCGCCACAGGCGGAGGAGACGAAGATGCCGCTGCCGGCCAACACGCCGAGCAGCTTGCCACCCGCCGGGCTGGTGACAGCCTTGGCCGGGTCGCCATTGATGCTGATTGTCACGTCACCGGCGGTCACCAGCTTGGACTTGGCGAACAGAATAACTGCTACCAGGGCCAGCAGGATCACGGTGAACATGACCACACCCAGAATAATTTCCATCTATATTTCCTTTCCGATTACAGGGAAATACCAGAGAAGGACATGAAGCCCAGCGCCATCAGACCCGCGGTGATGAAGGTGATGCCGAGGCCACGCAGGCCTTCGGGAACATCGGAGTACTTCATCTTCTCGCGGATCCCCGCCATCGCCACGATGGCCAGCATCCAACCGGCACCCGAGCCAACCCCATAGACCACAGACTCCACGAAGTTGTAGTCACGCTGCACCATGAAGGAGACGCCACCGAAGATGGCGCAGTTCACGGTGATGAGCGGCAGGAAGATACCCAGGGCGTTGTAGAGCGCAGGGAAATACTTGTCCAGCGCCATCTCCAGGATCTGCACCAGCGCCGCGATCACCCCGATGAAGGTGATGAAGCTCAGGAAGCTCAGGTCCAGGCCGGACACCAGGGCGCCATCTTTCAGGACGTAGTTGTAGATCAAGTTGTTGGCCGGAACGGCAACGGTCTGCACCACAATGACGGCGATACCCAGACCCATGGCCGTCTTGACCTTCTTGGACACCGCCAGGAAGGTACACATCCCCAGGAAGAAGGAGAGCGCCAGGTTTTCGATGAAGATCGAACGAATCAACAGACTCAGATAGTGTTCCATACCTTAATCCTTTGCCTCCACCTGCTTGGGATCCTTGGTGCGCACGCCCCAGATGATCAGACCAATGATGAAGAATGCACTCGGCGGCAGCAGCAGCAGGCCGTTAGGCACATACCAGCCACCATTGTTCACCAGCGGCAGCAGCTCGATACCGAACCAGGTGCCGGAGCCCAGGATCTCACGCACCGTGGCCACCACCAGCAACACGGCACCATAGCCCAGGCCGTTACCGATACCGTCCAGGAAAGAGGGCAGCGGGGCGCTCTTCATGGCATAGGCTTCGGCACGCCCCATCACGATACAGTTGGTGATGATCAGGCCCACGAATACCGACAGTTGCTTGGAGATGTCATAGGCATAGGCCTTGAGCACCTGGTCAACCACGATAACCAGGGACGCAATCACCGCCATCTGGGCGATGATCCGCACGCTGTTCGGGATCTGGTTGCGGATCAGGGAGATGAACAGGTTGGAGAAGGCGGTGACCGCGGTAACGGCCAGCGTCATCACGAACGCGGTCTTCATCTGGCTGGTAACGGCCAGCGCGGAACAGACACCCAGCACCTGCAAGGCGATGGGGTTGTTGCCGAGCACTGGCGTCAACAGCAATTTTTTCATTTCGCTCTTGTCAGCCATTGTTGATTTCTCCTGCACGAACCTTGGCCAGGAAGGGGCCAAAGCCCTTGGGTCCCATCCAGAAGTCGAAGGTGTGCTGTACGCCATTACCAGTCAGGGTCGCGCCGGACAGGCCATCGATGTCATGTTCGGAACCAGCCGGAGCATGACCCTTGATCACCCGCAGAGCAGGCTTACCGTCTTGATCGAACAGCTTCTTGCCGATGAACAGTTCACGCCATGCCGGATTCTCGATCTCGCCACCCAGACCCGGCGTTTCGCCGTGATCATAGTAGGTGATGCCCTTGATGGTTTGACCATCGGCCGCGACCGCCACGAAGGCGTACATGGTGGACCACAGACCCTGGCCGTAGACCGGCAGGATGATGTTGTCGACCTTGCCTTGCGCGTCTTTGGCGAAGAACACGGGGACCAGCTTGGAGATCTGACGCAGACCCGCCTTGTCGTCGGCCGGGGCCAGACGAATGTTCTTGGCAGGATCTTTTGCTGCCAACTTCGTATCGAAGTTGTCGGCATCGCCGTCAACGAACTCACCGGTAGTGAGATCGACCAGACGGGCTTCGATCTTGTCGCCATACAGCTGGGCCAGATCTCGCTTGGCTACGCTGCTGACATCGACACCGGCCACGGCCAGGATGTTGCTTTGCTTGTCCAGCGCCTTGTTTTCCAGCTGAGCCGGACGCAGACCCACGGCGGCCACGGAGACCACGATGGAACAGACCAGACACAGACCGGTTACGACGGTAAGGGTGCCGATAGTAGAGTCTTTATTAAACGCCACGTGCGATCCTCCGCTTGATGTTCGCCTGCGCCACGAAATGGTCAAACAAGGGGGCAAACAGGTTGGCAAACAGAATGGCCAACATCATGCCTTCCGGGAACGCGGGGTTCACTACCCGGATCAGCACTACCATGACGCCGATGAGGGCGCCGTACCACCACTTGCCCTTGTTGGTAAAGGCGGCGGAGACCGGATCGGTCGCCATGAATGCCATACCAAAGGCGAAGCCGCCCAGCACCAGATGCCAGTGCCACGGCATGTTGAACATGGGGTTGGTATCGGAACCGATGACGTTGAACAGCAGTGAGGTGGCCACCATGCCGATCATCACACCGGCGATGATGCGCCAGGAGGCGATACGCATGTAGACGATCATGGCCGCACCGATGAGGATCATCAGGGTGGAGACTTCACCGATGGAACCTGGCAGGTTGCCCAGGAAAGCATCCATCCAGCTGATGGTCTGGCCGGTCGCACCGTTGATCAGCGCCATCTGGCCGCCTTGGGCCCACTGGCTCAGAGCAGTTGCGCCGGAGAAGCCGTCAACGGCCACCCAGACGGCATCGCCGGAGATCTGGCCAGGGTAGGCGAAGAACAGGAACGCACGACCAGCAAGGGCCGGGTTCAGGAAGTTCTTGCCGGTACCACCGAACACTTCCTTGGCCATCACCACACCAAAGGTGATGCCCAGCGCGGCTTGCCACAGGGGCAGCTCGGGCGGCACGATCAGCGCGAACAGGATGGAGGTCACGAAGAAGCCTTCGTTGATCTCGTGCTTGCGCACCATGGCGAACAGCACTTCCCAGAAACCACCGACCAGGAACACGGTCAGGTAGATGGGCAGGAAGTGAGCCGCACCGATCAGCATCTTGCTGCCGATGCCTGCCACGGCAGGATCCAGCGAGGCACCGAGCAGGGTAGCGATGGTGTATTGCCAGGTATCGGCACCGGCCGCAGTGCCCAGATGGGCAATGGCGGCGATGGACTGATTACCGACGTTGAACATGCCCCAGAACATGGCCGGGAACACGGCCAGCCACACCATGATCATCATGCGCTTCAGATCGATCGCATCACGGACGTGGGCAGCATTGCGGGTCACAGACCCAGGGGTATAAAACAGGGTGTACGCCGCTTCAAACAGGGCATAGTACTTGGAGTACTTGCCGCCCGGTTCGAAGTGATGTTCCATATTTTCAAGAAGTTGCTTGAAACTCATCGCTTAACCTTCCAGTTCTATCTTGGTCAGGCACTCACGCAAGATCGGGCCATACTCGGTCTTGCCAGGGCAGACGAAGGTACAAAGCGCCAAATCTTCCTCATCCAGCTCCAGGCAGCCCAGCGTTTGTGCGCTGTCGCTATCGCCGGAGACCAGATCCCGCAGCAGCAGGGTCGGCAGGATGTCGAGCGGCATCACGCGCTCATAGTTGCCGATAGGCACCATGGAGCGATCACTACCGTTGGTGGTGGTAGTGAAGTTGATGAGTTTGCCCTTCATCAGGTGAGAGAGGGTGGTACGGGTGATGGAGAACTTGTTGGCACTGGGGTTGACCCAGCCAAGGAACTCTTTCTCACGCCCTTCGCCCAGCACGCTCACCTGATTGTGGTAACGGCCCAGGTAGTCATGCACACCTTCGGCCTTGGAACCACTCAGGATGGAACCGGAGATGACACGGTTTTCATCGGCGCGCAGCTCGTTGTTGGTCAGCTGGCTGATGCAGGCGCCCATGCGGGTGCGCAGCAGACGCGGCTTGACCACGTTCGGGCCGGCCAGGGAGATCACCTTGTCGGTGAAGATCTGACCCGTGGTGAACAGCTTGCCGTAGGCGATCACATCCTGATAGTTGATGTGCCACTGCACTTTCTTGGCACCGACCGGGTCCAGGAAGTGGATGTGGGTGCCCGGCAGACCGGCGGGGTGCGGGCCGACGAACACGGCTTCCTTGACTTGCGCCAGGGAGGAGTGCGGCAGACTGGCTTCGCCCTTACAGACGTGGACGGTGCCATCGGTCAGGCGGCTCAGCACGGCCAGACCGTCGAGGAAAGCCTGAGACTGTTCCTTGATGACGAGGTCGCTGTTGGCGGCGAGCGGGTTGGTGTCCATGGCGGTGACGAAGATGGCACGCGGAGTAGAACCCACGGCCGGCACCTTGCTAAATGGACGGGTACGCAGAGCGGTCCACTGACCTGACGCGACCAGGATCTCTTGCACCTTGCTGCGCTCGAGCTGTGCGAGCTCGGCAGACGCAAAGTGTTCAAAGGTCACCTGCTCGTCGGAGCCATCGAGATCGATGACGACAGATTGCAGAACACGCTTGGCACCACGGTTGATCTCAGAAACTACACCGGTGGCAGGGGCCGTGAATTTAACGCCCGGATTCTTCTTATCTTCGAAGAGCTCCTGACCTTTAATGACGCGATCACCTACTTTGACGAACATAGTAGGGCGCATCCCCACGAACTCTTCGCCGAGTGTAGCAACACGGGTGATGGCCGGGCCATCGTAGATTACTTGCTCCGGAGCACCCAGCACGGGGATGTCCAGTCCTCTTTTAATTGTAATCATACTCACTTGCACTACCGTTAAGGGAAGACAGGTTAGCGCCGGGAAAAGCTCCCGACGAGTTGTTGAATGAGCCCGTCAACATCGCGACAAATTGTCGATAAAACAAACAAATCAGCAACATACAGGTTCATTCAAAAGCGACTGAGTTTACCACTTTCGACCATATATCTGCCACGCCAAATGGGGAATATTCCCGCGCCATCACAAAATTAAGCTTCAATGAATATTTCGCTAGCACCCTTGCAAGCCGTGGTTTTAAAGGATTTTTTGTTTTGATACTTAATTAGAGGTAGTTTTGTGCAAGGCGGCTGATGATTAGAAAAAGTAATCCCTATTATCCCCCGCCCTGCCCAGGAGGACGATCCCGAAACCTGACGCTTTCGTGACAAAATTGTTAATTAGTCGAAGATTAGGTAATCAGAAGGTCAAATTAGTCAGACGAGCGGGGGTTTACTGACGCAACTCGGCGTTTTGGGGGCCTGTTCCCGCTGTTGCCATTCAGCTTCGGTATAGGTATGCAGTGCCAATGCATGAATGGCACCTGCCAGCTCCTGTGCCAAAATGCCGTTGACCTGACGATGGCGCCCCAGCAGGCGCTGCCCCGCAAACGCCTCGCTCACCACTATGACCTTGAAGTGGCTCTCCGAGCCCGGTGCCACCCGGTGCATGTAGCTCTCGTTGATCACCTCAAGGTGGCTGGGGGACAAGGCGGCGGCCAATTTGGCCTCGATCTGTTGTTGCATGCTCACGGTAAAGACTCCCTGAATGGATGTCCGGCCATTGTAGCCAGGGTTGCCTCCCTGTTACATCAGGCTAACGGGAAATCGGGAGGCAACAGCTCATCTCGCCGGACTGGTGAAATTCTCCACCCCCGCTAGAATAGCGCCACTTTAACTACCTGCAGGCAGCGCCCTGTGGGCAGTTGTCTTATCAATGCACCACCTTGGACTCTCTTTTATGCAGACCCTTCTCGACACGGCCCATTGTCGTCTGACCCTGTATCGTTACCCACGGCAGAGCCAGGATCCCCTGCAGGCCTGGGATGCGGCAGACGAGTACCTGATCAACCAGCTCGCCGAGTCAGCGCTGGCCCCAGCGGGCCCCGTCATCATCATGAACGATGGCTTCGGCGCCCTGGCCGCCTATCTGCACGGCCATGCCCCGGTCTGCGTGAGCGACTCTTACATCAGCGAGCGCGCCACCCTGGCCAATCTGGCCGAGAACGAGCTGGATCCCGGCCACATCACGCTGCAGGACGCACTGGCACCATTGCCCTCCGCCCCCGCGCTGGTGGTGATCAAGGTCTCCAAATACCAGGCGCTGCTCGAGCAGCAACTGCTGGCGCTGCGCCAGGTGGTCACCCCGGCCACCCGTATCCTGGCCGCCGGCAAGGCGAAAGACATTCACAGCTCGACCCTCAAGCTGTTTGAAAAATACCTGGGGCCAACCCAGACCTCGCTGGCCTGGAAGAAGGCACGCCTCATCCACTGCACCGTCGAGGACGGGGCCGAGCGCCAGGCGCTGGCCAACCCCTTCCCGACCACCTGGCCGCTGGAAGGCAGTGGCATGCTCATCCACAACCACGCCAATGTGTTTTCGCGCACCAGCCTGGATATCGGCGCCCGTTTCATGCTGGACAATTTGCCCATCCACAGCGCGCGCAAGGTAATCGATCTCGGCTGCGGCAACGGTGTGCTGGGGCTGGCCTTGCTGGCACGAGATAGCGAGGTGGAGGTGACCTTCATCGACGAATCCTATATGGCGGTCGCCTCGGCGCGGCTGAACGTCGAGCACAATCTGCCGGGTGCCCTGCCCCGCGCCCACTTCATGGTCAACAACTGTCTCGATGGCGTCGAGGTCGGTTCGGCGGATCGGATCCTCTGCAATCCCCCCTTCCATCAATTGCAGGCCATCACCGATCATATCGCCTGGCAGATGTTCAGCGATGCACACCGGGTGTTGCCTCAGGGGGGGGAACTCTGGATAGTTGGCAACCGTCATCTGGACTATCACAACAAACTCAAGCGCTTGTTTGCCAACGCACAAGTGGTTGCGTCGAACAGCAAATTCGTTATTTTGAAAGCCATCAAACGCTAAACGCCATCAAACGCCAAAGGAAACCCATGATGAAAAAGTCAATCTTGCTGCTAGCTGCCCTGATTTTGGGTGGTTGTGCTACTCATTGGCCGGAGACCGCCCTGCTCAACCCGCAAGTCATCCCCTCCAACCAGCAGTACTACTCCGGCAACCGGATCACCATGGAAGGGGTGGACAAGCGCGAAGCCGCCTATGTCTTCTCCATCAAGAAGAAAGAAAAGGCGCCCGTGCTGGTCAACAGCGAACAGCCGCTCAACAACTTGCTGGCCGAGAAACTGGCGCAAGGGTTGCGCAGCCAGGGGCTGGAAGTGGGCAACAGTGGCACCACCAACCTGACCCTGGCCATCTCCAGCGCCGCGATTCATGTGGAAGAAAAAACCTTCACCTACGTCACCAAGTCCAAGGTCAGCCTGCAGGTCATCGCCGACTTCCAGGGCAACAAGCTGACCAAGCAGTTCAACATGTCGTCCAGCAAGGAAGAGCCGGGTGAGCCGAGCATGGCCGAGCTGGAGTCCATCCTGAACCAGCAGTTGGGCAGCTTGCTGCAACAGATCATGGCCGACGAGGCGCTGCGTGGTTATCTCAAGGGTCAACCGAGCTGAGTGAGGAGATATAAATGAAAAAATTCTGGTTACTGGCCATGCTGATCGCCCCGCTGGCATTTGCGGGTCCCAAGGTTCGCATGGAGACCAACCACGGCAACATCGTGATCGAGCTGGCGCCGAAGCAGGCACCACAGACGGTGAAGAACTTCCTGCGTTACGTGGCCGATGGCAGTTATGACGGCAGCCTGTTCCATCGCGTGATCCAGAACTTCGTGGTACAAGGCGGCGGCTACAACCAGCAGTTCCAGCAACTGCCGACCTTCGATCCCGTGGTAAATGAGTCCAAGGGTGGCCTGCCCAACAAGCGCGGCAGCATCGCCATGGCACGCACCCAGGCGGTGGACAGCGCCACCCGCCAGTTCTATTTCAACCTGGCGGACAACGATAACCTCAATGCCAACGCAGGCGCCGGTTATACCGTGTTTGGCCAGGTCGTAGAGGGCATGGAGGTGCTGGACAAGCTGGCTCAGGTACAGACCGGCTACAGCTCGATCCTGCGTGCCAACGACGTGCCGACCAGCCCCGTCATCTTGAAAAAAGTGATCCTGCTGGCGGACAAGTAACAGGGCGAGCCGCGCATCGCGACGCTCCCGAGTCACCGGCAGCGCAGTCCAGTTCCCGGGCCTATTCCATAACGAAATAGGTCCGGGAAGACGCTGCCGGTGATCCATCAACAGCCCCCTCAGGCATCCCCCTCATCCTCTCCCGCTGGCTTAGCGGCATGTCACTTTTCGTCTGACGCACATCCCGCCCACAGCGGAGCCATTAACGCTGGCTGCTCGTCTCCGGCAAGAACGCCTTCCCCATCTCCTCACATTGCGACCTTAAGCGGCCGATAAGCCGAAGCTCTGGCTCAAGTACAGCAATGGGATAAGCACTCACTCCTCGCCTGGCACCGACCAGCGCTGCCTGCGCAAGCGCGGTCAACGCCCGTGCGCCAGAGCGCCATTCGCTCGCCCCTGCCTTGACCAATCTCCCTGCTTCCGGCCAACGTCGATACTGCTTGCCTTGGCTATCCCCCTTTAACCTGACAAAATGACTCCCTTTTCCCAGAGGAGTCAGGCATTTGAACACTCTCCGCCCCCCACGTCGCACAACCAGCTGGCGCGACTCCCTCGCCGTCTATCTGGAGGCGCGGGTGCTCACCCTGTTTGCCATGGGTTTCTCCTCCGGCCTGCCCTTGTTGCTGGTGTTTGGCACCCTCTCGTTCTGGCTGCGCGAAGCCGGCGTCAGCCTGACCGATATCGGTTACATGAGCTGGGTCGCCCTGGCTTATGGTTTTAAATGGATGTGGTCACCGCTGGTCGACAGGATGCCGCTGCCGCTGCTCTCTCGCCTGCTGGGACGACGTCGCAGCTGGATGCTGCTTTCTCAGGTGCTGATCGCCCTCTCACTGGTGGGCATGGCCTATTGCGATCCCAAGACCCAGCTTGCCCAGCTCGCCCTGTTTGCGCTGCTGGTGGCGTTTGCCTCGGCCACCCAGGATATCGTCATCGATGCCTATCGCATCGAGTCGGCGCCGGAACGCTTGCAGGCGGCCATGGCGGCCTCCTACATGACGGGTTATCGGCTGGCGATGATCATGGCGGGTGCCGGCGCCCTGGCGCTGGCGGCCTGGCTCGGCAGCAACAGCGGCTACGATTACCGCGGCTGGCAACTCACCTATCTGCTGATGGCGGGGCTGATGTCGCTTGGGGTCCTCACCACCCTGCTCAGCCATGAGCCGGATATCGACGTGAATCGTCAGAATGCACAGCAAGCCGAGCGCAAGGAACTGCTGCTCAATCGTGGCTGGCCGCGTCCGCTGGCGGGGCTCGGCGCCTGGGTCTATGAGGCAATTTGGTGCCCGTTTGCCGATTTCTTCCGTCGCTACGGCGGCTCGGCGCTGCTGATCCTCGGGCTCATCGCCTGTTACCGGATCTCGGACGTGGTAATGGGGGTGATGTCCAACAGCTTCTATGTGGACTTGCAGTTCAGCAAGACGGAAGTGGCCACCATCACCAAGGTGTATGGCGTCATCATGACGCTGGTGGGGGCGGCCCTTGGGGGCGTGCTGGTGATGCGCTTTGGTACCCTGCGCATCCTGTTTCTCGGCGCCGTGCTCACCGCCAGCACCAATCTGCTGTTCGCCCTGCTCAACGAAGTCGGCCACAACCTGGAGCTGCTGACCCTGATCATCTCGCTCGACAACCTCAGCGCCGGGATCGCCACGGCGGCCTTCGTGACCTATCTGTCGAGCCTGACCAATGTTGCCTTCTCGGCCACCCAATATGCGCTGTTCAGCTCCATCATGTTGCTGTTGCCCAAGTTGCTTGCCGGCTTTTCCGGTCACTTCGTCGAGCTGTTTGGCTACAGTCGCTTCTTCGTCGCGACCAGCCTGCTCGGCATCCCTGTGATGGTGCTGATCATCATGGTATCCAAACGAGGAAAGCATTTGTCACAACAAGCGAACAAATAGCAAGCGTTTGCGCCATTTAGGGGGTGATTAGACTCACAGATCCTGACAAAGTTCCCTGGCTCTTGTTTATCCGTTGAATTTATTTGGCTAGAATCCCTCCCGCTCCTTGTGGGCAGGCTACGGAAAACCTCAACTAAACACACAAGAGACCAATAAAATGGCCAAATTTACCAAGACTCTGATCGCTGCCGGTCTGCTGGCTGCATCCGCCACTCCGGCTTTCGCTGCTGATTACAGCGGTGACATCCATAAGAACGACTACAAGTGGATGCAGTTCAACCTGATGCATACCATCGACCAGCGTCCCTTTACTTCCGGTCAGGATGACTACAACGACACCTACCTGGAAATGGAGTTCGGCGGTCGGTCCGGTATCTTTGATCTGTATGGTTACATCGACATCTTCGATGTATTCGATACCAAGCACAGCGACAAGCACAACGGTCAAAACCTCTTCATGAAGTTTGCACCGCGTATGTCTCTGGATGCACTGACCGGTAAAGACCTCTCCTTCGGTCCAGTACAAGAGCTGTACATTGCCAACCTGAATAACATGGCCGATGGCCAGATGGAAAACCAAATCGGTCTGGGTGCTGACGTACAGGTGCCTTGGTTCGGCAAGGTTGGCATGAACCTGTATGCTCGTTACTCCAACGAGAATGAGTTCTTCCGTGAAGAAGAGAACTCCTGGAACGGCTATCAGTTCTCCATGAACTGGTTCAAACCTTTCTACACCTTCGGCAACGGTAGCTTCGTCTCCTATCAAGGTTACCTGGACTACACCTTCGACATGGATACCCATGAGCGTGCTGACCGTGCCAGCGATGCATTGGCTACCTTCCACGGTATCTACTGGCACTCCGACCGCTACGCCGTCGGTTACGGCCTGAAGTACTTCATGGATGCCTACGGCACCAAAGATGGTTCTACCGCGTTTGACGGTACTCCATGGAAGAGCTCTGGCTTCAGCCACTACTTCTCCGTTACCTACAAGTTCTAATCGAACTCGTATCGCGGACACAAAAAACCGGAGCAGCTGCTCCGGTTTTTTTATGGCGCGCCTGAAGCAAACGGGAAGGGTCATGCCCTCCCCATCCATTATCAGTCGCGGAAGTTCTGGAACTGCATCGGCTGACCCAGCTCGGCCCCGCGCACCAGCGCCATGGCCTCCTGCAGATCGTCACGCTTCTTGCCGGTGACGCGCACTTCGTCGCCCTGGATGGCAACCTGCACCTTGATCTTGGAATCCTTGATCAGCTTCACCAGCTTCTTGGCGATCTCTTTCTCGATCCCCTGCTTGAACTTGACGTTCAGATGGAAGCGCTTGCCGGAGTGGACGCTGTCACCCACGTCAATGGAATTGCCTTCGATGTTGCGCTTGAGCAGGGCTCCGCGCAGGATCTCGACCATCTGCTTGAGCTGGAAATCGGCATCGGCCTCCAGCTTGACTTCTTCTTTGTTCAATTCGAAGCTGGCTTCAACACCACGAAAATCGAAACGGGTCGCCAGTTCACGATTGGCGTTATCGACGGCGTTCAACACCTCGTTCATTTTGACTTCAGAGACAATATCGAATGACGGCATAGCCGGGCTCCTCAAGTTGTGCTTTATAGGGGGGCAAATCTACCAGAAAACCGGCAAATTTGCTGATTTCAATGGGGTTGCTCTGCTAGAATCCCCTGCGCACAGGAATGGCGAGACCCGTTAGTGTCCGCCACGCGACACCTCCACTATCCCCGGTAGGCGGTTGTTAGGAATGCGACCCTTACCCTGATTGAGCCTCTCCATGCCAAGCGGATTACGCGATAACAACCTGAAAACCAGCCGACAGCCTTCCTCCCCCCAATGGACACTGCTGGGCTGTGGCGCCCTGGGTGGCGTGTTTGCCTCCCTGCTGACCCTGAGCGGCCAATCGACCCGCGTCTTGCTGCGTGACAGACACCGCTCGACCCTGCATCCCGGCATTGATTTCACCTCGCTGGAAGGCCATACCCAGCTGATCGCCATCGAGCGCGGCTTCGTCAGCCAACCCGGTCAGATCAAACGGCTGCTGGTGATGACCAAGGCTGGCCAGGTCATCTCGGCCCTGACCCCGCTGGCGGGCACCTTGGCGGCGGGAGTGCCCATAGTGCTGCTGCACAATGGCATGGGTATCGCCGAACAGGTGGTGCAGATGTTCCCGAACAACCCGGTGATCGCCGGCGTCACCAGCCACGGCGCCATGCAAAGCGGCCACTTCGTGTTTCGTCATACCGGCAAGGGCGAGACCTGGCTCGGCCCGGTCAACGAGGCCGCCAAGGCTCACTCCGCCCTGGCAGAGGAACTCGCCACTGCCCTCGGTCAAGCCGGCTGGGATGAGCAGATCCTGAGCCGTCAATGGCAGAAACTCGCCATCAACTGTGCCATCAATCCGCTGACGGCGCTGTATAAGCTCAAGAATGGCGAGCTGGCCGGCCCCCGTTTTGCCGATGCCCTGCAACAGATCTGCGTGGAAGTGGCGGACGTGATGCAGGCCGAGGGCCAGACCACCAACCAGGAGGAGCTGCTGCGCAGGGTGATGATGGTGGTGGAAATGACTGCCGACAATTACTCTTCCATGTATCAGGATCTGGAACTGGGGCGCGAGACAGAGATCGAGGCCATTACCGGCTTCCTGCTCGCCAAAGCGGCCCAGCACGGCATCGCGGTGCCGGTCAATCAGGGCCTCTATCAGGCCATCAAAGAGAAACAATAGACCCGGCGAGATCGCGGGCAATTAAGGAGTCCAGTATGACCGTATTGGTATTGGTTGCCCCGGGCTCGGAAGAGATCGAGACCGTCGCCATCGTCGACACCTTGGTGCGCGCCGCCATCGAGGTGGTGCTCGCCTCCTGCTGCCCTGCGGGGCAGCGCCAGATCCGCGCCTCCCGCGGGGTGCAGATCGTTGCCGACTGCCATATCGACGAGCTCGGTAGCCGTGACTTCGAAGCCATCGTCGTGCCGGGCGGCCTGCCCGGCAGCGAGGCGATCCGCGACACCCCGCTCGCCATCGACCTGCTCAAGGAGCAAGCGCTACTTGGCCGCTGGCGGGCTGCCATCTGTGCCGCCCCCGCAGTGGTGTTGCAACACCACCACCTGCTGGGAAATGCCATCGTTACCTGCCATCCGGGCTTTCAGGCCCAGCTCCCCTCCGCTCAACTCAGCACGGAGCGGGTGGTGAGAGACGAGGCTCACCGCCTTATCACCAGCCAGGGCCCCGGCAGCGCCATCGAGTTCGCCCTCGAGATAGTACGGGTACTGCGCGGTGATAAGGCCACCCAGGCGGTAGTCGGCCCTATGGTAATGCCCACCTCGCTCACGCCCTAGAGAACAACCCTCCCCTCTCGTAATGACAGAACACCCGGCAAGGGGCGTTCTGCTTTGGGGCGGGCCGCTCGCAGCATGCCGGTTCAAAATCGACTCAACTCAGCATTTCAGGTCTGAGCTGCTCCATCAGCAGGTGGTTATCGCTGTAATCCACCGGGATGGCCACCACCGCCGGTCCGCTCACCTCCATGACGGCGCGCAGGGTGGATCGCAGATCCTCGGCGCAGGTGACGGCAAACCCGGCAGCCCCGAATGATTCGGCATAGGCCTTGAAGTTGATGGGGCCGAAGCTCACCCCGGAGCTGCGGCAGTACTTTTTCTCCTCCTGCATCGCCACCATGTTGTAACCGTTATCGACCCAGATGATGTGCACTATGTTGGACTTGAGCCGCACCGCGGTCTCCAGCTCCATGCTCGACTGCATGAAACTGCCATCGCCGGACACAGAGATGATCTTTTCCCCTGGTCGTACCATGGCGGCCCCGATGGCCCAGGGCAGCGCCACCCCCATGGTTTGCTGGCCGTTGGAGATGAGCACCTGGCGGGCCCGGAAGCTGTAGAGGTAGCGGGCAATCCAGATGTGGAAGCTGCCCATGTCCACGCACAGTGTCATGTCCCGCCCTATGATGTCCTGCAGCTCCTTGACGATGCGCAGAGGATGGATGGGAGTGCCTCCCAACCGGCCGGCATGCTCGGCGAGCTGATGGCGCTGGGCGCAGATCTCGCCAAGCAGTGCGGTAATGGCCGGATCCCGCGCCAGCGGCTGGTGCAGCATCCGGGTCAGCCGCGCCAGGTTGGCGCTGATGGAGCCCACCAGCTCCACCGCCGGGCAATAGCTGCTGTCGATCTCCGCCGGCAGCGCATCAATGTGCAGCAGTTGGCGCTCGCCGGTGCCGTTCCACAGTACGGGGTCGTATTCGATGGGGCTGTAGCCGATGCAGACCACCAAATCCGCATCCTGCAGCAGCTTGTCCCCCGGCTGGTTATTGAACAGCCCCACCCGCCCGGCAAAGTCATTGAAATGGTGGATATCCACCACCCCGGCCGCCTGATAAGTGCCCGTCACCGGCAGTCGGCTCTTGTCGAGGAAAGCGCGCACCGCGAGGGAGTTCTCCGGTCGGCTGGCCAGCAGACCGAGCAGCACCACCGGCTTGCGAGCCCGCGCCAGCAGGCTCAGCGCCCGATCGATGCCGCGCTCGTCGGCCGCCCCCGGCTCGGGGATGGCGTAGGGTACCAGAATGGCGCCATCGGCCGGCTCGTTGATGATGTCCATCGGCAGGCTGACAAAGGCCGCTCCGGGCCGTCCCAGCTCGGCGCTGCGAAAGGCGTTGGCCATCACCTCGGAGAGAACGGAGCCGGTGCCCACCTGAGCGCTGAACTTAGTAACCGGCCGGCACAGGCTGACGGTATCCAGGCTCTGGTGCGTCAGCTTGAGGCCATCTGCCCGCCGCACGGCCCCGCCCAGCGCCACCATGGCATCCCCTTCCGAGGTGGCGGTGGCAAGACCCGTGATGAGGTTGGCGCAACCCGGCCCCGAGGTCACCAGCGCCACCCCGGCTTTGCCGGTGAGCCGGCCGACGGCGGCGGCCATGAAGGCGGCATTAGCTTCGTGACGCACCACTATGGTTTCGATGGGGGAGTCCTCCAGCGCATCGAATACCCTGTCGATCTTGGCCCCGGGAATGCCGAATATCTGCTTGACCCCCTGCGCCTCCAGATGGCGCACCACCAGTTCGGCCCCACAGGCCCAGTGTTGATTTTCCATGATGTCACTCCTTGTTAAGCGAAGGGCTCAGCCTTCGGCGGCGCGGATGGCGCGGTCCAGATCGGCGGGATTGAGGTCGGCCTGCTGAAAGGCCGGATTGCGAGGCAACTCGATGTTGAGATGTTGCACCACCGACAACTGCAGCTGGCCGTGGCCCATGGCGTAGTCGAGGATGTGGCCGCCACCCCGGCGATCCTCGGTGATGAAGTGCTCGTGATAGCCAGCCACGTTGATCCCCTGCACGAAGGGCGGGCAACGAAAGCCCACCAGGGTGCCGCGCCGTTGGTTGAACGAGAACAGCGGCTGGGCTTCGATGGCCTCCAGCATGGGCTTGTAGGGGGGGCTCTGACAGGGAACGGTGCGCACCTGCGCCTGTTCGAACAGGCCGTCGAGCCGAAAGGCGACGAAGACATTGTCGGTGCCCACCAACCGATCCACCCACAGGTGGATCTCCTCGCGGCTCAGGGGGTGATCGAAGCGGCGCTGCAGGCAGGGGCGAAAGTGGGTCATCACCGCAAACGGGGTCTTCTGCTCGGCCCTGGCCGGGCGGGCCGAGCCGTCAGCCTTGAGCTGATGGATCTGGCGATCGAAGGCAATCAGCTCGCCTTCGAGCCGATTGAAGGTCCCGAGGCCGAAGTCACCGTGGCGCAGCAGGTCGGCCATGGTGGTCTCCCCCTCGTAAACCCCCGCCAGCAGGGCACTCATCAGGGAGCTCTGGTAGACCTCGCCGCCCCCCTGGCGAGCCTGCCAGCGAGCAAACTGCTGGCTTATCTCAATGGCGCAGTCACATGACGAATTAGTTTCCATTTGGATTTCACCTCTAATCCTGTTAGGTTGAAAAATCAGGATTCAATAGTGACCAATGTCACGGTTTGATACCAATATTCAAACCCATCAGCTTCGAGACGTACCAGATATGGAATTCCGTTACCTGCGCTACCTGGTAGCCGTGGCAGATAAACAAAGCTTTACCCGCGCCGCCGAGGCGCTGGGCATGGCCCAACCTCCGCTCAGCCAGCAGATCCGCAAATTCGAACAGGAAGTGGGCACGCCGCTGTTTCACCGGCTGACCCGCAGTGTGGAGCTGACCGAGGCTGGGCTGAGCCTCTATCAGGATGCCAAGGGGATACTGGCGCAGACCGAGCAGGCCATGCAGAAGGCCAGGCGCATTGCTCGCGGCCAGCTGGGCTCGCTGCGCCTCGGCTTTGCCGGCTCCACCGTGCTGCACCCGAGCGTGCTGCAACTCATTCACGACTTTCGCCAGGCCTGGCCGGATATCAGCCTGCACCCCATCGAGAACAGCATGCCCAACCTGGTGCGCGATCTGGTGAGCGAGGATCTGGATGCCGCCATCCTGCGCCTACCCTGCAGCAGTAGTTCGGCGCTGGCCCACCACCTGATCGAGGAGGAGGAGATGCTGATCGCCCTCCCCCCGCATCATCCGCTGGCCGACAGTGGCGCCATCCCCATCGAGGCGCTGGCGCAGGATCCCTTTATCCTGTTCCCCCGAGAGCTCGGGCCCGGACTGCACGACGCCATCACCCAGCGCTGCCAGCGGGCTGGCTTCAGCCCCCGCCTCGGCAGCCAGAGCCCGCAGGTAATCTCCACCGTCGGTATGGTGCAGGCCGGTTTCGGGGTCGCCATCATCCCGCGCTCGGTGAGCGAGCTGCACCCCCACGGCGTCAGCTATCACCCCATCGCCACCGAGCCACTTACCACCCGTATCAGCCTCGCCACCCGCCTCCATCCCCGCCAGAAAAGCCTGCAGCATCTGATTGGGCTGCTCCCCGGCCAACTTCGAATCACCATCATGCAGAACAGGATGGCAATGTGAATGTTGTAGAGGAAGAGATACTGGTACCAAGGGCATATCACGGCCGCACAACGTGTTCCATCACCTTGGGCAGTATGGCTGCCAAGCTGTACTCAATATCTTCTTTGGCATACACAGGCACCAACTGACCAGCTTTGGCCAAAGGTTCACGGCTCACCTTCAACCTTATGGCCTGTCCACACAAATGAGCCAGTAGTGGGAGCTGTAGCTTCCATTAGGTGCGAGTCGAGCAAGCCATAATCCAACGTCCCCTAAACCTATTCATTAACAACCCAAAAATGAAGGATTCTACCAATAAACAGCGCCATCTTGATTATTACTGAATAAGCTAATCTAGCCTTCTTGGTACGCCGACATCCAGAGAGCTGTGAGGGGCCATATTTAATGATAAAACTGTTTTAAACTCTCTGTATTCTCGACAATTTAATATTGACAGCAAAGATGACAATATGTTTTTCAAATCGCTTTTATGACAGTAAAAATTTGCAAACCCAGAGTAACCAAATGGTACTGTTTCGAATTGAACAAAGGTAGCATCACTGACTACCTTAATCACATTAACTTTATCTTTATTGAATAAAGTATATTCTATGTTTTTTTCATTTTTGAAATCAGTAAAGAAAATTGCAAAAAGTGCCATGCCGCCAGCACCAGCCAAGGCTAGTGGTCCTAATACGGCTGCAGCCATAACACATACAAGTACACCCAACCAAGCCAAGCCGCGGACTATTTTATAAGCTATTTCAGGGATGGAATCCTGATAAATAGCGATAAGCCCCTCGGTTGTAAGGCGGTAATGATAATCTTTATCAGCCATTACTAAATAACGAAAATAAAGGGACAGCCCGCCCCCCATAAAAATCAACCCCCAACCTAGAGATATCATATTACCACCCGACACCAACCAGGCCCCAATAAAGATCAAAATCCCTATTGGTATTGATATAATAAACCAAGTATGGGGTGTTTTTACCCTAATGTTCCATTCATGTAGTATCGGAGCTTCACGCACCCTTTTTTGATTGGAATCGAGAATACGTTGCTGCTCCTCCTGCGGTAACAGATGGAAGGTGGTCTCTTGCTCGCTCACCTCTATGACCTCGTTCGCCTTGTCCATTATTTGTTCCCTTGCTTGCCGACCATAAGTGCAGGCATGGCTCCCAACTCGCCTGAGCTTGTCTCCAATGCGATGAGGCCGCTACTGTTACTACTACCCTTGAAAATGAATTCTCGTTGTCTCATGCCATTCAGATAACCCAACTCCAGCTTGATGGCAGTATTAGTACTGACACCAAGCGGCAGGGTATAAACCAACTCATCCCAGCGCCCGCGTTGTGTCTCCAGCGTCTTGGGCTGCATAGCTGCCTGATAACGCGCTAGATCCTCTTTGGAGCGTACCGGCACCATCTGACCAGCGCGAGCAAGAGGCTGACCAATGATGTTCAACCCTATGGTTTGATCGCGTAAATGAGCCGGCAGAGAAAGTTGCAACTGCCACTGAGGGAGGCCAGTGTCCATCCAGCCCTGGGGGGACGAGCGTACAACACTCAAACTGGCACCTGGTTTATTGACCAGCAGCTCGAATCGAGCCAACTCATCTTCTGCAGACCAGTTGGCAGGTTGCTTGCCCCAAGTAGATTGCAGCAACCATTTCTCCAGATCTGATCTCTTAAAAATATTAAGTAGTATTGTCAGTAACAAATAGGCAATGCCCAACACAAATAGGCTAACAGCCATCCAAGGGGCCAACACCGCACCAATCGTCACGCTTGCCCCCCCCATGCTTCCAAGAGTCATGAATATTTGAGCACCAAATATTACAGCCTGCCCTCCCAGCACAATAGTTTTAGCAACCAATAACGACTTTTCTATCTCACTGATTAAAGGATCCTGACTTGCCAAGGCGCTATCCCAAGCTTCTAGCCCTGCGGCAACCATTCCAAGGCTTGAAAAAGCCAACATTCGCAAAGAGAACGATTGTGCCACTGCGGCATGTTCACCGATTTTTGCATTTTTAATAGATATGGATGTAAGGGGTTTTTCTCCCGCCTGTAATTTTTTAAGTTCTCCCCACGCAGCCCCTTGGTAAAGCGCAGCTATAGCATTACCCGTCCAGGCAAAAGCCGAGCCCAGTTGCATATTGGCTCGTGACTGGCCGATCGACTTGGCATTTTGTGCCGCCCCACCAATGATCACAGTCAGGTTCCAGAGGTTGAGCAGGGCCACCAACCCCCCAAAGGTCGCCAAGTTGGGAACTCTTTCATTCATAGCGGTGATGCGTAGGTTCACTCCGCTGCGCACGTTCGCCAGATAGTCGCCGATATATTGTCTGGCCTGCTGCTGGTAGAGATCGCCTTTCAGTTTGACCAACAAGGGCATTTCGCTGGCTATCAGAGTATCCAGCCGCAGTTGCAGGTTTTTTAGCTGACCATTGATGGCCCGCACCGTGGTACTACGTCCGGGTGGTGGTGAGCTGATGGCCGACATCTCCTTGGTAATGGCCCTGACCCGTTGTAGGAAGCTGCTGTGGAGCATCCGATAGTCGTGATTAACCACTAGCGGTTTATCTCCAAGCAGTGACTCCAGCAGTACCAGTCTCAGGTTACCTAGCGGGCTGTTCTTCCAGGCGTGGGGCAAAATGGCTGCCATGATTTGAGCGTGAGCCCCCTTGGCTATGGATTTTCCCGCCGCTTTCATTGCGTCTATCACAGCTTCGACAGTCTGGAACCAAGGTTTTTGCTTGAGCCTGTCCTCTCCCAACAATGTCTCCAGATCTGCTGTTCGACCAGACAGCGCCGTCATGTCGCCAGACGAGGTACTGAGCAAGGTATTGTCCACCGTCTGCTCGCTCAACCCCTTGTGCAACACGGCATCAAAACCATAGGGGGCTAGCGCCAGCAAGTTGTCACTTACCTTTTTATCAAGCAGTTTTTCCAGAGCTTTCTTCCGAGCTTCAGTACTGCAACTGAGAGAGAGCGCCTGCCCAGCCTCGGCAAACAGGACCTGCAGATAGGCTTGTCCCTTGTCTGTTCTATTGTCCAGACCAAAGGGCAACGGATCAGCCTTGAGGCGGGTCATACCATTGAACAGGTCCTCATGAGCCAAAGTCAACGCCTGCTCCAGCTCATTGAGTGGCACCTGATACTGCTTGATAAAGGCATTTAGGCCGTTCCAATCAACTTCATCCTGAAACGCGGCTCGTTCTTTCCATTGATTGACCTGCTTTTGAGAGGGATTGAAACCATATTGTTCCCGCAGGATTTTCAGCTTCGCATCGGCCTGTCTCGCCATGGGGGAGTTGAAGTTGATAACCCCAGGCTCCGGGCTCATGCTCTCCGTGTCGGCAAGATAGCGATCACCCAGATAGTCATCCAGCGCATCTTCAAATGCTTGGGTCTTGGCCACATTGCCCCTGACAGAAGCGGGCAAGTCCTTTTCATCCAGGCGGACTCGGGCCAGACTGCGCGTTACCTCAGCCATCATCAATTTATGGCTGTTTGCCTCTCTGCTCTGCTTGTCCTTACCCAGCAGATCCACACGCTTGCCCAGTAACATATTGACCGTCATGGTGAGGTCAGCAAGATCAGCAAGATAGTCATTAAGCGCCACCACCATGGCACTCTTGAGATCCGGTATTCCCGCCTTGTAGGCAGTAGGTGAGCCGGCAGGTTTATGTGCCAATAGTTTGATCCCTTGCTGATCCTCTTCAGCTGGTTTGGCAAGGGGTGTACAGGATAGGGCAAACCCCTTGTTCGGCAGCCCCAGATCTGCAACCTTGTCGAGAACATCGGGCAGGCCGCAATGGGGGGCCTTCATGGTACTGGCAAAGCTGCCCAGTTTGACTTGTCGCATCCAAGCACTGCGCAAGCCGCTATTTTTCTCCATCTCTTTCTTGATACGTCCCGTCCAACGCTGAGGAGAATATATGAGGGATAATGTATGAGTAGCCGGATAGAGCAGATGGCCCTTGCTCCCCTTGCTCTGACTGATGAAAACGGCCCCCTTCACTTCATACTCATCAAGACCTTTGGTTGTTTCGTCATAAGCATAGAGCCAGCCATCACGCAGCTGACGCAGGGTATGGTGATGAGACTTGAATTTGACAGGGGCAATGAAGCCAGCACCAGCTGGCAATGGATGAGGTTGCGGCTTGGGTGGAGAGGAAGGCTCATCGATGGCATAGCGTAGCGGCACTATGGCTATCTTCTTGTTTTTAAGTGGACAAACCCCTGCCGGGCTCTTGCCATTGGTCGTACTTGCACACTGGGCGGCTTGATTGGGCGAACTCATGCGTCTCGATCCTTCTTACTCAATGTTTCAGCCAGCTCGGCGGCTTGTTCAATGCGTTGTGACGGTGTCTGTGCCGACGCCTGGGTGATCAGTGTCTTGAGCCCTGGATGTTCCTCTTCGTCATACCAATGACTACCGAGATAGCCGAGCACATTGAAGAACAACAGCAGATCTCGCTCACTTTCAAACCCCATACCGTAGGCTTGCTCTGCCCAATGGGCCAACCAGAGATCCGGCTCGGCCTGCTCCTGCCAACGGTCAGGGAACCAGGTGAGCATATGCTCTCGGATCCCATCCAAAACATGCAGCCAACTCACCTCACCCAAATGCTCCCATTGGGGATCAGAAAGCCTGAATCTTGTACCAACAGGGTTATCCAGCTCGGGTTTGGCCTTCTTGTGCCACCAGAGGTACTCACTTCCTCTCCGCATGGGGATCCATACCTGACCCACACCCTGCCACAGCCAGGGCTCATCATCCATGAACAGACGCCACATGGTTTCGGGCATCGCCAGTTTGAGCAGTATCCGGCTGGCATAGGGGCTTTCCGCTTCGATCAGAGAGCGAAGTTTCTCAGCCATGGGGAGCAATGGAAGCCGAGACGATAACAGGTAACCCCATGACGACTCACGGTTTTGTATGAACCATTCCAACAGAATTGGGGTCACGCAGACCAGGCAGGGGCTTACTTCCCGCAGACTGTCCCAAGGGGAATAGAGATAGAGGGGCTGATAGGCCGGGGTCTCAACTTGCTCGAACAACACGCGCTCCACCCCGTCAATACGGGCACCGTCCAGCATCAGATAGAGTTGCTCCCCTTCGGACAACTCTATGTCGGGGAAGGCGCCATTTTGGGCAGAGATCATCCCCCCGTTCCCTCTTGCGCCGCCAGCTGCTCACAGATCTCGCAAACCGGCTCAGCCGATTTGAGCGTCGCGATTTGACGCGCAGGCTCCATCGGGGGAGGCGGCGCCACCACTTCCACCTCGCCGGGTTGGAGCGGCATTTGCCCCGCCCAGCCGGAGCCTGATCCCGGGCTGCCGCCCGAATTTATCTTGATGGAGCCGCCGCTGAGGGTGACGCCGCTTGGGTCTATCTTGACGAAGCTGCTCCCCACTTTCAGGGTCAGCTCTGAGCCCGCCTCCATCACTATCTTCATGCCCGCCTTGTGGTGAACTTCGCTACCGGCCTCCACCAGCAGGGACTGCCCCAGCTTCTGGTGCATGGAGGCATCCACGGTGAGCGAATAGTCGCCCTTGATGTGATCCCGCTTCTCGCCGTTCACGGTGAGGTGGTCATTGGCCTTGATGCGGGTCACCCGCTCATTGTCGATGTCCCGGTGCTCGTCGTGCTTGATGTGCCAGGCCGCATCGTCCTCAATCAGCAGGTTCAGGTCTTTCTGACCGTGGATATAGATCTCTTCCTTGCCCGCCTGATCTTCGAAGCTCAACTCGTTGAAGCCCTCCCCCTGATGGGTTTCGGTACGCAGCACGGTGCGGGTCTTGTTGGCTGGCAGCTCATAAGGGGGCCGATTGGTAGCGTGATAGGTACGGCCGGTGATGATCGGCTGATCCGGGTCACCTTCGAGGAAGCTCACGATCACCTCGTGGCCGATACGCGGGATGGTCATCATGCCGTACTGACCACCGGCCCAGCCCTGGCTCACCCGCACCCAGCAGGAGCTCTGGTCGTTACTCGAGCCATAGCGATCCCAGGGAAATTGCAGCTTCACCCGGCCGTGCTCGTCGCAGTAGATCTCTTCCCCTTCTGGCCCCACTACGGTGGCGATTTGCGGGCCGTCCACCATGGGCTTGTGAGGTGCTTCCGGACTGCCAATGCGCGCGCGCCAACTGGTGCTCGCTTTGACCACCCCGAATTCGTTGTGATAGACGGTGGGGCCGCTGCCCCCCTCCTCTTCCAGCGCCTGGGGCTGCGAGCCAGTGTGGCTGATGCGCACGATTTGCCAATCGGCATTGAGGCTGCCGTTCGGGTGTTCGGTGAGGGAGAAATATTGGCCCGGCAGCAGGGCCGCACAGTTGGACTTACCCTGGCCGGTGACGGCATCATTGCGCAGGGCGTCGAGCCGGTGCTGGGCAAAGGCCTTGCCACTCGGGTCCAGCTTGTAGCGGCCCGGGGAGTCGAAGTGCTGGTAGGTATCTCGCTGATGTTCGAGTTCGGCACCGAGCTTTTTGTGAGAGAGGCCATAGGCCGGGGTCTTGAAGCTGTAGTCTTTGAGCTCCACATCCGACGTTCGCACCGCTTCGCGGTAGTGGAACTGGCGCACATAGGGGCCCTGCTCCAGCGAGCGGTTACCGAGGTTGAAGAAGAGCTCAGGGCCGGCGGTCAGGGCCGCGGCATCATCGGCAAAGACGATACGATGTTTGCCAGCCTCGAACTCATGGAAATAGAACAGCCCCTCTTCGGCGGCTAGGCGGTTCACGAAATCTAAGTCCGTCTCCCGATACTGAACGCAGTATTCCCGCTGGGCATGCTCGTTTTTGAGCGCGAAGGCATAGTCGGTGATGCCGTGCTCTTGCAACAGGATGGAGAGGATTTCGTCCGGCTTCTGGGCCTGGAAGATACGCGAATTTTGGCGCAAAGAGAGCCGCCACAGCGCCGGCTGTACCAGGAGCTGGTAACGGGTACGGCGAAAGCCGCTGTCTCCTTGCGCAACGTCGCTCACCACTCCGCACACCCGCCGCTGCAGATCGCCCTCGTACCACACCAAGAGCTCACAGGGCTGGTCCAGCACGGCGCCAAAGTCGACGTCCGGCTGAGCGCTGGCGAGTTCCAGCCTCAACTGGAAGGGGCCGTTTAGCGCCTCCTCCAGCGCAAATTCGGCCACCACTAAGGTGCTCTCGGGCAGGGCCCCCACCTTGACGGTAAATTGTAATCCTGTGCTGTCTGCCATCAGTGGCTCCTTATCCTGCCTGCCCGCTGCCCAAGCCGAATGCCATGGAGGGACAGATCACGACTGGCCTCTGTTGTGCTTTGCCATCCGGCCCGCGGCCAGATGGCAAAGCACAAAAGCTCCAACCGGCCCAAACAGGCAGGTTGGAGAAAGCTTGCACAAGCCTGGCTGTCACCGACAGTGGCAGTCAGGCCCAGAAATGCACTACAAGGAATAGCTTGATAACACCGAGGCTTATGACTCGATGGGCGCGCGCCAGTCATCGGCACCTGAGGTACCGGCAACGGTGTGTTCCCAGTCAATCTTGCGATAGGCCAGGGAGACCTGGATCAGCTGAGTGAAGTCAGACTTCGCCGGATCCTGGCAGTGGGGCATCTGGCAGTCGATGTCGACGATGGTGGCATCGGTCAGCACTGTGCTGAAGAAATGCTCCTGCTTGCCTTCCACGGAAGTGCGGTACCACTTCAGGGTCACTTTCGGCAGCATTTCGCCGGAGGCCAGGGAGTTGTACATCAGCGGCACGGCTTTGTTCAGCGCGACGGTGAATTTGAACGGCTTGTGGACACGCTGACCAGCGGGTTGACCGGATTGCGGATCGGTCGGCACTGTGACGATGTGTTGGAACTCTTGTACCAGCATCTCGTCTTCGTGGCCCTGCACGAAGATGTTGCCGACGGAGTCGGAGGTGAAGGCACCGGCGGTGATGTTGCCCTGGGTTTTACCTTCGATGCTGATATAACATGGAGTTGGCATGAGTATGCTCCTGATTGGTTAAACGGTAATGACACTCGACCGAACCATTAGCAGTGACCATGCCACTCTTTTTAATTCAATAATTTCAATGTGTTAGAGTTTCTCACCGTTCATCAGTCGGCATGGCAACGCAAAAGCTTGTGCCCTGCAAATTTTTACACCACCGAACATTGCCCAACCAGTGCAATATATTGCATGTCACGCCATCTGTTGCGCCGAATGGACTAAATCACTGCAACTCGTCGACATTGGCCACCGATGCCAGCTCCACATTCAACCTGACGACCCCCTGCTTGAGCGCCCAGGAAATGGCCTGGCACTTGCTGCTCGCCCCCAGCTTGGTGACCACATTGTTCAGATGAAACGTCACGGTGCGCGGGGTGATCCCCAGGATCTGGGCGATGTCGCTGGTCTGCTTGCCCTCTGCCGCCCAGCGGCACACCTCCAGCTCACGCAGGCTCAGGGCATCGTGGGGAGACAATCCCACCAGGCAGACCCGCGCCACGGCTTCGAAGATGTGCATGGATAACCAGGTCAGCGAGGGAACGACGGCCAGCCACTCTGATCCTGTTCTCGGCTCGCGCGTGATCAGGGACAGCAATCCAACATGACCGTTTGCACCATGCCAGGGGAAGGTGATGCCATCGCGCAGCCCCGCCTCCTGCGCCAGCGTCATGACCGCCAGGCTCTGCTCGTCGCACGCCCCCTCGCCCATCAGATCCGCCCACAGGATGGGCGTACTCTGCACCATGCCCCGCAACACCACTGGATCGATGGCAAAGAAGTTTGCCTTGCTGTAAGCGTCCACCCAGGCAGGCGGGCAGCCATTGAAGATGGTGACATCCGGTCGCTGTATGGTATTGGGAAAAATAAGGGCCAGACGAAAATGATCGAAGCCCATTTGCTCCGTTAATTTACGCAACAACGCCACTATGGTGCGTTCATCGCTGGCCCGATCGAACTGGGAGATGAGGTCTAATGCGTCAGTTGTATCCATGTCACGATCTTGCTTGAAAACGGTAGCCATATTGTTCAACCACAACCCCAATGGGCGCTGAACCAGCCGTTAACATGTCGCAACAGCCTGGCTACAAAAAACAAAAAGACCCAGTGACTCGAGTCACCTGGGCCCTATAAATGAATGGGCGGAACCACTCGAAACCAGACCTAACCATCCCATAAAAAGGGTCGGAGGCCTAATTATTAATATATTTAGTAAATAAAAACTCCAGAAACCATGCCTTTAGCATGAAAAATCTGGCTTACTTAGCATATTTGACTAGCTCATGCGGCATGAATGGCACACTCTCGGGCAAGTCGCCAACCACTCGGCCGCGCCACTCGATCCAGACAACGGCAACCCACAAACCTACCCATCAGCACACTCACCCTGTGGCCGGCAGCGGTTGATGTTGGCCGCTGGTTGCGCCACAAGAGCCGACACACCGGCATGGAGGCTCAGCTTTATTCATCTGGTGGATGGATTTCTATTGGTCATTCATCTGGCGAATAATAAAACGGATAACGTCTCACCAAGAGGAAGCGCCTCTCCTGACAGGGGAAAAGAGGGCGTCGCTGGGCCAGAGGTCGGCACGAGGTCGGCACTATGATGAGTCGTCACCAGGGCCTGTCGATGCGAGTAACGTCTTGCCCGAGCGGGACAGAGCGAAGAGACAATGGCGGCACCCATCTGAAAAGCGGGCGCCGCCACTGGTTTGCGATCGGCCAGCGAGCCATTGGCCGATGTACTAGCCGTACTATTTGTTGTCGCCGTAATAGTGCTTAAGCAGGGCGTCAGCCTCGGCCGGGGCGATCTGCATCTGGGGCCAGCGGGTGGCTTTGTCCCTGATATCCGTCAGATTCTCCCGCTCCGGTTTGAGCGCACTGCCGAGCTGGCGGTTCAGGGTATCGTAGCGCCCTATGACCTCCTGCCGGTTGAAGACACCCGGGGTCAAGTCCAGCCGGTAACCCTGAAACAGCCACTGCAGCCCCTGATAGACCGCCAGGTGGTAGACGCTGTGGTGATCCTCCTCCTCATAGTAACGATGGGTGACATGAAGGTTCTGACCGGGCCCCGCCGTCACGCTCTGGGCAAACTGGCGCAGGTGATCCCGATGAAACTCGGAGCGCCCGAAGCCCGGGGTGTAGGGGTTGTTGGCCACCGCGATAAACAGGGAGGAGGCGTGCTTGAGAGGCTGGGTCAGGGCCCGCTCGATGCGCTGGTAGTTGTGGGGGTAGTCAAACCAGAGGCTGGCATCGACCGAGAGATAGCCCTGAAACTGGCCTGCGTCTCTTGCCACCGCGTCCAGGGTCAGCAAGCCCCCGAGGGAGTGGCCCACCAGTAGGGCCGGTGAGGCGGTGCGATAGCGGCCCTCTATGAGGGGGCGCAGCTCTTTCGTCAGATACTGCATGAAGACAGGGCCGCCCCCGGTCTTGGCATAGCCGGCCCCCGCCGGCACCCCGTTGGGCAGCGCCATGGTGTGGCTCGGGGTGTAGTCCCGCATCCGATCGGTATTGTGCACCGCCACTATGATGAGGGACGGGATCGCCGGATTGAGCCCGGCCCGCAGCGCCTGGGTGATGCCGGCCACTTCCAGCAGGAACTTCTCCCCGTCCAGGAGATAGAGTACGGGAAAGCGCTGGCTCGGCTTCTGTGCATAGTCATCCGGCAGATAGACGCTGTATTGCCGGGTTTCATTGAGCAGGGCCGAGTGATGGCTGAAGCCCTCAGCGTAGTGGAGCAGGTCTGCCTGGGCAGAAGAGAGACTGAGCATGGTGAGTAGTATCGCGATGAGTCTGTTCATAGGGTGAGTCACAGCCTGGCGGCGGGAATGCGCCGCTGGCGCCTTGTATGGATGGCACGGGAAACAGCAACAGGGCCGGCGGGCCCTGTTGCCGTCGATCGTTACAGCTTGTAGGTGAAACCGGCCATCAGGTTGGCCGGTTCGCCATACATGTTGAAGGTGCTGGTCGAGCCGACCCGATAGAAGTACTCGCGATCGAAGATGTTGTAGACGTTCAGGGTCGCCTGCATCTTGTCGTTGATGTCGTAGCGCACCGCCGCATCAAACAAGGCATAGCCCCCCTGATGGGTCTCTACCCCCTTCTGGTTGAAGGAGTAGTCGCTGACCGCCGTCATCCCCGCCCCTAGGTGCAGCCCCTGTACCCAGTCCGCCACATGGTAGTCGGTCCACAGTGACAGGGAGTGACGCGGGATCGCATCGAATTTCGGGTTGTGATCGCCGGATTTCTCCTCGATGTCGGTGAAGGTATAACCCGTCATCACCATCCAGTTCTGGCTGAGGTAACCGGTCGCCTCCAGCTCCACCCCCTGGGTGTCCACCTTGCCGGTCGCCCAGTAGGTGTTGGTGATGGCGATACCCTGATCGTCATAGGCCTGGGCGGCGATATTACTGTCCTTCATCAGATAGGCGGTCGCCCGGGTATTGAGCTGGCCGTCCAGCAGGGCGGACTTGATGCCGGTCTCCCACTGGCTGCCTTCCCGCGGCTTGAGCATGTTGCCGCTCTCATCCTGGCTGGTCTGCGGCTTGAACACCTGGGAGTAGCTGGCGTAGAGCGCATGCTCGTCGGTCAGGTCATAGACGGCCCCGGCATAGGGGGTGAACTTGCCGTTGAACTCGCCGGACTCGCTGCTCTGTGCCCCCGAGCTCAGGGTGGTGTTGACGGTGTCCAGATCGTACCAGGAGACGCGAGCACCGGTGATCACCGCAAGGGGCTCCAGCAGGCGCCAGGTCACCTTGCCGTAGAGACCGAGCTCGGACTGCTCCTCGTGGTCATTCTTGGTGTAGCTGTAGGTCGGCTTGGCGACCGTGGTCGGATCGAAGTTGAAGACGTTGATCTTGCCGATGTTGCGGTTGGTGTAGGTCTGGATGTCGGACTCATAGCGCTTGTAGTCGGAGCCCAGCACGAACTCGCTCTTGTGTCCCAGCAGACCAAACATCTGACTGTAGTTGGCATCAAACGCCATGTTTTTCTGCTGGTTCGCCTGGCCATTGAACATCAGCCCGGTATTCCCCGCCGCGTCCACCGGGCCGTTGGTGAAGGTCTGCTCCAGCTGCATGTCGTGATCCATGTAGCGGGCCGAGAGCTGCGCGACCCCGCCGTTGGCGAAGGCATGTTGGAGGCTGGCGCCCACGTCCGTGGTGTCGGCGTCGAAGAAGTCTTCATCCGACCCCAGGTAGGTGCTGCGGCCGATGTCGAGCATGGTGCCATCTTTATAGGCCGGCAGCCCGTTGGTGGGCAGTATGTCCTTGGTCTGGTGCAGGGCATAAACCGACAGCAGGGTGCGATCCGAGAGATCGAACTCCAGGGTGCCGTAATAGGTACCGTTGTCGTTGTTGTTGTAATCGACCTGGTTCTTGATGTCGGCATTGGCCACCACGGCGCGGCCACGCAGGGAGCCCTCTTCGTTGAGCGCCCCACCCAGATCCGCTTCCAGATAGTGCCTGTCCCAGCTGCCGTAGCGGGCGGTGACCGAGCCCTTGAAGGCGTCGGTCGGGCGCTTGAGCACCATGTTGATGACGCCACCCAACTCGCTGGTGCTGTTGAACAGGCCGGAGGGGCCGCGCATGATCTCCACCCGATCCACGGCGGCCAGGGATGGCAGAGTGCCGAACTTGCTCTGCATCGGCGAGGGCAGGCCGTTGAGGTTCACCTCGTCGTACTCGTAACCGCGGGAGAAGATGGAGGAGCGACCGCTGTCGTTGACCATGGTGCGCAGGCCCGGGGTGTATTTCGCCAAGTCGTCCACCGCGACGAAGTTGCGCTCCTCGATGTAGTCGTTGGTCAGCACTGTGATCGACTGGGGAATGTCTTTGAGGGCCGCCGGGGTCTTGGTCCCGACCGTGGCCGCATCGACGCTGTAACCCCCCGTATCCTCCGACGGCGCCATCCCGTAGAGCGGGTTGCCATAGACGACGACGGTTTCATCCGGCGTTATGTTCGCTGTTTGTGCCCAGACCGGGGAAACAACGGTAACCGCCAGAGCGGCAGAGACGGCCAAAGCCAGTGGGCTTGGCGCTTTATCCTTAAAGACGACCATAGTGAGAGTGACCCCCGAACATAGATGATAATGATTTTCATTTGATTTTTAGGGGGCTAATATAGCATCCAAGTTTCCGCAGTAGTTTTGCGGTCTGGTCATTTAACTCTTCGATATGGTCAAAGTGAACATGAGTGGCGCAGTGGTAAGAGATACGGCGGTTCGCAAACGCGGCCTGTTTGTCGGCAGGGTGGAAAACCTGATGATCCAGGACGGCATCCTGTTTCATAACAAGGACATAGTCCACAAGGCGGACTTCTCGACCCAGCGCGAGCTGCCGCCCCAGCTCATCATCGCCATTCCGCTCGAGAGCAAGGCGCTGATGACCTATGGCGCCACCCACCGCCTGCGGGGTTGTCGCTTCCACAAGTCCGATCCCATCATCGCCACTGCCATCCTCTATACCGAGCCCGACCTGGTGCAGGGGGCCGCCAAGGCAAATATTCGCAGTCGCAGCATCGTCCTCTCCCTCTGCCTGCCCTGGCTCGAGCGGCAGATGGCCGGCAAGCATCGCGGTTCATTCGAGCGGATCTTCAGCCATCATCTGAGCCGCTTCGACTGGACCCTGCCCCCGCACCTTGGCCAGATAGCGGAGGCCCTGAACCTCACCAGCAGCCAGAATGCCCCCGAGATGCTGATGCGGGAGGCGTTCGCCCTCACCGTCTGGGAGAGCCTGATGGTCAACATCCAGCAGATCGCCTTCGTCTCCAGCCAGCGCCACAACGAACAGCCGACCCGCCTGAAGATGCTGCTAATGGATGAAAAGGTGGACGAGATGGCCCTGGCCGACATCGCAGATACGCTTGGCATGAGTGTCTCCACCCTGCAGCGGGCGGCCAAGAAGGAGCTGGGCATGAGTCTGCAGCGCTATTTGCGTGAGCGAAAATTGCAGGAGGTAAAGGTCAGGCTGGAGGAGCGCAGCATGTCACTGCAAGAGGCTGCCGAGCATGCGGGTTACCATCATGCGGCGAACTTCATCACGGCGTTTCGAAAGCTGTTTGGCTTCTCGCCAAAGCAGATCGTCAGACAGGGCAAGGAGAAGGCAGAGTAGGAAACACGAGGGCCAGCCAGGGTGCGCATCGCTAAAGCAAGCATGCCCCACCGAACGGCATCAGCGCCCGCGGCTGCCCGCATAAATTGCAGATATGAAAAAGCCCATCTCAATCAATGAGATGGGCTCTAAATGAATGGCGGAGGAGGTGGGATTTGAACCCACGGATGGTCGCCCATCGCCGGTTTTCAAGACCGGTGCATTCAGCCGCTCTGCCACCCCTCCGCAGCAGTGCGCCGAATACTACCCATCGCTCCCCGGCTTGTAAATCCCCCTACAAACCGTTTGCCGATTTATTCGGCAAAATCACGCAAAAAAACCCTGAACCGGGCATAAGCCGCGCTTTTTCAACCGGATAACTTGACTTGAAAACAGACTCACCCACTATAGTGGCCACCACGATATTCCCAGCAAGATGGACTTATGAGAATCAAACATGCCCTGATCGCAGCCTTGACTGGCGCGACCCTGCTTGCATCGCCGGTGCAGGCGAGTGAGCTGACCAAAACGGATGTCGAGCAGATCGTGCGCGACTATCTGGTCAAGAATCCGGAAATATTGGTCGAGATGTCCAATGCCCTGCGTGCCAAGCAAGAGAGCCAGCAGTCCGCCAACGACAAGTCGCTGATCGAGGCCCATGCCAAGCAGCTTTACGCCAATCAGGATCCCGAAATCGGCAATCCCAAGGGCAGCCTGACCGTGGTCGAATTCTTCGATTACAACTGTGGCTACTGCAAGCGCGCTCACCCGCTCATCAAGCAGCTGCTCGGGGAAGACAAGGACATTCGCTACATCTACAAGCAGTTCCCGATCCTGAGCGAGACCTCCTACTACGCCGCCCGTGCTGCACTGGCGGTGCAGCTCGGTCAGCCTGACAAGTACCAGGCCTTCCACGACAAGCTGTATGCCCACCAGGGTCCGCTATCCGACGAAGCCCAGGTGAAAGAAGTCGCCAAGGCTGCCGGCGTAGACTGGAGCAAGGTCGAGGCCAAGATCAAGGATGGCAGCATCGACAAAAACCTCGGTACCAACCGCGCCCTGGCTGAAGCCATGAGCATCTCAGGTACCCCGGCCTTCATCATCGGTGACCAGATCCTGCGCGGCGCCCCGCGCGATCTCGCCAGCCTGCAGGCCATCATCAAGGACGTGCGCGCGGGCAAGAGCATTCAATAAGCCAGCCCGCCGCCCATAAAAAAACGCCCCGCTATGTCGGGGCGTTTTGCTATGTGGGCCTCAATCCTCTTAACCGAATTCAGGCTTCCACCCTCTGGTCTGATCAACCTTGGCGAAACGCTGCCGGCAAACTATCGGGGCGTTTTACTATCTGTGATCTGCCCGCTTAGGCCTGATAACCGTTCGGGTTCTGGCTTTGCCAGCGCCAGGTGTCGATCATCATCTGCTCCAACCCTCGCGCCGCCTGCCAGCCCAGCTCGTCGCGGGCCAGGGTCGGCTCGGCCCAGCACTCGGCGATGTCGCCGGGGCGGCGGGGTTTGATTTGATACGGGATAGGGCGACCGCTTGCCGCCTCGAACGCACGGATCATCTCCAGCACCGAGTAACCCTGACCGGTGCCGAGGTTATAGGTGAACACGCCGGTGTCGCTTTTGATGCGGGCCAGCGCCTTGAGATGGCCGATGGCGAGATCCACCACATGAATGTAATCGCGCACCCCGGTGCCGTCCGGCGTCGGGTAGTCATCGCCGAACACCCCCAACTCCTTGAGTTTGCCCACCCCGACCTGACTGATGTAAGGCAGCAGGTTGTTGGGGATACCGTTGGGATCCTCGCCGATGAGGCCGCTCTCATGAGCGCCGACCGGGTTGAAGTAGCGCAGCAGCACGATGGCCCAGCGTGGGTCGGACTTGGAAAGGTCGCGCAGGATCTCTTCCACCATCAGCTTGGAGCGACCATAGGGGTTGGTGGCGCCGGTGGGAAAATCCTCCCGCAGCGGTACCGAGGCCGGGTCGCCATAGACGGTGGCGGAGGAACTGAATACCAGCCGGAACACCCCGGCTTTCGCCATCTCCTCGCACAACACCAGGGTGCCGGTCACGTTGTTCTGGTAGTAGGTGAGCGGGATCTGGCTGGACTCCCCTACCGCCTTGAGGCCGGCGAAGTGGATCACCGATTCAATCCGGTGCTCGGCAAACAGCGCTTGCAAGCAGGCTCTGTCGAGAATATCCCCCTCGACGAAGGTGACGGCCTTGCCGGTGATCCGCTCGACCCGCTTGAGAGACTCGGGGGATGCGTTGGAAAGATTATCCAGCACCACCAGCTGCTGCCCCGCATTGAGCAGCTCGACCAGAGTATGAGAGCCGATATAACCGGCGCCGCCTGTGACCAATATTGTCATGTCTAATCCCGTGTTCTGCTGAAACTGGGGCAGAGTGTACCCGCACCACCCGAACAGGAAAAGGTTGGGCTGCTAATGGAGCCATCAATAGTCGAGGCTGATGTCCCCCCTGGCGGTACAGGAGCAGGCCAGCGCCACCCCGTTCTCGAGATCCTGCGGGCTCAAGGTCATCAGACTCTGGCGCTCGATCTCCCCCTGGGTGGTACAACGGCAGGCGCCGCACACCCCGGCCCGGCAAGCGGCCGCCATGGTCTCGCCAGCGCCCTCCAGCGCGGCCAGCAGGGTCTGCCCCGGCAAGATCTTCACCTTCTTGCCGCTCTTTTTCAGGGTCAGCCAGAAGTGGTCGCCAGTGGCCACAACTGGCGCCGTCTCGGCCAAGCCGAACGATTCTTGATGCAACTGTTTGGCGGGCAAGCCGAGTGCAGCCAGCATGGCGCTCACCGCCGCCATATAAGGCGTGGGGCCACACAGGTAGACATGGCGGCTCAGAAAATCCGGCGCCAACTCTGTGAGCATGTCAGCACTGAGGCGCCCGACCCAGGGATGGGCCTCGGGGGCTTGCTCCAAGATCAGCGCATGGCGCACACCGGCGTGAGCCTCGGCCAGGGCGGCCAGCTCGGTGGCGAAGATCACGTCCTCCGGCGAGCGGGCGCTGTGAATGAAGCGAATGTCCGCATCTGGCCGCTTGTCGAGCTCGTCCCGCAGCATGGCCCACATGGGGGTGATACCGGAGCCGGCGCTGAGCAGCAGTGGCCGCTCGCACGGCAGCGCACTCAGGTTGAACTCGCCGAAGGGGCCATCGGCGCGGATCTCGTCCCCCAACTGCAGGCTCTGGTGCAGATGATGGGACACCAGCCCCACATCCTTGATGGTGACTTGCCAGCAGGGATCCTGCGGGCTGGAAGAGAGCGTATAGGCACGGCACAGTGGCTGACCGTCTATCTCGGTATGCAGGGTGATGCACTGGCCCGCCAACACGGCGGGCAAGCCCCCATCGACGGCGGCAAACTGCCAGCTCACCACATCATGGGTCTCGGCGCGGCGGCCGATGCAACGCAGGGTAAGAGAGGTGGAGGTCATCGCAAGGCTCCTCTTATACATTCAACAACAGCGGGTTCGAAAAAAAAGCGAGCCAATCGGCTCGCCAAAGGCTTACAACATTTGCTTCACATCAGGCAGTCAGGCTGCGCCGCCCAGTCCGGCCCCTTGAGACCGGACTGGCTGCACAATCCATCAGGCCGCCAGGATCTCGGCCAGATCGGCCTCGGCCGTGGTGGTGCCTTTCAGACCGAACTGCTCCTCCAGCACCTTGAGCAGGGCCGGGGTCAGGAAGGCGGGGGCGGTCGGGCCGGTGCGGATGTCCTTCACACCGAGCGCCAGCAAGGTGAGCAGGATCACGATGGCTTTTTGCTCGAACCAGGAGAGCACCAGGGTCAGCGGCAGATCGTTGACGCCACACTCGAACGCCTCGGACAGCGCCAGCGCCAGCTGGATGGCGGAGTAGGCGTCGTTGCACTGACCCACGTCCAGCAGACGGGGAATGCCGCCGATGTCGCCAAAATCGAGCTTGTTGAACTTGTATTTGCCACAGCCCAGGGTGAGCAGCAGGCTGTCTTGGGGGGCGGCCTTGGCAAACTCGGTGAAGTAGGCGCGCTCGGCCTTGTCGCCATCACAACCGCCCACCAGGAAGAAGTGGCTGATCTCGCCGGCCTTGACCTTGTCGATCACCGCGGGGGCGGCTTGCATCAAGGCATTGCGGGCAAAGCCGATGGTGATGAAGTGCTCGAGCTCGGTGTGCTTGAAACCTTCCAGCGCCTGAGCCTTGGCTACCACGGCGGAGAAGTCTTCCCCTTCCAGGTGGGTCACGCCCGGCCAGCCGACGATGGAGCGAGTAAAGATGCGATCCGAGTAGTTGCCCACGTTCGGGTCAATGATGCAATTGGAGGTCATCACCACGGCGCCGGGGAAGTTCGCAAACTCCTTCTGCTGGTTCTGCCAGGCGGAGCCGTAGTTGCCCACCAGGTGCGGGTACTGTTTGAAGAAGGGATAGGCCATCGCCGGCAGCATCTCGCCGTGGGTGTAGACGTTGATGCCAGTGCCAACGGTCTGCTCCAGGATGAGCTTGAGATCCACCATGTCGTGGCCGGAGACCAGGATGCACTTGCCCGGGATGGGAGTGACCCGGACCTGGGTCGGCTCGGGGTGGCCAAAGGCGCTGGTCTCGCCGCGATCAAGCATTTCCATGATCTTGAAATTCAGCATGCCAATTTCCATGGCGCACTTGAACAGCGGATCCAGATCGCTCGGATCTGTGCTGAGCCAGCTCATGATGCGGTGGAACTCGGCGGCGACCTCGCTGTCTTGCTGATCCAACACTCGGGCGTGTTCCATGTAGGCGGCGGCGCCCTTGAGGCCGTAGAGGCAGAGCAGACGCAGCCCCATAATGTCTTCGTTGACCTCACTCTTACCGCGATTGACCGCGGTTTGTGGCGCGTGGGCCAGCTGTTCCAGCAGATCGGCACCCGGCTCGAAATGGGCCGCGGCGGGCAGCTCGCTCACCTGCACCGCCAGGGGAGCCAGTGTGGCCGCCAGTTGCTGGCGATAGGCCAGCGCCTGGTTGACGTAGGCAACGATGCGGGCGGAGTCGAAGTTGACGTTGGTCAGGGTGGCGAAGAAGGCCTTGGGCACGAAGGCGTCGATCTCGTCATCGACGATGCCGTGCTCGCGGGCGGCCAGCGCCCAGGCGCTGAGCCCCTGCAGCGCATAGATCAGCACATCCTGCAGATCCGAGGTCTCGGCCGTCTTGCCGCACATACCTTGTGCATAGGCGCAGCCATTGCCTGCCGGGGTACGAATTGTCTGTTCACATTGCACACAAAACATCATGCCTCTCCTAATTGGACATTTCAGTTGCTTGTTTTGTGGCGATTCTATTCCCCTCCATCAGAACTTAATAGGCATTCAATTTACCAATTAAGTATTCATTGATGCAGATCAAAAACAAAAAAGCCGCCCGAAAGGGCGGCAACAAGATGGATAAGGAAGAGACAGTTCAGGGACAGAGGGAACGGCCGAGGCGGTTACGCCAGGTAGGCGCGCAGCATCCAGACCAGTTTTTCCTGCTGCTGGACATAGTCAGACAGGATGGATGCGGTGCCTTCATCACCGGCCTCGGCGGCTTGCCCCAAGATGCGGCGCTGGGCCACCAGCAGCTCGCGGAAGCTTTCCAGCAGGGATTCGACGCAGGCACGGCCATCGTGCAGACCTTTCTGCTCGGGGATGGCGGAGACCTTCAGATAGTCGCTGAAACTGTGCATGGGGACGCCATCCAGAGTGAGGATACGCTCGGCCAGGGCATCGACTTTGAGCAGCAGATCGTTGTAGATCTCCTCGAACTTCAGATGCAGTTCGAAGAACTGGTTGCCGCGAATATTCCAGTGGAAGCCACGGACGTTCATGTAGAGGATCTGGTAGCTGGCCAGCAACTTGTTCAGCTCGGCGGCCAGGGCTTGTGATTGAACGGTATCAAGACCAATAGGGCTTTTCATCATTCACCTCCAGGTGGGAAAGAATATTGGGAACAGGGCTAGAATATCCCCGCACAGACTCAAAGGACAATAGTTATTGCCTTGGCAATTGATAGTGAATGACTATCGTCAGTGGGAAAAGCACATGCTTTCATCGCTCAAGCCGCTCGATATAGAGGATCACCTCCCCCAGGTGAATACCGAACTTGCTGATCTCGGCACGATTGATCAGGCGATCTTCATCCAGCAGATACATCCAGTCATCGAAACTGACCCGCACTACCTCCCCGTCCGGCAGGGCCAGATCGAGTTGATAGCGCCAGTTGAGGGCAAAGCCTGCCGTCTTGCCCACCGCCTCCCCCACCACATCCGAGGCGGTACCGCGCCAGTGCCCATCCGCCCCCTTGTTCAAAAACCAGGTGCGGGTCTGCCGGCGGCCGTCGTCGAAATAAAACTGCTCGAACAGCTCCCCCTTGCCACCCTGCCAGCGTCCCTGCATCTCGACTCGAAAGCGACTGGTCACTTCGCCGCTACGGTCGGTCACCAGGCCGTGAGCCATGAGCTTGCCATTGAAGAAACGGGCGAGATCCAAGTTCGGGCCCTGCCCTCTATAGTCATCGATGCTGGCGCCACAAGCTGCCAGCAGCAGCAGTGGCCACAGCAGCAGAATACGCCATGTGCGGTAGAGAGGCATGAGGGACTCCGGTATCAGGGTTGGCCACGCAGGCGGCGGGTGAGGGCGGGATCGCGGCTGTTGTCGGCCAGCCAGATGGCCAGAAACGCGGCCGGGAACTGAGGGTCAGGCACAGTGCCCAGCGGCTTGTCTCGCCACCAGAAATGACCCTGCCCTGCGGCATCCACGTAGAAACCGAGCCGATCACCGGGCTGCACATCCGGCCACAAGCTGGCCAGTTGTCTGAGCCAGCGTTGACGCTGCTCAGGGCTGCTAACCTGCAGCCGTTGCCACTCCTGCCCGGTCGCGGTGAGCAAGTCCTGGCGGGAAATGGATCTGGCATAGGTGAGGATCAGCGCCTGCGGATAATGATCGGGGCGATACTGGCCACTCTGGCTATAGAGGGTGGCATCGTAGAGTTTGAACCAGAGCCAGTGCATCTCTCCCTGGCCGACGGTGCGCAGCCGCTGCCAGGGCAGAGCTTGTGCGCTGGCGAGCCAAGGCCAGAGCAACAGCCCGAGCAGCAGACTAGTTCCAGCCCATGTGCCAGCGTGCGGGATCTTCCAGTTCATGGCAGTTCATCTCCTGTTCCTGCAGGGTGTTGATGTCCTGCATCACCACCCCGATCAGCTGTCCCTGCCCGTCTCGCAGGCAAGAAACCACCAGATAGAAATGCTCGCTCGGCGTGTGCTGATCCTCTCTGGTCCACTTCGAAAACAGCAGAGTATCGGTCGAAAAGGTGCTCATCTTGGTTCACCCTCCAGCTTGACCATTACCCACAGCAGTAGGGGTAACCACCACATCCAGATCAGCGCCAGCACGAGGCCGCTGATCCCGATGCCCCAAGGTAAGTGTACTGCCCCCATGATGGCCCCCGCCACATAGGAAGCCGCCCCTCCCACCATGCCAAGCACGCCCTGCTGCCAACGAGGCAAGCGCAGCAACCAGCGCAATCCCTGGCCCAGGGTCATCGCAAATCCAAGCCACAGCAGCCCCAACCAAAGGGGAAAGCCATGGGAAAACTCGAACAACCCGAGTTGCCACAGCAGGCCATCGAGCAGGCAACCGGCCAGGGCCAGCGGCCATAACCGCAGATCCCCGCGAGCATCCGGCGAGCAGAGCAAATGCAGGCCCAGTAACAATATTAATGGCACCGATTGCTGCCATGCCACCGCCAGCCACCAGTAGAGGTTGAACCCCAGCAGCTGGGCCAAGGGCCACATGGTCAGTGACTGCTTACTGGCAGATCCCCCTGCCAGCCATCCGGGCCAGGTTTCGCGGCCTCCAGCTGCACCAGGCTGATGGCTCGCTCCCAAAATCCCCCCTCGCAATAGGCAAAGTAGAAGTGCCACAGCCGGATGAAGTCCTGGCTGTAGCCCAGCCTCGGCAGTTCGGGGGCCAGCGCCAGGAAGCGTTCACACCAGTGGGCCAGGGTGCGGGCGTAGTGATGGCCGTGATCATGCAGTCTCACCAGCTGCATGTCGGTCTCCCGGGCCAGCAAGCCCGCCAGCTGGGAGACGCTCGGCAGACAGCCGCCGGGGAAGATGTAACGCTGAATGAAATCCACGCTGCGCACATACTGGGCGTGGCGCTGATCGGCGATGGTGATGGCCTGGATCAGCAAACGGCCACCGGGTTTGAGTAGGCGAGACAACTGTCTGAAATAGTCCGGCAAAAAAGCATGACCCACTGCCTCTATCATCTCGATGGAGACCAACTTGTCGTAGCGTCCCTCCAGCTTGCGATAATCCTCCAGCAACAGGGTGATGCGATCCTCTAGCCCCGCCGCCACAATCCAGTCGCGGGCATGGTCGTGCTGGGCCTGGGAGATGGTGGTGGTGGTCACCCGGCAGCCATAGTGACGGGCGGCGTAGATGGCCAGCCCGCCCCAGCCGGTGCCGATCTCCAGCAGATGATCATCCGGCCCCAGCGCCAATCGCTCGCAGATGGTTCTGAGTTTGGCCTGCTGCCCCTCTTCCAAAGTGGCATCCGCCGTCGGGTAGATGGCGCTGGAGTACTGCATGTGGCTGTCGAGAAAACCCTGATAGAGCCGGTTGCCGAGGTCGTAGTGCGCCGCTATGTTGACCCGCGAGCCGGTCAGGGTATTGCGGCTGCTCCAGTGACGCAGCTTGTTGAGCGGCAGACTGAGCCAGCCAAAGCGCCGCTCCAGTCGGTCGAGCAGCGCCATGTTGCGGGCCAGCAGCCGCACCAGGGTGACCGGATCCTGACTGGTCCAGAGCCCCTCTACCCAGGTCTCTCCCGCCGCTATGCTGCCGCCCAATAGCAGGCGCCGGTAGAAGGCAGGATCCAGCACCCTTACCTCGGCCTGCAGATCCGAGTCCGCCATCCCGAAGGTCAGGGTTGCCTCCCCGTCACGCAATGACAGCTGGCCGTGCTGCAGGTGGCCAAGCAAGGTGATCACCAGCTGGCGAGCGAGGCGATCAAACGAAGAAATCGGGGTTGTGGATTGCACCAGTTCCATTAGTGAGTCTCCGGGTGAGTGAACAGGGGGATCCGCTTGATAAACAGCCTCAACGCCTGCCAATAGATGCCAAGCAGCACCCGCAGGGTCATCCAGGGCCAGCGCAGCAACAGCGCACAGAGCCCCTGGCGGGACAGGGGTGAGCGGGCCAGCGCCAGGGTGGCGTCGAACAACTTGGGGTCGCCGCTCTGGGGATGGCTCTCGATGTGAATAAGGGTCTCTTCCCTCGGCGGGCGAATGCGCCAGTGATAGCGCATGGCCAGCGCCATGAAGGGCGAGACGTGGAAATCTTTGTCATGGGGCACTAGCGCCGCCAAGTCCAGCAGGTAGTAGTGACGCTCGTTCCAGGGGGTGTTGGAGACCTCCGCCAGTAGATAACGGGCCTCGCTGCCCTGATAGCAGAAGTAGAAGTTGACCGGGCTGAAGTAGAAGCCGAGGCAGCGCACATTGCCGAGCAGCAGCACCCTATCGGAACCCGCCTCCCCGCCGAGGGCCGCCACCTTATCCCACACCGCCTGCTTGAGGGAGCCCGTCGTGCCCCGCAGATAATCGGTGCGACGAAACGAGAGCAGACCGGCGCGTTCGACCCCGAGCCAAGGGCCCAGTTGCAAGCCGGGCAGTTCATCCAGATCCAGCCCCAGCATGAACAGCGAGTAAGAAAAAGCATGGGGTCGGGGGGCGAAGCGGCGATGGCGCACGGCACCTTGCCAGAGGCCGCTGATGAGGGCGGCGCTCATAGCTCAGCTCCGAAACGGCGGGCCACATCCAGGGCGCTGCGCACCCCATCCTCGTGAAAACCGTTGTACCAGTAGGCGCCGCAGAAGTGGGTATGCTGCCGCCCGCAGATCTCCCCCCTCTGCCCCTGCGCCGCCAGCGCCCCCTGGTTGAACACCGGATGATGGTAGACGAAACGGCGCAGCACCTTGTGCTCATCCAGCTTGCCGACAGGGTTGAGACTGACGCAAAACTCGCGGCCAGACTCAAGCCCCTGCAGGATATTCATGCTGTAGGTCACCAGGGGTCTGGCCTGCTCGTCGTCATCGAGTTGATAGTTCCAGCTGGCCCAGGCCTGGCGCCGCTTGGGCAAGGCAGCCACATCGGTGTGCAGCCAGACCTCGTTGGCCTGATAGGCGATATCCCCGAGGATCTGCTGCTCCTGCACACTGGCATCGGCCAACAGGGCCAGCGCCTGATCGCTGTGGCAGGCGAGGATCACCTCATCGAACTGCTCCTCACCCCGGGGACTCTGGAGCAGTACGCCATCGGACACCCGCCGGATCCCCTGCACCGGGCAGGCCAGACGGATCTGCGGCTGCCAGCCGGCGGTGAGCGGGGCTATGTATTCGCGCGATCCCCCCGGGATCACATACCACTGGGGACGATTGGTGACGCTGAGCAGACCATGATGGTCGAAGAAGCGAAGAAAGAAGCCTAGGGGAAAGGCGCGCATGTCCGCCAGGGTCGATGACCAGATGGCCGCCCCCATGGGCAGAATGTAGTGGCGGGCGAAGTAGTCGCTAAAGGCTCCCTGTTGCAAGAAGGCGCCCAGGGTCGGCTCGGCATCCTTCGTCTGGGATGTGGCCAACCAGCGGCGAGCCAGCCGGTTGAAGCGCAGGATCTCGGCGATGAAGCGGTAAAAACGGGGGCGCAGCAGGTTGCTGCGCTGGGCAAACAGACTGGTCAGGGAGTGGCCGTTGTACTCAAGCCCCGCACTCTTGACCGAGAAGCTCATCTCGGTGGCTTGGCGGGCTACCCCAATTTTTACCAGCAGTTTCAGGAAGTTGGGATAGGTTCTGTCGTTGAACACGATGAACCCTGTGTCGATGGCATGGGTATCGCCATCCTGGCTGATATCGACGGTGGCGGTGTGCCCTCCCAGCACGGGAGCGGCTTCAAACAACTGGATCTCATGGTGCTGATGCAGCAGATAGCCAGCAGTCAAGCCGGAGATCCCTGAACCGACGATAGCAATCCTTCTCTTCATACTTGGCATCCTTGCTAAGTGAGATGGCGGGCCAGGCGCAGCCAGAGGCCCACAGGAAGCGCCCCAAGCAGGCGCAATAACAATATGAAACGAAACGGGAAATGGATCTGCTGCCGACCAGCCGTCAGCCCCTTCATGATGAGACGGGCCGCCCTGTCGGCGGGCAGCAGGCAGGGCATGGCGAAGCGGTTGCGGGCTGTCAGCGGAGTATCGATAAAGCCGGGCCGGATCAGGGTCACCCCTATGCCGGCCCCTCTCAAGTCGAGGCGCAGGCTGGCCGCCAGATAGTCGAGCGCCGCCTTGGAGGCCCCATAAGCCTCTGCCTGTGGTAGTGGCAGCCAGCTCACCGCCGAGCTGACTATGGCCAGCCGAGAACCCTTGCCGAGCAAAGGCAGGAAGGCGGCGAGCGCATGGCCGGTAGCCACCAGGTTGGTGTCGATGATCCGGGCAAACAGGGCGCCATCGAACTGGTGGGCATACTTGATGTATTCACAGCCCCCCGCATTGAGGATCAGCAGATCCAGCGGCGGCAAGCCGACGGTCGCTGCGGCGGTGGCGTCACCATCGCGGCCATCGAAACGCAGCGGATTGACCCCGGCGGCCGCAAGCTCGGCCAGACGGGCCTCGTCACGGCCGCAGCCCCACACCTGCCAGCCCGCCTGCTGGTAGCCAAGGGCCAGCTCGCGGCCGAGGCCAGAGCTGGCCCCGGTGATGAGCACGCGCCCGCTCATGCGCCCAACCTTGCGCGAATGGCGCGGATGACGCGCCCCAGCAGGGGCAGCTGCTCGTACAGCATGGCGCCGAGATCGAAGTAATCCCGGTGCAGGCACACCTTGCCCCAGGCATCGAATTGCAACCGGGTAGCGCCCTCGACTCGCACCGGTTGGCCCCCTGCGACCCTGGGATGGGCGAAGGTCATGACCCAGCTCAGCCAGGCCTCGTTGCCCTGCTCTTGCTGGCTCACTATCTCGAAACGGCAGTAATCCAGCCGCTGATAGAGAGAGGCGAAATAACGGGTGAGCGCCGCCAGCCCCTCTATGCGGTGGGCCGGATCGATGAAGATCACCTGCTCCGCATAGATCTCCGGCAGCCGGTGCAACTGTTGCCTGTCAAGCTGCAGATAGAGAACGATGAAATGGGCCAGCGGTTCGTTCATCCTACTTTCTCTCCAATTCCCGGAACATCTCGATGGCTCTTATCCGTGCAACGGCATGATCCACCATGGGAGCCGGATAATCCCCTCTACCCTGCTGTACCAGCCACTCGTGAGGCTGATGCAGCAAGGCGGTCGGCACATCCTTGAGCTCTGTCACCCAGATACGGATAAAGCTGCCATCGGGATCAAAACGCTGACCCTGAGTAGTGGGGTTGAACACCCGAAAATAAGGGGCCGCATCGGCGCCGGTGCCTGCCGCCCACTGCCAGCCGCCGTTGTTGGCGGCGAGATCCCCATCCACCAGCTGGCTCATGAAGTAATCCTCCCCGAGCCGCCAGTGCAGGTGCAGATCCTTGGTCAGGAAGCTCGCCACTATCATCCGCAGCCGGTTGTGCATCCAGCCGGTGGCATTGAGGCAGCGCATGGCCGCATCGACGATGGGATAGCCGGTCCGCCCCTCGCACCAGGCCGAGAGCGCCGCCGGATCCCAGCCCCAGGGCAGAGACTTGGTCTCGGCCTTGAACGGCAGGTTCATGGAGAGGCTCGGCACCAGCATCAGCAGGTGGCGATAAAACTCGCGCCAGATGATCTCATTGAGCCAGACGAAGCCGGGTTGCGCCTTGGACTGGGGCCGGTAGCCGAGCTTCTGCTGCAGCGCCGCCACGCACTGGCGCGGGCTGATGATCCCCGCCGCCAGATAGGGGGAGATAACGGAGGTGCCGGCCAGAGCCGGGAAGTCCCGGGTCTGGCCATAGTCGAGCACGGCCTCCTCCAGGAAGGCGTGCAAGCGGCGCTGTGCCTCTGCCTCCCCCACTGGCCAACGCTTTGCCTCCTCGGCCTCTCGCCCCCTCTCCTCGACCAGCCCGGCCTCGGCCAGTCCTGTCTCGGCGAACAGCGTCCAGGGCAAGGGAGCTCCCAACGGCGCCGGGGCGCGATGGATGACGAAGCCATCCTCCTCCAGCGCCTTCAACCAGGCGCGGCTGAAGGGGGTGAACACCTTGAACATCTCCTTGGAGCCGGTCAGCACCCGCCCCGGCGGCAGCACGCAGCAGCCGTTGAACCAGTGACTCTGGACTCCCTGCCCCTGCAAAGCCTGACTCACCGCCAGATCCCGGCGCTGCTCGTCGAGCTCGATGGCCTGATTGGCGTAGAGCTGGCGCACCCCGAGCCGACTCGCCAGGGCGCAGATCTCGACCGGCACCTCGGCAAAACGCTCTACCCGCAGCAGGTGCAAGGGAATGCCAAGCGCCGCCAGCGCTTTGCCCAGCTCATCGACCTGAGCCAGCAAGAAACGCTGGCGGATGGGGGCCATCTTGTGCGCTCGCCACTGCGCTGGGCTGATGATAAAGAGGGCGGCTACCTCCTCCTTTTCACCGCCGCTGTTATCGCCAGCCATGGCGCAGGCGTGGCGCAGGGCCGGGTTATCGGCCAGCCGCAGATCGTTTCGAAACCAGACCAGCCTCATGCCTGCGTCTCCCCATCCGCTGACGCAGCATCGGTACGTGATGTCTCGCCAGATCCGCTCGGCAGGCTCGGTGACCAGGCCTGCTGCGCCAGCCAGGTATCGTCATAGAGGGTGCCAAGGGGCCCGAACAAGCGGGTTCCCTCGGGCCAGTGGCTGGCCAGCTCCTGCTTGCCCAGACCCGCCCCCAAGAGCACCAGCCAGCGCTCGGGCACCCGCCCGGCCAGCAGGGCCGCCCCCCTGGGATCGCAAGCGCCGAGCAGATGCACCTCGTGGCCCAGGTTGATCAACTCATAGGCGTACCAGTGCAGATCGAGCGGGCCGACCTGACCCCAGCTCGCCAGACAGACGGGGACCCCCTTCTCTTGCTCGATGAGATGACGGCCGAAATGGGCCTGCAGCCAACTCAGCCAGAACCCCTGCAGCAGTTCACCATCGGGGCGCTCACGCCACAGGCCGAGCAGTTGATCCAGCAACGGCTGCAGCACCCGGCCGCGCACCAGTTCAAACGGATAGCTGGTGAGCAAATCCTGCAGCATGGACTCGGCCTTGCGCCGATTAAAAGCGAGCACCGCCTGGCAGAGCTGCTCCAGGGTTTGCTGCCAGTGGTCGCTGGGCAGCTGGGGCTGGGGTTCGCTCAGCAGCCCCTTGACCTGACCTATGCTGACCCCGCGCTCGAGCCAGCTCAGGATCTCGCCTATCTGGCGGATGTCCTGCTCGCTGTAGAGGCGGTGGCCCTTGTCGGTGCGGGCGGGCTGCACCAGCCCATAGCGGCGCTGCCAGGCGCGCAGGGTCACGGCATTGACCCCGGTCAGGCGAGAGACGTCGCGAATGGGGTAGAGCCCGGTGTCATCAATCTTGTCTTGCATGGATAGTCCGTTCGATAGGTGCTGGCCGCGGATTGCGCGGCCATCGGAAGCGTCGGCCTCACCGCAGCTCACAGGCCATACCTGAGTCTGAGCGTTTCCGGATGAGGATTAAGATAGACCTGTTGCGCCAGGTAGGGATTGGGAAATTCGCACAGGTAGTGGCGAAGCAGGGTCAGGGGCACCAGCAGTGGCACTATGCCGAGGCGGTACTTGTCGATAGTCTCGGTCAGCTCCCGCTTCTGAGAGGGGGTCAACACCCGCTTGAAGTAGCCCTGCAGGTGCATCAGCACATTGGTGTGGCCGCGCCGGTTGGCACGCAGGGTCAGGGCCGTCATCAGCCCCTGGATATAGCGCTGCGCCGTCTCCTCAAGCTGCCCTTGTCCCAGATCCGCCAGCAGGCGGCCGAGGGTCCGGTAGTGGCTGGTGGCGTGGGAGAGCACCAGATACTTGTAGCGGGCGTGAAAGGCGATGAGCCGGGCGGCACTGAGGCCACGGGCGAGCAACTGTTGCCAGTCGTGGTAGGCAAAGACCCGCAGTACGAAGTTTTCCCGCAGCACCGGATCGCACAGTCGACCATCTTCTTCCACCGGCAGCAGGGGGTTGGCCGCCATCAGGGCCTGGGCGAACAGACCGACGCCTTCCTTGGCGCTCCCCTCGTTATTGGCGCCATAGATGCGCACCCGCTCCATGCCGCAGCTCGGCGACTTGGCGCAGAGGATGTAACCGGAGAGAAAATCGAGGCGCCCGGCCTGCTGCTCGCTGAAGGCGATCAGTTGCTCGGTGACATCGAAACTGCCGTTGCTCGCCAGAGCGCGGATCTCACCATGGCGCTTGACCAGCCGGATGGCGGCCCGCGGCGCCCCCAGGCCAATGGCCATCTCGGGGCAGACGGCATGATAGTCAAAGTGGGCACCCAGCTCTCGTTCGCAGAAGCTGGAGCGCTTGTGACCCCCATCGAAACGGACCGCCTGACCGAGCAGACAGGCACTGATCCCCACCTTGATCTTGTACATAGATGCACTCCACGTATAACTATTGGTTCAGTTATAGCAGTTGTACAAGATAGGTAAAGCTGTACAAGGTGGGGTGAGCGAAAAAAAGCGGACAAACAAGAAAGCCCATGGCCGAAACCATGGGCAAAACCAAGACACTACAGGAAGGAAGTATTAGAAGCTGTATTTCACACCCAGGCTGGAGATGGAGCCCTGTTGCAGGTCCCACTTGCGATAGGTGTAATCGGCGGTCAGCGCCAGGCTCTGGGTCAGCTTGTAGGCGCCGCCCACTTTGAAATCGTGCATGTCGTCGGTCATGTTGGCGTAGCGATAGCCGGTGGAGAGCTCAACCTTGCCGAGGTCATAACGCAGACCCACTTCGCCGTACAGGCTGCCGCTGCTCTTGCGGGTGATGTCGTCCCAGCCGGAGTTGTTCACGTTGTTGGCCAACTCGCGCTCCATGCTGTAACCCATCAGGCCGGTTTCACCGTACAGGTTCAGGCCGGTGCTGAGGGGAGTGAACACCCCCATCCCCAGGCTGGTGGTACCCAGGCTGTCGTTGCCGCTGTTGCGGGAGGTGTATTCGGTGCCCAGACGGCCGTAGAAGTTGGAGCCGAAGCTCTTGGACAGATCCAGGCTCAGACCGCCGAAATCACGGTTGTTGCTGTCCTTGCCACCGACGTAATCGGACTTGGTGTGCGCCCAGGTCGCTGCGCCCTTGGCGTAGCTGAAGGCATCCTGTGCGAAGGCGGAGGTGGAAGAGAGACCGGCCAGAACCAGGATGGACAGTGCGACTTTTTGCATGTGATTGACTCCATTTGTTGAGCTAGCAGGACGCTAACTGGTATGGGGTCATTGTGACGGGCAAAGGGGATGGTGCCGAGCGGCAAGCTGTTGCCAAAGCATTGCAGATGTAAGCAAATATTGCAGACGGTTACCGGAGCAACAATCCAGGGACAAAGGGAGCCAATGGCCCCCTTTTTCGTCCCAGTCCCGGCCCGGTTCAGGCGCCGAGATCTGACCTTCCTGGCCTGATGTCGACACTCTGACAGCCGTTTATCGGCATCAGTTCCCATTGGGTGGTCGATATCGCTATAAAAATGCGTTCCAACAGAAAATGAGCGAACTCCTTAGCGAAATTCCACCTCATCTATCTGCACCCGCACCAGCGGCTTGCTGTTGAGGCCGGCGGGACGCGCCAGCTCGATGGCGCGGGAGGGACGCTGCTCCCCCTTGCGCAGATAGGACTCCGGCAAGCGGTTCTCGCCGGCCCAGAAGCGCACGGCCTGGCTGCCAAGCTGGGCGCCCTGCTCGCTGAACAGGGTGACGGTGCCATTGACCCGCACCACGTTGCGCGTGCCGCTGTTGCTCAGCTTGAAATGCAGCAACAGGGGATCATCCCCTTCCACCAGTTCGAGTTTGACGTTGATGCCATCCTTGGTTGCCTGGGAGAGCATGTCCGGATTGGTCAGCGCCTGCTCGGTCAGCACCGGCGCCACCACGGCCCCGGTCGCGACCTCGGCCGGGGTCGCCGGCTTGACCAGCAGATACTCCCAGGTGAAGTCATCGTTGAGCTGCACCTGACGCCCGTCCGCCAGGGTGACCTGGGTCAGAGGGGCGGCCTGCACCAGCAGCGGGGAGAGGCAGAGGGCGATCAGCAAGCGGGACAGGGGTTTCATAGGCTAGTGGCTCGATAGAGAAGCGAAGGGCGTCAGTATAAAGAGTCGGGCGGCCCTTGCCTATGACCCGCCTCACGTCCTGCCGCTGGGGCGCCTAGATAACCAGGGCCTGGGGATCCTCCCCCGTCACCATGTCCAGGGTCACCAGATCGAAATTGGTGCTCTTGAGCGCCTTGAGGATGCTGGCCTGCATGTCAAAGGCGCGCGCCCGCAAACGCTGGGGCACCCGCACCCGCGCCAGGGTGGTGACCCGGTCCGCCAGGGTGTGGAAGAAGACCTGTACCCCGTCCAGCCCCATGTCGCACAGCATCTCCTCGGCCATGTCCACCATCCGCAGATTATCGCGATCCAGTGAACCCGGATCGGCGAAGCGGCTGCTCAGGCAGCCATTGCCACCATTGCCCCAGAGATCGAGCCGCCGCTTGTGAAAGCCGTAGCGAAAATCCCGGTCCGTCATGCCCTGATCCGCGAAGCACCAGAGCGTATTGGACGGCAGGCTGTTAAAACTCTGCAGGTAGCACTGCTGCTCCTCGGCAGAGGCGGGCAACAGTATGGGCTGATGATCCCAGTTGCTCTCCAGCGCCGTCAGTTGGCAGACATAGCGGATGGGATCGATCACCTTGCCAGAGCGGCCAGGATAGCTGCAGATGAGGAGCTCGTCGGTTCTGACGACCTTCTGCTCGATGCCGTAATGGCGGCAATAGCGTTTGGCCCGTGACACCGCCTGGCGACTGAGGGTCGGGTTGTCCAGGGTGATGGCCCGCACCTTGATACCACTGGCGCGGCACAGGTCCATGCTGTAGCAAGATGCCAGCCGGCCGGAGAAGGAAACGATCAGCTCACCATAACCGGCCAGGGTCTCGATGAGCCGTTGCTCCCTGGCTTGAAAGGTCTGATCGTATCCTTGATTCAGCACGACAACATTGGCATCCATTACGACTACTCCGGATGATGAATTGGATACCATTTTGTTGTTAGAAAGCTGAATAGACCCTTAAAGAACAAGGATAAAACCGTTTTTTATTTTTTTTAGATTCAAGTGAGATACATTTTAGCTGAGTAATAGCACCACGGATGAGCGGTTCAGCCCGCCATCAGATTGGTAAAAATTTCTGCTCAATCATGTAATTGCGGCACATCTTGGCGTCGATAAACAATAAACCCCGCAGCCCGAGCGCCTCGGCGGCGGCCACATTGGCCGGACTGTCATCGATAAACAGGCATTCTTCGGCCTTGAGATCGAACGACACCAGCAGGTAGCGATAGATGTCCGGCTCCGGCTTCATCATGCGCACCCGCGCCGACACCACCTTGCCGCTGAAGAAGCGCCAGAACGGCTGATGCTGCTCCAGCCAGTCGATGCTGGCATGGCCCATGTTGGAGAGCGCATAGAGGGTATGGCCGGCGCCGTGCAGTTCCTCGATCAACGTCACCATGGCGGGATCCGGCAACAAGGAAGCGGGCACCGCCTGCAAGATGGCGAGGTTTTGCGCCGCGATGAGTCCGGTGCGTGCCTCGGCCTGGCGCGCCATGGTGTGCAATGACAGAGTTCCCCTGTCCACCTCCAGCCAGTCCGGGTGGTTGAACAGCCGCTCCGCCAGCACCTCGGCATCCACCGGCCCCATCACGGAACTCACTATGGCCACCGGATCCCAGCTCACCACCACCCGTCCCAGATCGAAGATAATCGCCATCTCTCGCCTCCTGCTCGCTTGCATTGATTGCGCTTGTTGCACTGCTTGTTGCGCTGATAGGGAGGGGCCAATACGGCTCTGATGCGGCCCCGCTTGCCTGCTCCATACCCTGCCCCCTTCACCGGTCACGGGCAAGTTTTACTTGCATCGAGCGCCTAAATCCCTTAATGCTTATGGCGTTACCTCAAGGACACACCCATGCACGCATCATTCTTCTTCGTTTTCTCGTTTATCCGGCCCACATGAGGGAAGGCCCTGTCGTCGCATGAACAGAAAACAAAGACGAATCGAGCCTCCCCTAGCGGAGGCTTTTTTTTGCATTCACCACCACAGAATACTTGGATAGGGAACCACAATGGCTACGCTCGACGAGATCAGACAGGACATTACCCAGTTGGATGAGGAGCTGCTCGCCCTGCTGGCCAAGCGCAAGACCCTCAGCATCGAGGTCGCCCGTGCCAAGCAGGCCAACCCGCGCCCCATTCGCGACACCCAGCGCGAGCAGGATCTGCTGGTGGCCCTCATTCAGAAGGGGCGCCCCCTCGCCCTGGATGCCCAGTACATCACCCGCATCTACCACACCATCATCGAAGACTCGGTGCTCTCCCAGCAGGCCTATCTACAGAGCCTGCTCAACCCCGAGCAGCAGGAGCCCATGACCAGCGTCGCCTACCTGGGTCCGCGCGGTTCTTACTCGAGCCTGGCGGCCCGCAAGTATCTGGCACGCTACAAGGATCAGGTGATCGAGGTGAACTGCCAGAACTTCCGCGAGGTGCTGGATACCGTGGAATCGGGTCGCGCCGCCTTCGGGGTGCTGCCCATCGAGAACACCAGCTCGGGCTCCATCAACGAGGTGTATGACGTGATGCAGCACACCACCCTCTCCATCGTCGGTGAGCTGACCTACCCCATAGAGCACTGCATCCTGACCGCGGTGCCGACCGAGCTGTCTCGCATCAAGACCTTCTACGCCCATCCCCAGGTATTCCAGCAGTGCTCCCACTACCTGAGCAAGCTGGAAGGGGCGCGCCACGAGATCTGCGATTCGTCCTCCAGCGCCATGATGAAGGTCAAGGAGCTGGCCAGTCCGGACGCGGCCGCCATCGGCAGCGCCGCCGGCGGCGAGCTCTATGGGCTGGACGTGCTGGCCGAGCAGCTCGCGAACCAGAAAGAGAACTACAGCCGCTTCATCGTGGTGGCCCGCAAGCCCATCGACGTGGCGTCCCAGATCCCGGCCAAGACCACCCTCATCATGTCCACCTCCCAGCGCCCCGGCTCCCTGGTGGAAGCTTTGCTGGTGCTGCGCAGCCACGACATCAACATGACCAAGCTGGAATCCCGGCCGGTGCAGGGCAACCCCTGGGAGGAGATGTTCTACCTGGATGTGTCCGCCAATCTGCAGACCCCGCAGATGCAGGCCGCCCTGCTGGAGCTCACCAAGATCACCCGCTACGTCAAGGTGCTGGGCTGCTACCCGAGCGAAGACGTCAAGCCGACCACGGTGCCGCCGGTGCTGCTGGGCAAATAAGCCGTCCCGACCGCAAGAGGCGAGCAACCTGCTCGCCTCTTTTTTTTCTCTGCCTGACCCGCCCGTGCCCCTCCTCCACAGCCGCCCCTCGACAGCACGTTTAATCAAATTGAACGACAGGCACCTAGCATTCACCTTATTAATACGCTCGGGGCCGCTGGTACGACCCTTTTTCCAGCCTGATGGGGCGATAACCCCCCGCTATACCCGGCAGATCCGGATCCCGGACAACAAAAAGGCGAGCCCCTGGCTCGCCTTGTTCACACTGGTGCCGACTGCCCCTAGAACTGGCCCGCCATCAGCTGGTTGAGGTTATAAAGCGAGCGGGTATCGAGCTCCATCTCGGTTGCATAGGTGTTGCCACGGGGATAGGTCGCCACCACCCGGGCACCGCGCACCATGCCGGCCACCGAGACATCCAATGTGTTGGCGGTCTGGGTCAGGTCCTTGTAGCTGCTGCGCCCGCTCACCTGCTGGCCATTGAGCTGCTCCGCCAGCTCGCGGTAGGCATCCATCTTGGAGGCACGAATAGCTTGCAGCATCTTCTCCGACTGGGAGGGCCCCGGCTGGATGTCGATCACCGCATAGCCGACCGCTTTGAGCACAGGAAAATCGTCCGGCTTCGTTGCCGTATCGTAGTTAACGACCCGATTGCCGCTGCAGGCAGTCAATAACATTGCCATCAGGCAACCCAGTAGGATTTTCATCTATTACTCCTTGTCAGGGGGTCAGGTTGACCAGATGTCCGGACGCGCTCTGGCCGCCCCGCATCAGGTAACCCCGGTTGACGGATGCCCGGCCAAACGAGTTGCTGGCGCCGGACAGGTATTGTTGCGGGATCAGGCTCTGGGCCGTGGTCTCCACCATCTTGGTGCGCAGATCGATGATGCGGGCGTTGACCAGGATCCCCTGCGAGTTGCGGCTGAAGGTGCCGGTCAGGATGCGCGAGATAGGCAGACGGGCGGAGAGATCCCGGTAGTTGCGGCTCATCACGAAGTCGCCACTGGGGGTCACCTGGATGCTGCCGGTGGTCTTGAAGTCCACCACCACTTCCCCGCGCCGGTTCAGCTCGTAGATGAAGCTCTCTTCGATCTGCAGGCCCATCCAGTTGGTGTCTTTGAGGGTATCGAGATCGACGAAAGAGGCGACCGCAATGGGCTCGCTCAGGGTGGTGAGGGACTTACGCTCCATCAGCTGATCGGTCATGCGTGCCACCAGCCAGTTGAGCTCCATGCCCTTGGCCGCTTGCCTGGGATCTCCCTGATCCCGGTTGATGGGGTCGGCAGTACCACAGCCGGTCAGCGCCAGCGTGATAGCCAACGCCGTGATAAATCTGTTCATGGATACCTTTCCTGTATCTACACCTGACTCTGTTATCGGTCGCGGCGGCCAACACTTGAGGTGCGAATCACCCTGGATCTCGTGATAAGCCTCTCAGGATCCCGGATCCCCTGCGCGGATCCCGCGCCCGCTCTGCGTGGCACAGGGAATGAGGCATGGATCTTGCTTTTATTTGCACCACGGGTACAACCCGACCGGTGTTCAGGACTGCCACCGGCCCAGGCCATCTGCTGGTGCTGGCTCGATGAGGTCCACTTATTCAAGGTGTTTACTATGAAAGTTGTGCTGCCGTTAACCCTGCTGCTGCTAAGTCTGTCGGCCCGGGCCGAGATCATCGAGGCCCAGGGCAGCGCCGCCATCCTGGGTGGCGATGAAGCCTATGCCCGCGAGCAGGCGACCCGGGATGCGCTGCGCCAGGCGCTGCTGGCAAGTGGCGCGGCCGTCTCCAGCATCCAGCGCCTGGAAAATGGCAGCCTGCGCTCGGAGCAGATCCAGATCCGCTCCGGTGGCGATATCCGTCAGTATCGGCTCAAGCGGGAAGAGGTGCGCAACGGCCGCATGTACATCACGCTGCAGGCCGACATTCAGGCCGAGCGCCAGATCTGCCAGACCCAGCACTACGCCAAGGATTTGACGCTGGTCCGCTTACGGATGCGCTATCCGGATCAGGCCAGCACCGGCGCCCTCGATGACATGCCGGCGGATCTCTCCCGCCATCTGTTCGAAACCCTGGCCAAGGCGCCGCAAGGGGTAGTCGCCCGCCAATGGCTGGACGAGAACCTGCGCATCGACCCGCTCCACCTGCAGCAAGGGGACAGCAGTGCCCTCGAGGAGATCAAGGCGCTGAGCCTTCGCACCGACAGCCAGTATCTGGTGCTCGGCAGCATCGACGATCTCTCCCTCGAGCCCCAGGGCAACCAGCTGACCAGCTGGTACCGGGATCCCATCCGCAACTTTCGCATGCAGCTCTATCTGTTTGACGGCATCAACGGCAGCCTGCTCAGCCGCAAGGAGTATCAGGGACGCGCCAACTGGACCTTCTCCAAGCGGGAACAGATCGGCAGCAACAGCGGCCAGTTCTGGCAGTCAAGCTACGGTCAGGAGGTGGACTACCAGTTGCAGGAGGCGGCGCAGGACATCACCTCACAACTGAGCTGCGCTCCGGTCACCGCCCGCATCGTGGGTCAGCATGATCGCGGCCCCCACATCAACTTAGGAAGGCGCAACGGCGTCAAGCTCGGGGATCAGTTCCGGGTCCAGCACAGCGCCGACTTCGTCGACCCTTATGGCAAGTCCCGCATGATGCGCAACCCGGCCGATGGCCTGTTCGAGGTGGTGCAGGTATTCGAGGATGGCGCCATCATCAGCAGCCAGAACAAATATTCGCCGTTTAACGTCCAGATTGGTGACTTGGCCGTATTGGAATAGGAATCAAGGGTTTAAATGGTGGCGGCTTCTTGTATAATGCCCGCCACAAGGTTCCCGTAGCTCAGTTGGATAGAGCGGTCCCCTCCTAAGGGACAGGCCACTGGTTCGACTCCAGTCGGGAACACCATACAAGACAAAGGGTTGGCATCATCATGATGCCAACCCTTTCTTTTTTATTCCGGTTTATCTGCCATTTTTAGTGCCCTGTGCTGAACAGAGCACAGATGTCAGCCGAAGATCCTGCCTACGCCCTTACCACCAGACGTTGGCTTGCAGGCCGACGGTCCAGGTGTCATCCGCGGTGCCGTTATCGAAGGCGTGGGAGCTGTCCCAGTCGCTGTTGTCGCTATCGAGGTAGCTGGCGAAGACCCGCAGCTCCGGCTCACCACGGCCGAAGGAGAAGGCCTGGGCGATGGTGGTCTTGGAACCACTGCGGGAACTCACATCACCGTTCTCGGTCTTCTCGTCATCGAAGTAACCGGCTTCCACATAGGTGCGGGTGATATCGGTCCAGTGATAGGTGACCTTGGCGCTCACGGCGAAGGCACTGGCGTCACCTTCAATGCCATTCCACTGCTTGATGTCGTTCGCTTCGGCGTAGTTGATGGCGTGGCTCAGATCCCAGTCGGCAGCCAACGGGATGATGCCGTAGTTGCGAATGGCGAAGCCGTTACCGCTCTCGACAGTGCCGTTCAGGGTGTCGGCCGAACCGAAGGTGACCCCTTGCAGGGCGGAGCCGTCCACATAGTACTGGAGTGTGGTCTTGTTCCAACCGGTCCCGAGCAGGGACTGATTCAGCTCCAGCATCAGGGCATGACCATCGGCGTAGTCATGGTTGCCAAGATCGGCATCGGTTTGCTCGTCGGTCGCATCCGCGTTCAAGAACTTGTAGCCCATGGCCAGGGTAGCGCCGTTCCAGACGGGCAAGCTGTCATAGGTCAACTCCAGTTGGTTGGAGTCGATCATGTCCTCAATTCGCTCGCCATCGCTGTTATTGTAGGAATCGGCGATATCACGGTGCAGCGCCGCCACAGAGAGCTTTCCCTGACCCAGTTGCATGCCTTCAATACCACCACCGACGTTGGTCTGGTTCCAGTAGAAGAAATCATTCGAGTCGATCACATAGCCTTTGTTGTACTGGCGGATCCCGACCCAGGAGGTTTCCCCCATCCCCATGAAGTTGCGCAGTTGCATGTTCATGTTTTCCCAACCGAAGTTGGAGTCATCCATCTTGCTGTTGGTATCACCATCGTAGAAATTGAACATGGTCTGGATATAGACGGACTTGGTGTCGTCGCTTTTCAGCTCCTTGCCAAAACCGACCTCGGCATAGGTATCAAATTCGTTACCCAGACGACCCAGTTTGTTCTTCTGGAAGCTGCCACCCACGGCATCTTGCATGGAGCCGCCTTCACCTGTGCCCATGCCGGAGCGGAAATAGCCGTAATAGTCGAAACCACCAGCTTCAGCAGCGAATGCGGTCGGAGCGGATAGCGCAGCAATAACGGCGGCAGTAATCGGGAGCCACTTGGTTTTCATTTTTCTTCCTTTAATGACGTGTTTATTGCGAGACACTGAAGACAATCAATGCCTCAGGAAGTCATTTCCCTGACCGATAATCCCTGCACATCTTTGTGCTGGGTTTTGTAGCGTTTTATTAGCGTTGCAGTGCCAGGGCGTCGCCCAGGGTTAATCCCAGACGCAATCCTTCGTTCTGTTAAATAATTTTTTTCAGCGCCTTGTTAATTGGCGATCGCCTTTCGAGCGATATTTATCCCATCAACATATTCACACTTTGTTCATAAATATAAATATCTTCGACATTGGTTCTTGGTGATCGCCCATGAATAGGTACGCCGCGGCCTGGCAATAACAGTTAATTTATTGCTGCGAGGTAATAACAGTTACTTATAAATCTTAAGCTGACCGAGCTGAGACCTTAATGAATACAATTGATTCCTTTAAAATACCCAGACCCTGGATGCGACCGAGCACAGTGGCATCAATAATGGTTGCGTGCTTATCAACATGGGACAGTAAGCACCTATCGGTATGTTTTGTTTACCATTTAAGTAATACCTCTTCTATTTCGACACCCTCTTCAACGGTCTGGCATTGCGAAAAAAAATAAATATCTACCGAAAAAAACACCTGGCCTGATATTCACAACAGCTTTACAACCGCTCGAGAGAGAGGGCTATACATCCCAATGCCATAGCGCAAAGAGAACACGATGTTTAAAAATTAACACACTACTCATCGAAAATGGTGGAGAGGCATTCCTCTTAAGTCTGACCGACTATAGCAAAGGGCGTCAGTGATGACATAAGCCTTCAATTTATTTGCTGCGCGGCTCACACAATCTTTTATTTACCTCCCATTTCAAGGACTCATTTTGCTATTAAGTAATTAAAGTGACAGTTCCCTAGCCATTAAACCTGAATTAGCGCTGAATTAACGACTATATTAAAACTGAACCCATCCTTAATTGAATTAAGGCTGAATGGATAAAATTAATATCGAATTAATGGTTCAGCCAGATTGACAATGTTCCAACCGGCCATCCTGTGAGCGAGACATGACACCCTTTATGACGCTGGATTGCATTGGCATCAGATAAGAAGCCTCAAACAGCACCCTCGTATATTTTTAAGGCAAGATGATTTTCAATTGATGCCGTTTCTCTGCCATCAGGAAACGCTTTTGACGAGGCTGTTCTAGATGATTCCCAGGTGAATGAAGGCGGTAGCTCCTGGTCAATGAATCCCTCAGGTTCAGGGAGACCATCACCCTCTCGCCTCTTTCCCATGGGCCGGGCCTTTCACCGCAGCACCAACTCGAACTCAATTGAGGATTATTGTGTTTTCTGGATCCCGATCTCACCTCAGGGATCCCCGCCTGTAACCTGCCCATCAGTTGGTTACACTCTTGGAGTGAGTCGTCGATGACGACGGCCATGCTTCATGGGCTCGCATCAAGAGAAGGACATCATGGGTAACAAGAAGAAGAGCAAGGCTGAACAAGCAGCGCCGGTGCAAGAGGTCAAACCCCTTGGCACCAAGGAGTACGAGAAGGAGTTGCGCCGCCTGCACGTGGAGCTGGTGAAGTTGCAGCAATGGGTGGTGCACAAGGGGCTCAAGGTCTGCATCGTGTTCGAGGGCCGTGACGGCGCTGGCAAAGGGGGGGTCATCAAGGCCATCACAGAGCGGGTCAGCCCTCGGGTGTTCAGGGTCATGGCCCTGCCCGCTCCCACCGAGCGGGAGAAGAGCCAGCTCTATATGCAGCGCTATGTGCCCCTGCTGCCTGCCGCCGGCGAGATCGTCATCTTCGATCGCAGCTGGTACAACAGGGCCGGGGTGGAGCGGATCATGGGCTTTTGCACCCCGGAGGCGAGCGACAAGTTTCTGGCCAGCACCCCGCAGATGGAGTGGTCCATGGTCGATGCCGGCATCATCTTGCTGAAGTACTGGCTGGAGGTGACACCGGAGGAGCAGGAGCGCCGCTTGCGGGACAGGATCGACGACGGCCGCAAGATCTGGAAGCTGTCGCCGATGGACATCAAGTCCTTCAATCGCTGGGATGAGTACACCCAGGCCAGGGATGCCATGTTCGCCGCAACCGATACCACCTGGGCCCCCTGGTTCGTGGCCCACTCGGAAGACAAGAAGAAGGTGCGGCTCAATATCATCTCCCACCTGCTGGCCCACATCCCCTACGAGGAGCTGCCGGTCGAGCCGGTCAAGCTGCCCAAACGCAAGATAGGCAAGGTCAAACCTACCGACCACCCGTTCCGCTTCATCCCCGAGCTGTTCTAGGCCGTATCTGACAAGCCCCTGCCTGCGCAGGGGCTTTGTCGTTTAAGACCTCATCCCGTTTCCCTCTACACTTCAGCCATGATGAGTTTGACCGCGCCAGGATCGGATCTTGAGAGGAGGTATCCCTTTGTTTCCACAACGCGTTCCACTGCTTGCCTTGCTGCTGATCTGCCTGGTAGCCCCGGTCAGGGCACTGACCATTACGCCGGTCGCCACCGATCTCGCCCATCCCTGGGGACTGGCCTTCCTGCCGGGGGGCGAGCTGCTGGTGAGCGAGCGCCCCGGCCGCCTGCTGCGCATCGATGCGCAAGGGGCGCGCCATCCGATCTCCGGCCTGCCTCCCATCGCGAATGCGGGCCAGGGTGGCTTGCTGGATCTCGCCCTCGATGAGGCGGGCTGGCTCTATCTCAGCTACAGCGAGCCCGGTGACGGGGGTGCCGGCACCGCAGTGGCCCGCGCTCGATTGCAAAAAGACGCGCTTGTCGACTGGCAACTGCTGTTTCGCCAGCAGCCCAAGGTGGCTGGCGGCGCCCACTTCGGCTCTCGTCTGGTGTTGATGGATGACTACCTCTTCATCACCCTCGGCGATCGCTACACCGAGCGGGAGCGGGCCCAGACACTCGACAACCACCTCGGCAAGACGGTGCGCCTGCACAGGGATGGCAGGGTGCCCACCGACAACCCCTTCGTCAAGAGGGCGGGCGCCCTGCCCGAGATCTGGAGCCTGGGTCATCGCAACATGCAGGGGGCCGCCCTGCGCCCGGGCAGTCAGCAATTCTGGACCCACGAACACGGCCCCCAGGGCGGCGACGAGGTGAACCTCATCCTGCCTGGCCGCAACTACGGCTGGCCCAAGGTCACCTTCGGCGAGGAGTATGGCGGCGGCAAGATTGGCACGGGCCAGAGTGCCCCCGGCATGACGGCGCCGCTCTGGATCTGGGTGCCCTCCATCGCCCCCTCCGGCATGACCTTCTATCAGGGTGAATTATTCAAGGGGTGGCAGGGAGATCTGTTGGTCGGCGCCCTGCGTGGTCAGGCCCTGATGCGCCTCAAGCTCGAGGGGGACAAGATAGTGTCGCAGGAGCGACTGCTCACCGACTTGGGGGAGCGGATCCGCACCGTCAAAGAGGGGCCTGACGGCGCCCTCTACCTGCTGACTGATTCAGGCGAGGGACGCCTGCTCAGGCTAACTCCCTAGATGTGAAAACTGGCCAAGGCGCCACAAGGAGGATCTATGAACAAGCGTCGAAACCTGCTGGTGCTGTGCGCCTGTCTCTGGCTGCTGGGTTGCAACACCATCCACGGCATGGGCCGGGATGTAGAGAAAGCGGGTGAGGTGATCCAGAACTCGTCCAAGCTGGCGGACGCCGCCGCTCGCTGAGCCACTGCTCGTCTCGCCGAACTTGACCATGACGATAGGAAGTCGGTAGCCACTTCCGCCCAAGGGCCAGTCTGCTAGACTGGCCCTCTTTTTCATTCATCTGCAAAGGAGTGTTGGATGTCTGCTGTTTCCTGGTGGGACAAATCCACCGGTTTTGCGCTGCTGACCATCTTGCTGTGGGCCTCGCTGGCGGCGCTCACCTCCCGCATCACCAGCGTCTCGCCGCTGGTGCTGGTGGGGCTGGTGCTGTTCTTCTGCGGCGCCGGCGCCCTGCCGTTCTGGCGACAGTGGCGAGCCCGCCCCGTCACCTGGCTGGTGACCATCACGGCCCTGCTGCTCTACCACCTGCTGCTGTTTATGAGCTTTCGCCACGCCCCCGTGCTGGAGGCGAACCTCATCAACTATCTGTGGCCACTGTGCATCATCCTGTTCACGCCGCTGCTGCTGCCGGGCCATCCGCTGCACCTGCATCACCTGCTAGCCGGAGCGCTCGGCCTCGCCGGCTCGGTGCTGGTGATGGTCGACGGCAAGCTGCAACTGCAGCAGGCCTATCTGCCCGGCTACCTGCTGGCGCTCGGCGCCGCCATCATCTGGGGGGCTTACTCTGTGCTCTCCCGTCGCCTGCCTCCCGCCCCCGCGGTGGTGACGGCCGCCGCCTGCCTGCCCGCCGGGCTGTTGGCGCTGCTGCTGGCCTGGGGACTGGAGGGACCACTGCCCTTAGCCCAGATCCCCCAAGCCGACTGGCTGCTCATCGTGGGGCTGGCGCTCGGTCCCATGGGGGCGGCCTTCGTCACCTGGTATCTGGCGCTGCGGGATGGGGATCCACGCCGCATCGGGGCCCTCGCCTACCTGACACCGCTGCTCAGTACCCTGCTGCTAGTGTGGCTCAACGGCGAACAGCTCACCCCTCGCCATCTGCTGGCAGGCGCCCTCATCATGGGCGGCGCCTTGATTGGCTTGCTGGTCCGCACACCCAAGGCACCGATCGCCCCCGCACCGCTGTCATAAAAACGCCATCACTCCTGCTTAAGCTCCAGCCCATTGCGTGGTTCAAGCAGGAATCTGATGTGAAAATTGCCCACTATGCCGCCCTCTCCTCCCTGGTCTTACTGCTGGTCGCCGGGGTACAAGTCGCCGCCCTGTTTCATGGCTGGCAGCAGCTTGATCAGGCCGAGCAGACTCAGCGCCAGCACGATCGGCTGCAGCAACGGCTGACCGGCCCGCTGCAGGGGGCGCTGCGCGATTATCTCGCCAGTGGCGATCCCTTGCGCCTGACCGAGGCGCAGGGAGTGCGCAGGCAAGCCCTCGGCCAGCTGCCACCGCAAGATGATCCACTGAGTGCACCGCTGCGCGCCCTGCTCGAGCAGATGGGTATGCGCATCGACGGCGACTACCTCGCCGCGGGCAAGCTCTCCGGCAACAGCCAGTGGTTGCTGCAAAATGCCGAGAACGAGCTGACCGCCCACGCCAAGGCATTGCTGCGTTACGGCCAGCAGGGGGCAATGGGAGCGGATCCGGTGAGCGCAGATCAATACCGTCAGGGGGCGGCCGATATGCTGGCGAGCCTGCCGGGGCTCGGCCATCTGCGTCAGAACTACATGGCGCAGGCCAGCCCCAAGCTGCTGGAAGGGTTGCAATTCGAGCTGAGCGCCCTGCAAAAACAGGCCGATGCGCTGGCAGCCCTGCCGAGCCTGAACCTGTTCGAAGAGACGCCTGTCGATGAGTTCACCCTGGGGGAATCGGTACCCAAGGAGCTCGGCGAGCAGCCCAGAGCCGAGTTGGTTTCCCTGCTCAAGCGCTACCCGCAGGAACTGGATAACAGCCGCAAGGCGCTGCAACAACAGCAGGCGGCCCAACAAGGAGTCCAGCAGGATATTGCACAGTTGCTGCAGGCCAGCAGCCAGCTGGGAGAACGGCTCGCCGCCACACATCAGGAGGTGAATCGGGAGCTCGCCACCATCCTCGGCTCCCTCGCGCTCTGCCTGGTGGTGGTCGCCCTGCTGTTTGCGCTGGTGCAGCGTCGCTGGCTGGTCAGGCCGCTGCTGCAACTGCGCGGCGCCTTCCTGCAACTCGATGCCACCGGCGAGGCGCAAATGTTGCCGGAGGGGCGTGATCGCAACGAACTGGCCGACATAGTCGCGAGCTACAACCGCCTGATCTCGCGTCTGCAACAGGATCAGCAGCAGAAGGCGGGTCAGCTGTCCTGTGTCTCCCTGAGCCTGCAGGAGATGGTGGCTCAGGTGCAGGAGATCCATCACAGCACCCGCACCACCGAGCAGGTGGTGGACGAGAGCGACGGCATGATGAGCGAGCTTAACCAGCTCGCCAGCGAGGTACACCACGTGGCTGCCGAGATAGCGCAGCACGCCCAGCACAACGAACACTCCATGCACCAGAGTGAGCAGTTGGTCGGCAACATGCTGGCCGCCACCGCCCAAACCGGCCTCGCCATCGACGAGAGCGGCGGCGCCCTGACGCAGCTCAAGCGCTCGGTGGATGACGTCACCGCCATCGTCGATGTCATCGGTCACATCGCCCAACAGACCAATCTGCTGGCGCTCAACGCCGCCATCGAGGCGGCCCGGGCCGGTGAGCAGGGGCGCGGCTTCGCGGTGGTCGCCGACGAGGTGCGCCACCTGTCGGCCGACACCCAGCGCTCCCTTGGCCAGATCACCGAGATCCTGACGCGGCTCACTCAGGCGGGCGATCAACTCTCCCAGGTGCTGACCCGCATCACCACCGGATCCGGCCAGCAGCGCCAGCAGGCAGAGCAGCTGCGCCAGACCACCCAGACGGTGCGGGAGATGGCGCGCAGCACCACCGTCATCGCCCTGCAGGGGGCCGATAACGCCAGGAGCCAGGAACACCGACTGGCCAGCTTCGCCGCACTCATCGGCCGCATCAGCCAGCACGCCCGCCAGGGTAGCCAGCTCTCGGTACAGGTGTCACAGCACATTCACCATCAGGCCCAGCAGATCCCGCGCATCCTTGGCCAGGCCTGACTTATTTTGCGGCAATCCGCGAAGTAACCTCTGCTCCCGGTCAGGTGGAGCAGAGCGGATCCTTTTCTATCGCATCAGCTCTGATCTTCCTGCGCCGAGCAAGGCTGGCACCCTGCCAGCCCACGTGGGCTGGATCCCCCTGACATCGACTCAGACACATCCGAACCAAGCCTGAACCGTTCCGTTGCGCCAGCGCTGACGTCGCCATCTGGAGCGGCTCTGCGCCCTTCCATATCGGCTCAGATCGGCCCCCACAAACGGGGCCGCGTCGCTCATCGCGAGCCCCGTAGCTGGTGCTGTGGTGCAGTCATATCTTTTTTTGTGACACAAAATTATCTGTTGCCATCCGGTTAACAAAGAAAGTTCTGAATCCACCCCGAGATCCGCTCAGGATAACGGATATTTCTGCTTGAAAACGCTGTCACTACCGATATGAGCGGGCTAGGAGTATCCATGACAAGAATCATGATTATTTGCACTCGGTCATATTTTTGAAACTTCGAGGGAACTTTCCGTTGATATTTCGCACCGCGAACGTACTCTTGATGGTGTCCGATCGCCAAGGGTCGGTACATAAAAAATAACGACTGTAAAGATACAGATGACCCTAACCGATGCGCCAAGGCATTCGGGAACCTGGGTACGACACAGACAAGAATTTCTTTTTGCCCTACGGGGTGTTGATTGCAATGCCAATACCGAGCGGCGGGCCCATGCCTGACTGCCGGACAAAAAAGCTAAGTCCATAAAATCAGGAGCAATACAAAATGGAAAAAGTGATCTTCAAGCGCGCCGCGTTAAGTGCCGCCGTGGTTGCAGCGCTGGTCGCACCCGGTATGGCATTGGCCGCTCAGGACATGATGAGCCCGGAATATGGCAAGTCCTACGAGGCATTCGCCGATGACGCAAAACTGTCCGGCGGCCTGTTCTACTTCCAGCGTGAGCGTGACCGCAAACAAGCCGGTCCCGGTCAGGATGGCAAGTACCACTCCAACCTGAGTCACTCTACCGCCCAAGCAGCCCTCAACTTCAACTCCGGTTATGCCTGGGACATGGTTGGTATCGATGTGGGCGGTTTCGGTGCCTATGACCTGGCCGTCGACGAGAGCAACGGCGTCAACGAAGAGAACGAATTCTCCTTCTGGGGTGACCAGTGGGGTTCAGGTGGTGACGGTGTTCCCGAGAATGGCTTCAGCCTCTCCAACGCCGCCTTGAAACTGAAGTTCATGGAAGGCAAGGTCACTGCCAAGGGTGGTTACACCCAACTGTATGTTCCCGGTATTCTGGGTGTGAACTGGTCCTATCAACCCGGTACTTACCGTGGTGGCCAGATCGAAGCTAACTTCGGTGGTCTCTACCTGACCTACGCCATCGCCGATGAATACAAGGCGCCCTGGTTCAAGAACACCGCCGGCTTCTCCAAGAGCAGCCCCTACGCCAGCGACCCCTTCACCGACGCGAACAAGATCGACTACATCCATGGTCTGGCCGCCCGTTACACCTTTGAAGATGGCACCGCCGTCACCGGTGGTTTTGGTCAGTCCGAAGGCTACATGGACAGCTACCACTTCAAACTGGCACACAAGTTTGACGTGCTGGGTGGTCTGAACACCAGCTACCAGTTCTACGGTTCCAACACCGACAACGAAGACTATGACGGACTGGCCTGGCAACAAGCCCTGACCGCCTCCTGGAACTACGCCCAGTACGGCTTCCGTCTGGAAGGTCTGTGGACCAAGGCTGAGGGTGACCTGGGCAACTACCTGCCCCGTCTGACCCGCGGCTACGGCAACTCTCAGGGTGCGAACGAGATCTGGTGGGATTCCCGCTCTGACTGGAACCACAACGACGAGAAGGCACTGTTCTTCGGCGTGACCCGTACCCTGGATGATCTGGTGGGTGCCCCTGGCTGGTCCACCGGCATCTCCGGTGCCTACGGTTGGGATGCCAACAACGGCGACAGCTCGCTGGAAGGCGGTAAAGAGTGGGCGGCGAACTTCGACGTCATGTACACAGTGCAAGACGGCAAGCTGAAGGGCACCCTGTTCAAGCTGCACTACACCGACTACAACAACGAGCAAGACGACAAGGGCAGCTGGTACTACCCGAACATGTTCAGCTCCGAGCATGACGTCAAGTTCCACATCATCATGCCGTTCACCTTCCTGTAATCAGGCAGTGGCAAATGAGCAAACCGGGCCCTTGGGCCCGGTTTTGTATTTTTGGGGCGCTCGGGCTACCATGCCCGCAGCCATCAGGATCCCGTCATCGCTTAAGGACAGCCCCATGCCCCACCCCTTCGTACTCATCACCGGCTGCTCCAGCGGCATCGGCCTCGCCGCCGCCAAGGCGCTCGGCAGCCAGGGCTTTACCGTCATCGCCTCCGCCCGCAAGAGTGAGGATGTGGCGCAGTTGCAACAGCTGGGATTATTGGCGGTGCAGCTGGATCTCGCAGATGAAACCAGCATCGAGCAGGGGGCCGCCGAGGCGCTGGCGCTGGCCGGGGGACGTTTGTATGGACTGTTCAACAACGGCGCCTACGGCCAGCCCGGCGCGCTGGAAGACTTGCCCACCGCCGCGCTGCGCGAGCAGTTCAACAGCAATCTATTTGGCTGGCATCATCTCATTCGCCAGGTGCTGCCGCCCATGCTCACGGCAGGGGAAGGGCGCATAGTGCAAAACAGCTCGGTGCTCGGCCTGGTGGCCATGAAGTATCGTGGCGCCTACAACGCCAGCAAGTTTGCACTGGAAGGTTACACCGACACCCTGCGCCTCGAACTCGATGGCACCGGGGTGCACATCAGCCTGATAGAACCCGGCCCCATCGATACCCGCTTTCGTGCCAATGCCCGCGCCGCCTTCCTGCGCCACATAGACCCTCTCACGAGCCGCCATCAGACCGCCTATCAGCAGACCCTGAGCCGGCTGGAGCGCGAGGGTGGCGCCCGCGGTTTCACCCTGCCAAGCGAATCCTGCATAGCGCCGCTGCTGCATGCACTCCAAAGCCGGCGGCCGAAACATCGCTACCCCGTCACAGTCCCGACCAGGCTGTTTACCGTATTGCGCCGCCTGCTGCCGAGCCGCTGGCTGGACAAGTTGCTGATAAAATCCGCCTGACCCCAGGTAACGACGGGGCCGACAGCCCCGTCATCCCGCCTGCGTCACTCAGTAGTGCTGACCGTTGCTGCAGTAGTGGCTTTTTACGATAGGCAGCACCTGCACCACCGGATATTGCCCTCTCCCTACCTCAGCTCAGTAGTGCTCACCGTTGCTGTAGTAATGGCTTTTGACTATGGGCAGCACCTGCACCACCACATAAGTCTCCTCTCCCAACGCCGCCTTCAGATGGCGGGTGATCAGGGCGGCGGCGGCATCTTGCAGCTCCTGCGGGCGTTCGAACCAGACCAGTTCGACGAAGGGGGAGCCGGTCTCGATGGCGCCGTCGCGCACCCGGATGCAGTCGATGACTTCCATGGTGACAAACTCCGGCTTGCCGCCGGTCAGGGCGCAGAGATCCGCCAACAAGGGCGTGCTGATCTGCTGCAGGGTGTCGACAGAAACTGCCCGAAAGCGAAGGTGGGGCATGGGAAACCTCTTGGCTGTGACGAATGAGGACTTATCATAGGGATTATTGTTATGAAGAGAAGCCATCCCTCTCACAATAAGGTATCTCATGAGATCTCATCGCTCGCTGTTCTCCTTCCTGCTGTGCCTGCTGCTGCCGCTGCAGGCCTTCGCCGATCCGGCCTTCTATCGCATCAGCAAGGGCGGTGAACAGCACTGGTTGCTGGGCTCCATCCATGCGGGCAAGGCCTCACTCTATCCGCTGCCAGAGCCTGTCGAGCGAGCCTGGCAACAGAGCCGCGCCCTGGTAATGGAGGTCGACATGACAAACCTCACCCAGGAGCAGTGGCAGGAGATGGGGGCCATCACCCGACTGGTGGATGGCAAGACACTCAAGGATCATGTGCCGCCGGATCTCTATCGGCGTACCCTGATCGCCGCCGGTCAGAACGGTCTGAATGAAGCCATGTTGGCGCCGCTACGGCCCTGGTTTGCGGCCATCACCCTGACCCAGGCGGTGCTCGAGCGCACCGGCTACAGCGGCGAGTTCGGGGTGGATCAACACTTCGCCAAGCGAGCAAGCGAGGGCGGCAAACCCATCGTCGGCTTCGAGACCCTGCTCGAGCAGCTCGGCTACCTCGCCAGTGTCGGTGACAATCAGACCCTTATGCTATCCAGCACCCTGGATGAGTTGCCAGAGCTCAAGACCGGCTTTGACAAGGTGATGACGGCCTGGCAAAACGGCGATCAGGCGACCCTCATCAACCTGCTGCGAGAGGAGATGGCGCCGCCCAAGCTGCAAGCATGGGTGGAACAGACCCTGCTGGCAGAGCGCAACCGCAACTGGCTGGCGAAGTGGTCGACCCTGCCAAACGAGAGCTTTATCGTGGTAGGCGCCCTGCATCTTTACGGCGATCAGGGCCTGCTTGCACTGCTGGAGCAGCAAGGCTGGCGCATCCAGGCGCTCACCGAGCCGAGTCCACAAGCCACTAGATAGCGGACTCTTCCCCGCCATGGGGCCTGACCTCCCCCTGTGAGTGCGAGGCCGCTCACAGAACGGATTGCCGGTTTAATAACCACGACGGGACTTGATCGGGATCATCTCATTGCTCCCAAAGAGGTATCTATGATGCCTGTCATCGATGGATGACTGGAGTGAACGAGATGGAATTTTGGATGAACCTGATGTTTGGCAACAGCGTAGGGCTGATGTCCATGCTGGTAATTATCGGCACCTTCCTGCTGATCAGCGGCTACGGGGTCTACTTCGTCTACAAGGTGATGCACGCCAAGCCCCCTACCGAGGAACAATAAGCCGACAGGCTTCCTACCCAGTGCACCTCTGACCCGCCATACGAGGTGATGCACACAAGGCCCCGCCCACCGAGGAGCAATAACTCGCAGCGCGATATTTACCTCGCCAGCGCCCTCCATTCTAAGCAGGGTCTGGGCCCGCTATAATGTCCTCCCATTCTTATTCGGGGAGCCTGCCGTGCCTCACGACGACGAACTCTCACTGTTTCAGCAAGAGGTGGCCGGTGTGCGGCCACTCAAGCGCGACCATATCGATCCCCAAGCGGGTACGCTGACCCCGACCGAGGCGCAGCTCGCGCGCCGCCTGGCTGCCAGCGCGGGCCCGCTCCCCCAGGACATGCTCAGCATGGAGGCCATCCCCCTGCTCGATCCTCACGACATCGTCGGCTTCAAGCGCGACGGGGTGCAGGAGGGGGTCTACAAGAAGCTGCGGCTCGGCAAGTACGAGCTGCAGGCCAGCCTGGATCTGCATCAGAAGACCCTGCACGAGGCCCGGCTGGCGCTGGTGCAGTTCATCGCGGATTGCGAGCAAAGAGATATTCGCTGCCTGCTGATCCTGCACGGCAAGGGGGAGCGCAGCACGCCGCGCGCCACCCTCAAGAGCCACATCAGCGCCTGGTTGCCGCAACTGCCGGTGGTCATGGCCATGCACAGCGCCGAGCGCCGCCACGGTGGCAGCGGCGCGCTCTATGTGTTGCTGCGAAAGAGCGATCGCCAGAAGGCGGAGAACCGCGAGCGTCACCAGAAAAGGCTCGGCTGAGCACCCCGTAGTGGCAAAACGCCCAGCGCCGATGCTAGCATCATGGCGCCCCGATAATGCCAGGTACGGGGTGCATATTCTCAGGGACGATAACAAGGACAATCCCATGTCATATCAAAAGCTTGAACAACACCAGCAGCAGCTGCACCGCCTCGGCCACCTCAGTGCCATCTGTGGCTGGGATCGGGCCGCCATGATGCCGGAGGGCGGCAACGAGGCGCGCGCCGAGGCCATGGCCGAGCTCGGTGTGCTCATTCACGAGAAGCGCACCGCCCCCGAGCTCGGCGACTGGATTGCCAAGGCCGAGAGCGAGAGCCTGGATGCAACCCAGCGCGCGAACCTGGGCGAGATCAAGCGCCACTGGCAGGATGCGAGCCTGCTGCCGGGGGAGCTGGTGGAGGCACTGTCGCTCGCCGGCAGCAAGTGTGAACACGCCTGGCGCCGTCAGCGCAAGGAGAACGACTGGGCCGGTTTTGCACCGAATCTTAAAGAGGTGGTGAAGCTGTCGCGGGAAGTGGCCAGCCTTCGCGCCGAGGCGCTGAACGTGCGCCCCTACGACGCCATGCTGGCGTTGTACGAGCCGGGCATGACGAGCGCGCGACTTGACGAGATCTTCGGCGATCTGACGAGCTGGCTGCCCGGCCTTATCCAGACCGTGAGCGAGCAGCAAAAAAGCGACACCCTGCTGATCCCGCAAGGTCCCTTCCCCACCCCGACCCAGCAGGCGCTCGGTCAGGAGGTGATGGGGTTGCTCGGCTTTGATTTTGCGCACGGGCGACTCGATGTGAGCAGCCACCCGTTCTGCGGCGGTGTGCCGACGGACGTGCGCATCACCACGCGCTACAACGAGGACGAATTTGTCTCCAGCCTGATGGGCATAGTGCACGAGACGGGCCACGCCCGTTACGAGCAGGGGCTGCCGCGTCACTTGCTGGGCCAGCCGGTGGCCGAGGCGCGATCCATGGGCATTCACGAGAGCCAGAGCCTGTTTTGCGAGATGCAACTTGGCCACTCCCCGGCGTTCCTGTCGCTCATCGCGCCGCGCATCCGCGCGCACTTAGGCACCCAGCCGGCGCTGGATCCTGCAAACCTCGCGAAACTGTACAACCGCGTCGAGCCCGGCTTTATCCGCGTCGATGCGGACGAGGTGACCTACCCGGCGCACGTGATCCTGCGCTACGAGCTGGAGCGCGATCTGATTGAAGGGCGCATTGAGGTCGCGGACATCCCCGAGCTGTGGGATGCAAAGATGCAGCAGTGGCTCGGTCTGTCGACGAAGGGCAACTACCAGAACGGCTGCATGCAGGACATCCACTGGACGGATGGGTCGTTTGGCTACTTCCCGAGTTACACGCTCGGCGCCATGTACGCGGCGCAGTTGCGCTTCGCACTGGAGAAAGACGTGGGCGAGATGGGCAGCCTGATCGCCGCGGGCCGGCTGCCGGAGATCCTCGCGTGGCTCGGCCGCCACATCTGGTCGCAGGGCAGCCTGTACGACACCGATACGTTGATCCGCAACGCGACCGGTGAGGCGCTGAACCCGCAGTGGCTGCGCAAACACCTGGAACAGCGTTATCTGAAGTAAGGGGTTGCGCGAGCATGACGGGGCAGCCTTGGCTGCCCCGTTATTATTGGTGAGTTATCACAGCGGATCGGGCGTGCTGAGCGATTCGCGCAGTTGCAGGATATTGCCTTCGGGATCGAACGCATTGCGCAGCACCAGGCCCGGAATCGACCACTGTTGCGACAAGCAGCCACCGCCAAGATCCGCCGCCTTCGCCTCGGCCCAGGCAAGACTTGGCACCGTGAAGAACGGCTTGATGGCACCCTCTTCGCGCAACTGCGGCGGTACCTCGATAACGATACGGCTGGCGATGGCGTCGGGGATTGCGTGCAACAGCAGTTGGATGTCGTGATTTTCCATCACCACGAAGCCGTCATCCTGGCTGAGAATGTCCATCTGCAGCAGGGTGCGGTAGAAATTGGTCAGCCGTGCGAGATCCTTGGCGTAGATCAGGGTGCCGGCGCGGGCGGGTCCTGGCATGGGGGAATCCTCGTTGATGGGGTCAGCTGCAGATTCGCATATTTACCTGCCCCGCTCGACTGTTTTCACGCAGCCCTGCCATCTCTCCGACTCGCCACTCCAGGATGGGCATTTTATTTCAATCCCTGTCCGTTTCTGGCTAGTCACTGCGCCCCCCGCCCCTTACTCTCTGAGCATGTTCCCAGTGCCGAGCCCATGCCATGAATCCGTTGCCACCGACCGAGCCCTATCAGGACGAGATCATCCCCGGTCTCACTCGCGAGCAATGTCACGCCGCCCGGCTCGCCCGGGATGCACGTTTCGACGGCCGCTTCTTCACCGGCGTGCTGTCCACCGGCATCTATTGCCGCCCGATCTGCCCGGCGCGCGCGCCGCACGAACACAATGTGCAGTACTTTCGCTTCGCGGCCGCCGCCGAGCAGCACGGGCTGCGTCCCTGCCTGCGTTGCCGGCCCGAGCTGGCGCCAGCGCAAAACGGGGATCTACCGCCGCTGCTCGCACGCATACTGACGCGCATCGAACGCGGCGAGCTTGGCGCGTACTCCCTCGCCGAGCTTGCCACGCAAGCGGGGATCACCGAGCGCACACTCAGGCGCCAGTTCGAGCAACACCTCGGCGCCTCGCCAAAACAGGTGGAGCAGACGCGCCGCCTGCTGCTCGCGAAACGACTGCTGACCGAAACCGCACTGCCCATTACCGAGGTAGCGTTTGCGGCAGGCTTTGCAAGCATTCGCCGCTTCAACGATGCGTGGCAACAAGCCTATGGTCTGGCCCCGAGTGCCCTGCGTAAACAGCAAGGGGCGCAGCCCCCGCAAGACGAGTCCGAGCCAGGCGCGATGCTCGGCTTGCAACTGCCATATCGTCCGCCGTTTGATGTGCACGCCATGCTCGCGTTCTACCGGCTGCGCGCTATCCCGGGGCTGGAGCGCGTCGACGAACAGGGCTACGAGCGGCGCCACAAGGTCGGCGAACAGGAGGGCTGGATCCGCATCGAGCCGGGCCCCGGCAACCAGCTGCGACTGACGCTGCGGGATCTGCCGCCGAGCGCGCTGCCGGATCTGTTGTATCGCGTGCGGCGCATGTGGGATCTCGATGCGGACATGGTGCGCATCGGTGCGCGGCTCGCGCAAGATCCGCTGCTGGCACGACTGCAGGCACGTTGGCCCGGTGTTAGGTTGCCCGGAGGCTGGGATGAATACGAGGTGCTGCTGCGCGCCATCGTCGGCCAGCAGGTGTCGGTCAAGGGCGCCATCACCATCATGGGGCGGTTGGTGGCGCGCACCGAGGCGCAATTTGGCATAGCGGCGCTGCCGACCCCGGCGCAGCTGTGTGCGCTCAACCTGGACGGCATCGGCATGCCTGGCAGCCGGATCAGAACGCTGCAGGGCGTTGCCGGCGCGCTGGCAAGCGGAGCGATTTCCCTCGCCACGGCGAGCGATGAGCAGCTGCTCGCGCTGCCGGGCATAGGCCCCTGGACCATTGCCTACTGGCGGCTGCGCACGGGGCAGGATCCGGACGCCTTCCCCGCCTCCGATCTGGTATTGCAAAAGGCGCTCGGCGGCGGCGTGAAGCTGCCGGTCAAGGAGGTGGAATCAATGAGCACCGCATGGCAACCCTGGCGTGCCTATGCCGCAAGCTGGTTGTGGCACGCCATGAGCGAGCAGCCCGCGCTGCTGACTGCACCGACACATCAAGAATGAGAGGAGACAACATCATGATCCGTTACGACGTTCTGGAAACCAGCTGCGGCCCGCTGCTGATCGCCATCGACGAGACTGGCCTGCGCCACGTGGACTTCGCAAACGGCCTGCGCACCCTGCCAGACCAGCAAGGGTGGCAGCAAGACAGCGAGGCGCTCGCCCCCTATCTTGCCGAGTTTCGCGCCTACTTCGCGGGGGAGCTGCAGCGCTTCACGCTGCCGCTCGCGGCCCAGGGCACAGCATTTCAGCGCGCCGTGTGGCAGGCGCTGTGCGACATTCCCTATGGCGAGACCCGCAGCTACCGCGACATCGCGCTCGCCATCGGCAAGCCGACCGCGATGCGAGCGGTGGGCGCCGCGAACGGTCGCAATCCGCTGTCGATCATCGTTCCCTGTCATCGCGTGATAGGCAAGGACGGCAGCCTGACCGGCTACGCGGGGGGGCTGCCCATCAAGCAGGCGCTGCTAAAACTGGAAGGCATTGCGTGTTGAGAAAAAAAGGCCACTCATGCTGGCGGCTTCGTTTTCATCATGCGCCGCGGGCCTGAGCTACTTGCTTGCCGCCGCGAGCAGGCACTCCCCCGGCGCCTCAAACCCGCTGGCCGACTCGAAGCAGCGCAATGAGCTGGCGATCTCGTCCCACAACGTCGCCTGCTCGGGGGCAGGCAGTTGCGCCATCATGGCATTGAAGCCACCGAACGCCTCCCGGGCGACCCGCACGAAGTCGGCAGCGCAGGCCGCGCGATGCGGCACCGGCACGGCATACACGTCTGGATCGGCGAATCCGGCCTGACGAAAGACGTCCTCCAGCACCCCGGCTGCCCCCAGGCTGAAGGGGCCGGGTTGCCCGGCGGCGGGTGCCGCAAGTCCGGTATGACGCCGGATGATGACGGCAGGCACCGCCCCCCAGTCATTGCGCTCCGGGGTGGAGAAGACCATGACGGCGACCCGGCCACCGGGTCTGAGCACGCGGCGCCATTCGCGCAGGGCGATCATCGGTTGCGGCATATACATCAGGCCAAGCCGGCACAGTACGGCATCGAAGCCCTCGTCGGGCAGAGCCAGTTTCTCCCCATCCATGACCCGGGTCTCCAGCTGGCTGAGCCCGTGCTCCAACGCAACCTCCCGCGCCAGCGCCATGATCCCCTCCGAGATGTCGGTCGCCAGCACATGGCCACTCGCCCCCACCCGCCGGGCGGCGCTGACCGCCGGCTCACCGGCGCCGGCGGCAACGTCCAGGATGCGCTGACCGGGTTGGATGCGTGCCAGATCGAGCATCCGCTCGGTCGCCTCGCCGTACCAGGCATCCAGCACCGGGTTCCAGCGCCGCCAGGCCGCGCCATCCTTGTTCCACTGCGCCCGTTGCGCGCGCTTGTACTGCTCGGCATCGAACGGGGGTTGTTGCTCGGCCATCTTCTTGCTCCTTTGGCTGCGGCAGATCCTCATCACCGGATAGACAATCCGGCGATGACCACACTGCTGATCCTCTAGCCCATTTCGATGCCCCTTGCCACGCAGTGGGCTGGTTCCTGCGGATCAGTGGCATGCGGGCACCCTCACTGGATACAGGCACCTGGCTCTATGCTTGAGGAGGCGAGATCGGGATGATCTTGCCGCTAACCGATTTTTCAATTCGCAAAGGAGATAGCAGATGAAATTTATCGCGGCAGTCGTCTTTTCGCTGTCGGCACTGCTGATGGTCGGCGCCCCTTCTTGGGCCACCGCCGGGGAGCAGGTGGTCAGCAAGGCGCAGCTCAAGTGGAAGGATCTTGGTAATGGCATCGCGGCCGCCCCGGTCTCCGGCGACATGGCAACGGGACCGAGCCGGTTTTTCCTGAAATACCCGGTGGGGCTGGTGACGCCTAGCCATCATCACGACGCGGATCACTATGTGACCCTGATGTCGGGCGCCATCACCCTGACGGTCGCAGGCAAGGAGTACCGCCTCGGCCCCGGCGATTACTTCGCCCTGACCGACAAGGTGCCCCATGTGGCCAAGGTGGAAGGCAATGAGGAGGCGGTATTCTTTATCCAGGCAGACGGTCCCTGGAATGTGGTGATGGAGAAATAAGCTGTCTGACCGTGCCGTTAGCGGGAGCCCTCTGCGGCTCCCGCTTTGGTGTGGCAGGCCGCGTGCGCGCCGGATATCTCAGCGCCTTGTTGCCAGCCAGCCGTGAAAGCCGAGCGCCTGAAAGTAACGCTGCCCCGTGCTAAACCCGGCTGCATGTAACAGCTGCTGAAGTTGCCCTTCATCGAGCGAAATAAAGTCATCGGCAAGGCGCTGCACCATGCGCTCGCTGGCCGCCATCGGCAGACCCGCCAACCGCGCCTGCTGCCCCATGACGGTGCGCTCCATCGGATCCTCCGCCACCATGAGATCCGCCAGCAGCAACGGCGCGCCGGCCCTGAGTTGGCGGGAGATAGCACCAAGCAACGTCGCCTTGGTATCTTCCTCCAGAAAATGCAGCACAAGCAGACAGAGTGCGCCGTCACAGCGTAATGAGGCAGTGGGTAATTCCCCCAACAGCCAGGTAACCCTCTCCCCCATCCCGGCCTCGTCGGCCCGCTGACGCGCCTGCATCAGCATGTCCGCCGAGATGTCCTGGGCGATAAACTGCCACCCTGGGCAGAGTTTGCCGAGCAGCACCAGTTCGCACCCCGTACCCACCCCCACCAGCAGCACTCGGGCATCGGTCCCGAGCCGCGCCATCAGCTGGGCCGCGCTCAACTGATGCAACAACTCATAACCCGGCACCAGCAATGGAATGCGCTGGTCATAGGCCAGCGCCCCCTCTCCTTCAAATCGCTCCGCCATCTCGCGCTCCTTGGTTGAACCCTTGTGATAAGGGCTCTAGCCGGGAGAAGGTAAAGCACTATCTGGGATGGGCCGCTGGGTTTGGCCCCCCTGTAGCGACACGGCCAGCACGGAGACGGCGCTGGCCTTGCCGCCGCTGTGCTGGCATGGCGGAGTTATCGGTTGTTGTCTCGCAGCGCCGGGTTAAACACCCGCTTGATGGAGGCGGGATTGGCGGTGAGTTTCGCGGCGGGGCGGCGGGGGCGCCTGACCAGCTCGCCGCCGCAATTCGGGCAGACGTGCTGCAGATGGCGCTCGCTGCAATCGGTGCAGAAGGTGCACTCGAACGAGCAGATGAGCGCATCACTGCTGCCGGCGGGCAGGTCCTTGTCACAGCACTCGCAGTTGGGTCTGAGCTCCAGCATGGGCAACCTCTTGATTAAATGGGGAAAGGAATACGCGAGTCAGTCGACGATAAAGAGCTTGGCGCCCAGCTCGGTGAAGGATCGATGGGGTTCGGCGTTGTCGGCCACCTGATAGCTCATGCCCGCCGTCAGGGTGAAGACGCGGCCATCTTGCAGCTCGGTGTGCAGCTCCCCCTCGAGGCACAGCAGGACGTGGCCCTTGCTGCACCAGTGATCCGCCAGATAGCCGGGGGAATACGCCACCATCCGCACCCGCATGGGGCCAAAGTGCTGGGTGTGCCAGCGGGCGACGCCGCGCTCCCCTTTATGTTCGGTGGGCGTTATCTCGGCCCAGTTCGTGGTGCAAAACGGCAGGTCCTTGATTTCCATCGCAACTCCATTTGTCAAAACAAGAGGCATCACAACAGCAGGGGGCGATCAGCATCCGTCGCCCCCATCCATGCCTGCGTTAAGCTGGGGTGCCCGGATCAAGCGAGCCTCCCCCATAGCGCCTCCCCTATACTGCCATCGAATTCGCGCCCGTGACATGCCCTGTCTGGCCACTATTACCGCTTGAGGCTGCCCATCACCTGCATCTCGCAGCGTTTGCAATCAAAGCGCAGCCGGAAACTGTCTTTGCCCATCTTGAGCTCGAGCGGTTCGGGTTTGAGGCCGGGCACCTCCTTGGGGCAGAGGTTCTGGCTGTAGCGGATGCAATGCTTGGTGATCATCAGCACCACTTCTCCCTCCTCCTTGTTCGCCTCATAGGCGGGAGAAATGCGCTCCACCCCGTGCTCGCGGAAGAACTGCTCGGCGGCCGCGTTCAACACGTTGCCAAGGTAGGAGAGTCGATGCTGGGGATAGGTGACGTCGCGCAATGGGATGCGCCGCTCCGGGCGCTTGTAACTCGCGAGGCGCGCCGCTTCCAGCGCGGCTATGCCGTCCCGGCGCAGGCCGTTGAGCTGGGAGGCGGCGATAAACAGCGGAGAAGTGAACGCCAGCTCAATCTTGCGCGCCACGAACAGGCTGTTGCCAAGCTTGCCAAGTTGATCCCGCGCCTGCTGCAGCGCCCGCTCCGGGTTGCCGGCAATCTGTTTGTCGCAGACGAGCTCCACGCTGGCCTCGATGCCCTGCTCGTCGATAAGGGTGAGCCGCAGCCCTTCCTCACACTCGGATAAGCGCATATCGATCCGGATGCGGCGATCCGCACTCGGTTTCTCCAGCAGTTTGCTGAAGGCCTGATCGTGATTGCGGTAGATCTCACTGCCAACCTTGAGCCCGGGCACGGGTTCCGAGAGCAGCAACTGCTTGCTTCCCGCCTTGGTCTCGACCTTGTTGAGCCGCATCCCCACCAGCTCGTTGTTCGGCTTGAAGAAGCCCAGACCGTCGCCGTTGTTCAAGCTAAGTCCCAGCTTGTCGAGCGGGCGCCCGTCTATCTCTATCCCCTCCTTGCTGACGCGAGTGACCCGGCCCAGGGGTTCGCCCAAGTATTTCGGGCTGCGCGGGGAGTCAATATCCGGCTGGCGGCCGTGGAGAAAGTAATCGGTGGCACCCCGGTTGAAACTCTTCTTCGGATCCGGCGTGAAGCCGTAAGTGCAGCGGCCAGCTGAGCTCGCCACCAGATCCGGGCGCCGCTCCAAAATGGCGTCGAGCTTCTGACGATACCAGGCGGTGACGTTTTTGACGTAATCCAGCCCCTTGAGTCGCCCCTCAATCTTGAAGGAGCGGATGCCCGCCTCGATCAGCGCCTCCAGGTTCGCGCTCTGATCCATGTCTTTCAAAGAGAGCAGGTGACTGTCTGCCACCAGCACCTCGCCGTCCGGCTTTTGCAGGGTGCAGGGCAGCCGGCACAGCTGGGCGCATTCTCCCCGGTTCGCGCTGCGACCGGTGCGGGCATAGCTGATGTTGCACTGGCCGCTGTAGGAGACGCACAGCGCCCCGTGGATAAAGAATTCCAGTTGCACATTGGTCTGCGCGCTGATGGCGCGGATCTGCTCGAGGGACAACTCGCGGGCCAGCACCACCTGGGAGAAGCCCACGTCCTGCAGAAACTTCACCTTCTCTGGGGTGCGGTTGTCGGTCTGGGTGCTGGCGTGCAGGGCGATGGGAGGCAAGTCCAGCGCCAGCAGGCCCATGTCCTGCACGATCAGCGCATCGGCGCCCGCTTCATAGATCTGGTGAGTGAGGCGCCTGGCCTGCTCCAGCTCGTGGTCGTGCAGCAGGGTGTTGAAGGCGACGAAGACTTGAGCGCCGAAGCGGTGGGCGTGGCGCGCCAGCGCTTCTATGTCATCGAGGGAGTTGCCGGCGGCGCTGCGGGCGCCAAAGGCGGGGCCGCCCATGTAGACGGCATCGGCGCCATGGTTGATGGCTTCAATGCCGTAGGCGAGATTCTTGGCCGGGGCCAGCAGTTCGAGGCGATTCTGTTCGAGACGACGGGTTTGATCGTGCATGGGTCTGGTTCGCAGGCGGCAGCAAAGGCAGCCACTCTAGCGAGGCCCGTACCTCCCTGCCTTGATCCCGCTTAAGATCACCGCAAGATACAGGATTGAACATAGGCCCTGCTCAGAGGGCGCTGTTCTCGCTAAGTACTGCTGTTACCCCCTCATCCTCACCCCTTCTCCCGCGAGGGGAGAAGGGAGTAGATCGCTGTGCTGCGGCTACGTCCTGGATAATTTACCAACCGCGTAAGCCAAGCGCGTAAGGAGCGGCAGTGCTGGAGGTTCCTTCTTCCTTTGGCAGAGGGAGCCACACAACGTGCTAGAACACCACCTTGAGTGCCAGGCCGATCAGCACCAGACCGCTCAGCTTGTCGATGACAGACGATTTGGCCTTGAGCCAGGCCAGCACAGGGCCGCGCGACAGCACCAGCGCCACCAGCACATACCAGACGGCGTCGATGCCGCCGGCGGTGAGCATCATGATGCTCCCCTCGCGCCAACCGGTATCGGCATGCACGAACTGGCTGAACAGGGCGATGAAGAAGATGGCGAGTTGGGGGTTCAGGAAGGCCACCATAAAGCCCTCGAAGGCGCCCTGCCGGCCACGCAGACCATGGGCTTCCTGTTCTACCTCACCGCTGGCAGGCTTGGCCAGCAGCGCCTTGACGCCGAGCCAGGCGAGGAAGGCGGCGCCGCCGTAGCGAATGATGTCAAACAGCACTGGGGTTTGGGTGATCAACACAGAGAGGCCGAGCGCCGTGATCAGCGCATAGATGCCGACCCCGAGCCCGTGGCCGAGGGCGGTCGCTACCCCGTGTCCCTGCCCGCCCTGCACCGTGTTGCGGATGATCAGCGCCAGACTGGGTCCCGGGCTGATGGCCCCCATGAAACAAACCGCCGCCAGTGCCAACCAACTCGTGAATTCCATCACTGCCTCTCTCTCTCTCGAATGAAAATGAATACCGGCCCTCAGGGTAAGGGGGACGACATCATGCCAGAAGTGAAAGTTATGAATAGAACTCATAGCCAATGACTATGCAGCAGTATGAATGAATTGTTTTGTTAATTTTTGCAATATAAAGCACTGAGGCTACCTTGCGGGACCTTTCCCCAGGGTCTTGCGGCTCTCGCCGACGGTGCGTTGCAGATGATCCCGCAGGAAGGGGTAGGCCAGCTCCCGAAACCAGCGGTGAGCGGGGTCCTGATGGTGGCGCTGGTGCCACAGCAGATGATACTGCTGGGAGCGAGCGGCGAAGGGCAGGTCGCAGAAGCTCAGCTCGTGATCCAGGGCGAGCTGCCAGGCGATGTGGGCCGGGGTAGTCATCAGGCAATCGGTGCGCAGCAGCACCTCCACCGCCGCCTGGAAGAAGGGCACCCGGGCAAACCAGCGCCGGGACAGGCCCTGCGGCGCCAGCACCCGCTCCACCGGGCTGTCCTTGTCACCGCCGCCGCTCACCTGCAGGTGGGGCCAGGCGAGGTAGTCATCCAGGGTCGGCGCCGTGCCCGAGAGCGGATGGTGGCGCCCCATCAGCATCACCAGTCGGTCTTCCCCCTGATGCAAGCCCCGGATCTGATCCGGCACCAGATCCGTGATGGTGGAGACCAGATCCAGCTCGGACTGCCACAGCTGCGGCAGCTGGCGCTTGTCCCACAGGCTGTATTCGAGGGCCGCCTGGGGGGCGGCGTTGGCGAGCGCGGCGCAGATATCCGGCAATATGTGCTGGGCCACGTAGTCCGAAGAAGCAAGCCGGAACACCCGCTCGCAGCGCTCGGGGTCAAACTCGGGAGCGGCGTAGAGCCGGTCCAAGGCACCCAAAGAATCCGCAAGCTGGGCTGCCAGACGCTCCGCCCGCGGCGTCAGCAGCCAACGCTGGCCTTCTCGCACCAGCAGCTCGTCACCGAACTCGCCGCGCAGCTGGGTCAGCTGCTTGCTGATGGAGGGCTGACTCAGGTGCAACAGCTCGGCCGCCCGGCTGATGTTGCGGGTCTCCAGCAACACCTTGAGGGTCGGCAACAGGTTGAGATTCGCTTTGTGCACTACCATCACCTCGGTGAAGCCTGGGGAAAAGAGAGAGCGCCTATCTTAGGACAAGCAGGGCCGGGAACTTAAGCAAAATCACCGGCTTGCTCGCCCCGTCATTCGCCTCCTGCCGCAGGCAGGCACATGACCACGAGATGACACTGGTTGACCTGTCCGGCATAATTGGACGATTTTCCGCCCACGGGCGACTCATAACAAGAAGCGACCACAAGATGAAATACGCCAATATCACCGGCTGGGGCAAATGCTTGCCCCCCGCAGTGCTGACCAACGACGATCTCAGCACCATCATGGACACCTCGGACGAGTGGATCTACCCGCGTACCGGCATCAAGGCGCGCCGAGTCTCCCACGTCAGCAACTCGACCCTCGCCACCCTGGCCGGTCGCCGCGCCCTGGCCTGCGCCGGTCTCGAGGCCAGCGAACTCGACGGCATCATACTGGCCACCGCCACCCCGGGCACTCTGGTCCCCAACGGCGCCTCCGCGGTGCAACAAGCCCTCGGCGCCCACCAGGCGGCGGTGTTCGATCTCAATGCCGCCTGTACCGGCTTCGTCTATGCCCTCTCGGTCGCCACCTCCCTGGTGCAGACCGGCATGATGAGCAAGGTGCTGGTGATAGGCGCCGAGCGACTGACCCAGTTGCTGGATTGGGCCAAGCGCGACACCGCCGTGCTGTTCGGTGACGGCGCCGGCGCCGTGGTGCTCGAGGCGAGCGACATCGAATCTGGGCTCATCGCCAACAAGCTCGGCTGTGACAGCGAGGCCCGCGAGATCCTGCACGTGCCGAATTTTGGTACCGATCGGGTGCGCTTCGCCGACATCGACGGCCTGTTCACCTTCAACTTCGAGGGGCAGGAGATCTTCAAGCGCGCCGTGCGTGGCATGGGCGAGGCCACCGGCGCCGTGCTGGCTCAGGCGGGCATAGCGCCGGAGCAGGTCGATCTCATCGTCCCGCACCAGGCCAACATGCGCATCATCGAGACCCTGGCCAAGCGCATGAACGCCCCCATGGACAAGGTGATGGTCAACATAGAGCACTACGGCAACACCTCGGCCGCCACCGTCCCAATCGCCCTGTGCGAGGCGCTGGAGCAGGGCCGGGTCAAGCCGAACAGCTATCTGCTGAGCGCCGCCTTCGGTGCCGGCCTGACCTGGGGCGCCGCCCTCCTCAAGTGGGGCGACCGGGTCACCCCGCTTGGCCATTGTGATGAGGAGCTGCCCCCCTGTGAGCAGAACGCGCTGGAACTCATCGCCCACGCGGTCGACGGCTGCCAGCAGGCCCGCGACGCCTGAGCCCTGCCGACCATTTCTGTGTGAGAGGAGCCCTGGGCTCCTCTTTTTGTTGGCTGATTGTTCGCTGACCCGCCTCCCGCCCCGGCCTGCCCAAGTGCCCTATCCCCGGCATGAAAGTCGTTGAAAAGCGTGATTTTTGAGCGAGAGATATCAAAAAATGACCAAACGATACTTTTTTCTCGTCAGAATGGGGCTGAGGGGTTCACAACCCCACGGGATCTGGTAGTATGCGGCCTCGCACTTGGGGAGGGGTTCCCGAGCGGCCAAAGGGATCAGACTGTAAATCTGACGGCTCTGCCTTCGAAGGTTCGAATCCTTCTCCCTCCACCATTCAAGTGCGAAAAAATCAGGAAAATACCCCGTGGAGGGGTTCCCGAGCGGCCAAAGGGATCAGACTGTAAATCTGACGGCTCTGCCTTCGAAGGTTCGAATCCTTCTCCCTCCACCATCTTCCTGAGTAGCAGGCCAAAAAATAGTAATACCCCGTGGAGGGGTTCCCGAGCGGCCAAAGGGATCAGACTGTAAATCTGACGGCTCTGCCTTCGAAGGTTCGAATCCTTCTCCCTCCACCATTCTTCAGAAAACCCGGCCTGGCGCCGGGTTTTCGCTTTTCTGGCCGAATTCCATTTGGCACTGTCAAATCTGACAATTGCCCTCCCCCGGTTTTTTAGAAACAGTGGACTCCTCATCGCAAGGAGCGACCTCTCATGTTTGAAATCTGGGATGAAACGGGCAAGGAGTACGGACTGACCCTGTCCGAGCTGCAGCAGCGCCTCTGCACCTACCGGGGTGAGGTCATGGTGCGCTACCTCAATCGGCTCGGCCTGCCGGCGACCCTGTTCCTGACAGTGCAACAGGGGCAGGCCTATCAGCGCTTCAAGGCCGGCACCCCGCTACTGGACTGGGATTGGCTGGCGCAGTCCATCCATGCTGTGCCTGTTCGTGATGCCGACATTCACCCGAAGAATCATGCCCTGCGTCTGGCGGCCAACTAAGGCTTAGCGTCCCCGCTCTGTCTCGGCTCCCTGGCTGGCCGATCCTGTCTCGGCCAGATAGGCCAATCCCGCCTGCCAGCCCATTTGATAACCCTGCTCCAGCCTGTCTCTGTCCGTGGTCATGCGGCCGACCCGAAAGCCCGCGGGGGGCACTATGACCCGGATGCGGCAATCCGCCGGCGGCTGGCGGATAAAGTCGATGGCATCGTTGTAGCTGCGATGACGCACCAGGCTCGCCTCGGCCAACGCCGGGGTGCGGCGCAGCAGGTGGCGGTGTAGGGCCGGCAATCTGGGCGCCCTCTTGCGATAGCCGAGCGGCCGGGACAGCACCACAGTGATCTCCCGCGCCCCCTGCTCATAGGCGTGGCGCACCGGAATGGAGTCCGCCACCCCGCCGTCCGTCATGGCCTCCCCCCCGATGCTCACGAAGTCGCGATAGGCGAGCGGCACCGAGCAGGAGGCCTTGATCTGCTGCTCCAGCGCCTCTGCACTCCCCCTGAGATAGGCGGCCTGACCGTCCGAGACCCGGGTAGTGACCACGGTCAGCGGCACCCTACTCTCGGCAAAGTGCGCGAGATCCAGCCTGATCTCGCGGATGGTGATCTCCCACAGCCAGTCGAGATCGAGCCAGTGGCCACCGCGCAGGAACTTGGCCAGGCTGATGAACTCGGGGCGACAGGAGTAATCGGTGATGACCCTGTGGTTGCGCCCCTGCTGACCGGCCAGATAGGCCGCCAGGTTGACCGCCCCCGCCGACACCCCGATGCAGTGATCGAACGCCGTCTTCCCCTTCGCCAAAAAGGCATCCAGCACCCCGGCGGCGAAGATGCCGCGCATGGCGCCCCCCTCGACCACCAGGGCCGTTTGCTGCCGACTCATCCCGCCTCCCTCCCAATGCTATGGTGAATAGATTCAGACCCAGGTTCATTCACAGCAGGATTGACTACTGCAGCCTGGCTGACCTCAGATTCCGACTCTTGGCGTCCTTTTTAACGACACTTTTTATGGCGTTTTTCACGGCACTTTGTGAATGGACACACAGTTTGGCCCATTCAGAGCCCCTCTTGTGACCGACATCCCTATAATGTCCGCGCCTCACTTGACCCTACAGAGGCATAACATCTTGATGCTACGGAATATTACAATGAAAAACATCAACAAAACCCTGGTCGCCGCTGCCATTTCCCTCGGAATGCTGGCAGGCTGTAACAGCCAAAACGACTCAGAGACCCCGACCCCCATGGTTCGCTTCGCTACCTTCAACCTCTCCTTCGACCGCACCGCCGCCGGCATGCTGAGCGCCGAGCTGGTGCTAGACAGAGCCGCCCAGGATGCCCTGCTGACCCGCTATCAGGCCGGTGACGGCAGCCTAAGCCAGGCCGAGATCACCCGCGCGAAAGACGTACAGCAGATCCGCAATATCGCCGAAATCATCCAGCGTACCCGCCCGGATGTCTTCCTGCTGAACGAGTTCGACAACGACGGCAAGGGGGAGAGCAGCGCCGATCTGCAGGCGTTCAACAGCAACTACCTGGCCCACCCGCAACACGCCGATGTGCAGGTCATCAGCTACCCGGTGATGCAGAACTTTGCCACCAACACAGGTCTGATGAGCGGCCAGGATCTCAACCTGGACGGCAAGGTCAACAGCGGGCCGGACGACGCCTGGGGCTTTGGCAACTACCACGGCCAGTACGCCTTCGCCGTGATGTCGAAATATCCCATCGACACCAAGGGGATCCGCACCTTCCAGCACTTCAAGTGGAAGGACATGCCGGGCGAAACCAACCCCGTCATCGACGACTGCAACAACCCCAAGGCGCCGATCCCGGCCGGCCGCCAGTGTGGCCAGCCCTGGTATGACGCCGCGGCCTGGGCCCAGTTCCCGCTCTCCTCCAAAAACCACGCGGATGTGCCGGTGCTGGTCAAGACCGCCAAGGGGGAAGAGGTGATCCACTTCCTCATCTCCCATCCGACCCCGCCCATCTTCGGCAACGCGGCGCGCCACAACGTCAAGCACAACAGGGCCGAGGTCGCCTTCTGGCAGGACTATGTGGAAGCCGCCAGTTACATGGTGGATGACGCGGGCAAGGCCGGTGGTCTGCCCGCGGGCGCTCGCTTCGTCATCGCCGGGGATCTCAACGCCGATCCCCAACTCGGCGACGGGGATCTGAGTGCCATCCAGGACTTGCACAACCATGTGCTGGTCAATCAGGCGGTCACCAACGGCGCCCTGATCCCGGTGAGCCAGGGGGGCCCCGAGTGCCTCGCCAGCCAACCGGATCAGTGCAAGCGCAACAACAACAGGCCGACCCCTGAGCGCATCACCAGCAGCAGCGGCCTGCAGCTCGATCACCTGATCCCCTCCGCCAACCTCAATGCGGTGGCCTCGGGGGTGTTCTGGCCCGCCAGCTTCGAGCCCGGCTACCACCTGGTGTATGACGCCAAGCTCGGTATCGCCAAGGGGGTGAGTTCGGATCACCGCCTGGTGTGGGTGGACTTCGAACTGGACAAGTGATCCCAAAGATCACCCAATGAAAAGCGGGGCCATAGTGGCCCCGCTTTTTTGTCTCTGGCGCTACACCAGCTTGTCGACCCTGGCCGGCAGGCCCTGGCGCGCCGAGGAGCCGATGGCCCAGTCCACCAGGGGGTAGCGACCGTGACGGCTCGGATCCAGCACCGCCAGATCGTTGAGGTTGACCCCGGCCCCGCGCAAGGGGCTCGCCGCCACCTCCTTGCCATCGACCCAGTGCGCCCGCACCCCCAGCTCCTTGTGACCGAAGCCGTGCTCGATGGCGATGGCATCCGTTTGCACCCCGGCCACGCACTCGGCCACCCCGATCAGGCTGCCATCCGGGGTGCTGACCCGCACCCTGTCCCCGCTCTCTATGCCTAAGCGCGCCGCCGTCTCTGAGTTGAGCCGCACCCGGTTGCTGGGGTTCACCTGGCGCAGGCGATCCGAACCGATGCTCATGGAGCTCATGGTGTGAGACTTGTAGCTGGTGAGCAGCAGGGGCCATTGGGCCGGCTTGAACGCCTCGTTGAGCGGCGTACCATCCGCCAGCTGGGGGCGGAAGAAGCGCGGGGTGCCACTCAGGAACTGGCCGCTCTGGCTGTGACGACGGCTGCCCACCTCGGGGTTCCACAGCATCAATGGCTTGGGCCAGCGCTTGCTCGGCTGACCGGCCTCATCGCGCCCCTTGACCACCGGCTCGAAGCGCCCGCCCCGGGCGAAGAGGTAGGCGGCGCGGCCCGCCTCCTCCGGGCTCAGGGTGGCGTTCAGCACCGGCATGATGCGCTCCACCCCGGACCAGGCGAGGTCCTCTGGCCCTATGGCGGGCACCGGTTGGCCCAGATAGGCGACGTTCGCCGCGCCATAGAGGGAGAAGTCCGCCGCCTTGTTCAAGCCGTGCAGCTTGCCATCTGCCCCCTTGACCGCCCCCTCCCCAAAGCCCGGCAGGCCGAGGCGCTTGGCCACCGCGATAAGGAAGGACTCCATGCAGACGGGATCCCCCGAGGCGGTCTTGGCGACGCGAGGCTCCACCACCGGCCAGCGGCCGGTGGAGACTTTGGTCATGACCCCGTGCCAGGCGGTGGCCCAGCCCCAGGACTCGTAGGTGAGGGTGTCTGGCACTAGGTAATCCGACAGCGCCGAGGATTCGTTGATGAAGCTGTCGATGCTGATAAAGAGCGGCAACACGCTCGGGTCTTTCAACTGCTCGCCTATGGCCTTGGCGAGTCCGGCCTGACCGTAGAGGGGGTTGCCCATGTGGTTGATCCAGGCCTTGAGCCGGTAGGGATAGCCGTTCACCGCCGCGGTCAGGTGCTCGCCGAGCAAGGGGCCCGAGATGGGGAACCAGGGCTCTCGCGCCGGATAGGGGTTCTGCCCCGCCTCCCGCTTGCGGCGATATTCCGAGGTCTTCTCGTAAGGGAACTTGGATCGGGAAAGGAAGACCCCTGCGGGTTTGACCATGCCAGGGAAGCTCGCCAGATCGTAGCGCGGTCCTGCGCCGAAGGGATCGAACTTGCCGCCGCTCGCCACGGCGCCCCCCCGGGCGTTGAGGTTACCTATCATGGCGTTGAGCATCATGATGGCCCAGGCCGAATAGAAGCCGTTGGCACTCATGGTGCCGCCGTGGGAGACCACCGCCGCCCGGGTGCCGTGGCTGGTGAACTCCCGCGCCAGCTCGACGATGTCGTTCACCGGCACGGCGCACTCGGCGCTGTACTGCTCCAGGGTGTGCTCCCGGCACGATTCGGCCAGCAGCTGGAAGCTGCTCTTGACCGCCAGCTCGCCACTTGGAACTGTGATGCGGCGATCGACCCAGAGGCTGGCCCGCTCGCACTGGCCGGCGGGCAACAGGGCTCCACTGCCCGCATCGGCCACCAGCACGGCATCCCCTTCCCCATGGGCCTCCTCCTCAAAGGGCAGCCCGAGATCGCTTGAGCGCAGCATCTGGCCGAAACGCGGGTGGGATTGGTCGCTGACCACCAGATGGCTGGCATTGCTGAAACCGCGATAACCGGCCCGCTCGGCGGCCTCGGCATTGGGCGCTGCCAGGAAGGACTCGGCGTAGCGCCGGTTGTCGATGATCCAGCGCAGCATGGCCAGGGCCAGGGCGGAATCCGTGGCGGGCCTGATGGGCAGCCAACGGTTGGCGGGGGCGGAGGGCATGTTCACAGTATTGGGCAAACTCGGTGCCACCACCACGTAGGAGAACGGCTTGCCCTCCCGCGCCCGGTTCGCCGCCAGCTGGCGGGACTGACGCTTGAAGGGGTTGCCGGACTGCTGGGGTGAGGTGCCCATAAACAGCAGGAAGTCGCTCTCGTCCCAATCGGGCTTGAGGTGGGCATTTTTCTCCAGATCGTCCAGCAGGGCGCCGGCCCCGACCCGGAACGACAGGCCGCAGTAGGCGCCGTGGTTCGCAAAGTTGCGGGTGCCGAAGCCGTTGAAGGTGAAGCGCTTGATGAAGTGATCCCGACCCTCGTCCGAGGCGTTGCTCACCAGCAGCTGGTTCGCCCTGGGGCCGTATTCCGGGTTCATGGGATCCAGCGGCTCCGCGAGGTTGCGTATGGCCCTCAACCCCTCGATCTGGCCCTCGCCGAACAGATTGCCCCCCTCCACCACCTCTTGCACCAACTGCTCAAACGGAATGCTCTGCCAGCGGCCGCTGCCGCGCGGCCCCACCCGCTTGAGGCAGCGGGTGACTCTGTGCGGGCTGTCGAGCTGCTCGAGCATGGCGTTGCCCCGGGCGCAGGCGGTGGAGCGACCCTCCAACCCACCTTCCTGATAACCGCTGGTGCCGAGCAATGCCTGCTTGATCGGCGTCTTGAAGTCGATGTGGTGGCGGGCGGAGAGCGGGTGATAGGGGTTGCCGAGGATCCGCACTATCTTGTCGCTCTCGTTGTCGATGCGGGCCCGCACCCCGCACAGGGTCCAGCAGCCGAGGCACATGGTGTTGGCGAGGCGCTGGGCCGGGTTGGGGTGCAGCTCCCCCTGCGCATCGATATGGTATTCCACCGGGAGCGAGTTGCCGTGGATGGGATCCCGGGTCGGCTTGCCGGCGCTGCCGGTAGCCACGCCGTTCACCACCTGCCTAATGGTGTCGCTGTAACCGGCCACGAAGAGCCCTGTGCCCCCGGCGATGGCGGCGCCCTTGAGAAACTTGCGTTTGCTGTGATCCATCTAGCGTGCCTCGTCTGTGTTGGGATGGGGATAAGGGGTGAGCACCAGCTCACTGAGCGCCACCAGCAGGGCCAGCAGCAGGCCGAAGGTGCCGAGGATGCCGAGCACCCCCTCTGGGCCCCAGGCTATCTGGTAGAGATAGACGCCGGCCCCGTATTTGGGGGCGAGCTGCCCCTGGATCAGTACCAGCCAGCGCAGCCCCCACACCAGGTGCAGGGAGAGCAGCGCCAGCCCCCACAGCCGCCAGGGCTGCGCGCGGCGGGCTACCCTCCCCACCAGCATCAGGGCACCGAGCAGGCAGAGGGTCAGCAGCAGCCAGCGGGCCGCCAGTTGCCAGCTGGGATCGAGCCGGTAGAGCGCACTCGCCTCCGCCGCCGAGGCGCCCCCAAATAGGGCCCAGCCCAGCAGGGAGAGGGCGAGCAAGGCGAGGGTCCAGCGGCTCTGGCGCAACAGGGTCGACTCTGTCTTCTCACGCCAGCCCGCCAGCACTCGGTTGAGCAGCAGCAGGGCGCTCTGGGCTCCCAGCAGGGCGCTGATGACCAGCAACCAGGGCAGCCAGGGCGTGTGCCAGAGCGGGCGCGCCGCCACCACCATGGTCTCCAACCCCGTGTAGAGGGCGATGCTGAGCCCGCTTAAAACCGCCAGCAGGGAGAGCGGCTTGAGCCAAACTTGCCCCGACCAGGTGCCCAGACAGAGCAGCCGGGCGAGGCGGGCCATGGCGTCATCCCCTTGGCCGCGGCTGGCCAGGGCTGGCCTGAGCAGCGACCAGCCCAGCAGCATGGAGAGCAGGCTGAACAGCGGCAGCAGATAGGCGCCGTACCACATGATGGAGCTGAAGCGGGTCTGGGCGTAGAAGTGCCAGGCCCGGGCTGGCTGGTGCAGATCCGCCGTCAGGGCGATGGGGGCCACCACCCCTGCCCCCATCATCAGCACAGCCGCCAGGGTCTGCAGCCGCTTGTCCGGTGCCTTGCGCCACTGATCGGCAGCGCCGAGCCAGAGGGCGCCGTAGGCGAGGCCAATCAGGAAGAAATATTGCACCGCCCAGGGCAGCCAGGTGATGGGCTGATCCGGGGCCAGCAGTTCGTTAATGGTCATGGGCTATCTCCTTGCCATCGTCGGTCAGCAGGGTGCGCAGGGCCGGGTTGCCGTCGATCTTGCTGACGAAGGCCTCGTCCATGCCGAGATAGAAGACCCTCGGCTGGGTATGGGCCTCGGGCTTGAGCACCTTGAGGGCCGGCTCGTGCTCGCGCAGCAGGCGGCTTATCTGGCTCTCGGGATCGTTCAAGTCGCCAATGATGCGCGCCTCACCGACGCAACTCTCCACGCAGGCTGGCAGGAGCCCCGCCTCCAGCCGGTGGGCGCAGAAGGTGCACTTGTCGGCGGCGTGGGTCTCGTGGTTGATGAAGCGGGCGTCGTAGGGGCAGGCCTGCATGCAGTAGCCGCAGGCGACGCACCAGTCGTTGTTGACCACGACGATGCCGTCGTCCCGCTGGAAGGTGGCGCCGGTGGGGCAGACGTCGAGGCAGGCGGGCTCGGCGCAGTGGTTGCAGAGCCTCGGCAGCATGAAGAGGGACGCAGGGGCCTCCAGGGCCGCCACCTCGCTCACCTCGTACTGGCTGACCGTGGTGCGAAACTGGCCGAGGGGGGGCTGGTTCTCGATGGTGCAGGCGACGGTGCAGGCCTGACAGCCGACGCAGCGGCGCAAGTCGATCAGCATGCCGTAACGCTTGCCGGGATCGCCCCGGCCTATGGCTGGACGGGCACCTGGGGCATGGCGCGGGCTCCGGGCTTGAGCGACGGGGATCAGGGCCGCCCCGGCGGTGATGGCGGCAATGCCGGATAACAATCGGCGCTTGCTGGGCTCCATGGACTCTTCCTTCTGCTGGCTTGCCCAGGGGGCAAGCGTGGGGATGAGCCATTGTCCCCGGCAGAAAAATCCGTCTCTATTGTGGTTTTCCACATAGCGGGGGCCCCCTTGATCCAGCGCAAGAAAAGCGGCGGGCCTCTGGCCGAACTGTGACGGGCCCCCCATTGCACACCCGACAGGGGGTCAAGCCGGGCCCTGATACCCCTCCCGGTGATAGACTGGCCGCCTATGTTCGCGCCCCTGTTCCTCCAACCCTTGCCATCATTCCGGTTCCGGCGGCTGAGCTGGCTGCTGTCCGGCCTGCTGCTCTGGCTGATGGCCCTGCCCGCTTTGGCTGCGTCCGAGCCGAGCCAGCCCGTGCCCGTATCTGCCCAAGCAGAGCCGGTGCGAGTCGGCGTGTTGGCGACTCGCGGCCTCCCCCTCGCCCGGCAGCAGTGGCAACCGCTGATGGGCTGGCTGGAGCAGAGGGTGCCGGGTCAGCACTTCGCTCTGGTGCCGCTGGAGCTCGACGGGCTGGCCGAAGCCGTCGCCGATGAACGGATCGACTTTGTCATCACCAACCCAGGTCAGCTGGTCAGCCTGTCACGCCAGTATCCCCTCGCCTGGCTCGCGACCCTGAGGAGCCCGGATGGGGGTGACAACCTCGCCATCGGCGCCGCTCTGGTGGTGCGCGCCGACGCCCCCTTCCAGGGCTGGCGGGATCTCAAGGGAGAGGCGGTCGCCGCCGTATCTCAGGAGGCCTTCGGTGGTTATCTCGCCTACCGTTTCGAGGCCTATCAGCAAGGTGTGCGGATAGATGACTTCTTTTCAGCGATAAACTTCACCGGATTCCCACTGGATAGACTGATCTCCCAGCTGCAAAGCAAGGCGGTGGCCGCCGCCATAGTGCCGGTCTGCCAGCTCGAACGCATGGTCCAAGAGGGCAAGATTGCCTATGCGGATTTTCGGGTGCTCGACCAGCAGGCCGTCACCAGCCTCGGTTGCCAGAGCTCGACCCGGCTCTACCCGAACTGGTCTCTCGCGAGCACGGAGCGGGTCTCCCCCGCACTGGCGATGGCGGTCACCCGCGCCCTGTTCGCCCTGCCCCCGGACAGCGAGGTTGCCCGGGCCGCCGACTCGGCGGGCTGGACTGTGCCCACCAGCCCCCTCGCCATCGATCGCCTGCTCAAGGAGCTGGATCGCCACCCCCTGCAGAGCCCCTGGTGGCAGGAAGCTTGGCACTGGCTGCGCCAGCATCAAGAGTGGGGCTGGGGTGCCCTGCTGCTGCTGGCGCTGCTCGGCGGCCACCACCTGCTGCTGCAACATCTGTTCAACCGCAGCCAGCGGCGACTGCTCAAGGCCCGCCACCGGCTCGATGAGCAGGCGCGCCAGCTCGAGCAGGCCCGACGCCTCGCGGAGCTTGGCGAGCTCGGCGCCAACATGGCCCACGAGATCAACCAGCCCCTGACCGCCATCGCCGGCTACAGCCAGGGCGCCCTGCGGCGCATCGCCAAGCGGGAGCAGGCGGCACAGGATCCGGCCCTGACCCTGGCCCTGGAGCAGATAGGCCAGCAGGTAGAGCGCATCAGCCAGACCATAGGGCGGCTGCGATCCCGCTGGCAGAAGCGGCCCCGCAGCCCGGAGCCCACGGATCTGGTGGCGCTGATGGCGCGGCTGACGCCGCTGCTGGAGCAGATGCTGGCACCGCTCGGTGTCGAGCTGATCCTCCGCTGGCAGGGCCAGCCACGCCATCTCCTGCTGGATGGCACCGGAGTGGAGCAACTGCTGGTGAACCTCGTCAAGAATGGCGCCGAGAGCGCGGCGCAGGCCGGCGCCCAATCAACGGATGCCCCCAGGGTCGAGCTGCGAATCGCCTTCGAGCCGGATCGGTTGCGGCTGGAGGTGCAGGACAACGGCCCCGGCCTCACGGCCTCCCAGGCCCAGCTGCGGCAGGCGTTTTACAGCAGCAAGGCCGATGGCATGGGGCTCGGCCTCGCCATCTGCCGGGACGTGGTGGAGTTTCACCGCGGCCACTTCAGCCTGAGGGACGCCCAGCCCCGAGGCTGCCTCGCCCGGGTCGAGCTCCCCGTCACGCCACCGGAGGCCGATGCCTCCCACCCCTCGAGGAACTGATATGCCGAGCCCCCCCCAGCTTCCCCTCTATCTGGTCGACGACGACAGGGCCGTGCTCGACTCCCTTGGCTTCATGCTGGAGAGCTGCGATCTGGCGCTCAGCTGCTTTGACGATGGGGAGCGCTTCCTCGCCGAGGTGGCGCTCCATCAGCCCGCCTGCCTGATCCTGGATTGCCGCATGCCCGGGCTGTCGGGCCCAGAGCTGCAGCAGCGGCTGAAGGAGGCACAGAGCCCCATCGCCATCCTCTTTCTCACCGGCCACGGGGACGTGCCCCTGGCGGTGGAATCCTTGAAACAGGGGGCGGTCGACTTCCTGCAAAAACCGGTGCAACTCGCCCCCCTGCTAAGTGCCATCGAGCGGGCCTGGCAGGCCACGCAAGCGACGGCGACCCACCTTGAGCACCAGCGTGCCTACCGTCGCCTCACCCCCCGCGAGCACCAGCTGTTGCAGCTCATCGCCCTGGGCCACAAGAACCAGCAGATAGCGCAGGCGCTCTGCATCTCGGTGCGCACCGTCGAGGTGTGCCGCGCCAGCCTGATGCGGCGGCTCGAGGTCGACTCCCTGGCCGAGCTGATGCTGCTCTATGCAGACGTCCATTCGGCGCCCTGATAACGGGGAGCCATCCGGCCAAAAAATGGGCACTCCGTCGGCCGCCGGACACAAAACGCGATGAGATCACACACTTGGCGGCGCTATGGGGGTATGGTGCCCTCCTGCCTTTCTCAGGGTCAGTTGACCCTGCGCCTTTCGATATCTAGGAGTCATTATGGAACTGCTTCTTCTGAGCAATGGTAAAGCCAGCGAACACCCGGGCCTGCTCGGCTGGGCCCGGGATCGGGTGCAGAGCCTGCTCGCCCGCAAACAGGTCAAGCGCATCCTGCTCATCCCCTATGCGGTGATCCGCAGCGACTGGGATGCCCGCGCCAATGAGCTCGGCGAGAGCCTGGGGGTCGAAGCCATCAGCATTCACCAGTTCGATGACCCAGTGGCGGCCATCAATCAGGCCGATGCCATCTTCATCAGCGGTGGCAACACCTGGCGCCTGAACCAGCTGCTGCACGAATATGGTCTGGTCGTGCCCATCCAGCGCGCCGTGCGTGAACGTGGCGTGCCCTATGTGGGCTGGAGCGCCGGCTGCAACGTGGCAACCCCGAGCATTCGCACCACCAACGACATGCCGGTGTGCAACGCCGCCGTGTTGCCGGCCCTCGGCCTCTTCCCGCAGCAGATCAACCCCCACTATCTGGATGCCAGCATCAGCGGTCACATGGGGGAGACCCGGGACGAGCGCCTCGCCGAGTTCTGCGCCATCAACCCGAGCGAGCACGTGGTGGCCCTGCGCGAGGCCAGTCTGCTGCAGATTAGCGGTGAGAGCAGCAGCGAGACCATCGAGTACTGGAGCGCCCGCGGCGAGGGCTTCAAGATCTTCAAGCACGGCGAGACGCCCCAGGAGTTTATGGATGCCACTCCGCTGGCCGGGCTGACCCCCTTCGCCCCCAAGTGCTGATGCGGCCTTGAACCAGCCCAGCCACTGCGCACAAAAAAAGAGGGATGGCTCAGGCCATCCCTCTTTCGTTGTCCAACTCTTTTATCCAAGCCTGCTCGTTAGGCCGTCCCCTCGGCAGAGGATGGCCTGAGCCTTACTCCAGGATCGCCATCTCCTCCTTGTTGCCACCCCGCTTGGGAGCCTTGAGCAGCAACACCAGTGGGATGGCGCACAGACTGACCCACATCATCAGCCGGAAGTCCTGCAGGTAGGCGAGCAGGCTGGCCTGACGGGTCACCTCGCCGTTGAGCATGGCGAGCCCCTTGGGCGCCATCAGTGCCGCCACCCCCATCCCCTGTTGCAAGCCGGTATTGAAGGGATTGATGTAGGAGGCAAACGCCTCGTGGTTCATCTGGGTGCGCTGAGCCAGATAGGTGATCACCACAGAGATGCCGATGCTGCTGCCGATGTTGCGCACCAGGCTGAACAACGCCGTCCCCTCGTTACGAAAACGCGGTGCCAGGGTCGCGAAGGTGATGGTCGACAAGGGCACGAAGATGAAGCCGAGCCCCAGCCCCTGCACTATGCCGGTGCGCACTATGTCCCAACTGCTGATGTCGGTGTTGAACAGCGTCATCTCCCACATGGAGAAGCTGGTGAGCAGCAACCCAAGCAGGATCAGATAACGGACATCCACCCGACCCGACAGCCGGCCGACCAGCATCATGGCGAACATGGTGCCGACCCCGCGCGGTGCCAGCAGGTAGCCCACATCGATAACCGGATACCCCATCAACCCCTGCATGAAGGGCGGCAGCAACGTCATGGTCGCCAGCAAGATGATGCCGACGATGAAGATGAACACCAGCCCGACGCTGAAGTTGCGGTCCTTGAACAGGGCCGGCTCTATGTAGGGATGGGGGTGGGTGAAGATGTGCACCACGAACAGGTAGAAGGCCATCACCATCATGATGGTTTCGACCACTATCTCCCGGCTGGAGAACCAGTTCTGGGATTCCCCCCTGTCCAGCGCCATCTGCAGCGCCCCTATGCCGATACTGAGCAGGGCAAAGCCCAGCAAGTCGAAGCGGCGACTGGCATCGAGCTTGGTCTCCTCGATGAAGGCGGCGAGCCCGAACCAGGCCAACAGACCGAACGGCAGGTTGATGTAGAACACCCAGCGCCAGTTGTAGTACTCGGTGAGCCAGCCACCCAGCGACGGCCCGAGGATGGGGCCAACCATGACCCCTATGCCCCACATCGCCATGGCGGAGCCGTGTTTCTCCGGCGGATAGGTATCGAGCAGCACCGCCTGGGAGAGCGGCACCAGACTGGCACCGAAGATCCCCTGCAGCAGACGGAACAGCACTATCTGCTCCAGGCTCTGGGCCGCCCCACACAACATGGAGGCGACGGTGAAACCCGCCACCGACCACATGAACAGGCGCTTTCTACCGATGCGGGATGAGATGAAACCGGTCAGCGGCATGAAGATGGCCGCCGCCACTATGTAGGAGGTGAGCACCCAGGAGATCTGGTCCTGGGTCGCGCCCATGGCGCCCTGCATATGGGGCAGGGCCACGTTGGCGATGGTGGTATCCAGCGCCTGCATGATGGTGGCCAACATCACCGACAGGGTGATGAAGACGCGACGGGAGCCTTGGTCGGCCTCCTCTGTGCCTGAAGTCGTCATATCAACCTCGGAGTGACCAGCCCAGCAGATTGCGCTGATGGCCGGTATCGATTTCGGCAGTGGCACTCAGGCCCGCACGCAGCGCAGGCTGATCGGCCACCTCTTGCAGTCGGATCCGCACCGTGACGCGCTGGGCGATCTTGACCCAGTTGCCGGTGGCGTTCTGGGCCGGGATCACCGAGAACTCGGAACCGGTCGCCGGACTCAGGCTCTCGACCACCCCGGTCCAGTGTGCGTCCGGGTAGGTATCCACACTGATATTGACCGTCTGACCCGGCTGGACATGGGTCAGCTCGGTCTCGGTGAAGTTCGCCTCAACCCAGGGCGTATCGGTCTCCACCAGCATCATGGCAGTCATCCCCACAATCATGTACTGGCCCGGCTTGGGCAGCTGACTGGCGATGCCGTTGGCTGGGGCGTAGACGGTGGTACGCGCCAGATCCAGTTTGGCCTTGGCCAGACCGGCGGCGGCTTCCTGATAGGCGGGCTGCTGCTCGACCGGCAGGTTCACGTTGCCGCTGAGGGAGGCCTCGATCTTCTTGAGCCCCTCTTCCAGTGCCACTTGCTGCTGGGCGGTCTGGATGGTGAGCTGACGCGCGTCATCGTAGTTGGCGGTGGAGGTGAAGTGCTTGGCCACCAGATCCGCCTGACGACGCTCTTCTTTCAGGGCATAGGCATGACGGGTACGGGCCACGTCGATCTCGGCCTGCTGGCCGCGATAACTGGTCTGCAGCGCCACCAGATCGGTGCGAGCCTTGGCGAGTTCTGCCTCGGCCTTGGCGACCGCCACATGGAAGGACTCGGGATCCAGCTCGAACATCGGCTGGCCGGCCTTGACCTGGGCATTTTCGCCGACGTACACCTTGGCCACCCGGCCCAGCACCTCGGTACTGATGGGCACCTTGTCGGCCTTCACGTAGGCGTTGTCGGTCTCGACATAACGGCCGCCCAGCATATAGATGGCACCGACGCCGAGCAGGGCCAGCGCCGGCACGACCACCAGCAACAGCAGGCGGGTCCGGCGGCGGTTGGTCACCGGCTTTTGGGGAGAGGGAGATTCGGTATTCATAGAAACGCTCCGCATTTAATGCTGATAAAAATAAAATTAATAGTTAGAAAGATTGTCACGCAGGGTCTTGAGAGCATCACAAAGGGAGCGGGTCGCCGCCTCCCCCAGCTCACCGATGGCGTGTTGATGCACCACTTCGGAGGCTTGCTTGATCTTCGCAAGATAGGGCTCTGCCACTTCAGTCAGATAGAGCTGATAGGCTCGTCTGTCGTGGGGATCACTGCGCCGCTCCACCAGGCCGTTCTCGGCCAGCTGATCGAGCTGACGCGCCAGGGTGATGGGCTGGATGTCCAGCCGCTCGGCCAGCTCCACCTGACGGATCCCCTCGCTGCGGGCGATGTGGACCAGCACACGCGCCTGGGCCAGGGTCAGGCAGCTGCCTTCCAGCTGCTTCTGGAACTGGCGACGCATCTGGCGTTGCACGTCGCCGATCAGGAATCCGAGGGTATCCGGTTGTTTATACATAGTAGCCAATCCATATAGTAAGCTTTACTTATTATATATTGAATACAGGTTTATGCAAACTGGCCTCGGCCGCCGTTTATGGTCATGCTAGGGAACACCCAATCGGCAGGAGAGCACAGATGAACATCAGGATGGAACGAGACAGTCTGGGGGAGATAGCAGTACCGGCCAATCAGCTTTGGGGCGCCCAGACCCAGCGCTCCCTGCACCATTTCAATATCTCCGGCGAACGCCAGCCGCAGGAGATCATCCATGCCCTCGCTCACATCAAATCCGCCTGTGCCAGGGTCAACCACGATCTGGGGCTGCTCGCCGCACGCAAGGCCCAGGCCATCATGACGGCGGCCGACGAGGTGCTGCGCGGCCAGCATGAGGATGAGTTTCCGCTGATGGTCTGGCAGACTGGCTCCGGCACCCAGACCAACATGAACCTCAACGAGGTACTGGCGAACCGGGCAAGCGAGCTGCTCGGCGGCGCCCGGGGCGAAGAGCGGCTGGTCCACCCCAACGACGAGGTGAACAAGAGCCAGTCCAGCAATGATGTCTTCCCCAGTGCCATGAACCTGGCGGCCGCCATCAGCATCACCCAGCGCCTGCTGCCGGCCCTCATCACCCTGAGAAGCACCCTGGCCAGCAAGGCACTCGCCTTCGATGACATCGTCAAGATTGGCCGCACTCACCTGCAAGACGCCACCCCCCTCACCCTGGGTCAGGAGTTCTCCGGCTGGGTCGCTCAGCTCGAGCAAGGGGAGCGCCATCTGCGCGCCGCCCTGCCCCACCTGTATGAGTTGGCACTGGGCGGCACCGCGGTCGGCACCGGCCTGAACTGTCCCCCCGGCTTCGCCGAGGCGGTGGCCAGCACCCTCGCCGAGCAGACGGGCCTGCCGCTGGTCAGCGCCCCCAACAAGTTCGAGGCACTGGCGGCGAGCGACGCCCTGGTGCATGCCCACGGCGCCCTCAAGACGCTCGCCGCCAGCCTGATGAAGATCGCCAACGACGTACGCTGGCTGGCCAGCGGCCCCCGCAGCGGGCTTGGCGAACTCATCATCCCCGAGAACGAACCCGGCTCCTCCATCATGCCGGGCAAGGTCAACCCGACCCAGAGCGAGGCGCTCACCATGCTCTGCGCCCAGGTGATGGGTAACGACGTGGCCATCAATATCGGCGGCGCCAGCGGCAACTTCGAGCTCAACGTGTTCAGGCCGATGATGGCCTACAACTTCCTGCAGAGCGTGCGGCTGCTGGCCGACGGCATGCAGAGCTTCCACGATCACTGCGCCATTGGCATCAGCCCGAACCGGGATCGGATCGACGATCTGCTGGCCCGCTCCCTGATGCTGGTGACGGCGCTCAACCCCCACATCGGCTATGACAAGGCGGCCGAGATAGCCAAGCATGCCCACAGTGCCGGCCTCGGTCTGCGGGAGGCGGCCATCGCCTCGGGGTATCTCAGTGCCGAGCAGTTCGATGCCTGGGTGGTGCCCGCCGAGATGGTCGGTCGCAGCAAATAAGGCCATGGGAAGAGTAAATAGATAAAAAGGGCGCCATGGCGCCCTTTATCATGACAAACACGCAGTTATGTTTTGCTTTGACAGTTGAACATCCAGTGGGTACCGAACTTATCCACCAAGGATCCGAAGTAGTCGCCCCAGAACATCTCCTGCAGCGCCATCTCCACCTTGCCGCCCTTGCTCAGCGCCGCAAACAGCCGATCGGTCTCGGCGCGGCTGTCCGGCTCCAGATTGAGGTAGCTGTTGTTGCCCTGCACCAGGGTGAACCCCATGCTGGCCGGAGCATCCGTGCCCATCAACACATGGCCGCCGAGAATGGCGAGCTCCACATGCATCACCAGCTCCCCATCTACCGGGGAAATCGGATCCTGACCCGGACAGCCAGGGGAGTCCTTGAAGCGGTGGATGGGACCATTGAAGTCGCCGCCAAACACCTCCCGGTAAAACAGGAAGGCGGCTTCCGTCTCCCGGGCAAAATTGAGGTAGGTACTGACCCGTGCCATAACGTTCTCCTTGTCATTGATGGGGTGGCCCAAAGGCCAGCTATCAGCATAGAAGAGTCGGCTGCTGGCGTCGTATCGATGCGGCGCACAAAGAGGGGTAATTTGGATCCGAAAAGGATCGCCATTCAACGAGTGAAACCCGCCCCCGATGATCGAGCGGCCTGACCTGTCGCGCCAGCAAGAAGGCGGCCCCTGCCAAGATCCCTCTGATCGCCGCCAAAAAAGAGCAACGTGGATGCGCCGGGTTGCGCCTCGTTCAACATTCACGAGACAGGTCATTAACCTATTAATCTTACAGTAAAAAATATGAAATCCGTCCAAAGCCTCGCCACAACACAGACCTGATGAAAGAGCTCAAATGCAACCATGTAGCACAATGATTAAAAATTCTAACTTGAAGGTTGCACCTGGTTGCACCATCATCATCGAAATTTAACCGTTCCGTAATATCTCTACCGTACCGACACAGGAAGTCCCATGGCCACCACCACCCTTGGCGTTAAACTCGACGAAGCAACCCGCGACCGACTCAAGCAGGCTGCCCAGACCATAGACCGCACCCCCCACTGGCTGATCAAGCAGGCGATCTTCACCTATCTGGAACAGCTGGAGTCTGGCCTGACCCCGACCGAACAGTCCGGTCTGGCCGCCGCCGCGGGCGAAGAGCCGCTGGAGACGCTGACCGAGCAGGGCATCCAGGTCTTCCTCGAATTCGCCGAGAGTATCCTGCCGCAATCCGTGCTGCGCGCCGCCATCACCTCCGCCTATCGCCGTCCCGAGACCGAGGCCGTGCCCATGCTGCTGGAGCAGGCGCGCCTGCCCAAAGACAAGGCCGAGGCGACCCAGAAGCTCGCCTTGAGCATCGCCGAGAAGCTGCGCAATCAGAAGGGTGCCAGTGGCCGTCAGGGCCTGGTGCAGGGGCTGCTGCAGGAATTCTCCCTCTCCTCCCAGGAAGGGGTGGCCCTGATGTGTCTGGCGGAGGCGCTGCTGCGCATCCCGGACAAGGCGACCCGCGATGCCCTCATCCGCGACAAGATAAGCGGTGGCAACTGGAGCCAGCATCTGGGCAACAGCACCTCCCTGTTTGTCAACGCTGCCTCCTGGGGCCTGCTCATCACCGGCAAGCTGGTGGCCACCCATAACGAGGCCGGTCTCAACACCTCCCTCAAGGGCCTGATCGGCAAGGGCGGTGAGCCGCTGATCCGCAAGGGCGTCGACATGGCCATGCGGCTGATGGGTGAGCAGTTCGTCACCGGCGAGACCATTGCCGAGGCGCTGGCCAACGCCGGCAGCACCGAGAGCAAGGGCTTCCGTTACTCCTACGACATGCTGGGGGAAGCGGCCCTGACCGAAGAGGACGCCAAGCGTTATCTCGCCTCCTACGAGCAGGCCATCCACGCCATCGGCAAGGCCTCCCACGGCCGCGGCATCTACGAGGGCCCGGGCATCTCCATCAAGCTCTCCGCCCTGCACCCGCGCTACAGCCGTGCCCAGTACGATCGGGTGATGGAGGAGCTCTACCCCACCCTGCTCTCCCTGACCCAGCTCGCCAAGCAGTACGACATCGGCATCAACATCGACGCCGAGGAAGCCGACCGCTTGGAGATCTCGCTGGATCTGCTGGAGCGGCTCTGCTTCGATCCGAGCCTCGCCGATTGGAATGGCATCGGCTTCGTCATCCAGGCCTATCAGAAGCGCTGCCCCTATGCGATTGACTACGTCATCGACTTGGCCAAGCGCAGCCGTCACCGCCTGATGATCCGGCTGGTGAAGGGCGCCTACTGGGACAGCGAGATCAAACGCGCCCAGCAAGACGGTCTGGAAGGCTACCCCGTCTATACCCGCAAGCCCTATACCGACCTCTCTTATCTGGCCTGCGCCCGCAAGCTGCTGGCGGTGCCGGAAGCCATCTACCCGCAGTTCGCCACCCACAACGCCCATTCGCTGTCGGCCATCTATCAGCTCGCCGGTCAGAACTACTACCCTGGCCAGTACGAGTTCCAGTGCCTGCACGGCATGGGTGAGCCGCTGTACGAACAGGTGGTCGGCAAGGTCGCCGACGGAAAGCTGGGCCGCCCCTGCCGCATCTATGCGCCGGTCGGCAGCCACGAGACTCTGCTCGCCTACCTGGTGCGCCGCCTGCTGGAGAACGGGGCCAACACCTCCTTCGTCAACCGCATCGCGGACAACAACATTTCCCTGGCGGATCTGGTGCAGGATCCGGTGCAGCAGATCGAGCAGATGGCCGCCCGCGAAGGCACCCTGGGTCTGCCGCACCCGCGCATTCCCCTGCCGCGGGATCTGTACGGCGATGCCCGTCCGAACTCCGAAGGGCTGGATCTCGCCAACGAACACCGCCTGGGGTCCCTCTCCGCCGCCCTGCTCGGCAGCACCAATACCCGCTACCAGGCGCTGCCCATGCTGGGCATGGATATATCAGCGCCGACCGAGTTCCAGAATGTGGTCAACCCGGCGGATCACCGCGACATCGTTGGTCAGGTGAGCGAAGCCACTCCTGAGCTGGTCGACGGTGCACTGACCTGCGCCCTCGCCAGCGGCCAGATCTGGCAATCGACCCCGCCCGCCGAGCGTGCCGCCGTGTTGGACAGAGCCGCCGAGCTGATGGAATCCGAGCTGCAACCCCTGATGGGCCTGCTGGTGCGCGAGTCCGGCAAGACCTTCAGCAACGCCATCGCCGAGGTACGCGAGGCGGTGGACTTCCTGCGCTACTACGCCGCCCAGGCCCGCAATCATTTCGCCAACGACAGCCACAGGCCGCTCGGCCCCGTGGTCTGCATCAGCCCCTGGAACTTCCCGCTGGCCATCTTTAGCGGCCAGGTGTGCGCGGCGCTCGCCGCCGGCAATACTGTGCTGGCCAAACCCGCCGAGCAGACCCCGCTCATCGCAGCCCAAGCGGTGCGCATCCTGCTGGAAGCCGGTGTGCCGGCCGGTGCGGTACAACTGCTGCCGGGCCGCGGTGAAACCGTGGGTGCGGCGCTGATTGCCGACGAGCGGGTGCGCGGTGTCATGTTCACCGGCTCCACCGAGGTGGCGGGCATCATCTCTCGCAACCTGGCCGGTCGCCTCGACGCCCAGGGCCGCACCATTCCCCTCATCGCCGAGACCGGCGGTCAGAACGCCATGATCGTCGACTCCTCCGCCCTGACCGAACAGGTGGTGATGGATGTCATCTCCTCCGCGTTCGACAGCGCCGGCCAGCGCTGCTCCGCCCTGCGGGTGCTGTGCGTGCAGGAAGACGTGGCGGATCGCGTGATCCGCATGCTCAAGGGCGCCATGGCCGAGTACAAGGTCGGCAACCCCGAGCACCTCTCCACCGATATCGGTCCGGTGATCGACGCCGAGGCCAAGGCCAACATCGAGCAGCACATCAAGGCCATGACCAACAAGGGTCGCAAGGTGCATCAGATTGCCCGGGCACAAGGTGCCGATTACAGCCGCGGCACCTTCGTGCTGCCGACGCTCATCGAGCTCGACAGCCTGGATGAGCTCGGTCGCGAAGTGTTCGGCCCCGTGCTGCACCTGGTGCGCTACCCGCGCGCCAAGCTCGGCGAGCTGCTGGGCCAGATCAACGACAGCGGCTACGGCCTGACCCTGGGTGTGCACACCCGGATCGACGAGACCATCGCCCAGGTGGTGAACACCGCCAAGGTCGGCAACCTCTACGTGAACCGCAACATCGTCGGTGCCGTGGTCGGGGTGCAACCCTTCGGTGGCGAAGGCCTCTCCGGTACCGGTCCCAAGGCGGGCGGCCCGCTCTACATGTATCGCCTGCTGGCCACTCGCCCGCAGGATGCGGTGGCCAGCCAGCTGCGTCAGGAGCCGGGTGCCACCCAGCGTAGCGAGGCAACCAAGCCAGCCCTGCAGGCGCTGCGCAACTGGGCAGCCAAGCAGGAGAAAGCCCTGGTAGCACTGTGCGACCAGTATGGCGAGCTGGCCCAGAGTGGCCTGACCCAGGTGCTGGTCGGCCCTACCGGTGAGCGCAACACTTACAGCCTGCTGCCACGGGAGCGGGTTCTTTGTCTGGCCGAAGATAAAGCGGATCTGCTGGCGCAGCTGGCAGCCTGTCTGGCGGTCGGGACAGAGGTGCTGTGGCAGGACAATGCCCAGAACCGCACTCTGCAGGCGAGCCTGCCGGCCGAGGCGCGGGGCCGCATCCAGCTGGTGACTGACTGGGCCAATGGCGACATCGGTTTCGATGCCCTGCTGCACCACGGCGACTCGGATCAGCTGAGCGAGGTGAGCAAGCTGGCCGCCGCCCGTCCTGGCGCCATCGTCGGTGTGCACGGCCTGCACCGCGGCGAGACCGACATCCCGCTGGAGCGCCTACTGATCGAGCATGCCCTCTCGGTCAACACCGCCGCCGCCGGTGGCAACGCCAGCCTGATGACCATAGGCTAAGCGCCACATAGTGATAGAGACTCAAGCCCCGCCGATGCGGGGCTTTTTATGTTCTCAATGCGATCACAGTAGAACAAAAAAGGCCGCCTCGATAAGGGCGGCCTTTTTTATTCTTCATAGTTCTCCCAGAGAAGAGAGAACTGCTGTCGTTACTCTCTTGCTCCCTCTCCCCTCGCAGGAGAAGGGTTGGGGATGAGGGGGCTAAAAGTACTCCATAAGCACCCGGGAGGTGAGCTTGGTGATCAGCTCATAGGGAAAAATGGCACCTATCTCCTCGACAACTCATCCCAGGTCAAAGAGTTACACATACTCCATAAAGACTCTGGAGGTCAGCTTGGTGATCAGCTCGTAGGGAATGGTGCCTATCTCCTCGGCCACCCGCTCCACCGGCAGGCCTTCGCCCCAGAGCACGGCCTCGTCACCGGCCTTGTCGGTGGCACCCGGGCCCAAGTCTACCGTGGTCATGTCCATGGAGACCCGGCCCACCAGGGGCACTATGCGACCATTGACCAGCACTGAGGTGCCGTTGGGTGCCATCCTGGGATAGCCGTCGCCGTAGCCGATGGCGATGACCCCGAGCCGGGTATCGCGCTCCGATACCCAGTTCGCGCCGTAGCCCACCGGCTCACCGGCCTTGTGATCCCGCACCGCGATCAGCTGGGTCTTGAGGGTCATCACGGGTTTCAGGTCGTAATCCGCCGCCACAGTACCCGGGAAGGGAGAGACGCCGTAGAGGATGACGCCGGGGCGCACCCAGTCGCAGTGAGAGTCCGGCCAGGCCAGGATGCCTGCCGAGTTCGCCATGGCCCGCTCGCCCGCAAGGGACGCGGTCAAACGGCTGAACAAGTCGATCTGCTCGCGGGTGGTCGGTTGCTCCAGCTCATCGGAGCGACTGAAGTGGGTCATGATATTGAACGGCTGTACCACGTTCTTGCACTTGCCGAGGCGATCGATGAAGGCGGGCATCTCGTCAGCCCGCACCCCGAGTCGGTGCATGCCGGTATCGAGCTTGAGCCAGGCTACCACGGGGGCCGGCAGCTCCGCCTGCTCCAGGGCTTCGAGCTGCTCCCAGGTGTGCACAGCGGTCTGCAGGTTGTTGGCCGCTAGCACGGGCAAGTCTGCGCTCGAGAAGAAGCCTTCCAGCAGCACTATGGGTTTGACCACGGCGCAGGAGCGCAGCATCAGCGCCTCCTCGATGCGGGCAACCGCATAGGCATCCGCGTCCACCAGGGTGCGGGCGACCGGCAGCAGACCATGACCATAGGCGTTGGCCTTGACCACGGCGATGATCTTGCAGGAAGGAGCGTGGCGTTTGACCACGGCGAGGTTGTGGCGCAGGGCCTGGGTATCGATTTGGGCAATAGCCGCTTTCATCTGTTTTCCCTTACGAGGGCATGATGGCGCATGAATGCGCCAGGCACCGGGGGGTGTCAGCCCTTAATTGTCATCGTCTAAGGCCGGACCGGCATAATTGTCGAACCGGGAAAACTCTGTGTTGTCAGTTGGGAGCGATTCGCTCCGGCTTAGTAGTCATCGTCAAAGGCCGGGCCGGCGTAGTTGTCGAACCGGGAGAACTGACCCTGGAAGGTGAGTCGTATTCTTCCTATGGGGCCGTTACGCTGCTTGCCGATGATGATCTCGGCGATGCCCTTGTCGGGGCTGTCGTCGTGATAGACCTCGTCGCGGTAGATGAACATGATCAAATCCGCATCCTGCTCAATGGAGCCGGATTCCCGCAGATCCGAGTTGACTGGGCGCTTGTCGGCACGCTGCTCCAGGCTTCGGTTCAACTGGGAGAGCGCCACCACCGGGCACTGCAACTCTTTCGCCAACGCCTTGAGGGAGCGGGAGATTTCACCGATCTCCAGGGTTCGGTTGTCAGACAGTGACGGCACCCGCATCAGCTGCAGGTAGTCGATCATGATCATGGACAGACCCCCGTGCTCACGAGCGATGCGGCGCGCACGGGAGCGCACGTCGGTCGGTGTCAAACCCGAGGCGTCGTCTATGTACATCTTGCCCTTCTCGAGCAACAACCCCATGGTGGAGGAGAGCCGCGCCCAATCCTCGTCGTCGAGCTGACCGGTCCGCACCTTGGTCTGATCGATGCGCCCGACTGAGGCGAGCATACGCATGATGATCTGCTCGGAGGGCATCTCGAGGGAGAAGATCAGCACCGGCTTGTCGGCGGTGAGCGCCGCGTGCTCGCACAGGTTCATGGCAAAGGTGGTCTTGCCCATGGAGGGACGGGCCGCGACGATAATGAGGTCCGAGCGCTGCAGACCGGCGGTCATCTTGTCCAGATCCCCGTAACCGCTGGAGACCCCGGTCACCCCGTTGTGGGGGGTCTTGAACAGCTCTTCAATCTTGTCGACCGTCTGCTCCAGAATGAGCTTAAGGGGCTGCGGCCCCTCGTTGGCGCTGGTGCGCTGCTCGGCAATCTGGAACACCTTGCTCTCGGCCAAATCCAGCAGATCGCCTGAGGTGCGGCCTTGGGGCTCGTAACCTGCCTCGACTATCTCGTTGGCTACGCTAATCATCTCCCGCACCACCGCCCGCTCGCGCACGATTTCGGCGTAGGCGTTGATGTTGGCAGCGCTCGGGGTGTTCTTGGCGATCTCCACCAGATAGGCAAAACCTCCCGACTCTTCCAGCTGCTCGGAGCGCTCCAGCTCTTCCTGCAGGGTGATGAGATCGATTGGGTTACCCGCGTTGGTGAGGCGGGTCATGGCCTGGAAGATGAGGCGGTGGGGACGGCTGTAGAAATCCTTGTCGATCACCCGCTCGGCCACCCGATCCCAGGCATCGTTATCCAGCATCAGGCCGCCCAGTACGGACTGCTCGGCCTCAAAGGAGTGGGGGGGAACTTTCAGCTGTTGTGTCTTGGCGTCTTTTTTCGCCGTCACTTGCTCTGCCATACACATAAAAACCGCAGCGGGAAGGGGACGGGAATTTTACAAAAGAAACCCCGTCATCGCGAGCGCTAATGCGCCCTATTAACGTCACTCTGGCGCAACCGTCCTCCCATGGGTTGCCATCACTGCACCTGGGTATGAGGTTGTACCTCCTCACACCACGATAAAGGGCCAGATCAGGGTCTGATCCTGCACCTTGGCTCTCGCCTTGTTGCGCTGTCTGCGTACCGTTCTACTCGGTCGTCTATTTTTCATGGTTATTCTCCGCTGAGCGCCCCGGGAAGGGGCAATCTGTTCATGAATAATTCATGCCAAACATGTTAATCATAGTCGCAAGCTGCACCACAAAAAGGGATTGGCAGCCTGCCATGCGCCTCGCACAAGCAGAGCATGCCCCCATCCACATGAGAGTGAAAGAGTCAAAATGAAAAAGATGCTGACCCTGTTTGCCGTGATCCTGGCCATAGGCCTCGGGGCACCCATCGCCGAAGCCAAGAAATTTGGCGGCGGCAAATCCTTTGGCAAGAGCTACAAGACGGCGCCGGCGCAACCGGCTCCGAACGCAGCACCAGTGAACGGCAAAAACCCGACTCTGGCTGCGGCGCCCAAGAAGAGCGGCATGATGGGTGGCCTGCTCGGCGGCCTGCTGGCTGGCGGCCTGTTCGCCTATCTGCTGGGTAGCGGTGCATTTGAAGGTCTGCAGGGCATGGATATGCTGCTGATCGCTATGCTGGCCCTGGGTGCCGTCTTCCTGTTCCGTGCCATGCGCAAGAACAAGGCGGCGACGGCCCAGCCACAGGCTGCCTATGCGGGCTATCAGCCTCCCCAGGCCCCGCAGCAGTTCGAGCAGAGCAACAGCGCCCCGCAGGCAACCGGCTTTGCCGACAGTGACGTGCCGTTCCGTCTGCCCCCGGGCTTTGACATGAATGGTTTCCTGTCCGGTGCCCGCGATCACTATCGCACCCTGCAAGAGGCCTGGAACAAGAACGATCTGGAGAAGGTACGCGAGTACGTGAGCCCCGAGCTGTTCGAAAACCTCAAGGCCGAACGTGCCGAACTGACCGGCGAGCAGCATACCGAAGTGATGTACGTGGACACCCAGCTGGTGCGCGCCGACTACGGCAGCGACTGGGCCCAGGTCAGCGTGCGCTTCAGCGGTCGCTACATGGACCGTCAGGAGAACGTCGAGGAAGACATCAAAGAGGTGTGGCACCTCGAGCGTAACCTGGCCAAGGACAATGCTCCCTGGCACATCGCCGGCATCGAGCAGCTGTAAGGCTCTCCATCCGGAAAGTAAAAAGGCGACCTCAGGGTCGCCTTTTCTATTTCGGAGTCCTGAATGCTATTGCACTGTGGCAATGGCTCTCAGCTCAGTCACTCTCGTTAATAACAACCTCATCAATTTTATGAGGCACCATGAATAAAAAAGGCAGCCCATGGCTGCCTTTTTTAATTACTAACAGAGTGCCTGAATATTATTGGCAGCCCGCGGTTGAGGGAGAGTTCAAATAACTGACTTCCCCATTGGGCTGATAATCGGCCACCTGGATAGTCTTCTTCAGCTCAACGAACTCTTTCAATACGGCGGCATCCACCAGACCCGCATTGATGGTATTGATCTTCGGATAACCATCACCACCCGCCGCGCTGAAGCTCGGAATGGCGAAGCTGTAAGTCGCAGCAGGATCAAACGCCTTGCCACCCACGCTGGTGATGGTCACGCTCTTGGCTTGGCAATCGACCGCCATGTTGATGCCACCAAACTGAGCATAGCCGCCGGTGGTGCGGGTCTTGGTTGCCACCTGGCCCAGGTAGGTCACCAGCTCGCTGCCCTTCATCTCGGCCTTGTTTACCGTATTGCCAAAGGGGTGAACCAGCAGCACGCTGCGGTAGCTGATGTCACCGGCAGCGATGGAGTCACGTACCCCACCGGAGTTGACGATGGCAAAGTCAGCGTTCAACTTCTGCGCCGTGGCGGCAGTGATGAGGCGTCCCAAGTTGGTCTGTTGAGCGCGCACGACAGCCCGATCCCCTTCCAGCTTGCCATCGGTGGAACCGATCACTACCCCAAGTTCCTGCTGCCCCTTCTCTTGATAGCCGAGCAAGGTGTTGTAAAGTTCGGGGTCCTTGGTGATTTCCTCCTGAATGAAGGCGCCTTTGCTGTCTTTCAGGTTGACCGGGATCAGCTCATAGCTGGTCAGGGTCAGCTTGCCATTTTGGTAATCAAACTGGGCGCGTCCCACATACTTGCCCCACTCGTGAGCCTGCATGATCCAGGTGCCATTTTGCTGATCCGGCTGGCAATCGTCACCCGGCTGGAAGTTGGCGTACTTGTCCGGGGTACCCGGCTCCATGCAGACCGGGTTCTGGGAGTGACCACCAATGATGGCGTCCAGGGTACCGGCCGGCAGTGCCCGCGCCATCTCCACATCGCCTGGGGCATTGCTGCCGTGCTGGCCATTCTCGTAGTGACCCATGTGGGTGATGGCGAAGACCAGATTCGCTTCCTTGTTGCTGCGAATCTGCTGCCCCAGCTTGGCCGCTTCCGTGGTCGGATCGCGGAATTCCAGTGTCTGGACGTTGTTGGGATCCACCAGCTGGGCGGTGTCTTCGGTGGTCAGACCCAGCACGGCGACCTTGAGGCCATTGTCCAGCTTGAACACCTTGTAGGGATCGAAGTAGCGCTTGCCGCTGGCCTTGTCGTATATGTTGGCGGAGATCATGGGGAACTTGGCCCACTCGCGCTGTTTCTCGAGGATGCTCAAGGGGTTGTCGAACTCGTGGTTACCCACCGCCATGGCATCGTAGCGAATGCTGTTCATGGCCATGAAGTCTGGCTCGGCATCCTGCAGATCGGACTCGGGCACCCCGGTATTCACATCACCACCGGACAGCACCAGTACCTCGCTGCCCGCCGCCTTGGCCTCGCCGCGCAGGCGCTCGACCAGGGTCTTCTGGGCCGCCATGCCATATTCACCCTTGTCGTTGTGCCAGAAACGACCATGGGTATCGTTGGTGTGCAGGACGGTCAGTTTGCAGACATTTTCAGTGCAGGGGGCGACACTTTCGTTCTTGGAGGTATTACAACCACTCAGCGCAGCGAGCACAGCCAGTGCGACACTTCCTTTGATAAATTTATAATGCATTTCCATATCACCTTTTTATATTGTTATTGGACGACCCAGCCTCGGGTCGGGCGGTAATATAACAAACAACTTGTGACGCTTTTTCATCGACGACTCACAAATTCCGCTAAATGTGATCACCCACGCAACCTGTTTTCTCATTCTGATATTCGGCGCATTTTTCACCCGTATTCCAGCCCATCAAACGTACCTGGATGGCAGCCTGACGCGGGCAGTTATGGCATACTTCCGTCCATTGATGCCAAGGAGAGCCGTGAATGGCAAAGTACGACAAGATTTCCCCCGAGACCCAGCAAGAGGCGATGAAGATCGCCCGCGCCAATCAGAAACCCGGCCAGACCAAGGAGCAGACCCAGCTGATCGCCCAGGGGATCCAAAAGGGGGTAGACGAATACAAGAAGCAGATGAAGGCGCGGGCCCGCGAAGCCAGCCGCCAGAAGAAACTGCAAGCCAAGGCGAAGCAGCCAGCGCCGGGTGAGCACGAGGAAGAAGTCCATGAGATCGAGCTGGTCGAGATCACCCGCCAGCATCCCCTGCCTTGGGCGCTGCTGGTGCTGAGCTGGCTGGGCTTTGCCGCTGCCTGGTTCTGGCTGCACTGATCCCGCCCCAGGCAAAGGTTTGCCTGGGATCGGCTTCACAGGCTGGGGCCGACATGCTGGTCATGTCCTGCACCGGCTGATTAAATCCCGCCTCCCACCGTCTGGAGAAGCTCTATCATGAATCCGGCCCCGCTCTATCTGCTGGCCCCCCTGGTGCTGTTTATCGTAACCCTGGTGCTCTATCGCATCTCGCCGCTGCGCGCCGTCGCCTCCGGCAGCGCACGCTGGTTTATTCTGCCCGCCTTCACCCTGTTCATCCTGCTTATCGTCATCAATGGCGCGGCCGATCCTGCCCAGCGCAGCCCTGGCTTTCACTGGCTGATGCCCGGGCTCGGCTTCGCCCTTAGCTTGTTCCCGGCCCTGCCCAAGGCGCTGGTGCCCCGTCTGGCCATCAAGGAGGGTGCCTTCGCCGCCCTCGGGTTGATGCTGATGAGTCTGGGCATGGTGTATTAACAGAAGGTGTATTGACCGCTGAGTATGCTGATTGCTGACTGACCAAGAGGCGCTCTGTGACGGGCGCCTCTTGTACAAACAATGGCCAATGGGCATCTTGGTGAGAGGATCGCCAGCCAGGAGGCCAGATGCACAACCCGCCCGACTTCATGACCCTGTGGGATTATCAGGATCCCGCCGCCAGCGCAGCGCGCTTTCATGCCCTGCTGGCCGAGACCCAGGCCAGCGCCGAGCCGCAATATCAGCTGGAACTGCTGACCCAGCTCGCCCGCACCCATTCCCTACAACGCCAGTTTACAGAAGCGCACCAGCTGCTGGACGAGATAGAAACCCGCCTCACCGATGCGACACCAAGAGCAAGGCTGCGCGCCCTGCTGGAGCGGGGTCGCTGTTTCAACTCGGCAGGAGACAAGACGCGAGCCAGAGCCCTGTTCGAACAGGCATGGCCGCTGGGGCTCCAGCTTGGGGAAGATTATCTCGCCATCGACGCGGCCAACATGGTGGCCATCACGGCCCCGCTGGAAGAGCGGAGCCGCTGGCAGCAACTGGCCATGGTCCTGGCGGAGCGTAGTCAGGATGAGCAGGCGCGCGGCTGGCTACCGAGCCTTTACCACCATCAGGGCTGGACTCTGTTCGAACTGGGGCGACTCGAAGAAGCCAGGGCTTGTCAGCAGAAGTGTCTGAGCTGGCATGAGCAACATGGCAACCCCGCCAAGGCTTTTATAGCCCGCTGGAGTCTGGCCCGTCTCAGCCGGGCCCAGGGACAGCACCAGCAGGCGATGAGCGAGCTGAGGCAATTGCAAACCGACATGGCGGAGGTCAAGGAACCAGAGGATGGTTATCTGTTCGAGGAGCTGGGGGAGAATGGCCTGATGCTGGACGATCCAAGCGCTCCTGAGTACTTTGCCCGCGCCTGGTTCCTGCTATCGCGCGATGGCTGGCTGCAGGCCAACGAAGGGAAGCGGCTGGCAAGGCTCAAGCATCTCGCCAAACTGTAACCCCGGACAGGGCAGGTCATAGACCCGCCAGCTCAGCTTGACCACTTCCCTGCCTTGCTTCTTGCGATAGATGGACAGAGCTTGAGTGGGCTGAGCTCCAATTGCACGCAGCGTCAGCCTTGGTTTGCCTCGTCCCAACCTTGCTTCTTGCGATAGATGGTGGAGGGGCTGATTTCCAGCAGGGCCGCGGCCTTGGGAATATTGCCATCGCAGCTGGCGATGGCCTGCTCTATGGTCTCCTTCTCCACCAACCAGAGCGGGCGAATGGGCACATTGCGCGGCGCAGGGGCGCTGGCGTCATCTCGGGGCGCTGACATGGCTGCCTGCAGGGCACTGCCGCGGCCACCCGTTAACGGGGGTGGCAGAATGTCCGTGCTCACCCACTCCCTGTCGTTGAGCACCACTATGTTGCGCACCACGTTCTGCAATTCACGCACGTTGCCGGGCCAGGGGTAATCGAGCAGCACCCGCACCGTCTCGGCATCGAAGTCCTTGAAACGCTTGTTCTCTTCTTTCGCATAACGCAGCAGAAGATCTCGCGCCAGCAGCAGAATATCCTCTCCACGCTCCCGCAGGGGTGGCAGACTGAGGGGGATCACGTGCAGCCGGTAGTAAAGATCTTCTCGAAAACGTCCCGCCTTCACCTCCACCAGGGGATCCCGGTTGGTGGCACAGACGAAGCGCACATCTACCGTCTCCAGCTTGCCGCTGCCGACCCGCTGCAGGGTGCCGGTCTGGATGAAACGCAGCAGCTTGCTCTGCAGATCCAAGTCCATCTCGCAGATCTCGTCCAGAAACAGGGTGCCACCGTCGGCCAGGCTGGCCGCCCCCTTGCGATCCCCCTGAGCACCGGTAAAGGATCCCTTCACGTGGCCGAAGATCTCGCTCTCCATCAGGTCATGAGGAATGGCGGCGCAGTTGAGCGCGATGAAGGGCTGCTCCCGGCGCGGGCTGCATTGATGAATGGCCTCGGCGCACACCTCTTTGCCGGTACCGCTCTCTCCGGTGATAAACACCGTCGCCTTGCTCGGCGCAGCGCTCTCGATGATGCGATAGACCGCCTGCATCGGCATGGAGGCGCCGATGAAACCGGCAAAAGAGCTGCGCTCGAAGTTCTCCCGGTATTGGGCCACCAAGGAGCTCAGCTGCTGATGAGTCAGGGCGTTGCGGGCGGTGGCGCACAGCCGCTTGCCATCAAATGGCTTGGTCAGAAAATCGAAGGCCCCGTGGCGCATCGCCTCCACCGCCACATCGACCGAACCGTGGGCGGTGATCACCACCACGGAGCAGGGCAGTTGCTGTTCGGTGATCTGCTGCAGAATGTCCATGCCGGACATGTCGGGCAGCTCCAGATCCAGCAACACCACCGGCGGCGGGCTCGCCATCAACTGGGCCAGCGCCTGCTGGCCACAGTCGGCCAGCAGTACCTCATAGCCATCCTGGGCCAGATACTGCTCATAGACGACCGCCAGACTGCGGGTATCTTCCACCAGTAAGACGCGAGGTTTGTTTTCAGCCACGGGGTCCATCCTTGCGATTGATTTTGTTGTCTATTCTGGGGGTTTGCCGGCACACACTCAAGGCATGGCGGCCCTCTTTTATGAGGCAGGCACCGGACCGAGCCAAGTAAAACGGCTCCCTTGGGAGCCGTTTTTGTGCAGTGTTCTGCTTATTTCTTGGCGTTGTCGCCATCGGCAGCCGGCTTCTCGATAGCCAGCAGCTCAACGTCGAATACCAGCACGGCGTTAGCCGGGATAGAGCCAGCACCATGTTCGCCATAGCCCAGCTTGGACGGCAGGAAGAACTTGAACTTGGAGCCGACAGGCATCAGTTGCACGCCTTCGGTCCAACCCGGAATAACCTGGTTGAGCGGGAAGGTCGCCGGCTCGCCACGATCGACGGAGCTGTCGAACTTGGTGCCATCGGTCAGGGTACCGGTGTAGTGAACCTTGACGATGTCGGTGGCCTTGGGCTTGGCGCCGTCACCCATCTTCTCAACCTGATATTGCAGGCCGGATTCGGTGCTCTTCACGCCTTCTTTCTTGGCGTTGGCGGCCAGATACTCTTCACCCTTCTTCAGGAATTCCACCGCATCCTTGTCAGCCTTGGCCTTGGTCAACTCGTTGATCTTGGCGTCGTATTGCTGCAGAACCTTCTGGATGTCCTCGTCGGTCATCTTGGCTTCTTTGCCCAGACCGTCGGTCACACCCTTGAGGATGACAGCGTTGTCCAGCTTGATGCCGAGCTCCTGCTGACGTTCCAGGGTATTGGCGATATAACGACCCATGGAGAGGCCGATTGCATAGCCGGATTGCTCTTCAAAGCTCTTGGCTTCAGCCTTGGGGGCCTCTGCCGGCTTGCTGGCTTCAGCCTTGACCTCTGCGGTATTAGCAGCAGGTTTCTCGTCTTTTTGGCAACCAGTCAGACCGACGGCGACGGCCGCAGCCAACAGGGATACCTTCAGAAAATTGTTCATCAGTTTCTCCAAAACTCTAAATACCGCTCTCGGTTCCTTCGTGAAATGAGAGGTTTATCGTGATAAGCGCCTTATACTAACGCCCTGATCGCAGGTAACGAAAGCATGAGACAGGAAAAATGATCAAAAGTGCCATTTATCTCCTCGGTATTTGTCTGATGCTGACTGGTTGCGAACAGAGCTCACTACCCAGTCAACAGATCCGCCTCGCCAATCAGGGCTTGCTGAGTGCGGATCTCTCCAGCGATGGCAAGCTGGCCATCGCCTCCAGCCTGAGTCAGGGCACAGTGGTATGGGATCTGGTACTGGGCACGGAACGCTGGCGCTGGCGCCAGTCCGATGACCAGAACGACTTTGTGACCCTCACCCGTTTCTCCCCAGACGACAGTCACGTCATCACCGCCACCCAGCACGCCTTCGCCATCTGGCGCCTGCAAGATGGCCAATCCCAAGGCTACTATTCGCTTCCTGAATCCAGCCTGAGGGACGCGGCACTCTCGGCCGATGGCCGCCAGGTGCTGATCGGCCGCGCCGACGGCAAGGCCGAACTGGTCGATACCCAGAGCGGTCGCAGGTTGCAGTTTCTCGGTCACACCGAGCAGGTCAATACGGTGGATCTCTCCGCCAATGGTCGCTACGCCCTCACCGGCGGCAACGACTACAGCGCCTACCTGTGGGACACCCGCTCTGGCCAGGTGGTGTGGCGCTTCAACCACGGCGGCCGGGTGATAATGGCGAGGCTGGACCCGGCGGGGCGCCTCGCCTTCACCGCAGACAGCCACCAAGCCATCATCTGGGATCTCAAAACCGGCAAGGAGCGCAGCCGCTTGCAGTTCGATCACCGCTTCGAGGTCTACACCAGCGCTCGCTTCGCCAATGACGGCAACTGGCTCATCACAGGTGCCCCTTCCCGCCAGCTATCCCTGTGGCGAGTCAGCGATGGCAGCCTGCTGCAGAGCTGGCGCGTCTCGCCCCACCCTAAGGTGAAACCACCGAGTGCGGTGGTCTATGGCGTGGCTTTGCGCGACAATAGCCACCTCGTCAGCGCCAGTTCCAGTGGCCTGGCCGAAATCTGGACTATCAAGTAAGGACCAAAAGGCCCATGAGTCAGCAACTTAACGATCGCCTCGAGACCCTGGAAAGTCGTCTCGCCTATGCCGAATACACGGTGGAGCAGCTCAATGAGGAGGTGACCACCCAAGGCCGTGAACTCGACCGGCTCAAGCATCAGATCCAGCTGCTGGTCGACAAGCTGCAGAGCGTGCAACCCAGCCAGATCGCCAGCATGGCCGAAGAGACGCCGCCGCCGCACTATTGAGCCAAGGCCGGCCACCCATAAAAAAACCCGCGATAGACGCGGGTTTTTTTATCATGCCAGAGGCTGAGATCAGTGCTGGTGACCCTTGCCACCGCAACCGCCACCACCGCAGCAACCGCCGTGGCCATGGTCATCACCGTGGTCATGGCCGTGATCGTGAGCGTGACCGCCACCACCGCAGCAACCGCCGTGCTCATGATCGTGACCATGGTCGTGGTCGTGGCCATGATCGTGACCGCAACCACCGGCACCGTGTACGTGGCCGTGGGCCAGCTCTTCGGCCGTGGCAGCGCGCACGTCCTTGATCTCAACCTTGAAGCCCAGGGTCACGCCGGCCAGCGGATGGTTACCGTCAACCTTGATGAACTCTTCGGAGACTTCAACCACAGTCACCGGGCGGTGGCCATCGTCGGTCTCGGCAACAAAAGTATCCCCTTCAGACACTTCCATGCCATCGAACAGCTCGCCGGGGACTTCCTGCACCAGACTCTCGTCATAGTCGCCGTAGGCCTGGCTCGGGGTCAGGGTGATGTCGAATGCCTCGCCCACGCTACGACCTTCCAGCTCGGCTTCGAGGCCGGAGACCAGATAACGGGTACCGTGCAGATACACCAGAGGCTCTTTACCGACAGTGGTGTCGATGACTTCACCGTGTTCGTCGGTGACCGTGTATTCCAGCGTAACCACGCTCAGGGGAGCTACTTTCATGTCAGGGATCCTGCGGATAGAAAAAAACGGGCCCAGAATACCTCAAAAAGGTGGCCAAGCATATGATCTGCCCCCCTCTGGCATGCTGAAAAAGTCAGCAGTCCAAAATGGAGCTGGCCTCATCCTGGATATACTGGATGCCCCTTATTCGGGGCGAAACACACCGATGACCTGTTCAGTCTGATGATGGCCTTGTCGACCTCGGCCATCTGACCGACCGTTATTCTGGGCGAAACACACCTATGACCTGTTCGGTCTGATGATGGCCTTGTCGACCTCGGCCATCCGACCGACCGTTATTCAGGACGAAACACGCCGATGACCTGTTCAGTCTGATGATGGCCTTGTCGACCTCGGCCATCTGACCGACCGTTATTCAGGACGAAACACGTCTATGACCTGTTCAGTCTGATGATGGCCTTATCGACCTCGGCCATCTGGCCGACCGTTATTCAGGACGAAACACACCTATGACCTGTTCGGTCTCACGGGTGGCCTTGTCGACCTCGGCCTGAGTCTGCACTTGGGTGTCCCCGCAGTCGACACAGGTCACCTTCTCGACTCCATGCTCCATATACAGCATCATGGTGTCCATCTTGCCGCACGCCGGGCAAACCGCACCGGCAATGAAGCGCTTTTTACGTCTGGTTTCCATTTTCGTTACCTCCAGGCAGCATCATATCAGGGTTTTTACATGCATCACGCCATCGAATATCAGCATTTTTCCACTCCTCATCTGCAAGTCGGTGCCCGCAAACGCTCCCCCATGGGCCAGCTGCTGCGTGTTACCCAGGGAGCGGCGCTGCTGAGACTCGGCGCCCATGAGCTGTTGCTGACCGCGGGCAGCCACTTCTGGCTGTGCGCCGATGCCCTCGCCGCCTTCACTCCCCTGGCGGGCTGCCATTATGATCGGCTGATCTGCTCCCTGCGGGTGGCCCAACCCGCTCAGGCGGGCTGGCTGCAACCGACCCCCTTGCTCGATGCCTTGCTCGGCAGCCTGGCCAGCTGGAACAGGGAGCCTGACTGGCAGGGGGCCTATGGCCACCGCCTGCGGGTGATCCAGGACGAGTTGCAGGGCTGCACCATCCGCTCACAGGCGGATCAGTCGCTGCAAAGCGCCTGGCGTGCACTGCAGGCGGGCGACCTCACCGCCGGGCAAACGCTCATGGCCGCCGGGCTGGATCCCGTGGCCCTCGGCGCCCAGTGGCAGTTGTTGCAGGCGGTGCGTCTGCTCAGAAGCGGCAGCAAGCCGGCGCAGGTCATGAGCAAACTCGGTTATTCAGATGACTCGGCGCTGGACGAGGCTTGCCAGCAATGGCTGGGGCTGACCCTTGACGCCCTGTTACAGCAACCCTCACAGTGAGCCGGATGAGGAAATAAATAGTGGTGAAAGCAGTCCAGTTTTGGGGCCAATGGCCGCTAATAACAGGCAGCTCATTGCTTTTATCATCCTCTATGCTGAGTACCAAGCTGACCGCCACCCTTTAGATCAACAGGACATCCGCCATGACGAGCAAGGCCAACCAATCCCAGGGCATGTTGCTGTTCCACCTCTCGGCCCGCCAATCCTTCGCCATCGGTACCCTCAAGGTGAAGGAGATAGTGCCCTACACCCAGCTCACCGCCATGCCGCACTCGCACCCGACAGTGCTCGGTGCCGCCAGCATGCGAGGCACCACCATACCGGTGATCGACATGGCGATGGCGGTGGGCTACAGGCCTATCGCCAAGGAGGAGATGGCGCAGTGTTTCATCATCATCACCGACTGCCGCCGCACCCTGGTGGGCTTCTTGGTGCGCGGCATCGACAAGATCACCGAGTGCAACTGGCGTGACATAGAGTCGCCACCCCCTTCCCTCGGCCAAAACGTGTTCGTCACCGGGGTGACCAAGGTCGGCGAGCAGCTGATCCAGCTGCTGGACGTGGAGCTGATCCTGTCCCGGGTCTATCCGGACGATCCCAGCCATCTCTACCCCGTGTTGACCGACGTACAGCGCGAGCGGCTCAAGCCGATGCGGATCCTGCTGGTGGACGACTCCTCGGTCGCCCGCCGCCAGCTGATGGCGGCGCTGGATTACATCAATATTCCCTACGAGGTCTGTACCAACGGGCGCGATGCCCTCAGCCTGATGCAGGCCAAGGTCGGTCAAGGCAGCCGCATCGACATCCTGGTGAGCGACATCGAGATGCCGGGGCTGGATGGCTACGAGCTGGCCTTCGAGGTGCAGAGCGATCCCAAGCTGGCGGAGGCCTACATCATCCTGCACACCTCGCTCTCCAGCGAGATCAGCGTGGAGCGGGCCCATCAGGTGGGCGCCCATGAAGCGCTGACCAAGTTTGAGGCCAACGAACTGATCCAGGCCATGCTGCGCGGTGCCGAACACCACGACCGTCTGCCCGCCTGACGCCTAATGTAAGATGACGGTGGCGAGCAACAGGCTCGCCGCCCAATCCCCACCTCTATGTCCAGAGCCATCTCATGCTGACAGAAAGCCACTTCCACGCCCCCTGGTGGGCCCGCAATCCCCACCTGCAAACCATCTTGCCAAAGTGGCTGCGCCGGGCACCGGCGCGCTTCACCGCCGAGCGGTTCGAATTGGCGGATGGGGATTTCGTCGATCTCGCCTGGAGCGGGCCCATCAGTCAGGGGAACAAGCCGTTGCTGGTGCTGTTCCATGGCCTGGAAGGGAGCATCCATTCCCACTATGCCAAGGGGCTGTTTGCCCACTTGCAGCGGCAGGGTAATGAGGCGGTATTGATGCATTTTCGGGGCTGCAGCGGTGAGCCGAATCGGCTGTTGCGGGCCTATCACTCCGGCGCCATCGAGGATGCCCAAGCATTGATCTCAGAGCTGGGTCGCCGTTTTCCCGGCAAGCCGATGGTGGCCATCGGCTACTCCCTTGGCGGCAACATGCTGGTCAATCTGCTGGCGCGGGCTTGTCCGGCCGAGTTGGCTGCCGCCGTGGTGATCTCGGCCCCCTTGCAGCTGGCCAGCTGCGCCGATCGGGTCAACCAGGGTTTTTCACGGGTCTATCAGAGCTATCTGTTGCGCACCATGCGCAGCAATTTGCAGAGCAAGATCCGTCATCAGGCGGCGGCCCAGGCTCGCTGGCAACCGGAGCAGGTGGAACGTATTTCGACCCTGCGCGACTTTGACGAACAGGTGACGGCGCCGCTACACGGCTTCGACAGTGCCGATCACTACTACCGCACCTGCTCCGGCCTCGGTCTGCTGGCCCGCATTGCCATCCCGACCCTGGTGATCCACGCCGCCGATGATCCCTTCATGACCCATGCGGTGATCCCGCAGCCGGAGCAGCTTTCCCCCCTGGTGCGCTACGAGCTGAGCCGCCGTGGCGGCCATGTGGGCTTCTTGCATGGCACCCCCTGGCGTCCCCGCTTCTGGCTGGAGGAGCGGATCAGCCAATGGCTCAATGAACAGGGTTACTCTGCGGTCGCATAGCCGTTGCGCCCCTGCCCCTTGACGCGATAGAGGGCACCATCAACCCGTTCGAGCAACATGACGAGGCTCTCTCCCTGCTGCCACTGGGCAATACCCTGACTCAGGGTGAGGTGGGGCGCCACCTCTGACCCTGCGTGCGGCAAGGCACGGGCCGCCAGGGTAGTGTGGATGCGCTCGGCAACCTCTTGGCCGCCCGCCAGATCCGTGTCCTGCAGCAAGACCACAAACTCCTCGCCGCCATAACGGGCCACCAGATCGCCGGGTTCACGCACGCTCTCCTCCATGCATTCGGCCACCAGGATCAGACACTCATCCCCGGCCTGATGGCCGTAGTGATCGTTGTAACGTTTGAAGAAATCCACATCGAGCAAAATCAGCGTGAGCGGCGTCCCCAGGGTGGTCCCCTGTGCGATGGCATTCTTGCAGACCAGATCGAAGTGGCGGCGGTTGGCGAGCCCCGTCAGGGGATCCCGATTGGCCATGGCATCCATTTTGCGCGCCAGCACCAGATTGTCATGCTCGCGCAACACTGCCAGTTCGAACCAGCCATTGAGCATCCGCCGCCCGGTTTCCAGCACGGTAAGCAGCATCCCCACCGCCAGCACGTTGACCACATCGATGGGGAATGGACTGCCATAGGCCCGCACCAGCAGAAACAGCAAGGGAGCAGCTGCCAGGCAGTAGAACAGCCGCAGCTCGCTATAAAAAGCGATCAGCGCCGTCAGCAGCAACAGGCTGACCATGTTGAAACTCAGACTAAACCCCGCCTTGGGGTCGACGAGGGAGAGGCTGTAACCCATGGATGCCCAGGCGATTCCCCAGCACAAGGCGCCGCCCCACAACCGGGGTCGCCAGACGGAGGCCGGTTGGCGGGAGAGGTAACGCCACAAGACGGGCATCAGCAGGCAGATGGCAAACATGGCGATGAGATGCCACTCATAGTGCCAAGGCAGGGCCCCGCTCGGCATCATGTGGGCGTCCCAGTAGATGTAGAAACGCGTCAGCAGAAACAGGATGGAGATGAGGTTGATGACCCAGAACCAGCGCAATCCCCCGTTCAGGGCGCGCCGGCGTACCTCGTTCAGGTGATGGTCGAAGTGACTGGAGAGGCGACGTTGTTCAGCAGATAACATGCATACCCTCGCTTGGATCCAGACAAACTCCTTGCGCTTGTCGGCCAGACACCGACAATATCCATACGCGAGTCACTGAAGATGAAACCATGATTATCCCCTGGCAAGAACTGGATCCAGACACCCTCAATAACCTGCTAGAGCATTTTGTCTTGCAAGAAGGCACCGAATACGGTGAACAGGATGTCAGCCTGGCCGACAAGGTCGAAGAGGTCAGACAACAATTACTACAAGGTAGCGCCGTGCTCGTCTACAGCGAGTTGCACGAGAGTGTTAACGTCGTGCCCAGGGAAAACTTGAGCAATTCACCGGCCGATGACTTCCTGGAACAATGAGACAGGGTCGGGAAATGACCTTGAACTGCACCTGAACAGGGTCTCTCTGGGCACCGATGATCGCCGCTAAAAATACCGTCGGCGAGCGGCTATTACCTGCGCGGAGAAGATCCTCTGGCAAGACACCCGTAGTGACCCGCCCGGATGGTATCGGCACATACCGGGAAGCCGACGGTGCGGTGATATCAGCATGAAATGGCACGGCATTGTCTTGAAGGCGCACTTGACCGCACTTTGAACATGCCCTTATAACGGAACTCCCAAGGAAGAGAGAACGCTATGTCGGCCAAGCATCCCATCATTGCGGTTACCGGTTCGTCCGGTGCCGGCACCTCCACCTCCACCAACGCCTTTCGCTCCATGTTTCATCAGCTGGGGTATAACGCGGCCGTGGTCGAGGGGGACAGTTTTCATCGCTACACCAGGCCCGAAATGGACGTGGCGATCCGCAAGGCGCGCGAGCAGGGCCGCCACATCAGCTATTTCGGCCCGGAGGCGAACGACTTCGGTCTGCTGGAATCCTTCTTCCAGGAGTACGGCCAGAGCGGCAGCGGCCAATACCGGCGCTACCTGCACAGCTTCGACGAGGCTGTGCCCTTCAATCAGATGCCGGGCACCTTCACCCCCTGGCAGGATCTGCCGGGAGAGACGGATCTGCTGTTCTACGAAGGGCTGCACGGCGGCGTGGTCACCGGCGAGCACAACGTGGCACGGCACGTGGACTTTCTCATCGGCGTGGTGCCCATTGTCAACCTGGAGTGGATCCAGAAGCTGATCCGCGACACCTCGGAGCGTGGCCACTCCCGCGAGGCGGTCACTGACTCTATCGTCCGCTCCATGGATGACTACATCAACTTCATCACGCCGCAGTTCTCCCGCACCCACATCAACTTCCAGCGGGTGCCCACCGTCGACACCTCCAACCCCTTCAGTGCCAAGGTGATACCCAGCCTGGACGAGAGTATGCTGGTGATCCGGTTTCGCGGCATCAAGCAGGTGGACTTCCCCTACCTGCTGTCGATGATCGACGGCGCCTTCATGTCGAGGATGAACACCATAGTGGTGCCGGGCGGCAAGATGGGTTTCGCGATGGAGCTTATCTTGCGCCCCCTGATCCAGCAGTTGCTCGAAACCGGCAAGATCACCTGAGCCAAGGAGCTTATGATGCGCGCTGCACTTCTCTCATTAACACTGGTGGCCCTGCTGGGTGGTTGCAGCACAGGGCCCGCCCCCCCCACCGTCGAGACGGGCACCATGGTGGTGCGCCCGGCGGACCACTGGCGCTACGGCGCCACACCGCGCTATGCGCTGGCCGAGCAGTACCAGTATGCGGGCAACAGTGCCGCGCCCTGGCTGGAGCCGATCCAGCAGGCCGTCAGCCAAGATCTCAACGGCAAGGGCTGGCAGAGCGTGCCGCTCGATGAGGCCGATGTGCTGGTCGCCATCGGGGTGGCCAGCAGCAAGGATATGAGCGATGGCGAGATATTCGCCCGCCTCGGCATGACCCCGGGCCTGCAGGCCGACGCCGATGCCCGCAAGGGCACCCTGGCCGTCATGCTGATCGACCGGCAGACCCAGCAGACACTCTGGAGCAGTGCCATCCAGCTCGCCAGCGATACCCCCATCGACGCAGAAAACCGTCGCCAGCTGAGTCAGCAGCTAGCCGCTCAGTTGCTGAGCGCCCTGCCCGGCAACTGATGCATTCCCAAAACACAACGGCCTGCACGAGGCAGGCCGTTGGGGACACAGCATGTTGCCATGCCGCGCAGTCACACCATGACGATTACTTGAGCTCGCAGGTCAGCAGGGTCACACCCTTTTGGACCAGGGTGGCCTTCTTGTCCTGATGGGAGAAGGTGGTCACGCCATCGGAATAGCTGGCCGTGTCTTTGGCCGAGTCGATGCGGCCCAGTTTGTGATAGACCCCGGCGTAGGGGAACTGCACCATGTCGGCCTGGGCATCATAGGTGATGGCCAACATCTCTTCCCCACACTGATACTGACTGTATTGATACTGGGTCGGCTGCGGCATGCTGCAGGCGGCCAGTCCGAACAGGGGAAGCAACATTATCGTCTTTTTCATTGTACTTTCCTTATGTCATGGCGTTATCGACGGGACAAACTACAACTATCAAGCTTCAAGAATTTGATAACTATGGGTAATTTCTACCGCTTTTTCCAACATCAGGGAAACTGAACAGTACTTCTCCATCGACAGATCGACCGCACGGGCCACCTGTTTCTCGGCCAGCCCCTTGCCGGTCACGACGAAGTTGAGATGGATCTTCTCAAATACCCGGGGGACGGTGTCGGCTCGGGCCCCTTCCAGCTCCACATGACAAGCAGTCACGGATTGACGCGCCTTCTCCAGGATGGAGACCACGTCGATGGAGCTGCAACCACCGACCGCCAGCAGGATCATCTCCATCGGGCTGGCACCTTCGCCCGGGTTGGCGCCGTCCAGGGTCACCTGATGACCAGACTCGCTCTCGCCCACAAACTTCATGCCTTCCACCCAGCTGACCTTGGCTTTCATCTCACATTTCCTCTCAATGACGACGGTTCTAACGCTCATAGCATACCTCAGCCGAGGCCCGAGTGGCACAGCCCATTATCTTGCACACTCGTGGGGTAAATAGATCGAAATCAACATCTATTCCCCTCTTCTTACCTAGAATGGCCGGGATAGCGCAGCAGAACGAGGCCACAGGCCAGGGGCAAAAAAACCCAAAGCCTTGTCAGCACAGACAAAGGCTCTTATCCTACTGCGACCCAATACAAGGAATGGCAAGACTGGCAACTTGCCTGGACGCACGAGTCCATAAAAAAGACACTACAGAGGAAGTCTCATGATCATTGGCAAACCGCAAAGCGATCCCACCCTGGAGTGGTTCTTGTCGCATTGCCACATTCATAAGTATCCCGCCAAGAGCACCCTGATCCATGCCGGTGAGAAGGCGGAAACCCTCTATTACATCGTCAAGGGGACCGTCGCCGTCTTGATCAAGGACGACGAGGGCAAGGAGATGATCCTGTCCTACCTGAACCAGGGGGATTTCCTGGGCGAAATGGGGATGTTCGAAGAGAACGAGAATCCGGAGCGTTCCGCCTGGGTGCGTGCCAAGGGAGCCTGTGAAGTCGCCGAGATCTCCTACAAAAAGTTCCGCCAGCTGATCCAGGTCAACCCGGACATCCTGCTGCGTCTCTCCGGCCAGATGGCCAAGCGCCTGCAGCACACCAGCCAGAAGGTCGGCAACCTCGCCTTCCTGGACGTGACCGGCCGGATCGCCCAGACCCTGCTGAACCTGGCCAAGCAGCCGGATGCCATGACTCACCCGGATGGCATGCAGATCAAGATCACCCGTCAGGAGATCGGCCAGATCGTCGGCTGCTCTCGCGAAACCGTCGGCCGCATCCTCAAGATGCTGGAAGAGCAAGAGCTCATCTCCGCCCACGGCAAGACCATAGTGGTGTTTGGTACCCGTTGATCGGGCAGGTGGCGGCGCCTGGCGCAGCCACCTTGGCATCGACAGATAAAAGGCTGCCCTGGCAGCCTTTTTCTATCATCTCCCCTATAATCCCGAACGCCCTTCCCTGGCTTCAACCAAGCGAGTAGCTATGCATCTTCAATGCCCCCTGTGTCGCAGCCCCCTGCATCTTCATGAAGCCTCCCGCGGGGTCTATTGCGACAACAAGCACCATTTCGATCCGGCCCCGGAAGGCTATCTTGACCTCATTCCCGGCAAGAAGGATCCCAAGGACAGCGACAGCCGTATGCTGATGCGCGCCAAGCGCCACTTCCTGGAGCAAGGCCACCAGCTGCCGCTGGTGGAGGCCATGGCGGCGCTGCTGGCCCCTCTCGGTACCCATGAGCTGATCCACCTCGGCTGTGGCGAAGGCTACTACTGCCGCGCCCTGGCCGAGCGCCTGCCCGACTGGCGCTTCGGCGGGGTCGACTTGGCCAAGAATGCCATCTTCGCCGCCAACAAGGCGCAGCCAGAAGGCCACTTCGTCATCGCCGATCCGGCCCGCGCCCCGCTGCAACCCGGCTCGGCCCAGGTGCTGCTGGTCAACGATCTCAAGGTCAAGACCGAATCCCTGGTCAGCTGGCTGGCACCGGGCGGCTACCTGCTCTATCTGCAGCCCGGCCCGCGTCACCAGTGGCAACTGAGAGTCAGCCTCAACCCGGTGAGCATGGAGCATCCCTTGAGCTGGCCCACCCTGGCCGGACTCAACCCGCTGCAACAGCAGCGCTGCCAGTTCACCATGGTCATGGATCAGGGTCTGCGCGGCCACGTGCTGGAAACCAGCCGCCTCGGCTGGCGCGCCGGCGGCGAGCAGCGTCACGCCTTCACCCACCAGGGACCGGACGAGATGGAGCAGGATATGTTGCTGAGTCTGTGGCAGAAGCCGCTCTGATGACCCATGTCGTTCCATGAAAAAAGGCCCCGAGGGGCCTTTTTTATTGCATGATTCATTGGCTTTCTACGCTACATAACACTACTAATGTAAATATTTTTAGCATAAACAACCACTACAGTGGGCGGCCATTGACCGTGTAAGTGAGCGTCTCGCCCGGCGCCGAGATAGTCTGCTGATCCAGCGTTCTCGCACCGCAGATCACCGCGGCGCTCTGCGGTGCACTCGCCGTCGGCACGTTGATGTGGAACTTGTTCATCACCCCGGTGCTCAGACGATGATTGGCCAGTCTGAAACGCAGCAAGCCGTCACGGGTTTCCACCTGCAGCTGGCAATCTTTGTCTGCCAGTCGGCTGGCGTCATCGCCGTAGCCAAACCCATAGGCGCCGTGCAGCGCCGGGTAGATGTAGCTCGGCAGCTGGCCACTGGGATCGTAATAGCCGACCAGAGTGGTCACCGGCACCCCGAAGGCTTGTGGCTTGCGGTCGATGCGCAGGTCCGCCGGCGTCCCTTCGTTCCAGCGACTGCCATCGGAGGTGTAGCTCTTCTTGAAGCCGCGGGAGACGGTGATCTGCTGGCCATTGATAAACAGGGTGCTGTTGTAGCCGGCATTGTGATCGACGCTGACGATGCGACCAGGATTCACCGCCGAGGCCAGCGGCAGCCGGATGTTGCGCGTCCAGTTGCCGTCCCACATGGCAATCTTGACCAGATCGTATTCCGCTAGCAGTGCCGCCAGCTTCACCTCACCCAGATCGCTCACCGGCGCCGTGACCTGCTCCAGGAAGTCCACCTTGTGCTGATAGGGCTCCATGGTTGCGGTGGCGGCATTCCACTTGCTAAATCCCGTCGCCGAGCCGGCATCGAACACCGCCTTGCTCTCGAGGAAGCGCTGGATGATGGCGGCCGAGTTGGGGGTATAGAGGGTGAAACGGTTGAAGCCGGAGAAGGGCGCCCCACCGGCCATGGCATCCAGGCCAAAGGGGTGACCCTCGAAGGGAGCCTGGCACTGACCGTCGAGACAGGTACTCTGGCCGTCGCGGCCGACCCCGAAGTTGGGAATGAAGCGGTTCTTGTCCCCGTCCCAGCCCCAGCTCGAATTGATCTCGCCCGCGCTGCGATGCACCGAGCCGGCGAAGCCGCCGACGTAGTGGCCGAGGCCATAGTTATGACCCACCTCGTGGCTGAATTCGTTGCCAAGGGAGCTATCGAGGGTGACGATGCCACCCCCCCCCGAGCCGCCGTGCACCTGAATACCGTTGGCGTACTTGCCCTGGCTGTTGTGGGCCGCCAGCTGGGCCACCACATAGGGGTGGCTGTTCTCCCCCTCCCCGGCCGTGCTGTTGATGCCGTAGTTGGCGTTGTCGATGCCGAGGGAAATCAGCTCCTTACCGATGCGCTGGCGCATGGTGCCCTCATGCCAGCCACCCTGACTGGGATCAAAATCGGTGAGCAGGGTGCCGTTTGGCAGCATCACCTCCGCCAGGGCGAGCGGCGCGTACTGGCTGACGATCAGCCGACTGGTCGGCACCGTCTGGAAATACTCGCGCTGCGCCTCGGGATCCTTGGCGAAGTCGAACTCGTTACGGGGGGCGGTCAACATGCCGATGTCGATGGTGTGAATGAGCAGCTCGCTCGGCGCGCCGACCTCGAGCGCCGTCAGTTCACCGCTGAGCACGCCCTGATTGAACTGCAGGCTCAGCCCGGGCTTGATCCAGTCGGCTGGCAGCACGGCGCTCCAGGCGTCGGTCGCATAGCGGATGCCGTTGTTCTCCAGCTCCCCCTCGCGGATCCACTGGCCGTCCACGAACTTGAATTGCAGGGTCTGGCCACGGGAGAGCGTCACCTGGCGGCCGCTGTAGCGCACCGTCGAGTTGTAACCGGCATTGGAGCTGGTACGCACCATCTTGCCCTCCAGCGCCGCACCGTCTGGCAGATAGATATCCCCGACCCACTGACCATCGGCGGTCTGTACCTCCACCAGGGCATGCTGTTGCAGACGCTGGAGCAGGAAGGCCGCCGCGGGATCCTTCAGACGTGCCAGCTCGGCGCTGCTGCGGATGATATTGGTGGTGCCCGCGCCCGGCGTGAAGTCAACGCCACCCTCTGGTGAACCATCGAGGTAATAGGCCGTTTTCGGCTGCTGCTCAGGCGGGTTGAGGGCCAGGGTGCCGAGCGGCTGTCCCTTTCCATTGAGCGCGGTCACCGTCATCGGCGCCGCGGGATCGGCCTGCAGGGGCCGCACCAGCAGCAGGCTCTTGCGCAGGGCAGTCAGTCTGGGCTGGTTATCCCCCTCGGCGACATGGGCCGGAAAAATTTGGCTCTGGGCAAATAGTACCTGCGCCGCCAGGGATCCTTGCAGATCGTTGGTGGGCACCTGAGTATTGAATGGCTGCAGGGTGGGTGCCTGAACGGCGGCCAGCAAGGGGCCGCTCGCCAGGGTGGCCATGATCAGGCTGGCTAGCTGTGTTTTTTTCATTGTTATGGTTCTCATGGTGATGGGGCATGTCCACATGCCCCTATGAGGGAGGCGGCAATACAGGAGACGGATCCTCCATCTCACTCGCCGGCCTCCCGAGTCTGAACTGGTCGCGGGAACGGGTTGACCGTCCACGCAGCCGGGGTGAAGCGCTCAACGAGTCGCTCTGCCCCAGCATCTGTTGCATCCTTGCCCAGTACCAGGCCCTCTGTGGCTGTCGGTTCCCTTCGCCACAGTCAGGCCTGGCGCAAAACGGCAGGCATGATCTATGGGCAGTCGACCACTCCCAGGTCGAACCAGACATCCGACTTGCCAGGCTCGTTGCCGAGGGTCCAGTACCTGGCCTGCCAGCTGTGCCCGCCGTGGTTGGCCAGATCGCCCCCGTTGTAAGTCACTGCTGCCTCCCAGCCGAGTCGTACCTGGCTGACCAGCGCCCAATGGCCGGTGCTGCGGCTGGGTGGGTTGCCCTGGTTCCAGTAGTTCGCCCGCCACAGCAGCTGGTTATGGCTCACCAGCTCCTTGCCGATGTAAGTCTTGCTCCCCTGCCAGGCGGGGTACCTGGCAGCCTCGGGATCCGTGCTGGCACAGGTTGAATTCGCCTTGGGTTGCACGGTGAGGCGGGTACTGGCCTGGGCATCCAGCGCGCCGTCGGTGACGGTCAGGGTCAGCTCATAGCTCTGCTCGGTGCCGAGCTCCGGCGCCGTGATGGTCAGGTTGGCGGAGTCCAGCCCGCTCGCCACCAGGCCCGCCGGCAGCTGCCACTGATACGCCAACGCGTCTCCATCGGGATCGCTGCCCTGGGCCTGGATGTTCAGCTGCTGCCCGCCCTTGGCGGTGAAGGCGGCGGGCAGGCTGACGGTCGGGGCCCGGTTCACCGCCATGGCGCCGTTATGCACCCGCACCTGGTCTTTCCCCTGCGCGCCCTGCGCATCGGTCACCGTCAACTCAAACGCCAGCTCGCTGTCTTGCTGGCTAGCGGGCACGGCGATCCTGGCCTGCGCCTCGTCCCCACGATCGAGAATGACCGGAGTGCCGCTGAGCTGACGCCATTGATAACGCAGCGCCTGCCCTTCTGGATCCCGGGAGGCGGCGCCATCCAGCACCGCATCGGCCGGGCCTGTGACGCTGAGATCGCCACCGGCATTGGCGAGCGGCGGCTGGTTGACGAGCGGTGGCGGTGTCTGCGCCGGGCCAGCCCCCTCGCGCACTCCCGGCTCGCCGGCGGCGAGGCGGGCCACCAGCGTCTGGTGGATGGTTCGCCATTGGTTCGCGAAGAAGATCCCTTCCTGGCGACCGACATACATGAGATTGGCGGCGCCATTAGGATCGGTGTCCTTGGTGTGCCACAGCCCCAGGTTGTGGCCGAGCTCGTGGGCCAGGGTCAACGCCTGGCCGAGTTCGGTCGCGTTGCCCGGGCAGGCGGCGCGATGACCCTCACGGGGAGGCGCATCGGTCGGCCCCGAGCCCGTGGAGGAGCCCCCGCCTGAGCCGGCGCATCCCTTGGCATCGTCCTTATAGCGCCGCAGGACATAGAGATTGGAGAAGACCTGTTCCTGGTTCGGGATCCAGCCCTCTTTCAGCGGTGCGTCCTGTTCGGAGCGGTCAGCGGCATAAGAGTCGCCATTGCCGTCCTTGTCCCAGTCATGCACCAGCACGCCGTTATCCACCCACTTGAGCTGGATGTTGTAGGGGGCGTAGCGGCGGGTGAGCTCGCGCTCGATCAGGGCGCCGTCGTCCCACAGGTGAGTCTTGGTCTCGCCGGGGAAGGCGATATAGCTGTAGGAGAGGCTCACCTCTTTGGGCAAGGTGACCACCAGACGCACCAGATCCACCGGCTGGCCGTTGGCGCGGATCTCGAGGTTGGTCTCCCCCGCCCGCAGACCGCTCAGCACCAGCTTGTCTTGCTGTGCGCCCGCCTGTACCTGCAGGCTCGCGAGCGCAGGATCCTGGATGACGTAGGTCAGATCCTGCGCCTCGGCAGCGGGCAACTTACGGATATAGAGCGCCTCGTTGCCGCCCTTGCTGCTCAGCATCTTCTCCTTGAGCGGACGGCTCAGACCGGGATCGAACGCCAGCTGGTTCGCGGGATCCGCCAGCACCTGGGCATAGGAGTTGAGCGCCTGTGTCTGCTGGCCCTCCCCTTGCAGCCAGAAGTCGCCGTCTGCATTGAGTCTGAAGCCTTGGCTATTTGGGCCGGCGAGGTAGCTCAGGGTGAGGCGATACTCCTTGTCTGCCTGCAAAGTGACGGGCTCGGCGAGCACCAGACGGGTGCTGGCGACGGTGGCCGACACATTCGCAATCTGCTCGCCACTCTCCATGTCGGTCAGCATGACGGTGAATTGGCGGTTGTTACCCCCCCACTGGGCCTCCTGGAACTGAAAGGTGGTGACCGTCAGCTTGTCACCCAGCAGCGGCAGCGAGCCACCATCGATCAGGATGCTGCGGCTCAGCGCCTGTCCCGGTGCCAACAGTATCCTCTGAGCCGAGACATCGCCATCCTGCCAGAGCGCTCCCAGCGTGATGTTGTGTTCCGGCTGCTGGAGCGCCGGATCGTAGACGGTCACCGGCAACGAATAGGTGGTGGTGCTTTTGCCCCACCCCTTGAAGCCATCCACTGTGGGTAGGCCGTTGTCCGTGACCTGATATTTCGCCACATATTGCCCGGGCAGCTGGGTGTTGACCCCGCTAAGCTGCACCAGCCTGGCGGTGAGATCGCCATCATCGGCGTCCCAGGCCGTCAGCAGCGGGGCGAAGGTCGCCCCTACCGGCAACTGCTGGGGGAAGTTATCCACCAAGCCCTCCTGGCTATACACCTTGGGGCTGCTCTGATCTTTACGAAACTCGCCGGTCGTGCTGCTCTGCTGGGCCATCGCCAGCGGGCTGACATTCAGGATCGCCAGCCCCAGGATGGAGAGTTTGGCCATCCACTGCGTGCTGTCATGGTGCATTGAAAGTGTCCTCTAGTGCGCGTAGGCGCTTATTTACGACGTTCTGAAAGCAGATTGAGAAGATCTGGCAGGTCGGGAAGGAATGGGGAGAAAGCAATGGGGCACTGGGCCCCATTGCTTGAGTGATGACACTCAGTTACAGCTGGCAGCGCCCTGGTCAACCCAGACTGCGGCCTTGCCGGGCTCATCGCCCTTGGTCCAGTACTGAGCCTTCCACTTGCGGCCGTTATAGGTGGTGATGTCCTGGGCGTTATACGCCACACCGGCATTCCAGCCGAGCTGCACCGGGCTGAGCAGCTTCCACTGATCCGCAGTCTGGCTTGGCTCGTTGCCCTGGGTCCAGTACTTGGCCTGCCACACTAGCTGCTTGTGGCTCACCTTGGCGTCGGTGTTATAGACGGTGCTGGCGCTCCAGGCCGGGTGATTGGCGGCATCCGGATCCGTGGTGCTGCAGCCACCGCCCGTGCTGGCCGGTTTGACGGTCAGGCGGGTGCCGGCACTGGCATCCAGGGAACCGTCGGTGACCACCAGGGTCAGGTCATAGGCGGTGTCGCTGGTCACGCTCGGGCCGGTGACCACCAGGGTCGCGCTGTTCTGACCGGTGGCGGTGAGACCCGCAGGCAGGCTCCACTGATAGGTCAGGGCATCGCCGTTCGGATCGGAGGCGGTGGCCTTGATGGTCACCTGCTTGCCGGATTCGACGCTGGCGGTAGCAGGCACTGTCACCACCGGTGGCAGGTTCGGCTGCGGCGCCTTGTTGGTCACCACAACCTGATCCTTAGCCGTGAGGTTGTGATCGTCGGTGACGGTCAGCTCGAACACCTGGTTGATGTCAGTGCTGACGGCATTGAGTACCACACGGGCCTTGGCCTGGGTGGCATCGAGCAGCGTGGTCTGCGGGCCCGAGACCTGCTTCCAGCTGTAGCTCAGCACACCGCTCTCCGGATCGTGGGACGCGCTGCCATTGAGCGTCACTTCGGCCGGGCCGGTCACGCTCAGATCGCTACCCGCATTGGCCACAGGCGGCTTGTTGACCGGTGGCGTGGTGCCGCCGTCCCCGTTGCCAAGCCCTTCGTGCATGGCGTTGAGGATGTCGCCGTTATCCGCATCGATTTCCCAGGCGAACAGGCCGCCGAGCTGGTTGGCCTGCACATACTGCCCCTTGGCCTTGACCGAGCGGTCGTTGTCGAAGCTGATGAGCTCGCCGGTGCTGGCCTTGAACACGTAAGGCGCCTCGGCGGTCTCGTCATAGCCCTGCTCCCAGCCCGCGCCCATGCGGTTGTTGACGATGTCGCGGTAATCCACCACGCCATTCTCCCAGGTGCCCTTGATGGGGCCGGTCGCACTGCCGGTGAAGGGGTTGCCGGCCTGATAGCCATTGACCCCGGTCCAGCCACGGCCATACATGGCGGCGCCGACCACTATCTTGCCCGGCGTCACGCCCTGGCCAAGCAGCGCCTTGACACCCTTGTCGGTGGTGTACTTGGTATTGGGATCCCAGCTGGATGCAAACAGGTTGGTCTGATGGGCCAGGTTCTTCAGGTCGAAGGCGCCGCTGAAGTCGTAACTCATCAGGAAGATGTGGTCCATGTATTGCTGGGCCGCTTGATAGTCGACCTTGGCAATCTTGTCGCCACCGGCGCTGATGGCCGACGTCAACTCATACTGACGACCGGTGCTGGCTTCCAGCTCATCGAGCATGGCGCGCAGTTCCTTCATCAGCGCCACATAGGTGGCACCATCGTTCGGGCCACCCAGGCTGGGATTGGCGCCCTGACCACCCGGGAATTCCCAGTCGATGTCCACGCCATCGAAGAACTTCCAGGTCTGCAGATACTCCTTCATGGAGGCGACGAAGATGTCACGCTTGGCCTTGTCACCGAAGAAGAAGAAGGGATCGGACAGGGTCCAGCCCCCCACGGAGGGGAGGATCTTGAGATTGGGGTTGGCCTTCTTGAGCGCCATCAGGTTGCCGAAGTTGCCCTTGTAGGGCTCATCCCAGGCGCTGAGGTTGCCCTGTGACATCTGCACGGCCGCCCAGGGATCGTGGATGGAAACCTTGAAGTCTTCCCGACCGGCACAGGAGCGCTGCAGCGCCTCGAAGCTGCCCGAGATCTCTTTCAGGCTGTCGTTGATGCCATTGCCACCACAGATGGGGGTGAAGCCGTAGAGGATGTGGGTCAGGTTCTGAGCCGGGATCTTGTCCACGGTGAACTTGCGGCCATAGACGCCCCACTCGACGTAGTAGGCACCGACCACCTTGCCGGACTTGTTGGTATAGGGCTTGTTGTTCTCCTGCAGCGGCGCATTGAGCGGCGCCAGGTGGCTGCCGTCGGTGTCGGCCACCATCAACTCTTTCTTGTCGGACAGGGTGCAGCCATCGGCGTTGCACAGGGCTACCTGCATCTGGTAGCGACCGCCCTTGGTCACCTTGAAGTTGGCGGTGCCTGCGGCTGACGCCGGGCCGGACCAGACTTCCTTGCCATCGAGCAGGACCTTGGCGGTCTGGCCCACATCACCTGACCAGAGGTTCCAGGTCACACTGACCGGGGCACCATCCGCATGGACGGTCACCAGCTGGTTGTAGGCGCTGGCGGACTGATTGACTTCAACGATGGAAAACTTGGTAGGGCCCGTGCCTATGGTGGGCTTACCGGGTGCGGCCGCGAAGGCGGAGGTAGTGCAAAGCCCCCCGACCAGCAGTGCAAGCAGGGAGTATTTTGGACTTAACATATTTGAACTTCCTTATTTCGTTATTGGAATTAACAACGAAAAAAGGCAACGCAACCGGCCAGGTAACGCAGACAACATCGACACCATGGCTTGGCCCATGGACGATACAACCTGTGGTGGCCCCGCTATCTTAGGTACTTTGACCCTTAGACCGGAGGCTTTGCGTCCCGGACTTTCATCCGGTTTGCCTTTTTTGCACAACTTGATTTGCGATGAAAATAATCGCCGAATGACTATAGATGAGTGAAGACGCCACGCCACCTAGTAAAAATGACAGTAGCTGGGACTCACTATTTTAACTTGGTCAAGATTGTGCAATGAAGAATGAGTATCATCTGGCAACATCGGCGAAGTGATCATTTCCGTTACAATTCGTCATCGTTTGATTTTGTGATGCCGTTCACTGTATTGGCAACAACAGGCTGTTCATCAGCGCCCGCAGCTTGAGCGGCTTGACCGGTTTGCTGACATAGCCATAGCCATGTTCGCGGATCTGTGCCTGCAACTCGCTCTTGCGATCCGCACTGATGATGATGCCGCCTACCCCATTGCCATGGGCCAGCCGGATCATGTGCAGCGCCTGCAAGCCGGTCTTGCCATCGTCCAGGTGATAATCCGACAGCACCAGTTGCGGCAGGAAGCCAGCGCCGATGAGCTCCTCGGCCTGCACCAGACTCTGGGCGCAGCGCACCTCGCAGCCCCAGCGGCTGAGCAGGGAGTGCATGGCGGTGAGAATGTCTTCCTCGTTGTCGATGCAGAGGATCCTGACCCCCTCCAGCTGGCTGTCGCGCACCGCCGGGGCCGCCGCCTGACTCGGCATCACCGGTCGGGTTGCTAGGTTGAGGGTAATGGCAAATACCGAGCCGGCCTCTGGCCAGCTGCGCAGGGAGAGCTGGTGACCCAGCACCAGCGAGATGCCGCGGGCAATAGCTAGCCCCAACCCCAAGCCCTGCTCCTTGGCGGTGCGCGAGTGATCGAGACGGGAGAATTCATCGAAGATGGCCTCCTGCTTGTCGGCAGGAATGCCGGGGCCGTTATCCCACACCTCGATGCGCACCTTGTTCCCGAGCCGGCGACAACCGAGCAGCACCCGGCCACCGGGGTTGTATCGAAACGCATTGGTGAGGAAGTTCTGCAACACCCGCCGCAGCAGCCGCACGTCGCTGTAAACGGCCAGCTTGCTCTCCACCACCGAGAACTGGATGTCCCCCGCCTGGGCCAGCACCCCGAACTCCGCCTTGAGGTTGTCAAACACGTCGCTCAGGGCAAAATCGAGCCGCTTGGCCTTGAACTTGCCCGCCTCGAGTCGCGAGATATCGAGCAAGTCGGTGATGAGATCCTCGGTCGCCCCCAGCGCATCATCGATGTGGCGGGCGATGCGCACCTGTTCCCCTTCCTGCGGCAGCATCTCCAGCAGGGAAGAGGTGAACAGCTTGGCCGCATTGAGCGGCTGGGTCAGATCATGGCTCACCGCCGCCAGGAAGCGGCTCTTGGAGTGATTGGCCCGCTCCACCTGTTGATTCACCAGCAGCAGCTGGCGGTTGAGCTCGGACAGCTCATGGGTCCGCTCGGCCACCCGCGCCTCCAGGTGCTCGTTGGCTTCGCGCAGCACCCGCTCCGCCGCCCGGAAGGGGGTGATGTCGGTGAAGGTCATCACGAAGCCCCCCGCCGGCATCGGGTTGCCCTGCATCTCGATGACCCGGCCATCGGGGCGCTCCCGCGCCGAGATGTGAGGGCTGCCGCGCTGCATGAAGGCGACCCGCCGTGCCACATGGGCCTCCAGCTCACCCGGCCCGCACAGCCCCTGCTCGGCGTTGTAGCGAATGATCTCTTCGATGGAGCGGCCCACCTGGATGAGGCCGGGCTGGTAGTGGAACAGCTCGATATAGCGCCGGTTCCAGGCCACCAGCTTGAGCTCCCTGTCCACCACAGAGATGCCCTGGCCCATGTGCTCGATGGCCCCCTGCAGCAAACCCCGGTTGAAGCGAAACACGTCCGAGGCCTCGTCCACTATGGTGGCGATCTCCTCGAGCTGCATGTTGCGCCCCTGCAGGGCCGAGGCCAGCACCAGACGGGCGGATGAAGTGCCAAACACCCCCGCCAGCAACCGTTCGGTGTGGGCAATCAGCTCCGCCGAGGCCTGCATCTGGGGCGCCAGGGTGCCACCCCGCTCGCCGGCGAAGCGGCCAAAGGCGCGCTTGACCCGGCTTGAGCCGACGAAACGCGCCGCCAGCATCTCCAGCTCCTTGACCGAGACCCGCGCCTGGTAGAGCGCCGCCTGATCCCGGCTCGGCTTGCCAACGAAGTTGGCCGCCTGCAACCGCTCGCTCACCGCCGCCCGCGACAACAGCGAGCCCGCCACATAGCCGATCAGGTTGAGCAGCAGGCTCATGAAGATGCACCAGGCCCCCAGGCTCAGATCGCGAAACGCGGGCCAGTCCGGCGGCGCCAGCAGCGCCTCCAGCGGCGAGCCCGCCAGCAGACCGCTTTCGGCCAGCAGAGTGAGGAACCAGAGGCTGACCCCGAGGGCGAGCCCAAGGTAGACCCCCTTGCGATTGCCGTGCCGCCAGTAGAGGCCGAGCAACAGCGCCGGGGCGAACTGGGCCACGGCGCCAAACGACAGGTAGCCGATGCGCGACAGGCTGGTGAGATCGCCGAGCCAGAGATAGAGCACCCAGGCCGCCAGCAGGATCAGCAAGATGGCGCCACGACGCACCTGCAACAGCAAGCGGACCAGTCGCTCGTCCCGCCCCTGTTGCCAGAAGCGGCGCAGCAGCACCGGCAGCACCAGATCGTTGCTGACCATGATGGCCAGGGCGATGGTGCAGACGATCACCATGCCGGTGGCCGCCGAGGTGCCGCCGAGAAACGCCAGCATCGCCATGCCGTCGTAACCCAGCGACATCGGCAGGCTGATGACATAGGTGTCGGACGCCATGCCGGCCCCCACCCACTGCTTGCCCGCCAGTGCCAGCGGCCAGATGAAGAGCCCCATCACGAACAGGTAGAGCGGGAACAGCCAGCGTGCCCAGTGCAAATCCTGGCCCTGATTGTTCTCCACCACAGTCACGTGGAATTGGCGCGGCAGACAGATGACGGCGCACATGGCCACCAGGGTATAGATGGCGAGCTCCAGCAGGCTGCCCGGGGATACCGCCACCACCGCATCGAAGAAGTCGCTGGCCACCAGGCTGCGGGCCTCGCTCGGTTTGCTCAGGATCAGCCAGAGCGCGAAGCCCCCCACCGCCATGAAGGCCAGCAGCTTGACCACGGACTCAAAGGCGATGGCGACTACCATGCCCCTGTGATGTTCGGTGGCATCCAGATTGCGGGTGCCGAACAAAATGCTGAACAAGGCCAGTATCACAGTGACACCCAGCGCCAATTCCGCGGTATTGCCAGTGGGTCCGGCTGGTGCAGCATTAGCCATCAGCAGATCCAGCCCTGTCACTATGGCCTTGAGCTGCAGCACCAGATAGGGAAGTATCCCCATGACGGCGATCAGGGTGATCACCATGGCGAGTCGCTGGGACTTGCCATAGCGGGCGGCGATGAAGTCGGCGATGGAGGTGATGTGCTCGCGCTTGGCCACCAGGATGAGCCGCGCCAGCAGCCGCCAGCCGAACAGGAACACCAGCATGGGGCCGAGGTAGATGGGCACCGGGGACCAGGGGGATTCGCTGGCCTGGCCGACGGTACCGAAGAAGGTCCAGGAGGTGCAATAGACCGCCAGCGACAGGCTGTAGAGCAGGGGTTGGCCCTTGAGGCGGCGGCGCTTGTTTTTATCCGCCACGAAGGCGATGAGGAACAACAAGCCCAGATAGGCGAGCGACAACCCGATCAGCAGCCATCCTTGGTGCATCTAGCTAATTCCCTTGTCCAGAGGTGTTGAGAGCCCCGCCAGTCTAAAGAGCCGGCGGGCCAGTGTCATGCAGTGCGGCGAGCGCCGCTCACGCCTGCGCCCCGACCGCCGGGGCCCGCAAGCGCAAGAAAAAGACCGGCAGCACCACTAGTATCATCAGGAAGAAGATGCCGCCGCCGAGGGGCTCGAACAGCAGGCCGCACAGGGTCATCAGGGCTGCCACCATCATGCCGAGGCCCAAGGCGGCATAGAGTCCCTGAGTCGGGATCATCTGCTCGGCGGGCAGCTGGCGGGTCATGAAGCGAATGGCCCCCAGATGGCTGACACAGAAGGTAACCGCATGGAGCAGTTGGCCGATCACCAGCACCCATAGCTCGCTGGAGGCACCGAGCAGCGTCCAGCGCAGCACGCAGCCGGCGGCGCCGACCAGGAACAGGGTCTGGGCCCCGAACCGCTGGAGGAAGCGCTTGTCGGCGGCAAACATGCAGATCTCCGCCACCACCCCGAGCGCCCAGAGATAGCCGATGATGGTGCCGCTGTAGCCTTCTGCCTTCCAATAGATGGCGCTGAAACCGTAGTAGGCAGCATGACTGCCCTGCAGCAGGGCGGTTATCAGCAGAAAACGCCGCACCGATGCAGATTTCAGCGTCTCCTTCAGGGAGGCCCTGGCCCGCTCCCCCTTGAGATCCTGTGGCGCCGGCCGCAGCGGCAGCGCACTGAGCAGCAGCATCGCCAACAGCCCTGCCGCCATGGTGTGCAGCACCCAGTCAGTGCCGAAGTTGCTGACCAGGGCCCCCACCAAGGTAGAGGCGACGATAAAGGCAAAGGAGCCGAACAGCCGCACCTTGCCGTAGTCGAGGTGCACCTGTACCACCATGCGGGTGGCCAGCGCCTCCCCCACCGGCATCAGGGTCGGGTAGATGAAATTCGCCACCAGGGTCAGCACCACCAGCCACCAGAGGCTGTGGCTGAGATAGAAGCCGAGGAAGGCCAGCAGGCTCAGCAGACAGAGCAGGCGAGTGACAGGCAGCAGCTGGGCCGCCCCCTTGATCTGGCCCATCACCATCAGGTTGCCGGCGAAGCGAATGGCCATGCCGGCCCCCAGCAACAGCCCGATCTGCTCGGCGCTCACCCCTATCCCCTCCAGCCAGAGCGACCAGAACGGCAAGTAAGCGCCATAGACGAAGTAGAAGGCACTGAAGAACAGGGCTAACCAGGAGAAGGCGGGCATAGAGACTCGGCAAGGGCGCAAGGGGCACAAATGATAACCCAACTTGGTAGCGGGATCCCCAGTGGCAAGGGGCAGTAACCGCCATCGATATCAATAAAGTTGAAGCTCTGTCACAGAGTTCACCCTATTAAATGACACTTCCCCCACCTCATGCGTTCATGTGCCTTCGCGCAAAGCCGCCATGCCACGGACGTGAGCCTGTTGCAACTCCGCCGCCCCCAGCACCAGCTCCTGACGCTCGGCCAGCCGCTCGATGACGAGATCGATGAAGCGGCGCACCCGGGCAGGCTGCGCCGCGCGACTGCCGTAATAGAGATAGAGGCTGTAGTCGCTGCAGACATGTTCCAGCAGCAGCGGGATCAACCGCCCGGCGCGGATATGAGGCGCCGCCGTGGAGCCGGCAAACTGGCCCATGATGGTCCCGGTCAGCGCGGCGCGCAGCTCCACCTCCTCGTCATTGGTGGAAAACGCCGGGGTGACGAGCCGCTCCTGCACCTCGTCCCCGACTTGCACGCGCCAGGGCGCTATGCGTCCGTCACTGCTGCGGCGAAAGGCGCTGCAACGGTGCGCGCCAAGATCCTGCAGCCCCTGGGGGACCCCGTGCTTGCGCAAGTAAACCGGGCTGGCACAGATGATGAGCTGCAGCGGAAACAGGCGGCGGGCGATCAGCCCCTCCTCGGGCGCATTGCCCAGTCGAAAGCCCACATCCACCCTGTCCGCCACCCAGTTACCGACCCTGTCATCGAGCTGGATCTCCGGCTGCACGGCGGGATAGAGGCGGCAATATTCATCGAGCACCGGGCCAATGATCGGCTGCAACACGGTGCGCGGCCCGACGATGCGCAGCGGCCCGGCATTCTCCTCCCGCGCCTGTCGCACCGTCTGCAGCGCTTGCTGCAAGCCGAGCAGTGAGGGCTGGGTCGCCTCCAGGAAGCGCTGCCCCTCCTCGGTCAGCGACATGCTGCGGGTGGTGCGATGGAACAGGCGAACCCCGAGATAAGCCTCCAGCTGCCCCAGCGCCTTGCTGGCAGCCTGGGGCGAGATCTGCTGCGCCTCGACGGCCTTGCTGAGATTGCCAAGCTCGGCGGTGCGCACGAAGGTGGTGATGGAACGCAGTTCGTTGATCATGATGGATCCCGGGTATTTACATCATTTGGTTGTAATTAATTCACCACTTTACCCTCTAGTGCAATCCCTATTGCGCGCCTAAAGTTCACGCCATCGGCACACCCCGTGCCAGGCATAGGACTTCCCCATGGATAACTTCAGCTTCTACAACCCGACCCGCATCGAATTTGGCAAGGACAAGGAACAACAGATTGGCGCCATCCTGGCCGAGCACGGCATCAAGAAGGTGCTGCTGACCTATGGCAGCGAGCGCATCAAGCGCGATGGCCTGTTTGCCACCGTCAGCCAGAGTCTGGCGGCCCACGGCATCAGCCTGGTGGAGTGTGGCGGCATCGTCAGCAACCCCTTGCTCTCCAAGGTGCGCGAGGCCATCGCCCAGGCCCGCGACCATCAGGTGGATGCGGTACTCAGCGTGGGCGGGGGATCCGTGCTCGACAGCAGCAAGGCCATCGCCGCCGGCACCCGTTACGAGGGAGATGTGTGGGACCTCTTCATCGGCAAGGGGGAGATAGCCTCGGCCCTGCCCATCTTCGCCATCCTCACCCTGGCGGCCACCGGCAGCGAGATGAACGCGGGCGCCGTCGTCACCAACGAGGTGACCAAGGAGAAGTTTGCGATCAATTCGGTGCACAGCTTCCCCCGGGTCTCCATCGTCAACCCGGCGCTGATGCAGACGGTGTCCCGAGACTATCTGGTCTACTCAGCCGCCGACATCATTGCCCACTCCACCGAAGGCTATTTCACCGCCAGCATGCAGCCCCGTCTCCAATCCCGACTGGTGGAATCCGTCATCGCCACCGTGCTGGAGACGACCGAAGCGCTGCTGGCCGATCCGCTCGACTATGACGCGCGCGCCGAGTTTGCCTGGGCGGCGACCCTGGCGCTCAACGGCATCACCTATGCCGGCACCTCGGGGTTTGGCTACCCGAACCACATGATGGAGCACTCCCTCTCGGCCCTGTTCAACGTGCCCCACGGCGCTGGTCTGTCGGTGATCATGCCGGCCTGGATGAAGTGGTATCAGGAGCGCAACCCGGGGCAGTTCACCCGCTTCGCACAGCAGCTGTTTGGGGTGGCGACGGCGCAGGAAGGCATAGCCGCACTGGAGGCCTGGTTTGACAAGATAGGGACGCCGACCCGGCTGTCGCAACTGGGCATCACGGCGCAGCAGCTGCCCGTCATCGTTGACAATGTACTGGGCAACGCCCGCTGGTTCGGACTGGCCGACACCTATGACCGGGAGGTGGTGACCGGCATACTGAGGCTGGCCCTCTAGGCTCACATCACCCAAGCGGGCGCCGCCGATACCCTGGCGGTGCCCGCACGCGACACCTGAGCCCGTTTGCAACGGCAAGCGGCCTTCACCACAGCTTCAAGGCAAGGACATTCTCATGAACAAAGACGTGATCGTTCTCATTGGTACCGGCTCCATCGGCCAGGCCATCGCCCGCCGGGTCGGGGCCGGCAAACATGTGCTGCTGGCAGACTTGCGCCAGGAAAACGCCGACGCGGCCGCCAAGACCTTGAGCGAGGCCGGCTTCGTGGTGAGCACCATGTGTGTCGATGTGGCATCGCCCGCCTCGGTACAGACGCTGGTGCACGCGGCCACGGCCATCGGCACCGTGAGCGGGGTGATCCATGCCGCCGGTGTGTCGCCGTCCCAAGCCACGCCCGAGGTGATCTTGCGGGTCGATCTATACGGCACCGCGCTGGTGCTGGATGCCTTTGGTGAGGTGATTGCACCGGGAGGGGCCGCTGTGGTGATCGCCTCCCAGTCCGGCCATCGACTGGGGGCGCTCAGTGCCGAGCAGGATGCGTTGCTGGCAACCACCCCGGTGGAGGAATTGCTGGCCCTGCCCATGTTGCAACCGAGTCAGGTGCAGGATCCCCTGCACGCGTATCAGCTGTCCAAGCGTGCCAACGCACTGCGGGTCATGGCCGAGGCCGTGCGCTGGGGCAAACGCGGGGCGCGCGTCAACACCATCAGCCCGGGCATCGTCATCACCCCCCTGGCCAAGGACGAGCTGAGCGGGCCGCGCGGGGAAGGTTATCGCCGCATGCTCTCCCTCTGCCCGGCGAAGCGCGCCGGGACACCGGACGAGATAGCCAATCTGGCCGCCTTGTTGATGGGACCAGACGGTGCCTTCATCACCGGCAGCGACTTTCTCATCGACGGCGGGGTGACCGCCTCCTACTTCTATGGCGAGCTGGCACCGAAGTAGCGCTGGCCAGATGTCGTACACAGCAAAAAGGGGCCCGAGGGCCCCTTTGTCATTACCGTTATGTGCTTGCGTATCAGAACACGTACTTGACGCGGGCGCTCAGGTTGCGGCCCGGCTCGGTCAGGTTGCTGGTGCTGCTGGACGCGGCCAGACCGGTGATGCTCTCGTAGCTGACGTATTCCTTGTCAAACAAGTTGAACACACCGACGTTAAGCTGCAGATCCTGCATCGGCTTGAACTGGGCGAAGATGTCTACGACACCCCAACCGGCGCTGGTGATGTTGTCGTTGCCTTTGGCATCCTTGCGCACCTTGTCCATGTCATCGGCGAAGCGCAGGGCGGTGTTGATGTTCCAGTTCGGTTGCTCCAGACGCAGACCGACGCTGCCGTTGAGCGGGCTCAGGCTGTTGATGTAGTTGCCATCGCCATCCTTGCCATCAATGTAGGCCAGGTTACCCCAGACGTTGACCAGATCGTTCAACCAGTAATCTGCCTTGACCTCGGCACCCTTGGTGGTTGCCTTATCCAGGTTCTGGTACTGATAGACGGCGGTGCGGCCTTCGGTGCCGACCTGCGCCAGCTCGATGAAGTCCTCGAACTTGTTGTAGAAGGTGGCCACTTCATAGCTGAAGCCGCCGGCGCTGCCACGCACACCCAGATCGATGCCGTCGCTGCTCTCGGACTTGAGGTTCGGGTTCGGCTCGATACGGTAGCCGTATGCCTGGTGGTTCAAGGTGGAGAAGGCGCTGTCATACATCGGCGCCTTGAAGCCATGGCTGTACTGGGCGAACAGGTTGGCCGCCTCGTGCGCCTTGAACACCAGACCCAGCTTGGGCGAGAACTCCCCTTCGGAAACCTTCTGCAGGTTCTCCCCTGTGTAGGCGGGATCCTCGTCCGGGGTCATCTTGTAGTATTCGTAACGGGCACCCGGGGTCAGCACCCAGCGCTCGCCGAACTTGATCTCGTCGAAGGCCCAGAGTGCGCTGCGCTCGCTGGTGGTGGACGGGAAGCTCAGCTCGCTGTAGCCAACGAAGTCACCCGGTACGGTCGGCGCCTTGAAGCGGGTACGCTCGTTGTCGGTGTGCTCATACTCCACACCCCAGGCCAGGCGCTGGCTGTCGAGTGCCTTGCTGAACTTCACCTGGGCACCCAGGCTCTTCTGTTCGAAGCCGTTGTGATCCAGAGAGTTCTTGGTCACATAGGGGTTGCGCGGGTTGACCGGGTACTTGGAGGAGGCGTACTGATCCAGGGTCTGCTTGGTGCGGGCGTAATAGACCTTGCTGTCGATGCGATCGACCCAAGCCGCGTTCAGGGCGATGCCGTGATCCAGCACCACAGAGACGTTGTCGGTGTCTTTATCGGTGATCGGCTGATTGAAGACGGAGCCCGCCTTGGTCAGGTCGACGGCATCCGGATCCTGGCCTTCGGTGAAGTAGTCGACGGTCAGTTTCAGGAACTGATCGTCGTTGATGTTCCATTTACTCTTGAACAGCACGGCCTGGCTGACGATGTCGAACTCGTTCTTGTCGCCGTCGTAGTTCTGGGTCACACCACCATCGCGCCAGGTGTAGCGCAGCAGGTTCTCGAAATCGCCGGTGCGCAGGGCGCCGGTGAAGCCAGCCATGTTCTGGTGGCTACTGGAGGCGTAGCCGGTGGTCGCGTCCAGATAGCTGTCGCGGCCTTTAAGGAAATCGCTGGCATCCTTGGTGGTGATGGCGATGACGCCACCCAGAGCATCGGAGCCATAAGCGGCAGAGGCCGGCCCCTTGGCCACTTCAATCTGCTTGATCATGTCGGTATCGAAATAGGTCTGACCGACACCGCCATTCTTGTAGGCGTCATTCTGGCGCACGCCATCTTGCACTACCTTCACCCGGTTCTCGCTCATGCCGCGGATGGTAAAGGTCTGGGCATCGCCCGCCCCGCCTTGCACGCTCACGCCAGGCTCGTAGCGGAACAGGTCGGCGACGTTGCTGACGACCTGCTCTTCGATCTGTTCGGAGGTGATGACGGCAATGGGAGCCGAGACGTCTTCCAGTTTCTGCTCCATCCGGGAGCCGCTGACGACCATGACTTCATCTGCTTTCTTGTCTGCGGCAAAAGCGGGGGACATAAGGCCCGCCGCCACGGCGAGGGCAATCAATGATGGGGTGTTGTTGTGCGCCACTGCAAAATCCTTATTGAGAATTATTATCAAGCGGGAGGCATATTACCCAGCTCACAACAAAGATCAATAATAAACTGAATCATTCTCATTTTCTTTTGTCTTCATTCAGTTTTACACTAGCCGCCTCTTTTCTCCTGCTCGCCATGCTGCCATCGTATGGTGCCGCGCTTTTGCCAATCTCTGCCTTTGTGAGTGAGATACCATGACTCGACGACTGCCCCTGCTCGCCCTGCCCCTGCTGCTGGCCGCCTGCGCCACGCCACCGCAGACAGCGCCCCACACCCTCTATCACTATCAACTCAGCGAAGGGCAGAGCCAGCAGCCACTCAGCCTGGCCCAGGCGCTGGACAAAGTAGCGGATGCCGATGTCGTGCTGGTGGGCGAGCTGCATACCCATCCCGCCGTGCACCTGCTGCAGACCAACCTGCTGGCCGGGCTGACCGAGCGCTCCCGCAATGACGGACGAGGCCTGGCGCTCTCCATGGAGCAGTTCACCCGCGCCGATCAGCCCACCCTGGATGCCTATCTGGCCGGTCGCATCGGTGAAGCGGCGCTGATCCGCGAGGGCAATGCCTGGCCCAACTACCCGAGCGACTATCGCCCGCTGGTGGAGTTCGCCAAGGCGCAGCACCTGCCGGTCATCGCCGCCAACGCCCCCAAGCCGCTGGTGAGTTGTGTCGGTCAGGAAGGGCCTGCCTGGCTCGACAAGCTGCCCGCCAGCCGCCGCAGCCAGCTCGCCCAGACCCTCACCCTGGGTGACGATGGCTATCGCCAGAAGTTCATGGCCTCCATGCACCACGGCGATGCCGACAGCAATGCCCGCCGCTTCGCCGCCCAGACCAGCTGGGACGACACCATGGCCGAGAGCATGGTCAACTACCTGGCCAAACACCCCGGCCAGCGCGTCATGCACATCGCCGGTAACTTCCACGTGGAAGGCGGGCTTGGCATCGCCAGTCGCATCGCCAGCCGCAATCCGGCCCTCAAGGTGGCGCTGATAGTGCCGCAGACCGATGACAAGGCCGCCGCCGGTCGCAGTGCCGATGTCAGCGTTCGCATCGCCCCCTTGCCGGAACGCTGGCTAAATGCCGATGAAATGAAGCAAGATATGGGCGCACTGCATCAATCCCGCAGTCGTGACTGCAGCCAGTGGCTGCAACCCTGACAATCGGCAAGGATCCTGCCCATCGTCAGTCGCGAGACCTCGTCAATGAGGGCGTATAGCCGTGCAAAAACAGTGATTTATGCTAATAAATCATGGTTTTGTAGTGGTATATGTGACCAAATGGCGTCTCATAGCATGATGGTGGGCGGGTTCTGAGGAACTCATATGGATGTGTTACTGATCATCGACATGCAACAGGGCTTGTTCGCACAACCCCGCCATCAGGACGCGCAGGTCATCGCCAACATCAACCGGTTGGCACAGAGCGTGCGCGCCAGTCAGGGCCGTGTCATCTATGTCCAGCATGACGAGCCGGGCTCGGAACTCGAGCCCCACAGCCCGGGCTGGCAACTGCACGCCGACCTGACCCCGCAGCCCACGGAGAGCCGGGTGCGCAAGACCGCCTGCGACAGCTTCCTCGGCACCGAGCTCGGCTTCTTGCTGGCGGAGCAGGCGGTGGACAGGCTGCTGATCTGCGGCTGTGCCACCGATTTTTGCGTCGATACCACCCTGCGCAGCGCGGCGGGTCAGGGTTTTGACGTGACGGTACTCACCGATGCTCACACCACGGCGGACAGGCCTCACCTCACTGCGGAGCAGATCATCGAGCATCACCACTGGATGTGGCGCCACCTCAGCCTGCCAGAGGGCAGAAGCGTGACCCTGCTCACCACGGATGAGCTGCTCGGCGCCACCCCAGTGGCGGTAGCGTGTTAAGCTGCCCGCCCCTGTCGACCTGATCTGATGGAGTCTTTTGTGCGTCTATTGCCTGCCGCTGTCTGCATGCTGCTGTTACCACTGCTCACCGCCTGCGCCGGCTTGCCGGGGTCGACACCGGATGGCCCTGCCCCCCTGTTTCGGACCCATATCAATGAAGAGGGGAGCAAACGCTTCACCTTCGAAGCGGCCCCCTACGACATGCTGCCGAGCCGGTTGCAAGACGATGACAGTCGCCTCAGTCGCAACAGCAAGAGCTTGCTGGAGCGCCGTGACGCGCTGCAGGACGAACAACTGACCCAGACCCTGGCAGAGCGCAAGTATTGCCACACGGGTTACATCGTACTGAGCCAGACCTCCTGGAAGATCCGGGGCGAGTGCAACGAGACCGCTACCCAGGCCGATCGCAGCGCCTTCCCCAACCGGGCCTCCTGGCAGGACTGAGTCGGCGCGAGTCGCGCCAGATAACAAAACGGGCAGCCAAAGGCTGCCCGTTTTTCATCTTAAGGATGCATCATCAGACCGGTGCGTCGGTCTCGCTGGTCAGCTCGGCGCCGTTGTCGACGCGCTTGTGGCCTTCCACCAGGTGCACGAAGTCCACCAGCTCGTCACCGGAGACCCGGAACGCCTGGCCGAAGCCCTTGACGAACAGACCCTGCTCGGGCTTGAGGCGAAACAGCACGAAGTCCTTGAGGTTGGACAGGCCTTTGACGATCTCGCCAAAACGCCCTTCCAGGGCCCCGATGGCCTTTTCCCAACGCACGTCATCGCGTGCCACCACTTCGGCAACCGCATCGAAGGTCAGGCGCTTGCGGGCAAACAGCTCACGGGCACCGGTCTCGTCTTCGATCAGCATCAAGGAAACCTTCGGCACCTGTTGCAGGTTGCGGGCATGGCGGGCGATCTCGGAGATCAGCACATAGTAGCCATCTTCCTGCAGCACGAAGGGGGCATAGCTGGCATTGGGGTTGCCTTCGCTGTCCACGGTCGCGAGTTGCAGGGTACGGCAACCGTCACGAAACTCACGGATCTCCGGTTGCAGACGGTTCTGCAGACGTTCCTGACGTTCACTCATGCTTTCACTTCCTCTTGATACTGATGGCGCAGGGCCATGAAACGCTCCACCTGGTCGGCCAGCAGCTGGCGCTGCTCGTCACGTCCCAGATAGACCTTGAAAATACAGCGGCCGCTGTGGCCGAAGAACTGGAAGGAGTGACCTTCTTTGCCCATGAACAGCTTGCTGACCAGCGCAATCCCGACCACGTTGTCGAGCTTGAGGTGACCGTGCATCTCGCCATCACGACCCATCAGGTTGTAGTAGCCACGGGCCGTCTTACCTTTCGGGAAGGGCGCCTTCACCTCGAAGATGGAGCCATCGGACTCGACGATGGTGGTCACAGGGCCCCAGCTGGCCAGATCCGCCAGCAGGGCTTCGGCCTGATCGGCCGGGACTTGGGTCATCAATTCGGCGGGCAGGTGGCGCACCACCTCCCATTCACTGACCGCCAACTGGGTGGCGATGCTGGAGGGATGGGCGCTGGGATCTTGTGCCAGCAGCTCATGAATGCGTTGTGCAATGCTCATCATTTCTCCCTTGGATGATCTGGCTATGGTGCTCAGTCTCGCGGCGGATACTGTAATAAAGCGGCCCCCTCAACGCAATTGATAATCGCTTCTATTATCAGTGCAATTTCTTCCCGAGATTGATATTCTCGGCGGCAATCCCACTCTCACTCACCCCTCGGAGGTTCGCATGGGCCGTCGTTTTGCCCTCGCTCTCAGCCTGTTCGGCTGCGCCACTCTTTCCCTGTCCGCCCTGTCTCTGCCAGCGATGGCGCAAGAGCGCATCGTCAGTGTAGGCCCGGCCACCACCGAGCTGATCCTGGCCCTTGGGGGGCAATCCAGCCTGATCGCCACCGATGTGAGCAGCCCCGAGCCCAAGAACCTGCCCAAGGTGGGCTATCATCGCGCCCTGGCCGCCGAAGGGATCCTGAGCCTGGCCCCGACCCGGGTGGTTGGCAGCGACGAGATGGGCCCCAATGCCACTCTAGAGCAGCTGCGCCGCGCCGGCGTCAAGGTCGACGTCATGGCCACGGCCCCGACGCTGGCCAACCTCAACGAGCGCATCGACACCCTGGCCCAGTTGCTGGGTACCCCGGAAGCGGGCGCCAAGCTGAAGGCCGACATCGCCAGCCAGAGTGACAAGCTGGCGGCCCAGGCCAAACAGAACAAGCCGCTCAAAGTCGCCTTCCTGCTGCTGCACAAGGGCCAACCCACCAGCATCGCCGGCGGCAATACCACCGCCAGCGCCCTGGTGACCCTGGCCGGCGGCGTCAACCCGGTGGCCCAGCTCCATGACTACAAGCCCGTCTCCACCGAATCCCTGATCGAGATGCAGCCAGATCTGGTGCTGGTGAGTGGTCGTGACTGGCAACAATTCCAGAATATCGACAGCGTGCTGGCCCAGGTGCCGGCGCTGGCCGCCACCCCGGCGGGCAAGAACAAGGCCATCCATGCTATCGATGGTCATGCCCTGCAAGGTGGTCTCAGCCTGCGCTCCCTGCAACAGGCCAACCAGATAGCCTTGTGGATCCAGCAGGGTTCATGATGCGTCTGCCCCTGCCCTGGCTGCTTGGCCTCACCTGCGGCGCGCTGGCGCTGCTGCTGGTGGGCTCCTTGGCGACCGGCCCCATGTCCCTGTCCCTTGGCGAGAGCCTGCAGGCCCTGTTTGCCGGTAAAGAGAGCGGGATCGAAGCGCACAAGCTGCTGATCGTGCAAGAGATCCGCCTGCCCCGCACCCTGCTGTGCATCGCGGTGGGAGGCATCCTCGGCCTCTGTGGCGCCGTGATGCAGGGGCTGTTTCGCAATCCCCTCGCCGATCCCGGCATCATAGGGGTCTCCGGCGGTGCCGCCCTCGGTGCGGCGCTGGCCATAGTGCTGCTGGCTCCCCTCGGTCAGCAGTTGCAGAACCTGCTCGGTCTCGGCCTGCTACCCCTGCTCGCCTTCCTCGGCGGCGCCCTGACCACCACGCTCGTATATTTGCTGGGCACTCGTGAAGGTGGCACTTCGGTCACCGTCATGCTGCTGGCCGGGGTCGCCATCACGGCGCTGTCGGGCGCCGTCATTGGCCTGCTCACCTATCTGGCCGACGATCAGATGCTGCGCAACCTCAGCCTGTGGCAGATGGGCTCCCTGGCCGCGGGCAAACCGGCGGATGTGGCTTTAGCCCTGGCAACCCTGGCCGCGCTGCTGCTGCTGTTCATGCGCGATGCCAATCCGCTCAATGCCCTGCTGCTGGGAGAGGGCGAGGCGCGCCACCTGGGGGTCAATGTACAATCCCTCAAGCGGCGACTGATCCTGCTCACCGCCGCAGGCGTCGGTGTCGCCGTCGCGGTGGCGGGCATGATCGGCTTCGTCGGTCTGGTGGTGCCTCATCTGGTACGACTGCTGGCCGGCCCCAACCATGTCAGGCTGCTGCCGCTCTCGGCCCTGCTCGGCGCAGCCCTGCTGCTGGGGGCCGACATGCTGGCCCGCACCCTGCTGGCCCCCGCCGAACTGCCGGTCGGCATCATCACCGCCCTGCTCGGTGCCCCCTTCTTTATCTGGCTGCTGGTCAAGAGTCGCCAGACGCTGTAACAGGAGAACCTCATCTTGCCCGGACAATCCTCATCTCCCCTGCTTGGCTGCCAGGATGTCAGCCTGACGCGGGGGGGACGTCTCATTCTGGACAAACTCAGCCTCTCCTTGCAGTCAGGCAGCCTGACCGCCCTGCTCGGCCCAAACGGCGCGGGCAAAAGCTCGCTGCTCAAGTGCCTGACCGGCGAGCTGGAATATGACGGCGAGATCAGTCTGTTTGGCCGCGCGCGGCAAAGTTGGGTCAGCACGGATCTGGCACACCGACTCGGCGTGTTGCCCCAGAGTTCATCGCTCAGTTTTCCATTTCTGTGTGAAGAGGTGGTGGCCATGGGGCGACTGCCTCATACCGAACCCGGCAGCCGCCGTGACGAGATAGTGCAAGCCGCCATGACCCACGCCGGGGTTGAACATCTGGTGGGCCGCCTCTATCCCGGCCTGTCGGGTGGCGAGCGGCAGCGGGTGCAGTTTGCCCGGGTGCTGGCCCAGATCTGGCAGGCGCCGGAAGATCCCCAGGCGCCACGTCTGCTGCTGCTGGACGAGCCCACCTCGGCGCTCGATCTCAAATATCAGCACCAGCTGCTCACCATGGCTCGCGCCCTCGCCGGTCGCAATACCGCCGTACTGGTGGTGCTGCACGATCTCAATCTGGCGGCGCGCTATGCCGATCGCTTGGTGATGCTGGAACAAGGCAGGGTGATGGCGGATGGAGCGCCGACCGAGGTGCTCACCCCCGAGCTCATCGCTCGTCTCTATGGCTATCCGGCGCAGGTGCTGCATCACCCGGATACCGGCCTGCCCATGGTGGTATGACGGCGAACTCGCCACTACACGCAGATAGCAACAGAGCGCCCTTGGGCGCTCTGTTTGTTTCCACTGGCGGGGTCGCCGCGGCTATCTGGTTGAAACCCGATTCGCCATTGCCCATCACCGGCCAATGGCAGCGCTCTGGCAGGCAAGGCTCAGGCTATCTGGTAGCGGCCCGGCTTGTGATTGAGTGTCAACACCAGGTTACAGATGATGGCCGCAATCACCGAGAGCGCCAGCAACCAGGGGGAAACCACAAAACAAGAGGCGATGACGATGGTGCAATCCAGCCCCATTTGCAGCTTTCCTGCCCGAATGCCGAACTTGTCCTGAATAAATAGCGCCAGAATGTTAAAGCCACCCAGGCTCGACTTGTGACGAAACATGATGAGCAGCCCCATGCCGATCAGGGTGCCGCCGATGAGGGCAGCGTAGACCGGCTCTATCTTGCCAATCTGCAGCACGGCATTGAGGTGATCCGTCATGAAGGAGACCGCCGCGACCGAGGCGAAGGTGTTGAGGGTGAAGCGCGGCCCCATCCTGAGCCAGGCCAAGGCATAGAACGGCAGATTCATGCCAAAAAACAGCAGGCCGAAGCTCAGCCCAGTTACTTGTTGCAGCAGCAATGCCAAGCCAGCGGTACCGCCGGTGAGCAGACCGACTTGATGAAACAGGAAGATACCGAGTGAAACGAAGCCTGCCGCGGTCAGCAGGGCGAGCACATCCTCATAGAGCGGATGTGCCAAGCGGGGGGTGTTGTCCATAACCTATGTCCATAGCGAAGTGAATTGAGTGTTTTCATGCCCTTGCGAGTGGGTGCGAGCCCCGTGATCGGGGCTTCGTTATGGCGACAGTGTCCGATTATAGTGAGCCGGATCACAACAACCGGCCAAACGCACCAATATGGGGCTCGTCAGATCTGCGTTACAGCCATTGCACCAAAATATCCCATTCGCGCCAGCCTGATCCCATTCTGAACGAGTCGCAGGATCCCGCTGCTCAAACGCGCGAATCGTTCTAGAATAGGTGCCTTGCAATTGTCAGCACCAAGGAACGAAAGCAGATGAGAGTCGCCGTATTCGGAATAGGTTATGTGGGATTGGTCCAGGCCGCCGTGCTGGCCGAAATGGGCCACAGAGTGACCTGTGTGGACGTGGATTCAGCCAAGGTCGAGCGCCTGAAAGAGGGCATCATCCCCATCTTCGAACCGGGTCTGGCTCCCATGGTGCAAGCCAACTATCAGGCCGGTCGCCTGCACTTCACCACGGACGTGGCCGAGGGGGTGAGTTTTGCCGAGCTTATCTTCATCGCGGTCGGCACGCCGCCAGATGAAGATGGCTCGGCCGATCTCAAGCACGTACTGGCGGTGGCCGGCACCATAGGCCGCCTGATGCAGGGCAGCAAGGTGGTGATCAACAAGAGCACGGTACCGGTCGGCACGGCCACCAAGGTACGCCAGCACATCGCGGCCATCCTGGATGCGCGCGGAGTCGACTTCCCGCTCGAGGTGGTCTCCAATCCGGAGTTTCTCAAGGAAGGGGCGGCGGTGGCCGACTGCCTGCGGCCGGATCGGATCATCATCGGTACCGACTCGGCCCATGCCATGTCGCTGCTGGAAGAACTCTATGCCCCCTTCAATCGCAATCATGACCGCATCATCCACATGGATGTACATAGCGCCGAACTGACCAAATATGCCGCCAACGCCATGCTGGCCACCAAGATCTCCTTCATGAACGAGATGGCCAATCTGGCCGAGAAGCTGGGGGCCGACATCGAGGCGGTGCGCAAGGGCATAGGCGCCGATCCGCGCATCGGCTATCACTTCATCTACCCCGGCTGCGGTTATGGCGGCTCCTGCTTCCCGAAAGACGTCAAGGCGCTGATCCACACCGCCAGCGAGATTGGCTGCGAGGCGCCGCTGCTGCGTTCGGTAGAGCGCGTCAACGACCGACAAAAACACAAGCTGGTCGAGCGTGTACAGCAGCACTTCGGCACCGACCTGACGGGGCGCACCTTCGCGCTCTGGGGACTCGCCTTCAAACCCAACACCGATGACATGCGAGAGGCCCCGAGCCGGGTGCTGATGGAGGCTATCTGGGCCGCCGGTGGCAAGGTGCAGGCGTTCGATCCGCAAGCCATGACCGAGGCCCAGCACCTCTATGGTCTGCGCGACGATCTGAGCCTGTGTGGCACCCCGGAGGCGGCCCTCAAGGGAGCCGACGCCCTACTCATCTGCACCGAGTGGCAGCAGTTCCGCGCTCCCGATTTCGAGCTGATCCAGCAAACGCTGAAACAGGCGGTCATCTTCGACGGACGCAATCTCTATGATCCGGCCCGCCTGCGCCAACGTGGCTTCACCTATTACGCCATCGGCCGTGGCAACAGCCTGGAGCATGCCAAATGAAGTATCTGGTCACGGGTGTCGCCGGTTTTATCGGTTTTCATGTGGCGCGCAGGCTCTGCAATGATGGCCATCAGGTGGTTGGCATCGACAACCTCAACGACTACTACGAGGTCAACCTGAAGGAGGCGCGGCTGGCGCAGTTGCTGCCACTGCCCGGCTTTCGCTTCGAGCGACTCGATCTCGCCGATCGGGTTGCCATCCCTGCGCTGTTTTCCCGCGAGCAGTTCGATCGGGTGATCCACCTCGGTGCCCAGGCCGGGGTGCGTTACTCGCTCGACAACCCGTTTGCCTACGCCGACAGCAATCTCAACGGTACCCTCACCGTGCTTGAGGGTTGCCGCCACCACGGGGTGCAGCATCTGGTTTATGCCTCGTCGAGCTCGGTCTATGGCCTCAACGAGCAGATGCCGTTCAAGACCTCGGACGGGGTGGATCACCCTGTCTCCCTCTACGCGGCGAGCAAGAAGGCCAACGAGCTGATGGCTCACTCTTACTCCCACCTCTATGGGCTGCCCACCACGGGGCTGCGTTTCTTCACCGTCTACGGCCCCTGGGGGCGACCCGACATGGCGCTGTTCAAGTTTGTGCGCGCCATCCTGAGCGGTGCGCCCATCGACATCTACAACCAGGGCCAGCTTAGCCGGGACTTCACTCATATCGATGACATCGTCGAAGGGGTGATCCGGGTTGCGGACCGGCCTCCACAGGGCGATCCTCACTGGCAAGGCGCAGCCGATGCCAGCCCGGCGCCTTACCGACTCTTCAACATCGGCAATGGCAGTCCGGTACGGCTCATCGACTTCGTGGAGGCCATCGAAGCGGCGCTCGGCAAACCCGCCATTCGCAACCTGTTGCCGATGCAGCCCGGTGACGTGCTCGCGACCTGGGCCGATACCGAGGCGCTGTTCGAGGCCACCGGCTATCGCCCTAGGGTCGGGCTGGAGGAAGGGGTGGCCAGCTTCGTCGACTGGTACAAAGCGTACTATCGCGTCTGACCGCGGCGAGTCGCCGCCTGACCATGAAAAAGGGCTGCCAGTGGCAGCCCTTTTGTGTTGTTCAGACCTCAATGGCCGGGTGTGTAGCTGAAGGGTTCAATCTTGGGAGTCAACCCCTGGCATTCCGGCTTGAGAGCGTCCGGCCCGGCCAGCAACCAGTCGGTGCGATGACGGTTGCCGAGATTGCTCATCTTCTCCTGATCGAAGCACACCACCATGAGATCGGCCGCGCCGAGCACCCAGCGCTTGGGCGCTGCCACCACCCAGGCAGCCGCCTCACGGGCCTGCTCTCCATCGGGCATCTGGTAGGAATAGTGCCGCAGCGGCTGTTGAGTGAACAACAAATGCTGCTCCTTGAAACCGGTGAGCAGCAGTTCGTCACCTGCCGGCACGCGTTCGGCCGCGAGCGTCATCACGCCCTGTGGGGTGCGCATATCGTTAAGCTTCACACAGATCCAGCTGGAGTAGATGAGCCAACCCACAGCAAGAGAGCAGAGGATGGCGCTGAGCGGTGCCCGCCGCAGCAAGACATTGATCAACAGCAGCGCCACGCCCATCGCCAGCAGGGGTAACCAGGGCGCCGGACCTATGTCACCGACCTTGCTCGCCAGCTTGGCACTGAACGCCAACGCCACGGCGCCCCCCACACAGAGGATCCCCAGCAGCCAGCCGAGTCCACTCAGCAGGCGGCCCGGCCAGACTCGCGTCAACAGCGCACCGATGAAGGGAGCCGTCAACAAGGCCAGTGCCGGCGTACCCGGCGTGACGTAGACGCCGCGCTTGCCAGGCGACACAGAGAAGAACACCACCACCAGCAGCAGATAACCGAGCAGCAGGATGACCCGCTTGTCCTGCCCCTGAACCGCCTTGCGCCACTCCACCACCAGCCAGGGCAGCAACAGGGACAATGGCAGCCAGAATGGCGGTATCACCGAGGTGAGGTAGTACCAGAAGGGTTTGACGTGATGCCAGGAGTTGGCATAACGGGTCACCGTCTGGCGCAGCAGTATGTTGTCCCGGTAGGCCTGCAAGATGGGGTCGCCACTCTGGGCCACCGCGATCAGCATGGGCACCAGCCACAGGCCGATGGCCAGCAGCATAAACAGCGGCCCCGCCAGCCCCTTGAGCCAGTCGGCCCGGGAAGCGGCGCGGATCTTATCTCTGTGAGTCCAGATAGCCGGGATCAGGATCAACAGCGCCAACAACCCGACTCCCTTGGTGATGATACCCAGCCCGGCGGCAAACCAGCCGAGCCAGTACCAGCGCCAACCACCATCACAGAGCAGGAAGCGGACGAAACCATAAACCCCGAGGGTGATGAAGAAGGTGACCAGCGCATCGATCTGGGCCGTCTTGGCCTGCAGGGTGAACTGGACGGTAAACAGCAGCAGCAAGCCTGCCATGAAGCCGACGGCCGGGTTCCACAACCGGCGCCCCAGATCCCAGGTCAGCACTATGGTCAACAGACCCGCCAGCAGGGAAGGCAGCAAGAAGGCCACCTTGATGGAACCAGTCAGCAAATAACCGATGGCGATGCCCCACATAAACATCGGAGGCTTGTCCGGATAGATCTCGCCACCGCGCATGGGGAACAGCCATTGGCCGCTCTCGACCATCTCCTTGGCGATCAGGGCGAAACGTGGCTCATCAGCAGGCCAGGGGTCTCGCAGACCAAGACCGGCGCCGAGCACCACCAGTGCAATGAGCAACAACCAGCCAAGCGAAGTCTGATTGAGCAAGGCGCGATCATTCACCATGGTAGACCTCGCAAGCAGGGCACTGACAGCTCGCCAGGAGCCGGATATTCAGCGCGCAGGGTGAGCCGGGTATCAACACTATCCATTGTGTACATCCTTAGCGGAGGCCTTATCGCGATGCCAACCTCGATGCTGGATATCCAGATAGAGGCTGTAGAGTGCGGTGAAGGTAGGGAAAAGATTCTGCAGCACGCCAACAGAATCCTGTTTGGGCGAGAAGATGAAATAGCTCAGCGTCATCAGGCTGCCGAGCACGCTCATATACCAGAACATGCGCGGAATGACCGGCTTGCCAGCCCGCTTGGAGGCGACAAACTGTACCAGCCAGCGGCCGCCAAACATCAGCGCACCGGCATAGCCGATGATCTTCCAGCCCGTCACGTGCAGGCCCGTCCACTCCAGCCAGAGCAGTGGCTCCGAGAGCAGAGTATCGATCACTCCAGTATCTCCCTTACCTCAACCACCTTGGAGCGACGTTGCAGCCACCAGACACCGACCACGTCCACCAGCCCGACCCAGAGCCGGTTCCAGACGCCGTACTTGGAGACACCCGCCTGCCTGGGTCTGTGATTGACCGGCCAGGGTGACATGCGGCCACCCTGGGCCTGGATCAGCGCCGGAATGTAGCGGTGCATGTGGTTGAAACCGGGCAGGCGCAGATACCAGTCGCGCCGCACCACCTTAAGGCCGCAGCCGGTATCCGGGATACCATCGCGCAGCAACAGATCGCGAAAACCGTTGGCGAGTTTGGAGGAGAGGCGTTTGACCCAATCATCACGGCGATTCACCCTGTGACCGATGAGCCCGACCTGATTCTTGTCTGCGGCGAAGCGGCGCTTGGCTTCCTCCAGCATGGCGGGAATGTCGGCCGGATCGTTCTGACCGTCACCATCGAGTACCACCAGCCAGTCACCACGACCGTGCCGCACACCACTGAGTACCGCCATGCTCTGACCCACGGCTTTGGCATGGCGAACCACTCTCAGCCTGGTGAAACGGGTCTTCAATTCGCACAGCAAGGCGTAGCTGTCGTCCTCACTACCATCATCCACGTAGATCAGTTCGTAGTCGTATTTACCGGCCAATGCGGCATCAATTTCACCGATGAGAGACGCCAGATTATCCCGCTCATCTTTGGCGGGAACGACTACTGATACATCGACTGCATAAACCATATGAGCTTCCCGACTATGACCAAGGGTGCAACCATGTCTGCTGCTTGCGCCATCAGATATGCGCAGACCGTTTTCATAACTTCATGCAAATACAAGGTGTTAAGCACAATCGATAAAGTTTACCACCCTGTAAATGATATGTTTATCATTTTTGGTGAGACGAAAAATCTCGTCTGATAGCCTCATTTCCATTGTTGCTGATGCAGGCTGAAAGGAAGCTTTTCCCTCTGCCAAAAGTTCCATACCATTTTCATCTCTGATAACCGCGCACATAACCACATGTTCCATCGGCTGGCTGGCAGCGCCCCCATATCGAGCCTATATCTTCCGGATACGAAAACGAGGTATCCATCATGCAGAGACTCTGCACTTGGGGCTGGGGGCTCTTGCTCCTGCTGGCCACCACATCGACCCACGCCGATTCCTTTCGCCAAGCCCCCAAGGCGATGAATGCCTTGCGCCAGGGCGCCGCCATCGAGCGCAGCAATCCGAGGCAGGCTATCGCCTACTACTGCAACGCGGCCAGCCTCGGCAACCCGGAAGCCTATTTCCGCATCGGTCGCCTGCTGGCCCGTGGACCACAGGGGATCCGCAGCGCTCGCTACGCCAATACCTATCTCGCCATGGCCATGCGCCTTGGCAACCAGCAAGCCGCCCGCTATTACAACGAGCGGGTGGGCAATGCGCCTCTTGGCACCTGCGGCGTCGGCGGCGGCTCTGGCGGTGGAGCCCCCTGGATACGCCCCTCAACCCCCTTCGATCAGGATAGTTACCTGGCTCGCCAGTCCATGACCAAGCAGAAGCTGGCCGGCATGATCCGCCTGGCGGCTCAGCGTCATAAGGTCAACCCCCAACTGGCGCTGGCCATCGCCATCGCCGAATCGAACCTGAACAGCTTCGCCGTCTCACCCAAACAGGCCCAAGGGGTCATGCAACTCATCCCCGAAACCCAGCAGCGTTTCGGCGTGACCCGCCCGTTCGATGCGGAGCAAAACATAAGGGGCGCCATGATCTATTTGAAATGGCTGGAAAAACAATTTGGCCCCGACTGGATAAGGATCAGTGCCGCCTACAACGCCGGTGAACAGGCCGTGGTTCGTTATGGCGGCGTGCCTCCCTATCAGGAGACCCAGGAATATGTGCAGCGGGTGCTCTATTACTCGGGACACCAACAACCCAAGGAAACTAAACGCCACGCTGATGGCAGACGCTAACATCGACACCAGTGGCAAGTCCGGATACGGCTCAAGTTCAGAGCGAATCCTATCGAGACAGGCTTAAGGAAAAATTAAGCCTGCGGAGCGCGCACCTTGGCTGGCAATTTACCAAACAGCACTCTGGCTTCTATGTCCTTTGCTGGCCCACTTCCGGCTCGGAATGACCAACCGGTGCGCCGCTTTGCCGCCCCCTTCCCATTGGTTTACAATCGACAGGTTTTTTGGAACCGGGTTGGTCTGTGCCGACCAGGCCCCACCACGACATCAGTCTGTTAATGCCAAGACATTAAACTGCTGAAAAGGAAGAGAATTAGCCAATGGCTCAATTTATTTACACCATGAACAGGGTCGGCAAGGTCGTGCCGCCAAAGCGTCATATTCTCAAGAACATCTCCCTCTCCTTCTTCCCGGGCGCCAAGATCGGTGTGCTGGGTCTGAACGGGGCCGGTAAATCCACCCTGCTGCGCATCATGGCGGGGATCGACACAGAGATCGAAGGGGAAGCCCGCCCGCAGCCGGGCATCAAGATAGGCTACCTGCCCCAGGAGCCAAAACTGGATCCGGAGCAGACGGTACGCGAAGCGGTCGAAGAGGCCGTTGGTGACGTGAAACGTGCCATGGCGCGGCTGGATGAGGTCTATGCGGCCTATGCCGAGCCGGATGCCGATTTCGACAAGCTGGCCCGCGAACAGGGCGAGCTGGAGGCCATCATCTCCGCTCAGGGTGGTCACAACATGGAAAACCAGCTGGAGCGTGCGGCCGATGCCTTGCGCCTGCCTGCCTGGGATGCCCAGATCAAGCACCTCTCCGGGGGTGAGCGCCGCCGCGTGGCACTGTGCCGCCTGTTGCTGGAAAAGCCGGACATGCTGCTGCTGGACGAGCCGACCAACCACCTGGATGCGGAATCCGTGGCCTGGCTTGAGCGCTTCCTGCACGACTACGAGGGCACCGTCGTGGCCATCACCCACGATCGCTACTTCCTCGACAACGTGGCGGGCTGGATCCTGGAGCTGGACCGTGGTGAAGGTATCCCTTGGGAGGGCAACTACTCCTCCTGGCTGGAGCAAAAAGATGCTCGTCTGGCGCAGGAGGCCAGCTCCGAGGCCGCTCGTCGCAAGTCCATCGAGAAGGAACTGGAGTGGGTTCGTCAGAACCCGAAAGGCCGCCAGGCCAAGTCCAAGGCCCGTATGGCGCGCTTCGAAGAGCTCAATACCAACGACTACCAGAAGCGCAACGAGACCAACGAGCTGTTCATTCCGCCCGGACCCCGCCTCGGCGACAAGGTGCTGGAAGTGGCCAACCTGCGTAAATCCTACGGTGATCGGGTGCTGATCGACGATCTCTCCTTCTCCGTTCCGAAGGGCGCCATCGTTGGCATTATCGGTCCGAACGGGGCCGGTAAATCGACCCTGTTCCGCATGATGTCAGGCCAGGAGCAGCCGGATTCCGGCAGCATCACCCTGGGCGACACAGTGGTGCTGGCCTCGGTGGATCAGTTCCGTGACAGCATGGACGACAAGAAGACGGTGTTCCAGGAAGTGGCTGATGGTCAGGATATTTTGCGTATCGGCAACCATGAGTTCCCGAGCCGCGCCTATATCGGCCGCTTCAACTTCAAGGGTGCCGACCAGCAGAAACGGGTTGGCGAGCTGTCCGGGGGGGAGCGTGGCCGTCTGCATCTGGCCAAGCTGCTGCAAACCGGCGGCAACGTGTTGCTGCTCGATGAACCAACCAACGATCTGGACATCGAAACCCTGCGCGCCCTCGAGAACGCCCTGTTGGAATTCCCGGGTTGCGCCATGGTCATTTCCCACGATCGCTGGTTCCTCGACCGCATCGCCACTCACATTCTGGATTACCAGGACGAGGGCAACATCGCCTTCTTCGAGGGTAACTTCAGCGAATACGAAGAGTGGAAGAAGAAGACCTATGGCGCCGACTCGGTGCAACCGCATCGCGCCAAGTACAAACGCATCACCAAATAGGTGAATCAGGTATGTGACAAGGGGAGCCGGGCTCCCCTTTTTGCTGCCTTTTGCTTACAATCTCCCCGCCTCCCCCTACCGATGCCAACCGATGACCCAGACCACAGGCAGTGTGAAGAAACTCACCATCCAGATCCGGATCGAACCCGGCTGCCTCGGGCCCGATGGCAAGTCACACATAGAAACCTTCTGCGCCGCCGCTGGCCGGATCTTCGCCGCCATCGAACCCGAGCGGGTGAGCTGGGTGCTGCTGCCACGCCATGACAAGCAGTTGCCCGAGCAGGAATTCTTCATCGAGGGACGCAAGCTGAACGACGCGCAGGCCAGTTTGCTGCTACAGCGGATGGGGCTGACCCTGACGGCCCTGCAAGAGCGCAGCGACGCCATGCTGGCCCAGTTGGTCGAACGCTACTTCAAGACCCTCTGAACCTCACCAGGAAGCATAATGGTCTCTATCGAGTTCCATTTTTGCCACTCCGATAGCAAACGTTTGAATTTTTACTCTATTCATTGATCCGCTTCGCAGATCCGGGGTTTGTAAACCGCGGCGCCTGTGTAAAAATGTGCGCGCTGTCACGGTATCAGGACGAGTCTGGCGATTAAGTCGCCACCGACAAGGTCAAGCCCCTATGGATGGGCGGGATCGCGCCTGCTGCCTATTTCACGTCACCCATTGGAATCCAAAATGAATCAATCACATCAAGCCACCAGCCAGGCGGCCGGGCAAGGATTGCTCGAGCGTCTGTTTGCCCTGAAAGGTCATGGCACCACGGCCCGCACCGAGGTCATCGCCGGCATCACCACCTTCCTGACCATGGTCTACATCGTCTTCGTCAACCCGCAGATCCTCTCCGCTGCGGGCATGGACACCCAGGCCGTGTTCGTCACCACCTGCCTCATCGCCGGTATCGGCAGCATTCTCATGGGCTTGCTGGCCAACCTGCCCATCGCCCTGGCCCCCGCCATGGGCCTCAATGCCTTCTTCGCCTTCGTGGTCGTCGCCGGCATGGGCTACTCCTGGCAAGTCGGCATGGGCACCATCTTCTGGGGCGCCTTGGGGTTGCTGATCCTCACCCTGCTGCGAGTGCGCTACTGGCTGATTGCCAACATTCCGCTCACCCTGCGAGTCGGCATCACCGCCGGCATCGGCCTGCTCATCGCCCTGCTCGGCCTGCATAACGCCGGTATTGTGGTCGCGAGCCCAGCCACCATGGTGACGGTGGGCAACCTCACTTCCCTGCCCTGCCTGCTGGGGCTGCTCGGCTTCTTCCTGATCTGCATCTTCTCCGCTCGTGGCGTGCACTCCGCCGTGCTGATCGCCATCGTGGTCACCACCACCCTCGGCTGGCTGTTTGGCGATGTGAGTTTCAAGGGCTTCGTCTCCATGCCGCCCAGCATCACCCCTGTGTTTGGTCAACTGGACTTGATGGGGTCGCTGGACATCAGCCTCGCGGGGATCATCTTCTCCTTCATGCTAGTCAACCTATTTGACTCATCCGGCACCCTAATTGGGGTAACCAGCCGTGCCAAGCTGGCGGATGACAAGGGTCGCTTCCCGCGCATGAAACAGGCGCTGATGGTCGACAGCGTGAGTTCCGTCGGTGGCGCCTTTATGGGTACCTCATCGGTCACTGCTTACATCGAGAGCAGCTCGGGGGTCGCCGTGGGTGGCCGTACCGGCCTGACTGCCATCGTCGCTGGCGTCTTGTTCCTGCTGGCCATCTTCTTCTCCCCCATCGCCGCCATGGTGCCCGCCTACGCCGCCGCTGGCGCCCTCATCTACGTGGGTGTGCTGATGTGTTCCGAGCTGACCAAGGTCAAATGGGAAGACCTGACCGAGGCGGTACCGGCCTTCATGACCGCGGTCATGATGCCGTTCAGCTTCTCCATCACCGAGGGGATCGCCGTGGGCTTCATCTCCTATTGCGTGATGAAGGCAGGCACTGGCCGCTGGCGCGAGATCAACCCCTGCGTGCTGGTGGTTGCCCTGCTGTTCGTTATCAAGTTCGTCTGGGTCGACAGCCACTAAGCACGGCTGCCACACACAAAAATGCCCGTCATCGACGGGCATTTTTTATGATTAACGTTCGGTGATCAGAGGCTAGCGGATGCCGCGTGCCTCGCGGATCCACTCCCAGGCCTGCTGGATCTCCTGAGTCTTCTCCTTGGCCATCTCCATCATTTCGGGTGGCAAGCCCTTGGCGGCCAGCTTGTCCGGATGGTGCTTGCTCATCTCCTTGCGATAGGCGCGCTTGATATCCTGATCGCTGTCACTCTCGCTCACCCCCAGCAGCTGATAGGCATCCTTGAGGCGATCCGCCGAGGGAGCCTCCTGCCGGTATTGCTGGCCCTGACCACCGCTCTGTTGCTGGCGATGGAAGAAATTCATCTGCGCCTCGGCCATGGCCAGAATGCGCGCCAGCTCGATGCGGCTGACACCAAGTTCATCGGCGATGGTCTGCAGGATGGCGCGTTCATCCGCTTCAACCCGGCCATCGGCGAAGGCGGCCTGCAGCTGGACCTCCAAGAAGAAGCGCAAGATATCGCGCTGCCCCTGGCTCGCCTGACGGAACTCGGCCAGGGTCTCCCGCAGTGGGAAGCCACTCTCCTTGCCCTGGCGGAACGACTCCTGCGCCCGCACTCGCTGCTCGCCGGAGAGGCGCATCCTGTCCATCAGGTTGGAGGCGACCCGGATCTCCTGCTCGGTGACCTGACCGCTCGCCTTGGCGATGTGGCCCATGACGGCAAAAGTAGCGTGGAAGAAGATATCCTGTTGCTGCTGGGTGGGCGCACGGCGGAAAGACATGCCCATGCCCCGATCGAAACGATGGCCGATCCACAGGCCCAGCAGGGCACCAAAGATGTTGCCGAGCAGAAAACCGAAGAAGGCGCCAAGCACCTTACCCCAAATACGCATGGTTCAAGACCTCGTGAGATGAATGAGTAGATCGCCAACCCGAGTCTGGAGGGGTCGGCAAACAATGCTGTCGAAAATTAATTGTGCTGCCGTGCTGCCCCGACTTGGAGTTCGTCATCCAGCTCCCGTAGCCGCTCGACTGTACCGATATCCCGCCACTCACCGGCCAGCAGGCTGCCGCCGACGCGGCCCTGTGCCATCCACTCTCGCAGCAGGGGCGCCAGCTTGCGCGCGCCGACGGGAAGATCTGCAAAGGCCTCGGGACGATACACACCAACTCCACTGAAAGTCAGCGCCGGTGTGTCCAGCACCCGGCTGGCTTGCAGCGCGAAATCCCCATGAGGATGTTGGGGCGGATTGGGCACCAGCCAGAGGTGGGCCAGATCGTCTCCCAGCCTCTGGTTCACCAGGGTGCGATAGTCCAGATCCAGCCAGGTGTCGCCATTGATCACCAGAAATGGCTCAGGCCCCAGCAGCGGCAGTGCCTGAACTATGCCGCCTGCGGTTTCGAGCGCGGTTTCTTCCGCCGACCACTGAATTTGTACCCCAAACTCGCTGCCGTCACCGAGCGCTTCCACCAGCTTGTGACCGAGCCAGGCGTGGTTGATGACCAGATCCGTCACTCCGGCACGTTGCAACTTCTCGATATGATGCACGATGAGCGGCTTGCCCCCCACCGCCAGCAACGGCTTGGGCAACAGATCGGTGAGCGGGCGCATCCGTTCGCCACGGCCGGCGGCCAGGATCATCGCCTTCATACCGACGCACCCACTCGTGCCAGGGCGGGCAAAACATTCTGCTGCAACCAAGTACCAAAACGAGACAACACAGGGTAATCGTCCCCGTGCAGGCGACACACATCCACCACATAGCCCAGAGTACGGGGAATATCCTTGAGGTAACCTGACTTGCCATCCCGATGATGGAGGCGGGTAAAGATGCCCGCCGCCTTCAGATGACGCTGCATGCCGGTGAGATCGGCGTGACGGCGAAAGCGCGCATAGTCGAGCCCGGCCAGCAAGTTAGCTTCACTCAGGGTCGCGAAGCCGTGGCGCATGCCTTGCTCGATCACCTCGTCAGGCCAGCGTACGTAGCAATCCTTAAGCAAGGACACCAGGTCATAGCTGAGGGGACCAATCACCATGTCCTGGAAATCGATGATGCCCAGCTCGCTGCTGGTGGGGGTCGGCTCGCCGCACACCATCAGGTTGCGGCTGTGAAAATCCCGGTGCATCACGCCCTGAGGTTGCGCCAGGTTGTTGGCGGTGAGGCAGGCGAAGGTGTCGCCCAGCAGTTGCTGCTCGGCCTCGCTCAAGGCTAGTTGCAGGTGATGACCCAGCAGCCACTCGGGGAAGATGGCATCTTCACGGGCCATAAAGGCTTTATCGAAGGGTTCCAGCGCCAGCGCGACCGCGCCGAGCCTCGGCAACAGGGCGATGGCTTTGTCATACCAGGCCAGTACGTTGTGCGAGTCCAAGCAGTTTATCAGCTGGGTATCGCCCAGATCCGTCACCGCCAGCAATCCCAGTTCATAGTCCACCGCCCTGACCTCGGGGGCCAGCAGCCCACCCAGTTTCAGCGCGGCTGCATTGCGGACAAATTCATGATTTTTTTCGGTTTTCGGATTGGCATCCACCCACACCAGAGCGCCACCACGGAAGTAGCGGCGAAAACTGGCGTCACCGGAGATCAGGGCAAGTTGGAGGCTGGCATCACCGGATATCCGGCGCGCCCATTGTAATAACAGGGAATCGCGATCGTGCATGAGTCGGGGACCAAATTGGAAAGCAGCACTTGGCTGTTAGCCCTGGCCGCAATAATGCTTTATCATTGCTGGCTAACATAAAGCAATGACATGCAATGTCAACTCGATGGATCCTGACATAAAATGCATGCCCTGAATCAACCGTTTTTATCACGGATTGCGCGAGCCCTTCACATGACAAAATGGACACTGGGGTCTTCTTATCCCATCGCCCTGACCATCAGCCTTGTTCCTGCCCTGAGTCCGATCGCGGTACAGGCAGCGCCATTCAATGCGCCACCGGCCACCGGGATCCTCGACAGCCTCTGCTATGACTATGTGCCCAAGGTAGAGAAACCGAAGTCGAATGAGGAAGCCAACGCCCAGCCCGTCGAGGTGGATGCGGATCGCCTGGAAGCCAAACAGGGCGGCACCGCCGTCTATGAGGGTGACGTCAAGGTTCGTCAGGGGGTGCGCAAGTTTGACTCCGACTATGCCCAGCTCGACCAGAAGAGCCGGGATGTCATCGCCATCGGCAACATCTATTACAACGATGGCCAGATCACGGTCACCAGTGACAAGACCCTGAAATCCAACCTGGACACCAAGAACTCCGAGCTGGAAGAGGGCAAGTACCAGGTTCATGGCTCACCGGTGCGCGGCTTTGCCGACAAGGTGACCATGACCAACAACAACCAGAACATCACCCTGGAAGGCGCACAGTACACCACCTGCCCACCGGGCCAGGAGGCCTGGACCCTGAAGGCGGGCAGCATCGATATCGATCAGGCCGAGGTATTCGGGGAAGCCTGGAACGCCAGCCTCTGGCTCTATGACTACCCGGTCTTCTATTTCCCCTATATCAACTTCCCCATCAAGGATGAGCGCAAGACCGGCCTGCTCTATCCGGGTTATACCCAAAGCTCCAAGAACGGCATGGACATCACCCAGCCGTTCTACTGGAACATAGCGCCGAACTACGACGCGACCATCACCTCTCGCTTCATGGACAGACGCGGCCTGATGGAGCAAGTCGAGTTCCGCTACATGCCGGATCCGGCCCATGTTGGCAGCCTCTATTTCGAAAACCTGGCAGACGACAAGCAGTACGACGAGACCGACAGCCTCAATGACAACCTGGCCGATGGCCACCGTTATCTGCTCAACGCCCGTCACAATTCCATGTTTATGGACAATGCGTTGCGCATCGCGGTGGACTACACCAAGGTACGGGACCGGGACTACAACTACTTCAACGATTTCTCCCCCAGAGTGGGCACCCAGGTCGACAACCAGTTGCAGCAGTCCCTGATGGCAGGTTATTTCCAGCAAAACTGGAACCTCAATGCCGAGGTGCGGACCTACCAGATCCTGCTGGCCAGCGCCCAGCAGCCCCACGAGTTGATGCCGCGCATCAACCACAACTACTACCATCAAGGCAATTGGTACGATCTGGCCTGGAACACCGAGCTGACCAACTTCGGCTACAACAATGATCAGGCCATCGCCCAGAATCAGGGGGAGGCCTACACCGGGACCCGTTTCTACACAGCTCCCACCCTGACCATCCCGCTCATCGACCAGGCTGGCTACTTCCTCGACAGTCAATACAAGCTGATGTACACCCGCTACGATCAAACGGTGCCGGACAACATGAGCCAAGCATTCCGTGACAAATTTGATCCCACTTCAAAAGGTGTCAATACCGGAACCGGGAAACAAGAAAATGTCACGCTGGAAGAAGGTACCATCACCCGCGTGCTGCCATCGTTCCGCCTCAAGGGGGGCATGACCTTCGAGCGTGATCAGCAGTGGTTCGGAGAGGTGGCCAGTCAGACCCTGGAGCCCGAATTCCAGTATCTCTATGTGCCTTATAAGGACCAGGACAACATCGGGGTCTATGACTCCACCACCATGCGCCAGGACTACTACAGCCTGTTCAGTGACCGCCGTTTTGCTGGCCTGGATCGCATCAGTGACTCCAACCGCATCTCTGTGGGTGTCACCACCCGCATTTATGATCCTGCTGGCGATGAACGAATCCGGCTGGCCGTTGCCCAAGCCTTCGACTTCGTGGCCCCTAGGGTCAAGCTCTACTCCAGCGACGTGGTGAACACCAATAATCGCTCCCCCTTGTCGTTCGAGGGGGATGCCAAGATCAACGAACAGTGGTTCGCCCATGCCGGGGCACAATATGATGTGGAACAACGCCAGATGAGCGCCTCCAACAGCGCCCTTGAATACCGCCGTGAGAAGCTGATAAGCCAGCTGAACCACCGCTTCGTGCGCGACGCCAACTACGACCTAGACAACAAGGGTCAGGTGACCGATCTCAACCAAATCGGCCTGCTGTTGACCACGCCGCTCAACGATCAGTGGCACCTCTATGGCGGCTACTATCAGGAGCTCAACCAGAACGTGAAGTCTGACCGCAAGGTGGGTTTGAAGTACGACTCCTGCTGCTGGAGCATCAACTTCAACCTGGAGTGGGTCAACACGCCGGACAACGTGAACATGACACCGACATCCGAGCGCAGCCTGGGCATTCAATTTGAAATGAAAGGATTGGGTAGCGTGGGTACCGGCTCCAAGGGCACTTCCCTGGATACCGAAGCACTGCCTTACATTCGTCCGTTTAACCTGCGAGACCAATAACCGGTCTGGCAAACGCCTTGAGAGATGGATATGAAGAAGACGTTGATTTCCCTGCTGACGGCAGGCCTGTTTGGTGTCATGAGCCAGGGTGCCATTGCCGCTCCCGAGCTGATGGACAAGGTGCTTGCCGTGGTCAACAAGGACGTGGTACTGGTCAGCCAGCAGGACGCACTGGTACAGAAGGTGAAGGCATCCGCTCAGGAGAGCGGCCAATCCCTGCCCGATGACGCCACCCTGCGCAAACAGGCGCTGGATCGCCTGATCCAGGAGAGCCTGCAGTTGCAACTAGCGGATCGCCAAGGCCTCAAGATCAGTGACACCCAGCTGGAGCAGGCCATCCAGAGCATCGCCTCCGACAACAAGATGACCCTGGAGCAACTGCGTGCCCAGCTGGAGCGCGAAGGCTTGACCTATGCCCAGTACCGGGAAGAAGTCCGCCGCGAGATCCTGATGAACGAAGTGCGCCGCAGCCAGGTTCGCCGCCGCATCAACATCTCCGAGCAGGAGGTGAAGCAGGTGGTCGAGGCACTGAGCAAACAGGGCCAGCAACAGACCGAATACCATGTTGGCCACATCCAGGTTGCCCTGCCGGACAACCCGAACGCCGAACAGCTCAATGCTGCCAAAGCCAAGATTGAACGCATCCTGGCCGCGCTGAAGGGTGGCGCTGATTTCCGTAAGCTGGCCATCGCCGAGAGTAATGGTCCCAAGGCCCTGGAAGGGGGTGACTGGGGCTGGATGAGCCCGCAGGAGATGCCCACGCTGATGGCCGAAGCGGTACAAGGTGCCAGCAAGGGTGACATCATAGGTCCGCTGCGCTCCGGCGCCGGTCTGCACATCGTCAAGGTCTTCGACACCAAGGGCCAGCAGCAAGTCATGGTCTCCGAAGTGCGCGCGCGCCACATCCTGATCAAGCCCTCCATCATACTGAGTGAGGAGAAGGCCAAGGGGACACTGGACGGCATCTTGCACGACATCAAGAGCGGCAAGGCCAGCTTCGCCAGTATGGCGGAAAAATACTCCGAAGATCCGGGCTCGGCTGTACAGGGTGGCGAACTGGGTTGGTCCGATCCCAACGTCTACGTGCCGGAGTTCCGCGACATGGTCAACCGCCTGCAGCCAGGCCAGATCAGCGAGCCGTTCCGCACCAGCCACGGCTGGCACATAGTGCAACTGGAAGAGCGCCGCAGCCAGGATGCCACCGGCAAGGCACAGGAGCAGCGCGCCTATCAACTCATCTTCAACCGCCGCTTCACCGAAGAGTCTCAAGCCTGGCTGGATGAGTTGCGTGATGAGGCCTACATCCAGATCGAACCCAATTGATGGGCGATGAGCAGATGAGCTGTCGTCGTCTTGCCATCACGCCGGGTGAACCGGCGGGCATAGGTCCGGATCTGGTGCTGCAGATAGCTCAGCAGGATTGGCCTCACCAGCTGGTGGTGATTGCCGATCCGGCCTTGCTGCTGGCACGGGCAGCCCTGCTGGGCCTGCCCATCACGCTGCAACCCTACGATGCCAGTGCGCCGGCCCAACCACAGCGGGCGGGCACCCTGAGCCTCTGCCCGATCTCGCTCGGCGCCCAGGTGGTACCGGGTGAGCTCAATGAGGCCAACGGCAGCTATGTGCTGGCCACCCTGCAACGGGCCTGCGATGGCAACCTCAGCGGCGAGTTTGCTGCCGTGGTGACCGGCCCGGTGCACAAGGGGATCATCAATCAGGCTGGCGTCTCCTTCAGTGGGCACACCGAATTTTTCGCCCAGCAATCGGGCATCGCCGATGTGGTGATGTTGCTGGCGACAGAGGGGCTGCGGGTCGCGCTGGCGACGACTCATATCCCGCTCGCCTACGTGGCCAAGGCGATCACCGAAGATCGCCTCGGCAAGGTGATCCGCATCCTGGATGCGGATCTCAAGACCAAATTTGGCATCAATCAACCCCGTATTTACGTCTGTGGCCTCAATCCCCATGCCGGGGAAGGTGGCCACCTCGGTCGGGAAGAGATTGAGGTGATCGAACCCGCCCTGGCCGCACTGCGCCAGGAAGGGATCGATCTGGTCGGCCCTCTGCCGGCCGACACCCTGTTCCAGGACAAATACCTCAAGGATGCGGATGCGGTACTCGCCATGTACCACGACCAGGGACTGCCGGTGCTCAAATACAAGGGCTTTGGCAACTCGGTCAATATCACCCTTGGACTTCCATTCATCCGCACATCGGTGGATCACGGCACCGCGCTGGATCTGGCAGGCAAAGGCCTGGCGGACTCGGGTAGCCTAATCACCGCGATTAACCACGCCATCAAGATGGTAGAGAAAAAAAGATATGAGCAGTAAGGTGCAGAGCAATAAGGTGCACATGGGCCACACGGCCCGTAAGCGTTTCGGTCAGAACTTCTTGCACGACCGCTATGTGATCGACCAGATAGTGGCGGCCATCAACCCGCAGCCGGGTCAGAATCTGGTGGAAATCGGTCCTGGTCTGGCCGCGCTGACCGAGCCGGTCGCATCCCAGATGGACAAGATGACCGTGGTCGAGCTGGATCGGGATCTGGCCGCGCGCCTGCGCGAGCATCCCACTTTGAAAGACAAGCTGACCGTGATCGAAGCCGATGCCATGCGCTTCGACTTCGGCACCCTGATGGGAGAAGGCAAGGGGCCGCTGCGCATCTTCGGTAACCTGCCCTACAATATCTCCACTCCACTCATCTTCCACCTGTGCGAGTTCGCCGATCGGGTGGAGGACATGCACTTCATGCTGCAAAAGGAAGTAGTATTGCGGATGTGCGCCGGCCCGGGCAGCAAGGCCTATGGTCGCCTGAGCGTCATGGTTCAGTACTTCTGCCAGGTGATCCCGGTGCTGGAAGTGGGCCCTGGCGCCTTCAAACCGGCGCCAAAAGTCGATTCTGCCGTGGTACGCCTGATGCCACACAAGAACCCGACCATAGTCGCCAAAGACATGCGCTGCCTGAGCCGCGTCTGTACCGAGGGCTTCGGTCAGCGTCGCAAGACCATTCGCAACAGCTTCTCCAACTTCATCACCGAAGCTCAGCTGACCGAGCTTGGCATCGATGGCAGCCTGCGCCCGGAGAATCTCTCCCTTGAGCAGTTCGTCATGATCGCCAACTGGCTGGCCGATCAGCCAAAGGCCTGATCCCATGACACAGTCCCGGATAGTGATCCGCCCGCACCCACTGTATGTGACCGGCACCCAGGATCCATACCATTTTCTCTATCTTATCGAGATAGAGAATCTGGGGCCGGGCACTGTGCAACTACTGTATCGACGCTGGCTCATCACCGACGCCAATGGCAAGATGCAGGAAGTGGAAGGACCCGGGGTGGTGGGAGAGCAACCCTTCATCGCCCCCGGCGAGACCTTCAGCTACCAGAGTGGCGTGCCCCTCGACACGCCCCTCGGCGTGATGGAGGGCAGCTACACCCTGCAAGATGAGTCGGGACAGCAGTTCGAGGCCCCCATAGCCCCCTTCACGCTGGCCGTTCCCAACATAATTAACTGAGGTTTCATGGCAAACTGTTTTGTCGGTGATGTCCAGGGCTGTTACGACGACCTGCGCCGTCTGCTGGACCTTGCCAAATTCGACTCCGACAAGGATATGCTCTGGCTCTGTGGCGATCTGGTCGCCCGCGGCCCGGATTCCCTCAATACCCTGCGCTTCGTCAAATCCTTGGGCCAACGTGCGGTCACCGTGCTTGGCAACCATGATCTGCACCTGTTGGCGGTAGCTGACGGGGTGGCACCGCTCAAGAAGAAAGACAAGCTGCAGCCCTTGATGGAGGCGCCGGACAGGGACGAGCTGCTGGAGTGGCTGCGCCAGCGCCCCCTGCTGGCGGAACACCCGGATCTGCCCATCATGATGGTGCATGCCGGCCTCTCTCCCGCCTGGGATGCCCGTACCGCTCGTAACTGTGCCCGCGAGGTGGAGAGCCTGCTGCGCGGCGATCAGTACCAGTGGCTGCTGCACAACATGTATGGCGACCAGCCGGACAGCTGGGATGACAATCTGTTGGGGATAGAGCGCTATCGCTACATCATCAACAGCTTCACCCGCATGCGTTTTTGCTACTTCGACGGTCGACTCGACTTCAAATGCAAGAAGGGCCCCACGGAGTCCACTCCCGGCCTGCGTCCCTGGTTTGAACAGCGTGAGCACCATGTGGACGATCCCATACTGGTGTTCGGCCACTGGGCGGCCCTGATGGGGGTTACCGGCAAGGATGACATCAAGGGGCTGGACACAGGCTGCGTGTGGGGCAATAGCCTCACCATGTGGCGTTATGAAGATGATGCCCTGATAGCGACGCCCTGCCCCGCCTACGCCAAATGAGGCATAGTCACGGCCTCGTCTTGAACGGCGGCACGATTCAGCAATGAAACAGGCCCGGCATGCAGCCGGGCCCGTTTTTTATCTGAGCGTCACTCGATCACAACTTGCGACCCAGCCGTTTCTCGACCTGGCGCCGCTCCCACTCGGGGCCGAACAGCTTGAACGGCTGGAACAGGTTGATGGCATGAGACATCAGGCCCAATCCCCAGCCCAGCATGGGCCACCAGGCCCAGATGTAATCCGGGTTGCTCAGGTAGTTGATGACAAACAGACCCGCTATCACCAGAACATAGCTGATGAGATGGCCGTAGAAGCCCTTCAACCCCTCGACGAACTTCATCGCCTCCCGCTCATCTTGGGCGACATGCACGGCACCCTGGCTGTCGAACTCATTGCCTTTCATCTCGCTCTCCTGCAGTTGAGTCACATCGAGCTCAAAGACGGAGGCCAGGGCCTTGAGGGATTCCAGTCCGGGTTGTTGTCCCTGTTCGATACGCTGTATGGTGCGCGCACTCAGACCAGACAGGGTCGCCAACTGCTCCTGGGACCAACCTCGCTGCAATCTCAATTTCCTGACTATCATCATCGGCTCCTCGTGGTTATTGACAGGGCCAGCATAGGGGCGAGTGAGGAAAGGCAACACGACAAAGGCCTGACATCAACCTGACTTCCGTTGTAAATCAATGAATTACCATCATCATATGATGGACTCTTAGCCCAGCTCTGGGACGAATCATGACGGCGAAGCATCCGGATCCGACACCCAAAATTTCCGCTACCCGAACCTGTTTAGCTGCTTCATCGCAGGATCCGGGAGATGAGCGCCACCGCCATGGAACTTCGGCGCTCATATACGACTCAGAGCCCCTGCATCAGCTCGGCGGCGATCTCGAACGAGCGCAGCCTGGCTTCGTGGGAGACGATGGGACCGTTAAACATCAGCTCATCGGCGCCGGTTTCCGCCAGCAATGCCTGCAAGCCGTGACGAACTCTGTCCCTGTCTCCCACCAAGGATCGAGCCAGGGTCTGCTCCATCGCCATCAGTTCTCGCGGTGACCACTCATCCCCCAACGCCTGCACCGGCAGCGGCAACTTGCCCGCATCACCGCGATAGAGCCGCAGGAACTGCTGCTGCAGCGTGGTAAACAGGAAGCGGGCCTCGCGATCGGTGTCGGCTGCTATCACGTTGATACACACCACCGCATAGGGTTTGGGCCAGCGGGCGGAGGGCTGATACTGGCTACGGTAAAGTTCCAATGCCTGCAACAACTGGCCGGGTGCAAAGTGGGAGGCGAAGCCGAATGGCAGTCCCATAGCCGCCGCCAGCTGGGCACTGTAGAGGCTGGATCCCAGCAGCCAGATGGGCACATGCAGCCCCTGACCGGGTACCGCCTGCACGGCGCCCGGCTGGTCGCCGAAGTAGCGCATCAGCTCGCGTACATCGGCCGGGAAGTCGTCCACCTCACCGCTGCGTTGGCGACGCAGTGCCTGCATGGTGCGCTGATCGGTACCGGGTGCTCGCCCCAACCCCAGATCGATTCGATCCGGGTAGAGAGATGCCAGGGTGCCAAATTGTTCGGCAATCACCAGAGGAGAGTGGTTTGGCAGCATGATGCCGCCGGAACCCAGCCGCATCCGTTGGGTCGCGCCCGCCAGATGACCTATCAGCACCGAGGTGGCGGCGCTGGCGATGCCGGGCATGTTGTGGTGCTCTGCCAGCCAGTAGCGGTGATAGCCCCAGCGCTCGGCATGCTGCGCCAGATCCAGCGAGTGGCGGAATGATTCGGCCGGCACGGATCCTTCGGGGACGGGCACCAGATCGAGAACGGAATAGGGGATGGCAGGCATGGGACGCTCCATAGTTTCACAATTCAATAACCAGTGGGCAATGTAGCATGAGATACCTGAACGACACAGGTTCACCACGGCAGATTTTTGCTCCATACGAAGCCCAAATCATCATCACCAATAAGCTGAACTGGCTGCGCTCCTTGCCCCTCCGGCGTTGCTCGAGCAGTGGCTGTTGCTATGCCACCTCCTCCGCACCGTCAAGTGACATAATGCACAGTAGTGCCATTTTTCGCAGGCGCTAGTATCGGATGGCTCGTTGTCTGGCCGTGAGCACGACCCACCCTTTTCCAGTTGGAGAATACAGGCATGAATGCAATCACAGACACCAAGACCGGCCTCTTCCTCGCCTCCTTTGATATCGGAAAATCCATGCCAGGCGCTCCGTTGCTGCGTCTCAACCTCACCGTCTTCACCCCGGGTGAGACAGTGAGCGGCGTCGCCCACCTGACCCAGGCCACCAATCCAGAGCTGGATCTGGCATCTGATCTGAAAGGTCAGTACACCTACATGTGCGTCATGCCCAAACTGTGTCACATCCTGGTGACGGCTCAGGGTTACCCCATCATCAAATGGCCACAGGGCGCCGGGATAGGCCCGGTGATCCAGCCCAATTTCGAGCTGCGCATGGTGCTCAGCGAAGACTGGAAATCTGGCACCGCCAACTACAAGTACCAGGACAGCCGTCAAGTCTGGCACGAGGTGAAAGATGCCCCGGTCACCCTGGTGCCCGCCACCGTTCTGGCCTGATCTCACGGCCCCGTCGGGGGCCGTTTTCCCCTCTCGAATATTCCTCTGCCGGTCATTGTGTTTTTTGTCATCCTTCGGACACACTAAATAGTTGCTCACTATGATAAATGTGCGTGGGACAAGGATCCGTCCATGACAAGAACCAGCTTCAATCGCAGACCTTTTTATGTACACATTGCTACCCTGTTCATTCTGCTGTTCACCCTGCTGGGGGGTGCCCTCATCCTGTTGCAGTACCAACAAAGCATGCAGCAAGGCCTGGAGCACGAGCGTCAGAGCTTCCAGCAATACCGGGATCAATTAGCGCTGGCACTCAAGCTGAACGAGCGCCCCGCCCGCATGTCCTTGAGCCTGCTGCGCAGCGGTCAGCTGGCGGCCATGACAAATCTGGAGACTCGCCTCAGCTATCTGCCTCAATTGGCCGAAGTGCTGGCCAACAGCGCCAGTTATGGTGCCATCTACGCAGGTTATGAGGACGGTGACTTCTTTCTGGTACGCAAGCTGACACCACGCGCCAGGGAGCGGCTGGATACCGCCCCTCCTGCCAGCTATTTGCTGGTACAGAGCCGGAGTCAAGGCCAGGGAGAGTTCCTCTATTTCGACAAACGGCTGCATCTGCTTGAACGCCGGCTGATGCCCGATTACCGCTTCGATCCCCGCAGCCGTGACTGGTATAAGGAAGCACGCTGGCGCACCGGCATTATCGTGACCCACCCCTATCTCTTCTTTACCACCAAGGAGCCGGGCATGACGCTGGCGGTGGAGAGCGACGATCGGCGGGCGGTGATCGGGCTCGATAGCGGCGTCGAGGGACTCTCTGCCCTGATAGGCGGCTTATCCCTGCCCAGCCACAGCCAACTGGTGTTATTCGATGAATTTGGCACCCTGCTGGCCACAGACCCTCAACGGTTGCCGAGTTTCGATCAGCTGAGCCGCCTGCCCATGCTGTCGGCCCTCAACCACCCCATACTGACCAGACTGCAGCAGCAGATTGTCACTCAACCCACCCTGCTGCACGGCCCGAGTGAGCAGACGCTCAGCGCAGGTGATCGCAGCGGCTGGCTGATCAACCTCTCTTCCCTTGGAGAAGGCTCGCCCTTCTATATCGCCTTGCTGGTCCCGACCGAGGTGCTCACCGCGCAGGCGCGTCAAGAAGCCCTGCGCAACCTGGCCTGGGCCCTCGCCGGTTTACTGCTGCTGCTGCCCATTATCTGGCTGGCGGCAAGGCGCACCGCCTCCCCCTTGCTGGCACTGACGCAAGAAGCGGCACGGATCCAGCACTTCGACTTCAGTGACAATCAGGGGCCCAGCTCTGCCATTCAGGAGATAGACGACTTGGCCCGCGCCATGTCAGGCATGCGGCTGACGCTGGGCAATTTCATGAGCATGGGGCGGGCATTGGCGGCCGAGCGTCGTTTCGATTCCCTGCTCAGCCGCATCTTGCACGAGACGGTCGCGGCGGCGCAGGCCGAAGGGGGTTGCCTCTATCTGGCGCAAGACAAGCACATGACGGCGGTACAAGCCATCTGGCAGCAACTGCCACTGGCCAACGAAAGGGTACACTGGCAGGACGAACTGCTGGGCGGTCTCTACCACACCGAGCGGCTCAGCCTGCCGCTCAATGTCGACAACTGGCAGCAATATCTGGCCGATTGGGGCCCCTTCCCTGGTCCTCGCCAGCTCTTGGCAGAGCCGCTGTACAATCATCGCCAGGAGCTGATCGGCTGCCTGCTGCTTATTTTGCCGAACTGCTCTTCACGGGAGATGGTCTCGCGTACCAGCCTGATCGAGGCACTGGCTGGCATGTCCGCCTCCGCCATCGAGAACCAGCGCCTGCTGGAGGAGCAAAAGCAGTTGTTGGAGGCTTTCATCGAGCTCATCGCCGGCGCCATCGATGCCAAGAGCCCCTATACCGGCGGCCACTGTCAGCGCGTCCCCGAGCTGACTCGCATGCTGACGGAGGCGGCCTGCGCCCAGCAACAGGGGCCCTTCAGCGACTTCCAGCTGAACGAAGAGGAGTGGGAAGCCATCCACATTGCGAGCTGGCTGCACGACTGCGGCAAGGTCACCACACCGGAGTTCGTGGTCGACAAGGCCACCAAGCTCGAGACTATCTACGACCGGATCCACGAGATCCGTACCCGCTTCGAGGTGCTCAAACGCGACGCCTATATCGAGGTGCTGGCGGCTCGCCTGCCGGAGCAAGAGCGGGTCGCGAGCCGGGAAGCGGTCGCCCCGCTCTGGTCAACCCTGGATCAGGAGTTTGCCTTCGTCGCCGAGTGCAATCTGGGGGGCGAGTGGATGGCACCGGAGAAACTAGATCGGCTCGACGCCATCGCCAACCGCACCTGGCTGCGCACCCTGGATGACAGGCTCGGTATCAGTCGGGAAGAGCTCAAACGCTGTGAGAACGAACCGGCCCAGACATTGCCCTGCCTCGAGCCACTTCTGGCCGACAAGCCGGCGCACCTGATCCCCCGCCCCGACCATGACAATCTCGCCGTACACAATCCCTGGGGATTCAAGGTCAAGGTCCCAACCCATCTCTACAACCGGGGCGAGCGCTACAACCTCGCCATCGGCCGCGGTACCCTCACCGAAGAGGAGCGCTACAAGATCAACGATCACATCATCCAGACCATCCGCATGCTGGAGCGGCTCCCCTTTCCCCATCACCTGCGCAAGGTGCCGGAGATCGCCGGCGGTCATCATGAGCGGATGGACGGCAAAGGCTATCCACGTCAGCTACAGGGAGCCCAAATGAGCATCCCCGCCCGCATCATGGCCATCGCCGACATCTTCGAGGCACTGACTGCCAGCGATCGTCCCTATAAATCGGGCAAGACGGTCTCCCAGTCGCTGATCATCATGCGCCAGATGGCGCAGGATCAGCACATAGATCCAGCGCTGTTTGCCCTGTTCGTCGACAGCGGAGTCTGGCGAGACTATGCCGAGCATTACCTGGCACCGGAACAGCTGGATGAGGTAAACAGCCAGTGCTTGCTGGCCTAGCCGTTCAACGATTTGAACCACATAACGCCCATAAAAAAACGGTCAACCTGAGTTGACCGCTTTGACATTCGAACCGGGTGTTTAGAACAACAAATGGGCCACACCCGCGATCACCGGCAGAGTGACCAGGGTGCGCAGCAGGAAGATGATGAACAGCTCCCACAACTTGACCGGGATCTTGCTGCCAAGCAGCAGGGCGCCCACTTCCGACATGTAAATAAGCTGGGTGACTGACATGGCGGCGATCACGAAGCGAGTGATGTCGCTCTCTATGGTCGAGGCCAGCACCGCCGGGATGAACATGTCGGCAAAGCCCACCATGATGGTCTTGGAGGCCGCCTCGGCATCCGGCAGTTGCAGCAGCTCCAGCAAGGGTACGAAGGGTGCTCCCAGCCAGTTGAACACCGGGGTGTGCTCGGCCAGCATCAGGGCGCAGGTACCGATGGCCATCACCACCGGCAACACACCGAACACCATGTCCAGCGCGTTCTTCACCCCTTCCCGCGCCACGGCGCCGAGGCTGGTCATGCTGTCGGCCTTGGTCAGTGCGCGCTGATAGCCATAGCTCAACACGCTGTGCTGATGAGGGATCGCCTCCTGCTTGCGGCACAAGGGGGTGCCATCGCTGTAGACATCCTTCTTCCAGGAGAGCGGCGGCAGGCGCGGCACTACTATGGCGGCGACCACCCCGGCCAGGCAGACCGTCAGGTAGAAGGGCACGAACATGTGCTCCAGCCTCACCTGGGAGATCACCACCAGACAGAAGGTGATGGAGACCGCGGAGAAGGTGGTGCCGATGACGGCGGCTTCCCGCTGGGTGTAGAACTTGCCTTCGTATTGCTTGCTGGTCAGCAGGATGCCGACGCTGCCATCCCCGAGCCAGGAGGCGAAACAATCCACCGCCGAGCGCCCCGGCAGGCGAAACACCGGGCGCATGATGCGGGTCATCATGGTGCCGACAAACTCCAGCAGACCGAAGTCCAGCAGCAGCGGTAACAGCAGGCCGGCGAAGATGAACACCGAGAACAGCACCGGCAGCAGATCGTGCAGCACCAGGCCACCGGTCGCCCCGGAGCGCAGCACTTCCGGGCCCGCCTCGAAGAAGGTCAGCAGCACAAAAACTCCACCCAGCACCCGCACACAGGCCCAGAACGGAGAGACGTTAAACAGGCTGTTGAGGAAGGGCCGACGCACCAGGACAGCCGGTTTGAACAGCCAGGCGACCAGCGTCATCAGCATGGTGGTGGTGATGATGGCACTGACCATGGCCACCAGGTGATCGGCGAACACCGTCTGGACCAGCTTCGCCAGTACGGCGACCGGGATGGTGACATTGCCGTCATAGATGACCGGCGTCATAAACAGCAGGATCCCGATGAGTGAGGGGATCAAAAACATCAGCACGTTGCGGCGGGTATGGATCGCCGGTGCCTGCAGGGTCTTTTCCAACATGATCACAGCCTTAATGTTACTTTTCCTTCAGCAAGGCCACCTGCATACTCATGCCGCAACCCAGAAAACGGGCGCAAGAATAACTCAAAAAAATGCACAAACAAGCCTTTAATTGATTATTCCAAGCATAAGTATTTTATCAGGCAAACCGTCCACAAGAACAAACCCAAGCAGTCATGCATATCAATTCAAATTGAATGGTTAGCATATTGTTTCGCAGAGGTTAATTTCAGGTGCGCAGTATAATGAGTCTCGATAGGCAGGCAATAAGTGGCATGAGAAATATATCTATAGAGTGATCTCGTCGAGCTTCCCATAAAAAAACCGGAGCCTGTTGCCAGGCTCCGGTTTTTCATCTCAACAGAAGATCAGTCACGAACATAGATGACTTCGACGCCGTCATCATCGTCATCGTCCAGATCATCGTCATCTTCCAGCGCGTCATCGAAGGCCATCGAGGCAGCCAGGGCATCCGCCTCGGCCTGAGCCAGCTGGTTCTTGTGGTAATCGTCCCACTTGAACTCCACCTTCTCGATGGCAGCCTTGGCATCGGCTTCCAGCTGACGGGGCATGGTATCCAGCAGATCCAGGATGTCGTAGCACACCTTCTTGGTGCCTTCCTTGCTGATGGCCGTGATCTGGTAGACCGGGCCTTCGTAGGCCAGCGCAGCCTTGACCCTGTCCATCACTTCCTGGGCTTCTTCTTCCAGGATCAGATCCATCTTGTTGAACACCAACCAGCGCGGTTTGGCCGCGAGTTCCGGGCTGTATTTTTCCAGCTCCCGGACTATGGTCACGGCATTCTCGGCGGGATCGGAGCCATCAACCGGGCAGATATCCACCAGGTGGAGCAGCACGCGGCAGCGTTCCAGGTGCTTCAGGAAGCGAATACCCAGACCAGCGCCCTCGGCGGCACCCTCGATCAGACCCGGAATATCGGCGATCACGAAGGAGCGGGAGTTTTCACCACGCACCACGCCGAGGTTAGGTACCAGGGTGGTGAAGGGATAGTCGGCCACTTTTGGACGGGCAGCAGACACCGCGCGGATGAAGGTAGACTTGCCCGCATTGGGCAGACCCAGCATGCCGACGTCGGCCAGCAACAGCAGCTCCAGCTTCAGGGTGCGCACTTCACCCGGGGTGCCGCTGCTCTTCTGATAGGGCGTACGGTTGACCGAGCTCTTGAAGCGGGTGTTGCCCAGACCGTGGAAACCGCCCTTGGCGACCAGCAGCTTCTGGCCATGAGTGGTCAGATCCCCCAGCAGTTCACCGGTATCTTCATCACTGGCACGGGTACCAACAGGAACCTTCAGGACCCTGTCCTTGCCGCGGCGACCAGTACAGTTGGAACCTCGGCCATTCTCACCGCGCTCGGCGGCGTGGAAACGCTCGAAACGGTAGTCGATCAGGGTATTGAGGTTCTCGTCGGCCAGCAGATAGACATCGCCGCCGTCGCCACCATCACCACCATCCGGCCCACCGTTGGGAATGTACAATTCCCGACGAAAGCTGACACAACCGTTACCACCGTCACCGGCATCGACTCGAATCTGGACTTCATCAACAAACTTCATAGGTAACCGTCACCCTTAATTCGAAAAACCGATACGCAATTATAGTGGTACAGACCCCTGCGGGCGAGACGCATCTAGGCGGTGAGGCCCATCAACACCTGCTCATCAGCGTGCCGTTTTTTCGTCAAACTCGTCAGAAAAACAAAAGCCCCGCCTGTTGGCGGGGCTTCGGATCCTTGCGGTCCGTAATTACTCAGCAACGATGCTGACGTACTTACGATTCAGAGGACCTTTAACTTCGAACAGGATCTTACCAGTCGCTTTCGCGTACAGGGTATGGTCGGTGCCCAGACCAACGTTGGTGCCAGGGTGGAACTTGGTGCCACGCTGACGAACGATGATGCTGCCTGCCAGTACAGTTTCGCCGCCGAAGCGCTTCACGCCGAGGCGTTTGGCTTCTGAGTCGCGACCGTTACGGGATGAACCGCCAGCTTTTTTATGTGCCATTTTTCAGATTCCTCTCGAATTAAGCGCTGATGCCAGTGATTTTGACTTCAGTGAACCACTGACGGTGGCCCGCTTGCTTACGATGGTGCTTACGACGACGGAACTTGACGATAGTCACTTTCTCGCCACGGCCGTGAGCCACAACTTCAGCAATAACCTTGCCACCTTCAACGAAAGGAGCACCTACTTTAAAAGTGTCGCCTGCAGCAACCATCAGAACTTCGTTGAAGTCGATAGTAGCGCCAGTCTCAACGTTCAGCTTTTCCAGACGAACGATTTGACCTTCGGCCACACGGTGTTGTTTTCCGCCGCTTTGGAATACCGCGTACATTTGATTAACTCCGTAAAGGCGTGTCTTTTGCTCAAGGCCAGACACGCGCAAAAACCTATAACAATGGGCCGGCATTCTACGCAAATCGATCTGCTCAGGCAAGGCCAAATTAGCAAAAAGTTTACTTTGTGCGCATATCCGCCGCCGTGAATAAACGCTTAACTGTAACCCATTGTGAAATCGTGTAGAATCCCCGCCATTGCTAAAAACGCAGTAATTGCTGCCGTCACGTTACGAGACTTATGGACCAACAGACTATCCGTGCGCTCTGTGCCGCCGACATGACGGCGGTCAATGAACTGATCCTGGCGAGACTCCAGTCCGATGTCAGCCTGATCAACCAGCTGGGTTTCTACATTGTCAGTGCAGGCGGAAAACGGATGCGCCCCATGCTGACAGTCATGGCCGCCCGCGCACTGGGATATGAAGGTGAAGATCACCTGAAACTGGCCGCCATCATCGAATTCATCCACACCTCTACCCTGCTGCACGACGACGTGGTCGACGAATCCGACCTGCGCCGTGGCCGGGAGACCGCCAATGCGCTGTTTGGCAATGCAGCCAGCGTCTTGGTCGGCGACTATCTCTACAGCCGTTCCTTCCAGATGATGAGCGAGCTCTCCAACCTGAAGGTGATGGAGATCCTGTCGGATGCCACCAACACCATCGCCGAGGGGGAAGTGTTGCAGCTGATGAACTGCAACGATCCGGACACCACGGAAGCGAGCTACATGACGGTCATCTATTGCAAGACCGCCAAGCTGTTCGAGGCCGCCACCCGCCTAGCCGCCGTGCTGACCCATCAGCCCGCCTCCGTCGAACAGGCCATGACCGATTACGGCAAGTACCTGGGCACCGCCTTCCAGATCATCGACGATGTGATGGACTACTGTTCCCAGAGCGACGAGATGGGCAAGAACGTCGGTGACGACCTGGCCGAAGGCAAGCCAACCCTGCCGCTGCTGCGCGCCATGGCGGTGGGCTCGCCCGAAGAACGCCAGCTCATCCGTGATGCCATCGAGCATCGCAACGGCATGGACCACCTGGATCAGATCCTCGCCATCCTGGACCGTACCGGCGCCCTCGAGTACTCCCGTCAGCGCGCCCGGGAAGAGGCTGACAAGGCCGTTGCCGCGCTCGCCATCCTGCCGGAGTCCGAGCACAAGCAGGCATTGGCCACCCTGGCCCAGATGGCGGTACAACGCAGCGCCTGAATCAGGGTTGCAGCATCGAATAAAAAAGAGGCCATTGGCCTCTTTTTTATGGTCTGTGCCCTGCTTTCAGGCGCCAGCGTCAGACTGATGGCTCAGTGAGCCAGTGCCCAGAGGATCACGGCGCCCACCACCACCAGACAGCCACCGATGCGGCGCAGCTGCTCAGGTGGCTGCTCGCTCATCAGCCGCAGCATCTGCTGCCAGGCCCTCGGCATCAGCAAGGGGCCCAGCCCTTCAAACAGCAATAACAACCCCAACCCCACCAAGATGGATGTCAGCATCCCCTTCTCCTTGCGTGTTCTGCATGAAAAAAGCCACCCGCCGCGGCAGGTGGCTTGGTCCATCATGCGAAAGGGCCTGAATGTTCAGGCCCTTTGGTCTTATTGCTTGTCGCCGTGAGGTGACTTGAGGTAGCGGAAGAACTCGCTGTCCGGCTTCAGGACCATCAGGTCATTGCCACCGGCGAAGCTCTTGCGATAGGCCTCCATGCTACGCACGAAGCTGAAAAACTCGGGGTCTTTCTTGTAGCTGTCGGCATAGATCTTGGCGGCTTCGGCATCCCCTTCACCACGCAACTGACGCGCATTACTCTCGGCGTCGGCGATCATGACGGTGACCTTGCGGTCGATGTCGGCACGCAGGATCTCGGCCTGCTCACGACCCTGGGAGCGATGCTCACGGGCCACGGCGGTCCGCTCGGCACGCATCCGCTGATAGATGGAGTTGGAGACTTCCACCGGCAGGTTGATCTGCTTGATCCGCACATCTACCACCTTGATGCCGAGCTCGGAGGAGCGCGCCATCTTCATCAACGCATCTTCCATCACGGTACTGCGCTCACCGGAGACGATGTCCTTGATGGTGCGGTTACCTATCTCGGAACGCAGACCGTTGTTGATCTTGCGCTTGAGCAGGTCTTCGGCCTGGATCTTGTTGCCACCACCGGTTGCCAGGTAGTACTTGGAGAAGTCCTCGATCTTCCACTTCACGTAGGAGTCGATGATGAGGTCTTTCTTCTCCGAGGTGACGAAGCGATCCGCCTGACCTTCCAGGGTCTGGATGCGGGCATCCATCTTGCGAACCTGGTCAATCACCGGCACCTTGAAGTGCAGGCCCGGCTCGTAGAGGCGCGGTTCACCGGAGTCAACCCGCTTCACTTTACCAAACTGCACGACTATCCCTTTCTGCCCTTCATCGACGATGAAGACGGAAGAGAAGCAGACCATGGCGGCCACAGCGATGACACCAATAGCTATTTTCTTCATCTATTAGTTTCTCCCTGTGCTGAAACGGTCACCGCCACGCAGCGGCGTCGGAGTGGAATTAGCCCCTTCGTTGGACGGCTGGGCCGGTTCCACCGCAGGTGTGCCTGCCGGACGTGCCGGTTGCACCGCATTCGCCTTGCCAGACAACTTGTCGAGCGGCAGGTAGATCATGCTGTTGTTGCCAGCAGGCATGTCGACTACCACCTTGTTGGTTTGCTGGTAGAGCTCTTCCATGGTTTCCAGGTAGATACGGTCACGGGTCAGCTCTGGCGCGGCCTGATACTGGGGCAGCAGCTCGTTGAAGCGAGCGACTTCACCCTTGGCCTTCAGCACGATCTGGGACTTGTAGCCTTCGGCTTCCTGTTCCAGACGCTTGACCGAGCCGCGGGCCTTTGGCTCCACTTCACGGGCATAGGCTTCCGCTTCACGAATGAAACGCTGCTCATCTTCCTGAGCGGAAATGGCATCATCGAAGGCGTCTTTGACTTCTTCTGGCGGACGGGCCGGCAGGAAGTTGACGTCGACGATCTGCAAACCCATCTGGTAGGGCTCGATGATGCCATCGATCACCTGCCAGGTCTCCTGACGAACTTTTTCCCGACCCGTGGTCAGTACGTCATCCATCTTGGTGTGACCCACCACGTAGCGCAGGGCGCTGTCGGTGGCCTGACTCAGACTCTCATCCGCATTGGTGACGCTGAACAGATACTGCTCGGGATCGACCACGCGATACTGCACGTCCATCTCGATCCGGACCACGTTCTCGTCCTGGGTCAGCATGAAGCCAGAGGCAGGCAGGGAGCGCACCGATTCCACATCCACCGGGATCACCTTGTCGATGAAGGTCGGTTTCCAGCGCAGGCCTGGATCCACGTTATGGGAATACTCCCCAAAGCGCAGCACCACACCCCGTTCGGCTTCACGGATGGTATAGAAGCCGCTGACGACCCACACCACCACGGCCACTACCAGCGCGATGGAGAGGCCAAACTTGCCTACATCACCACCACCTGATTTGCCGCCGCCGAACAGACCACCGAAACGGCGGCTCACCTTACGCAGCATTTCATCCAAATCAGGGGGTCCCTGATTCTTGCCGTTATTCCCCCAAGGGTCACGGTCTTTGCCGTTGTTTCCAGGCTCATTCCAAGCCATCAGCGTCTCCATTAATACATGCGGATGGATATCATCTCTACCGGGTCATCGTTCGTCGATGAAGCCGCTAAGCCTTCATCTTCATCGACCAATCAATGCCTGATAAAGCGTTGTAAACTCTCACCTTCTTGCTTCATGAGGCGGTTCCAGTCGGCCACTTGCAAGCGCACCTCCAGGACAAAATCCCCCTCCTCACTGAAAGCTTCCTGCTCGATACCTTTCAGCCGATAGAGCGCACTGCGCAATCTGGCGGCCGAGGGTGGCAACTGCAGGGTGTGATGGACCATGGATCCAGCCAGCAATTCGGTCAGGGCCGCGAACAGGTATTCGCTCCCCTCACCGGTCTGGGCCGACAGCCAGATCCGCACCGGGCGACCCTCGTCATCCCGCTCCAGGCCGGCCGGACGATCGGTCAGCTTGTCTATCTTGTTACAGATCATCAGCTGAGGGCGGTCGTCCGCCTCGATCTCGGCCAGCACTGTCTGCACCGAATCGACATTCTCCTGCATCTGCTCATCGGCACAATCCACGACGTGCAGCAGCAAGTCCGCTTCGCGGGTCTCCTGCAGCGTCGCCTTGAAGGCCGCGACCAGATCATGAGGCAAGTGCCGAATAAATCCAACTGTATCCGCCAGGATCACATCACCCACATCCTGAATCACCACTTTACGCAGGGTGGGATCCAGAGTTGCGAACAATTGGTCGGCAGCATACACGCTGGCATCTGTAAGTTGGTTGAACAAAGTGGACTTTCCGGCGTTGGTGTAACCCACCAAAGAGACGGTCGGCACTTCGTTGCGGTTACGGGCGCGACGACCCTGTTCCCGCTGTTTTGCCACTTTGTCGAGTCGACGCAAAATCGCCTTGATGCGTTCCCGCAGCAGGCGTCGGTCGGTCTCAAGTTGAGTTTCACCCGGACCACGCAGACCGATCCCGCCCTTCTGACGCTCAAGGTGGGTCCAGCCTCGCACCAGGCGAGTAGAAAGATGGCGCAATTGGGCCAGTTCGACCTGCAACTTGCCTTCGTGGGTACGAGCGCGCTGGGCGAAGATATCGAGGATAAGGCCGGTTCTGTCTACCACCCGGCACTGGAACAGACGCTCCAGGTTACGCTCCTGGGCAGGAGTCAGGGCATGGTTGAAGATGACCACGTCAGCACCCAGCATCTGCACCTGGGACGCGATCTCTTCAGCCTTGCCGCTACCGACAAAAAATTTGGCACTGGGTGCGCTGCGGCTGGTAGTCACCACCCCCAGCGCATTGACCCCGGCCGAGCTCACCAGCATTTTGAGCTCTTCCAGATCCTCCCGCTCACCCTCATCGCTGAAGTTGACATGTACCAGAACGGCCTGTTCACCAGCTTCATAACGGTCAAACAAGCGCTTGCTCCTTAACAGGTCTCATGATGAATCCGGGTTGACGAGCCGGCTCGCCGCGGGATATCACGCCTCGGCTTCACCTTGCTCTTCACCGGCAGCGCCCGGGACGTGCTGGTGATGGTTGACGGCACGGGCCGGCACCACGGTAGAAATGGCGTGCTTGTAAACCATCTGGCTCACGGTGTTCTTCAGCAAAATGACAAACTGGTCAAACGATTCGATCTGACCCTGCAGTTTGATGCCGTTGACCAAATAGATAGAAACAGGAATCCGCTCACGGCGCAGCGCATTCAAAAACGGGTCTTGGAGAGATTGCCCCTTAGCCATCTTTCTTTTCCTTATAGTTTGTTGTTTTTAAACACCGGATATCAATATAACAACCTGATTATACAGGGAGTGTCAAGCCGCACCAGCGCGGGCAACGACCCTCGCCAGATTGTCAGACTCACCAGATTCCAACCAGGTCAGATCGGGCCAACCGCGCAACCAGGTCATCTGACGCTTGGCCAACTGGCGGGTGGCAACAATGCCACGATAACGCATCTCATCATATCCCACTTCCCCTGCCAGGTAGTCCCACATTTGGCGGTAGCCAACGCAGCGAATAGCAGGCAGGTCAGGGGTGAGATCCCCCCGTTCAAACAGGCCGCGCACCTCTTGCTCGAAACCATTTTGCAGCATCAGATCGAAGCGTTGTTCGATACGTTGATGCAACAGGGCGCGATCGCTCGGGGCGATGGCAAATTGATGCACGCGATAGGGTAATCCTTCCCCCTGTACCTGGGTCAGCTCGGTGAGCGTCTTGCCGCTGATGCGATAGACCTCCAGCGCCCGGCTCAGACGCTGCGGGTCGTTGGGGTGAATGCGCGCGCCAGCCACCGGGTCGATGCGTACCAGCTCGTCGTGCAGCGCCTGCCAACCGAGGCGGGCCGCCTCTTCTTCCAGCACGGCGCGAATGGCAGGATCGGCAGGCGGCAGCGGGGAGAGCCCTTCCAGCAGCGCCTTGAAATAGAGCATGGTGCCCCCCACCAGCAGCGGGATGCGGCCACGGGACGCTATCTCGTCCATCTCGCGCAGGGCATCGCGGCAGAAATCCGCCGCCGAATAGCTCATGGCGGGATCGAGAATATCGATCAGCCGATGGGGAGCCTGCGCCAGCTCGGCGGCACTGGGCTTGGCGGTGCCGATATCCATGCCGCGATAGATGAGCGCGGAGTCCACGCTGATGATGTCGCAGGGCAGGGTCTGACACAGAGCGATGGCGAGATCCGTCTTACCGGAGGCCGTCGGCCCCATCAGAAAAATTGCATTCGGCAACTCAGCCACGTTCACTTTCCTCTAGCACAGCGAGTCAAAGGCCTGACAGATACCAACCCAGGGTTCATTGGAATGGTGCCTGGCAACTCAGCCGCCATGCGCAAATTCTTCCAGCACGGCAGCCAACGACAGCGGGCGTACCATGCGAATGTCTGCCAGTTGGTCACTGAAATCGGTCACAAGTTCCGTCAGCAAGCGACTGGCTGTTGAAAAATCATATATTTTTTCGGTGCTTATGCCCTGCTCCACCAGCCATTGGCATACTACTTCAGCCAGCTGGTTTGCATCACTGTCAGATCCGCTCTCGATTAACTGCAGCAATTCGGGTAAGAGGCGCACCAGATCGGTCTGGCGCAACAAGGCAGGCACCCGAGTCAGGATCATGGTGTCGCGCCCACCGCTTTTCAACTCCAGCCCGATGCGTTTGAGCAAACGTTCCTGCTCTTCAACCAGCGCGACCAGGGTTTTGGGCAACTTGAAGGAGACCGGCAGCAACAGGGGCTGGGCCGCCAGGCCTTGGCCCCAGGCCTCCAGCAGCCAGTGGCGCAGCAGCAGGCGCTCGGCCCGCACCAGGGAGAGCAGCGCCAGCTGACCGTTTCGCTCCAGCAGCAGATACGCCTGCTCCACCAGGCTCAGGGCACGGATCCCTTGCGGGGATTGGCTGGCTGCAGCAGGGCCCGGCGCCGTGGCAGGGGCGCTCCCGGCGATGGGCAAAGTGGTGAGCAAGGAGCCCATGCCGCGCATGGCTTCCCGGCTGGGGGGCTCAGGAGGTTGATAACCGCCGGCGCGGGCTCCGCCACCTTCTCGCACCTCCGCAGACTGGGCCGAGGCACGATAACTGTGCTCGGCCCCGTACCATTCCGGGCGTGGAGCCTGCCCCGGATAGGCCGCTGGTGGCGTGGCTGGCAGTTCAATCTGACTGCTAGCCAGTGGTTCAGCCATAGATTCATCTGCCTTGGCCGCCTCGTGCAGGGCGCTGAACAGGGCCTGGAAGATGAAGTCATGGATGAGGCGGGCCTGGTGGAAACGCACCTCGTGCTTGGCCGGATGCACGTTCACATCCACCTGGCGGGGATCCAGCTCGATGTAGAGCACATAGGCGGCGAAGCTGTTGGCGGGCAGCAGCTCGTCATAGGCCTGGCGGATGGCATGATTGATGAGCTTGTCGCGCATCATGCGGCCATTCACATAGGTGTATTGCAGATCGTTCTGCGGCCTTGCCCCTGCAGGCGTGGCCAGCCAGCCCCATAGCCGCACGTCGCTGTGCTCGCTTTCCACCGCCAGGGCGTGGTGCATGAAGGGGGTGCCGCAGACGGCGGCGAGGCGGCGCTCCTGCTCTGGCACCGTGTTGGCAGACTTGTACTGGCGCACCACCTTGCCGTTGTGGCGCAGGATCAGGGTGACGTCGAAACGGGAGAGCGCAATGCGGCGGATCAGCTCGTCGATGTGAGCGAACTCGGTCTTCTCGCTGCGCATAAACTTGCGCCTGGCCGGGGTGTTGAAGAAGAGATCCACCACCTCCACCGTGGTGCCCACCGGGTGGGCCGCCGGCTTGACGGTGACCCCCATCTCGCGCCCTTCCGCCTGGGCTTGCCAGGCTTCGCTCTGTTCGGTGGTGCGGGAGGTCAGGGTGAGACGAGAGACGGAGCTGATGGAGGCGAGCGCCTCCCCCCGAAACCCCAGGCTGCAGATCCCCTCCAGATCGTCCAGGGTCGCCACCTTGGAGGTGGCGTGGCGTGACAGCGCCAGCACCAGCTCATCCTTGGGCACGCCGCTGCCGTTGTCGCGGATGCGGATGAGCTTGGCGCCGCCCTTGTCGATGTCGACTTCGATCCGGTCTGCGCCCGCATCCAGGCTGTTTTCTACCAGCTCCTTCACCACGGAGGAGGGCCGTTCAACCACCTCCCCTGCGGCAATCTGGTTCGCCAGAATAGGAGGCAATATACGGATCGGCATCGGCTACTCCTGATTTTTATTATTGCGGGATGTAGAGCACCTGCCCCACCTGGATGTCCCGTGATTTCAACTTGTTGATCTCCACCAGCCGCGCCTGGCTCACCCCGTGCTTCTCGGCGAGGCGGGAGAGGCTCTGGCCGCGGGTGACCACGTGGCGGAGCATCTTCGACTTGTCGTTGGCCTGCACCGTGCTGACCGGCGTGCTCGGCTCCTTGGCCGCCACCTTGTAGGGCTTGATAACCCCGGCGCCCGAACCACCGACACTGCTGACCGGGGCACCGCCGTCACTGCTGCGGGTCGGCACCGTCGCCGGCATACGGTTGACGATCTGCTGCTGGGGTGCGGGGGCCTGGGCGGTGACTGTCTTTCTCGCCGCCGGCTGGCTGGCTGCCACCGCGGTCTGACCCTTGCCGGTCATCATGGGGCCCTTGGTCGGGTGGCTGCGATAGTAGTTGCGGATCCCCTCGAAGATGGCGCGTGCCAGCTGATCCTGGTAACTGGCGGTGGCCAGCAGCTTCTCTTCCGCGTGGTTGGAGATAAAGCCGGTTTCCACCAGTACGGAGGGAATGTCCGGCGCCTTCAACACCGCCAGACTGGCGTGTTCCGGCGCCTTCTTGTGCAGCCGAGCGACCTTGCCCATGGAGCGCAGGATCTGGCGGCTGACGTCATAACCTTCGGCTCTGGACTTGTCCATAGAGAGGTCGAGAAAGGTCTGCGCCAAGTAGGGATTGGGATCGGATTCGGCCAATACCTTGCCAACCCCGCCCAGCAGTTCCCCCTGCTTCTCCTGCTTCTCCAGCCAGCTGCCCATCTCGCGGTTGGCACGGTTGGTCGACAACACCCAGACCGAGGCGCCACGCGGCGTGGAGTTGTGGAAGCTGTCCGCGTGTACCGACACCAGCAGATCGGCCTTGGCCTTGCGGGCAATCTCGGAGCGCTTGTTCAGGTCGACGAAGTAGTCGCCACGGCGGGTCATCACGGCGCGCATGCCGGGCTCGCGATCGATCAGAGCCGCCAGCTTCTGGGATACCGCCAGGGTCACCCGTTTCTCGTAGGTGCGGCGCGGGCCGATGGAGCCCGGATCTTCCCCGCCATGACCGGGATCGATGGCGATGACGATGGCCTTGCCGTGGCCGCCGACGGGGGCGGACTGGGCTGCAGCTGCAGCGCCCCGCTCCTCATAGGGCAGGTCGATCACCAGCCGGTGGCCGTAGGGACCCGCCGGCGCCAGCGGGAACACCACCGGTTTGATGGTGGAGCTGAGATCCAGCACCAGTCGCAGGCTGCCCTTCTCGAGCGGCGTGCTCTCGCGGATCTTGCGCACCAGCTCGCTCTTGTTCTCGATGCGCGCCAGATTGGCGACGTTATTCGCCCCTTTCAGGTCGATTACCAGCCGGCTCGGGCCGGTCAGGGTGAAGTAGTTGAAATTGGGGGCGCTGCTCATGTCGAGCACCACCCGGGTATTATCCGGTGATGGCCATACCCGCACACTCTTGAGCTGATTCGCATAAGAGGGCAGAGCCAACAGGGAAAGAACAAGGACAAGGATCACGCGCACTGAGATGACAACCGTTCCAGAATGGCTTCGCCAATAGCAGTGCGGGCCTCTATCAGGGCCTCACGCTGCTCGTTTACATACGTCAGGGTAATCTCGAGATCGGGGGCAGGCAGCCAACCTTCCCCTTTTTCCGGCCACTCCACCAGGCAGAGCGTATCGGCGCCGAAATAGTCCCGAATACCCATGAATTCCAGCTCTTCCGGATCGGCTAGGCGATAGAGATCGAAGTGATAGACCTGCCAGTTGGCCAGTTCATAGGGCTCCACTAGGGTATAGGTCGGACTCTTAACCTTGCCTTGATGGCCAAGCCCTTGCACCCATCCACGAGTCAGGGTGGTCTTGCCGGCCCCGAGGGTGCCGTGTAGAAAAACCGTGGTCGCCTGCTGGCACGCCTGTGCCAGACGCCCACCCAGTGCCACTGTTGCTGCCTCATCCGGCAGTGTCATCATCAACTTTTTTGCCATGTTCTTCTTTTATAACTTGTTACGGTGTCGGATTGACCAGACGGCGGATCCAGGGCAGCAGGTCCGATGCCAGCATGCCCCTCTCCCCCTCGGCAGCCGCGCAATCGGCGGCCTCCCCGTGGATAACGGCGCCTAGCCGGGTCGCCACGCTGGCAGACCAGCCCTGTGCCAGGAGGGCGGCTATTATACCAGATAACAGATCGCCCATGCCGCCACTGGCCATGCCGGGGTTGCCCTCGCTACAGAGGGTGATGCACCGGCTATCGCAGATCAGCGAACCTGCGCCCTTGAGCAGCACGACACCGCCATATTGCTGTTGCAGCCGTGCGACGGCGGCGAAGCGATCCGCTTCGATCTCGTCGATGGAGCAAGCCAGCAGACGAGCCGCCTCCCCCGGGTGAGGGGTGAGCACCCAATTATCCTGATGACGGGGATGAAGCGCCAGCCAATTCAATCCATCGGCATCCAATACCAGCGGCTCCCCGGTCGCCGTCAGCCGCTCACACTGGGCCTTTGCCCACTCGTCCTGACCGAGCCCCGGCCCCAACACCCGCACCGTGGGCCAGCTCTCATCCATTCCCACCTGCCAGCCCATCAGCTCGGGTTGCACCAGACTGGCGGGGGGGAGGTCTGGATGTTGGCAGAGCCGCACCAATCCGGCCCCCGCCCGCAGGCAAGCCTGTCCCGCGAGCAAAATGGCCCCCTGCATGCCGAGGTTGCCCCCCACCAGCAGCACCCTGCCGTTGCTCCCCTTGTGGGCCGAGCGGCGACGCGGGCTGAGCAAGCCCTTGAGGCTGGGATAATCGATGCGCAGGGCGGCGGGGATCGGCTCGGCATCCGGCGTTACCCCGAGGGGGTCAAAGTCGAGCAGACCGACGCCGTCCACGCCATCGGCGGTCAGCATGCCCTGCTTGATGCCGATGAAGGTGAGGGTGCGGCTGGCGCGCACCATGGCGCCCATGGCGCGGCCGGTGTCGGCGTTGAGCCCGGAGGGGAGATCCACGGCCAGCACTGGCGCATTCAAGCCATTGATTGTTGCGACGATCTTTGTCATTGAAGAGGAGAGGGAGATATGGACACCGGTGCCAAGCAGTGCATCGACCACCAGATCCGGTGGCGTCAGCAGCGCGGGAGTGAACGCCTCGAACATCAGCACAGTGCCCCCCGCCGCCAGCCACTCATCGGCCGCCCGTCTGGCATCGCCGCTGAGCCGATCGGGCGCGCGCGCGGCGATCACCACAGGGTCGAGGCCGGCTCGCCTGGCGAGACGCGCCAGCACATAGCCATCGCCGCCGTTGTTGCCTGGGCCGACGAAGATCCACCAGTGGCTGCTCTGGGGCCAGTGGCGGCGGGCATAAGAGAGCAAGGCCCCGCCGGCCCGCGTCATCAGCGGATAAGTATCACCCCCTTCGCGCTCGGCCCAGCGCCGCTCCAGCATGCGGATCTGTTCGGTCCGCCATAACGGCTGTGCTAGACTGGTGCCTTGTTCCCCGCAGATAGCATCCTCGATAACCTGTACCATGACGGCTCCCGACCTTCATCATCCAGTGACCCAGCGCTCAGACACTGGGCATATGACGTGGCATGACGACGCCCGACCAAGGGTGCGTTTCGCGCCACCAATGCGGGCCCAGTGCCGGCAGGCAGATGACGCAGCATGACGACGGCCGAACTCCATCAACTGGCCCAAGATATCAAGCTCTGGGCACGCGAGCTAGGCTTTGACCAGGTCGGGATCACCGACACCGACCTGCGCATCGAAGAGCCCAGATTGCAGGCCTGGCTGGACGCAGGCTATCACGGCAGCATGGATTACATGGCCCGCCACGGCATGATGCGGGCGCGACCCCATGAGCTGTTGCCGGGCACCCAGCGGGTGCTGTCGGTGCGGATGAACTATCTCCCCTTCGAGGCGGGCTTTGCCAGCACCCTGCGCGACCCCACTCTGGGTTACATCAGCCGTTACGCCCTAGGCCGCGACTACCATAAGGTCTTGCGCAACCGGCTAAAACAGCTGGGAGAGCGTATCGAGCAACGCTGCCAGGCACTGTTTCAGGCGACGGACTGGCGCCCCTTCGTCGACTCGGCCCCGGTCCTCGAGCGGCCCCTTGCCGCCAAGGCGGGTCTCGGCTGGGTGGGCAAGCACTCCCTGCTACTCAACGAATCGGCGGGCTCCTTCTTCTTTCTGGGGGAGCTGCTCATCAACCTGCCGCTGCCCATGGATGCCCCGGTGGAAAAGGAGCAGTGCGGCAAGTGCGTGGCCTGCATCAACATCTGCCCGACCGGCGCCATCATCGCGCCCTACGTTGTAGACGGGCGGCGCTGCATCTCCTACCTCACCATAGAGAACGATGGCCCCATCCCCGAAGAGTTTCGGCCGCTCATGGGCAACCGCATCTATGGCTGCGATGACTGCCAGCTTATCTGTCCCTGGAATCGCTATGCTGATGTGAGCCCGGAACCCGACTTCAATCCAAGGCCCAATCTGCATCGCCCGCCCCTGCTCGCGCTGTGGCAGTGGTCAGAGCCCGACTTTCTCAAGTACACCGAAGGCAGCCCCATTCGCCGCATCGGCTATCAACGCTGGCGCCGCAACCTGGTGGTGGCCCTTGGCAACGGCCCGGCCAGCCCCGAGGCGATCGACGCCCTGCAACAGGCCTTGGCCGAGGCCGAGCCCATGGTGGCCGAACACATCGAATGGGCCCTGGCGACCCTGACCAGCCGCCAGCAAGGTGAGAACAAAAAGACGAAATTGCTGATCCGCTGCATCGAAAAAGGACTGTCAGATCACGCCTGAGCGATCTGCCCCTTGCCGGATGCCAGTCATTTTTTCATGCTCTGCCGATGTTTGACCATCGGCACACTAAAAGGAACATTCTGATGCAGATGTTGGGAGTAGATATCGGCGGCTCCGGGATCAAGGGTTGCCTGGTCGACACCGCGACCGGTGAGCTCATCGGTGAACGCCACCGTCTGGCCACCCCGCAGCCGGCCACTCCGGCCGCCATTGCCCATACCCTCAAGGCACTGGTCGAGCACTTCGAATGGAAGGGCCCTGTGGGTTGCGGCTTCCCCGCCATCATTCATAACGGCATCGCCAAGAGCGCCGCCAACATCGACAAGAGCTGGGTCGAGACCGATGCCGCCCACCTGTTTGCGGATGTGACCGGTCTGCCCTGCCACGTCATCAACGACGCCGATGCAGCCGGTCTGGCCGAGATGCGCTTTGGCACCGGCCGGGATCGCAAGGGGGTCATCATCCTCATCACGGTCGGCACCGGCATCGGCACCGCGGTGTTCGTCAACGGCCAGCTGCTGCCCAACACCGAGCTGGGGCATCTGATGCTGGAAGGCATGGTAGCCGAGCACTACTGCTCGGATGCGGCCCGCAAACGCGAAGATCTCTCCTGGGGTCGCTGGGGCAAGCGTTTCAACAAGTACCTGGCCAGACTGGAATTTCTGTTCTCCCCCGATCTCTTCATTTTGGGGGGCGGCAGCGCCTCCAAACTCGACAAGTTCATCGACAAGATAGAGACCCGGGCCCCGCTGGTGGCGGCGGCCAGCCTCAATCAGGCCGGCATCATAGGGGCGGCCCTCTATGCCGTAGAGCAGCAGAAATAACCCCTCTCTTCCAGATCACAGAGGCCCGGCATATGCCGGGCCTCTGTCATTTCAGCAAGGGCTCAAGCGTCAGCGAGCCTGCCATCTTGCCGCCATCGGAAGGTCCCGCACTCAGCTCCCCTCAAGCCCCGAGCCGCTCCCCTCAGTCCAGGGAGCCTAATCGATCAGCCATTGCCACCCTCCAACCACCATCACCCTCAGCTCCCACGCATTGATGTGGTTATTTATTGTTCCATATCAATAAGATGACCAAGAAAAGAGCAGGAGACAAAGGGTAGCGATCCATGCGACCTTGATGGCGAGCGATGACAACGGAAAGAATCGCGCCCGGCGGCCGGCTAATAAACCCCGCGTGACAGCCACATTAGCCACCATATGTTCGGCCATTTGGTGGATTAACAAAATCCAATGTCGTCATATGAGAAATCACCATTTCTCATAGTCACAGGGCGGGAATCCTTATCACTTTTTTAGACGTCTAGACGTAGAAACATGCGTTGACACAGCCATCTGGACATCTTAGCATCATCCTCCATGATGGCAGACTAACCCAGTGAAACCTCTGCCCAATTCACCCGCCTGTAGCGCCCTGTGCTTTAAGGCTGTTAGCACGGAAGAATTCATGATTAAGTTGAACGGTCTCAACAAAGTCTACGGTAAGGGCACTGATGCTGTGCACGCCCTGCGTGACGTGAGCCTGCATGTGCCACAAGGCAAGATTTTCGGTGTGATCGGCGCCTCCGGTGCCGGCAAGAGTACCCTTATTCGTTGCGTCAACCTGCTGGAGCGCCCCACCGATGGCCAGGTCATCGTCGATGGCCTGGATCTGGTGGCCCTGCCCGAGCGGGATCTGACCCAGGCCCGCCGCCAGATCGGCATGATTTTCCAGCACTTCAACCTGCTCGCCTCCCGTACCGTGTTCGCCAACATCGCCTTCCCGCTGGAACTGGCGGGCTGGAGCAAGGCGCAGATCCAGGCCAGGGTCGAAGAGCTGCTCGCCCTGGTCGGGCTGGAAGCCCGCGCCCACGCCTATCCATCCGAGCTGTCCGGTGGTCAGAAGCAGCGCGTCGCCATCGCTCGTGCCCTGGCGCCGGCCCCCAAGGTGCTGCTGTGTGACGAGGCCACCTCGGCGCTCGATCCCCAGACCACCCGCTCCATCCTGAGTCTGCTCAAAGAAATCAACGTCAAGCTCGGGCTCACCATCTTGCTCATCACCCACGAGATGGATGTGGTGAAAGGGATCTGTGACGAGGTCGCCATCATCAGCGATGGCCGCCTGATCGAGCAAGGCGAGGTGGCCTGGTTCTTCAGCAATGCCAAGACCCAGCTGGCCCGCGACTTCATCCACTCCACCATCCACCTGGAAGTACCGCAGGAGTATAAGGATCGGATGAGCAGCGAACGAGTCGCCAACAGCTATCCGCTGGTCAAGCTCGGTTTCACCGGCAGCACGGTCGACACGCCGCTCATCTCCGAGGCGAGCCGTCGTTTCAACATCGACATCAGCATCCTGAGTGCCGACATCGAGTACGCCGGCGGGGTCAAATTCGGCTTCCTGCTGGCCGAACTGTTCGGTGATGAGGCCCAGTGCGAGGCGACCCAACAGTTCCTGATAGACAACCATATTCAGCTGGAGGTGATGGGCTATGTACGCAGCAATGACTGATCTGCCACTCCCGACCCTAGTCGACTCAACAACCCTACTCAGCTGAAGGTGATGATCCATGTCCGAAGCAATGATTAATCTGCTGTTCACCGCCCTCGGTGACACCCTGATCATGGTGTTTGCCTCCGCCCTGTTTGGTTATGTTCTCGGTCTGCCGCTCGGAATGGCACTATATGTGACCAAGGCGGGCCAGAGCCTGGCCAACCCGCGGCTTAACCGGACCCTCGGCATCGTCGTCAACGTCGGTCGCTCGGTGCCCTTCATCATCTTACTGGTAGCAATCACTCCTATGACCAGGGTGATCACTGGCACCAGTATCGGCACCATCGCCGCCATAGTGCCGTTGACCATAGGCGCCGTGCCCTTCATCGCCCGTCTGGTGGAAGGGGCCCTGATGGAGGTGCCGGACGGGCTGCTCGAGGCCGCCAAGGCCATGGGCGCCAAACCCTTGCAAATCATCGTCAAGGTGCTGCTGCCCGAGGCTCTGCCTGGGATCTTTAACAGTGTCATCATTACGCTCGTCACGCTCGTGAACTACTCCGCCATGGCCGGTGCCATCGGGGGAGGCGGGTTAGGAGATGTTGCAATTCGCTATGGTTATCAACGTTACGAGCCCGTCGTCATGTGGGTTACCGTAGCCATTCTGGTAGTACTGGTTCAACTTATCCAGAGCGCAGGTGAGCGCCTGGTCAAACAATATGATCATCGTTGATCGTCGATTTCTGACAGGAGGTTTTTATGAAATTGGGCATTAAATCCGCTGCAGCCGCGCTGCTGGCTACTCTGGTACTGGTCGGCTGTGGCCAGAAAGAAGAGAACAAAACCCTGAAAGTCGGCGCCATTGCCGGCCCCGAGACCGAGCTGGTCGAGACCGCCGCCAAGGTGGCGAAAGAGAAATATGGCCTAAACGTCGAGATCGTGACCTTCTCCGACTATGTCACCCCCAACGTGGCATTGAACGATGGCAGCGTCGACGTCAACGCCTTCCAGCACAAACCCTACCTGGATGCCCAGATCCGTGATCGCGGCTTCAAGCTGGTGCCGGTTGGCAACACCTTCGTCTACCCGATCGCCGGTTACTCCAAGAAGATCAAGGCTCTGAGCGAACTGAAAGACGGTGCCCAGATCGCGGTGCCGAACGATCCGACCAACTTGGGTCGCTCCCTGATCCTGCTGGAGAAGCAAGGTCTGCTGAAACTGAAGGAAGGCGCCGGTCTGGAAGCGACCGTGCTGGACATCGCCAGCAACCCGCGCAACTTCAAGATCGTCGAACTGGAAGCCGCTCAGCTGCCGCGCTCCCTGGAAGATGTTGATCTCTCCATCATCAACAACACCTTCGCCGGTCAGATTGGCCTGACCCCGACCGAGAACGGCATCTTCGTCGAAGACAAGAACTCCCCCTACGTCAACCTGATCGTCGCCCGTGAAAACAACAAGGATGACGAGAAGGTCAAGCAGTTCGTCCAGTCCTTCCAGACCGACGAGGTCTACCAGAAAGGCACCGAACTGTTCAAGGGTGGCCTGGTAAAAGGTTGGTAATCACTCACTCTGCAAAAAAGGCTGCGCCAAGCGTGGCCTTTTTTTTTACCCTCGCTATCATGGGCGTTAGCACGGCAACACGAAAAAAAATAACACAATGAAGAAATGGTATCTGGCCTACTGCAAGCCAAAAGAAGAAGCTCGCGCCCGCGCTCATCTGGCAGCCCAGGGCGTCGAGTCTTACTACCCCATGGTGGAGGTTGAGAAGCTGCGTCGCGGCAAGCGGGTTCCGGTACGTGAACCCATGTTTCCCAACTACCTGTTCATCCACGTGGACCTCGACGAGATCCCGCCTATCACCCTGAAGTCGACCCGTGGCATCAGCCGCATCATCCATTTCGGCAAGGAGTGGACGGCCATCAACAGCCAGGTGATCTATCGGCTGATGAGCCGTGATGACAGCGATGAAGCCAGGGCCAGCTACGCGCATCTGCCGACGCCAGGGGACAAGGTACTGATCGAATCTGGCCCCTTCGCGGGCTTCGAGGCCATCTATCTGGAGCCGGATGGCGAGAAACGGGCGATCCTGCTGATCAACTTGCTCAATCAGGAGACCAGCACCAGCTTCGACAACCAGGCTTTTCGTCGGCTGGACTGAGGGCCTTTGCCCAGCCAGAGGCAGTGAAAGAGATCGGTTTTTTATAAACTGATGAAATAAAACGCTATAAACACAACAGAATATAGCTCTTTAGGTTAATCCCTCTGCAAACGGCGGGCTGTCGCCCGCCCCTTCGTCTCAATCCAGCTCGAACCGGCTGATGACCGAGGTCAACCGACCTGTCTCCTGAGCCAACCTGGCGACGATCTCTTCTCCCTGTCGACTGCGCTCACTGGACTGACGGCTGAGCCCTGCTATCTCCTCGACCGTGCCAGCGACCTCCTGTGCCACCCTGGTCTGTTGCTCGGTGGCGGTGGCAATGGCGTCAAGCTGACCGGAGAGATCCTGCACCAGCCGCGTCATGGCCTCGAGTGTCTCGGTGACCGAGGCCACGGCGCCATGTCCCTGCTCCACCAGCCGGGTACCGCTGCCAACCGTCTCGGCGGTCTGCCGGGTCTGCTGCTGGATGCTGGCGATGGTCAGATTGATCTCCGCCGTCGACCGGCTGGTGCGGCTGGCAAGCTGGCGCACCTCATCCGCCACCACCGCAAACCCCCGTCCCTGCTCGCCGGCGCGCGCCGCCTCGATAGCTGCATTGAGCGCCAGCAGATTGGTCTGCTCGGCGATGGTGGCGATGACCTCGGTGACGCGCCCCACCTGTTCGCTCTGAGTGCTCAGCAGCCCCATCGCCTGATTGGCCTCGGCCATCATGGCCGCAATCTGCTGCATGGTAGTGGTCATGCGAGCGAGGGCATCGCTCCCCTGATGCGCCTGGCGTTCGCTCTGGCGAGCCGCGTCGGCCGCCTCGGCGATGTTGCCCGCCACATCCCGGGTGCTGGCCGACATCTGTTCGATGGCCGCGGCCACCGTATCGACCCGCCGATCCTGGCTCGCCAGCTCGTCCACTATCTGGTTGCTGGTGCGACCCACCTCGCGGCAGGCGCCTTCTACCTGACCCACCGCCCCCTGAATGTCGCCCACCAGCTGACGCAGCTGGCTCGACATCCGGTTGATGGAGCCGGTCAGGCCGCCCAGCTCGTCCTGACGCAGCACCGGCAAGGGCGCTGCCGGCAGGCGGCCATCCGCCACCAGCCCGGCACGGGCCACCAGACTGGCGATGTCCCGCGTCAGGCGGCGGCTAAACAGCAAGGCCACCAGAGTGCCCAGCAAGACGGCGCTGGTGGTAGTCAGCAGCAGGGTACGATGGATGGTTTGACTGGCAGCAGCCATCTTGCCGGCCATCTTGTCGACCTCGGCGCGGGTGTGGGTCACCTGGGACGCCAGCTGATCGGCGAGCCGGGTCAGGGCGGGTTCGATGGCGGTGGCCATCAGATGGTTGGCCTGATCCCAATCGGGGGCCTGGCGCTTGGCAATCACCTGCCCCACCAGCTCGGCAAAGGGGGCCGACATCTGCTCGAACAGGGCCCACAGCCCCTGCTGCGCCTCGGTAAACTGGGCCTGCTGCTGTTTCAGTTCGGCCACCCGCTGCAGATGGAACTGGTAGTAATCCTGATACTTGGCCTGATACTCCGGCTCGCCGGAGATGAGAAAGTCCCGCAGGGCGGAGAGCGCGTTGGCGAGGCTGTTGTAGGCGTCCCCCACCTGCTTGAGCAGCAGGCGGCGATCCCCTGGCAGCTCGGCCTGGGGAGTCGCCACCTCTTCATTGGCGAAGGATTGCAGTTGATCGAGCGCCGCCTCGGCCAGGGGGCCGGCCTCCAGCAACATCAGGCTGTGAGCCGGCAGGTTTTCCTCGGTGTGCGCCAGTGCCCAGACCTTCTGCTGCTGGCCCTTGAACCCCTTGAGCGCATCGGCCAGGGCGGGGGTAAACGTCTGCTGTTCGATGAGCCGCCAGGCCCCCTCCCACTCCTGCTTGAGGCGCTCGGCCTGGGCCATATCCTTGCCGAGGATCAGATAGGCACGCAGGGAGGAGACGGTGGCGATCAGCGCCTTCTGGCTCGCCTCATCCCGTTGCAGGGCAGGCAGCGCCTGCTCCAGCAAGGCCGCTTGCGATTGCTGGATCCGGCCGAGCTGATGGTAAACCAGGGCGGAGGAGAGAATGATGAGCAGATTGATAAAACAAAAGCTGAACAACAGCTTGCTTGAAATTTTCATGAACATCCTTGTTCTGTAACGGGCATCCTGCCCCGGATTCAGCCCTTGATCAGGGTGGGCAATCGCTCGAGCCAGGTGCGATGCCACTCCCGCAATTCATCCCGCGGCATGGGCCGGGCGGAGAAGAAGCCCTGGCACTGATCGCAGCCCAATCTGGCCAGCAACTGCCAGGTGGGTTCATCCTCGACCCCCTCGGCCACCGACTTGAGCCCCAGCTTGCGGGCCAGCTCGATGCTGGACTCTATTATGGCGAGCCGGGAGGGATCCTCATAGCAGCGATCGACGAAGGATCGGTCCAGTTTCAACTCGGTGAAGGGCAACAGCGCCAGCTGCTGCATGGAGGAGTAACCGGTGCCGAAATCATCGATGGAGAGCCCAAAACCATGCATGCGCAGGCGCGTCAGCACCTCAAGCGACTTGCCGAGATCCTTGACGAAGGCGCTCTCGGTCACCTCCAGCGTGATCAGCTCCGGATTGATGCTCCAGCGCTGGCAGTGGCTGAGCAGGGTGTTGCACAGATCCCCCTCGATGAGCGAGGTGGTGGAGAGGTTCATCGACAGGTTGAGGGAGAGCCCGGTGCGCTCCCACAGATGGCCATCGCGCAGGGACTTGTTGATGATGACCTCGGTCAGTTGATCGATGAGCCCGTGACGCTCCGCCAGGGGAATGAAATGCACCGGGGAGACCAGGCCATATTCGGGGTGCTGCCAGCGGGCGAGCGCCTCCATGCCGGTCCATTGACCGGTGCCAAAGCTCACCTTGGGCTGATACCAGGGCAGCAGATGATCCTGCTCCAGCGCCTGGCAGAGATCATCCGGCGTCAAACTGTGGCTGTCCTCTTCCTGCGTCCGCTCCTGCTGGGGCCGCCAGGCACCGATCAACTGCTTGATGTGTTGCGGGCTGGCGGGCTTGTCGACGCGCCCCAGCACCTGCAGGCCATAGGCCGTGCTCATGCGTAGCACGGCATCGACCACATCGTCTTCCAGCGCGCTGCACAGAATGACGCCGCCCCGGAATCCGCCAAGGGAGAGCCGCCGCAGCAGCGCCATGCCATCCATGCCGGGCATGCGCAGATCGCAAAACAGGATATCGACCTGATGATGCTGGCACAGCTCCAACGCCGCCTCGCCATCCTGCGCCTCCAGCAGGTTGCCGTAGCCGAGCCTGCTGATCTGGTGCATCAGGGCCTTGCGCTGGAAGTTGTGATCCTCCACCACCATGATCACCAACTCATGTTGCTTGTTATTCATCGAGCCATAATCCAATTTCGCCTGTAATAGCATCCATCAATCCCTGTACCGCCTGGCTCAATTCGTCAAGCCGGTCCAGCTGTTTCAATCGGGCGGCCGCTTCCAGCTGCGCGGCCTCCGTCGCCAGCGCCAATTGGCCGACCATGCGGGCCGCGCCCTTGATGCGATGCGCGGTCTCCACCAGCGCCTGGGTATCCTGGCGTGCCAGCGCCCGCATCATCTCCTCGCTGTCCTGCCGATTGGAGTCCAGATACTCCTGCGCCATGCTGCGAGACAGCGTCTCATCACCAAACAGAGATAGCCAGCTCGATGCCTGATCCCGGCTCGCCGCCGGGATGCCGGCCACCGGCGCACTGGGTTCAGTTGCGGCCGGTAACCAACCCATCAGCGTCTGGCGCAGGGTCTCCAGGTTGTAGGGCTTGAACAACATGTCGTTCATGCCAGCAAGCTGCATCTGCCGGCTGGCCTCCTCCGAGGTATCCGCCGTGACCCCGATGATGGGGGACGAATCGCCCGCCGCCCGCAGGGTCTTCGTCAGGGTATAGCCATCCATCACCGGCATGTGGCAATCGGTCAGCAACAGCGCGAATCGCTGCCCCTGCCAGGCGCGCAGCGCCTTCTCGCCATCCTCGACCAGCTCGGCATCGATGCCGAGAATGGCGAGCTGGCGAGCCAGCAAGGCACGGTTGATGGGGTGGTCATCGGCGACCAGCACTCGCCCCTGCAACTTGCCGACCAGGGCGTGCCCCGGCTGAGCGGCCCGCTCGCCCGCCAACTGGCGGCAGGTCTCCAGTAGCAGGTCAGGGTAGAGCGGCGACTGACCCAGCCGCCACCAAGCATCGCTGCCCATCCGGCCACGCAGCGCCTCTTGCGGGGAGAGCACTATGCCCTTGAGTGCGGATTGCTGCAAATGCTGCGACCAGTCGCTGCCAAGGGCCTGCTCCAGCAGGCGCTCTTCCGCCAGCAAACGGCCACTCAGCGGTTGTCGCCACTGCTGTGGTTCGAGCCGATGCAACCTGGCCCCCAGCTGCGTCATGGTCGCCTGCAAGGCGGCATCCTCTCCCAGCCACCACCAATCCTGATCGAGCAGCGGTGGCGCGTCCCACTGGCACTCCGCCAACGGGATCTTGAAGGTGACGCAGGTTCCCCTGCTCGGCTGGCTCTGCAATTCCAGGCTGCCACCCATCTTCTGGATCAACTGATGGCAAATGGCGAGCCCAAGGCCGGTCCCGCCGAAACGGCGGGTGATGTCGGACTCGACCTGCTTGAAGGGGGTAAACAGGTTCGCCAGCTTGTCCTCGGCGATGCCGATGCCGGAGTCTTTCACCACGAACACCAGCTGGTTCGCCTGATAGCCGACTTGAATGGCGATCTCTCCCCATTCGGTAAATTTCACCGCGTTGTTGAGCAGATTGGAGATCACCTGGCCCACCCGGATGGCGTCGATGCTGGCCTGATCCGGCACTTCGGCGGCCCATCCCAGGCTCACCTTGAGTCCCTTGCCATAGGCCAGGGTGGCGTGGCCACGGATGACATCGCAGATGACCGAGGTGAGTCGGCAGGAGTGATAATGCAGTTGCAACTGGCCCGCCTCTATCTTGGAAAAGTCCAGGATATCGTTGACCAGATAGAGCAGGTTGTTGGTCGAGGTCCCGATGTTGCGCAGCATGTAACGCTGATCGTCATTGAGATCGCTCATCTGCAGCAACTCCAGCATACCGTGCATGCCGGAGATGGGCGTGCGCAACTCGTGGCTCATGGTGGCGAGGAAGCGGCTGCGCGCCTGCATCGCCTGCTCCGCAGAGGCCCGCGCCTCCCGCAGTTCGTGCTCCTGCTGCTTGAGCGCCGTGATGTCATGAATGACGCCGTTGAGGATCAGGTTGCCCTCTTCCTGGCGCACGAAGCTGCCACGAACCTGCAGATAACGGGTCCCTTCCGTGCGCTCGACCTTGACCTCCAGATCGAGTGGCGCCAGGGTTTCGGCGTGATTGGCCACCTTGCTGACGAAGTCTTGCAGCGCCGCCTCGGTAAAACCGAACACCTCACCGCCCGACTCCGCCGACAACAGCTCTTCACCGCTGCTGCCCAGAATTTCACTCGCCCCTTGCGACACATAGAGGAAGCGCCCCTGGCCCGGCCCCTGCCACAGATACTGATAGACGATGCCGGGCATGCTGTCGGTGATCTGGGTGAGACGAATTTCCGCCTGGCGAGCCCGCGCCTCGGCTTCTTTTATGCGGCTAACATCGGTTAATACAGTCAATACCCCCAACATGTCACCGCTGGGTGATCGGTATGGCTGTTTTGCGTAAATAACGTGGAATGACGTACCGTCCTGGCGATGACTGTAACCCGCCCCCTCCAGTACCTTGCCGCTCTGCCACACCTCCCGTTCCTCCCGCAGCACCCGTACCCGCTCGGGGGAGGGAATATTGTCAAGGTAGAGCGGATTGCCATCATCTCTGCTGACGAAGGCGTCACGGTAGGCGTGATTGCAGAGGGTAATGCGCAGGCTTTTGTCCCGCAGCACCACCATGTTGGGTAGCGAGTCGAGCAGGGTCTGCACGAAGGTCAGCTGCTCGTTCAGGCGCTGCTCGGCCTGTTGGCGCTGCTTTATCTGACGACGCAGGGTGCGATTCCAGCCAACAAACAGCAGCACGCAGAGCAGGAAGATGCCCCCGCCGAGGGAAGACCAGAGCAGCACCTTCTTGGGATCGATCCCGGTCTGGATAGTCAGCGACATCCACTTGTGCTCCAGTCGGGTCAGCTCTTCCGGCCGGATAGAGAGCAGTGTCTTGGTCAGGATCTGCTGCAACATGGGATCCTGTTGTTGCACCGCCATGGCGACGGGCACCCGCAACTCGTTGCCGGAGAAGACCACCTGATAGCGATCGCTGAAGCCTTTTTGCAGCGCTTGCTCCAGGGTGGTCGTGCTCATCAGCACATAATCGGCCTGGCCGCTGTCGAGCAGTGGCAGCAGCAGGGTGTCGCTGCCGGCATTGACCTGCAGGGCACCGAGCTGATCCAGCAAGCCCTTTTCCACCGAGCCCGCCACCATGCCCACCCGGCGCCCCTTCAGCTCCGCCAGGCTGGAGAGTTCGGCTACCCCTTGCCTTGAGGCGATCACCCGATTGATGAAGGCATAATCCGGGGTAAACAGCATGGACTGACGGCGCTCGTCGGTCGGGGTCATGGCGGGAATGAAGTCCAGCTTGTCCGCCTGAAACTGCACCTGGGTCTCGGCCCAGCTCTGGGTCGGCACCAGGGTGAACTGCAACCCGGAGCGCGTGCTCATCAACTTGAGCAGATCGGAGATAAAGCCCTGTAAATGCCCCTGCTTGTCTATCTCGCTCACCGCGGGCCAATTGGGGGCGACCCCATATTTCAGGGTCGGGTGCTGGGCCAGCCAGTTCAATTCGTCCTGGGTAAACATATTCTGGCGTGGGCCATGCACCTGACCGAAATCGATGCCGCCGCCCGTTTCCAACAGACGCCGCCGCTCGTTATCGGGCATGTCGAGCAGCACCCGTTGCAGCAGTGCCTGCAAACTCATGTTGTTGGCCGTCGTCACCATGGTCAGCTGGGTACCCACCACCCAGGAGGGGGTGATGACCTGTAATTGAGCATGCTGGCGCAGGTGTTGCAGACGGATCAGGGTCGGCAGATCCGCCAGATAGGCATCCACCAACCCCCGCTTCACCATGAAGGCAGCCTCATCGACACTGTCGGCCTCGCTGCGCTGTTTCACCCCAAGCCGCATCAGCTCATCGCAGGCACCGAAACCTCGAATGCACACCCAGCGCCAGGTCTTGGCCACGTCCAGAGAGACGTTCTGTTGCGAACGCGCCAGCAAGATCCCCCGTGGCACCCCCATGATGTCCAGGGCCCGCAGCGTCTGCGGTTGCCGGGCCTGCTCCGGGGATACGCCGAACAGCAGATCGGCCTCGCCGTTGAGCAAAGCTTGCTGCGCCTTGGCGTAATCGGGATAACTCTTGTATCTCAGGGTCAGCCCCAACTGACCCGCCACCAGCTCGGCAAAATCATCCAGCGGCCCGCTGAACCCACCCCGACCATTGGTATAGACATAGGGTGGCCAATCAACGGCAGGCATGCCCACCACCAGCTCGCTGTGCGACTCGAGCCACTCCTGCTTCGTCCGTGCCAACTGGTCATGACTCAGGACAGTGTCGGCAGCCGCCACTAGGCTACAGCTAGCCAGCCAGTACAGCAGAATGACGCGAAAGCAACGAGACAACATGGATAACTCCTGTACAGACCGGGGGTGATCATAGAGTTTTTGGCTAAATGTGCGACTAAAAAATCATTTTGATGACATTTAGAAACACAAATGGCAGGCCTAAGCCTGCCATTTGTTCTCATCAGGGGAGCAAGCTCCCTGTCATCAGGTTATTCGATTCCCAAGCCGGAAGCCGGTTTGATATTCCCGCTCACGGACATGGGAAATCTGCACATTCTGTCCTTCCAGACCGATGTCTTTCAACATGGCAGGGGAGAGATGCAGATAGCTGACGCGACGCTCCAGTCGGGTGATCCGTTTCTGAACAATGGATTCGACGGTGCGCAGCAAGACGAGTTCGATAGACATAATATTCTCCAGTTGAACATACGGTTCTCCCGGAGAGAGGACATCACCCTGCGGGACAACCGCGGGTGATGAAAAGGCAGGTGTTACCTGTTCCCTCCACGCGGTAAATAAAGAGCACGAGTTTTCGCGCTGCCGATGCAGCGGTCGAACGCAACGTTGAGCATTGAATGTTGCATATACGTCTCCTTACCGAGTGAAAGTTGAACAAGTTGCCACAGTCTAGAAAAACACCAGATGTTGTGCAATATCCATCCCACCCATATGGGTGGGATGCCTGATGAGGCCGATCAGATCCCGGACAGCAGCCGGAACTCCTCCAGTGCATAGGTATCCGTCATGCCGCTGACGTAGTCGAGCAGCAAACGTACCCGGTAGTACCACTCCTGTTCCATGCTCGACTCAAAACGGGGATCTGCGGTGGCCACCGCCAGCCGGTACGCCTTGATATGGCGGGCCGACAGCCGGTGGAACAGCCGGCGGGCGAAGAACAGCTCGCTGCCACCTTTGCCGGCCAGCAGCCGCTCGAACTGGGAGACCGGCAGCGCCAGCAGACAGGCGTAAGTCGAGAGCACGCCGCGCAGGGCGGCATAGCCTTCCAGCTCCAGCGCCTCCACTTCGGAGCGCATGAATACCTGCTCGCGGGCCACCTGCTTGAGCACATCGAGTACCCGCGCCGCCGGTGCCTGGCCGTGCAAGAGTGCCTGAGGATAGGCGCCGCTCAGGATGGCAGCATGTTCACCCACATAGGTCGCGGCTGCCAGTGCGATCAAGTCCTGGGTCAGATGCTGGCGAAAATGAGGGAAGAAACCCCGACCCGAAGCCGTGGCCTGCGCCAGCAGCTCGGCCATGTACTCGCCCTCATCAGCACTTTTCAGCGCCTGCTGCAGCTCGCTCAGGGTGAGAATGCGCCTGTCCACCGCATCCTCGAGATCGGCGATGCAATAAGAGATGTCATCCGCCGCCTCCATGATATAGACCAGCGGATGGCGACAGCCCGGCGCCAATCCCAGATTCAGGCTCAGGGACTGATAGAGCGGTTGCTCGCTAAAGAAGATGCCACGCTTGCTGGCCCAGCCGTGGTGTTGGCCAAAGTGCTGACCCGGTGTCGGCTGCTGCGGGTATTTGCACAGGGCGGCCAGTTGCCCCAGGGTCAGGTTCAACTCGTGCAGGCTATGCACCAGTCGTAGGCTCTGGGCATTGCCATCGAACACCAGCAGATCCTGGCGCAGTTCGGCCCATTGTGGGCTCGGTAGCTGATCATGAGCGCTGGCAAAGAGCTCATCCAGCGCCTGCGCCAGCCACTGGCTCATCACCTGCTCGCCGAAGTGACCGAATGGCGGGTTACCGACGTCGTGCAACAGGCAGGACATCTCCACCAGATTGATAAAAGCCCCCTCATTGACACTGCCCGCGGGCAACAGGGCCAGGATCCGGCGGCTGATCTGGCGGCCGGTCTCCTGTACCTCCAGCGAATGGGTGAGGCGGCTGCGCACCGAGGCCTTCACGTCCAGCGGGAAGACCTGGGTCTTCTGCTGCAGGCGACGCACCGGCGCGGCTTGCACGATGCGGGCACGATCCTGCTCGGTCGCCTCCAGCAGGCTCTCTTCCCCCCAGAAATGCACTCGCAGGGACGGGATCAGGCGCTGATACATGAGATCTCCTTGGCGATGATGATGAGCCTGCTCAAGAGAGCAGCCAGCGACGCAGGCGAGCGATGTCGCCTGGGTATTCCCGCCGCAGCGTCTCAATCCAGTCTTCCACGTTCTCCCACCAGGCGGGATGCTCCGGGCTCTGGATGAGCTGGGCCGTCTGCTGCAGACGGCGCAGGCCGATGGAGCCGGCCGCCCCCTTGATCTTGTGCGCCTCCTCCACCACCCCGGCCTGATCCCTGGCAATCATGTTCGAATCGAGCACCGCCATGTAGTCGGGCATCATCTTCTCGAACAGATCGACGCTGGAGAGCAGTATCGGCTTACCCACCGTGCTGGCGTAATCGGTGAGGAAGGGCAAGTCCAGCAGTTCATCCTGGTTGCCCTCGTCCGCCTGCTCATCGGCTTCATCATCGGCCAAGTCTGCAAACAAGTGACCAATCACCTCTCGTACCGCCTTGGAGCCGAGCGGCTTGTTGATCACATCCTGCAGGCCACGATCCCGGTAGTACTGGCGATCGCCGGTGGTATTGGCGGTGAGCGCCACCATGGGCGGCAGGCTGTCGCCATAACGCTCAAGCAGCTGGGCCGCCACATCGAAACCGGTCATGTCCGGCAACTGGATGTCGAGCAGGATCAGATCAAAATCATCCGGGTTGGCCATGGCCAGCGCCTGGGTGCCATCCCGTGCCACCTTGACCTGGTGGCCGAGCTTGTTGAGCAGGGCGCAGGCCACGGTGACGTTCAGCTCCACGTCCTCCACCAGCAGGATGTCGAGCGCCGGCAGCTCCTGCTCGGGCTCGGCAACCACAGATTCGACGCAGTCCACCTCCAGTTCGGCGGTGAAGCAGGAACCCTCGCCGGGATCGCTGTCCACATAGAGCTGGCCGCCCATGGCCTGTACCAGCTGGCGGGAGACCGCGAGGCCGATGCCGGTGCCGGTGGCGTGCTTCTTGCCCTGCACCTGGTAGTACATGGCGAAGATCTTCTCCTGCTGGGCGCGGGGAATGCCGACCCCGGTGTCTTCCACCTCGAAATGCAGCGCCAGCTTGCCCGGTACGTCCGACGCATGGGAGAGGCAGCGTACCGTCACCCCGCCCTCGTCGGTGAACTTGACCGCATTGCCCACCAGGTTCCACAGCACCTGGCGCAAGCGGGTGCCGTCGGCCATCACGAACTGCGGCATGTCGCCATCCCTGTCGAAATGCAGGTAGAGCCCCTTCTGCTCCGCCTGGATGCGGGACAGGGTCTCCAGCTCATCGAGGAAGGCGGGCAAGTCGATGCGGGTCGGCGCGATTTCCAGCCGGCGGCGGTCGAGTTTGTCCAGATCGATGATGTCGTTGAAGATGTTGCCGAGCGTCACGGCGCTCAGGTGAATAGTCTTGAGCTGCTGATGCTGTTTCGCGTCCAGCGGCGTGTCCATCAGCATGCGGCTCAAGCCGACGATGCCGTTGAGCGGGGTGCGCAACTCGTGGCTGATGGTGGAGATGAAGGTAGTCTTGTCCCGGCTCGCCTTCTCCAGCTTGTCCTGGTACTGCTTGCGCTCGGTGATGTCGCGGCCAAAGCCGAGCAGACCGAGCCGCTTGCCGAAGCGGTCGAAGAAGGGCACCTTGCGCAACTCGAAGTAGGCCTTGCGGCCATCGGGGTACTCCAGCCACTGCTCATAGGTGAGCGGCTCGTTTTGGGCGAAGACCTGCTTGTCGGTCTCCACCACCTTGCTGGCGATATCCTGCTTGTAGACATCGAACGGGGTCAGACCGATAAGATCCGCCTCGACCCGGCCGGTCAGCTCTTCCATGGCGCGATTGCAACCGGAGAACTGCTCCTCCTCGTTGCGGTAGTAGACCAGATCAGGGGAGCAGTCGATGAAGGAGCGCAGCAGGGCTGTGCGCTCGCCCAGGTGCAACTGGGCCTTCTCGCGCTGGAACACCTCGTTCTCGAGATCCTCGATCGCCTGTTGGCGCAGCGTCTCGGCGCGGTTGGTCTCGGCTATCTGGGCATTGAGGCGACTGATGTTCTCCTGCAACTGGCTGTTGAGTTCAAGATCGCGCTCGCGCATGTCCTGCAACTTGCGCACCATGCGAGTCAGCCGCTGGCGGGAGTCTTCCAGCTGATCCACCACGATGGAGAGGAAATAGACGGCCCAGGGCGTCACCAGCAGGCCAAAGAAGACCGAACGCACCAGGTCGACGATGTCCACGGTGCCACGCAAAAACAGGGTGACCCCCATCTGGATGGAGACCGCCAGCACTATGATGCCCGCCGCCAGCAACATGCTGAAACGGACCAGCCCGAGCTTGGTCATCAGATCGACATAGTATTGCGCCCAGGATTTGATTTGCTTCATCTCGTTATTTTCTCCCGCTATTGCGCAAACAGAATACCAGCACGGCGCACCGAACACTTGCCCGTTAGATCTTAAATTATTGATTAACGTCACACTCCTGCTGGGGTAGCATGCCCGCCACGAGCCAGTCAGCTCCAGTTCAGCTTATTCATCCGAACTGAGTGGCCGCCGCCATTACCCGTTATGTGAGGAGTCTTACCGATGCGAAATCCCATCCTGCTGGGCCTCGGCCTGCTGGTCGCCACTGCCGCCCACGCCGATCTCGGTGCCATTCCCAAGCAATCTGGCTGGTCCGGTTTCTTGCTGGGGGGCGCCACCGCAGTCAGCCATGAATCCAATTTCTATGCCGGCGGGGATAGCAACAATCGCATCGACAACCTGGGCTCTCCCAGCCGTGAGAACGAGCTCGCGCCGCTCATCAACGCCGACATCCGCTACACCTTCGCCGATACCCGCACCCAGGTATTTTTGGGCAACCTCATTCAGGATGCGCTGCGCTTCGACTTTACCCAGCAGCTTGGGATCCGCCAGGAGATGGGCGACAAGGGCATAGTGGCGGGTTCTGTGGTGTTCAACGCCATGCCGGTCGAGCTGTGGAGCGATCCCTTCGCCACCGGGGTGGATCGCAGTTCTACCGATGCCAAGTCGAAGGGGGTGCGTTTCGCCTGGGACAAGATCTGGGGCAGCAACTTCAACGGCAGCCTCACCAGCCGGGAGGTGGAGCTGGATGAGGAGCGCAGTGGTCAGCAGTACGATCAGCGCAACGGCACCCAATACGCTCCCATGCTGGATCGCAACGGCAAGGTCCATGACATGGAGCTCTCCTACCAGTGGCACTTCAGCGATGGCCAGGTACTGGAGCCTGCCATCCTCTACAAGCAGGCCAAGCTCGATGGCAGCGCCGAGAGCTTCACCAACCTGGGCATGCAGCTGACCTATGCCAAGCGCGGCCCCCAGTGGTCCATCGTCAGTAACGCCTATGTCGGCAAGCGCGAGTATGACGAGGCGAATCCCCTCTTCGGCCAACGCGCAGACGCAGACGAATTTGCCCTCACCGGCACCTTCTTCTGGCACAACCTGCTGGGGGTCAGCGCTCTCTCCGCCACCGCCACTGTGGCCTATAGCCAGGCCAACTCCGACATCGCCTTCTACGATACCCAGACCAGCGTCTTCAGCACCGGCCTGCTCTACAACTTCTAACTCTGCCGGGCTCAATAACAACAAGGCCACCCCAGGGTGGCCTTGTTGTTTGCGCCTCGTCGTCAGAGACCGAGCGAGCTGAGCAAGTCGTCGTGATCGTTGGCAACGGGCGCCGCTGCCGCAGCCGGCTTGGCCGCCGCCAGCTTGGTCTGCGCGATCAGGGCATCGGGATCCAGCTCCTCCTGATCTCTCCCCTCGTTGTGCAGACGGATGAACTCTGTCCTGTCCATCGCCAGCTCCAGGTAGAAGATGTTGTTGCTGGCGGTGAAGAAGGTGACCCTGCGAGTCTCGGGGTTGTCGAGGTTGGTATCCACGCTCAACATCACCTGCTTGTTCAGGGCCAGCATCTTGGGCTGGTTCTGGGTGATATGAGTCTGCAACTCGCGCCCCACCTTGCCAACGAAGCTACCGACAATCTGGTTCATCAGCTCGCCCATGACGTTACTCACCTCGTCCGAGGTGTGGGAGATAGCGAGATCTTCCTTTGAAAGCCCCATACTCAGCATATAACTCTGATAGAGCTCCATGGCCGCGGCGGCGGAGAAGTTGATCACCACCAGGCCGGAAAAGCCGCCATCAAACAGCACGAAACAGCCGATATCCGGCTTGAGGCAGGTCTTGCTAATCCGCTGCACCATGCCAGAGAAGCGCACCTGGCTCTGACTCGCCGCGCTCAATACCCCCGTGACCGAATTGCACAGGCTCAGCAGCACATCCTCTGTGGTCAATACGGCATCATCATCGGATCTTGTTACTATCATGGAACCTTCCTGCGGATCGAAAATGGGCTTGTCTTTGTTGTCACGCTAACAGATAGCGTGATCCTGGCGCTAAAACCGCGAGCCGCCTCTCACTTGACGAGCTTGTCAGTCAAGAAGCGGGCTGAATCCACTCAGCGTGGCCAAGCGGGCTCGCCAGTTATCGGCCGCAATCCGTAAATCTTGCACCTCATAGGTCACGGCAGGATGAGCCCCCCAGATGGGACCCGGCCAGGCGCGATCCGCGGTGAAGCGAGCCACATGATGAAGGTGCAGCTGGGGCACCATATTGCCAAGGGCCGCCACGTTGATCTTGTCCGGGCTCAGCGCCTGCTCCATCAGGCTGGCGACGGCGCAGGACTCCTGCATCAGCTGTTGCTGCTGCGCGGGAGCCAGATGGTGGATCTCCCGCAGCCCGGGGGCGCGGGGCACCAGGATGAGCCAGGGATATTGACTGTCTTTGGCAAGCAGCACGCGGCACAGCGGCAGATCCCCGAGGGACTGGGTATCCGCCTGCAGGCGGGGATGCAATTCAAACATGAACACCTCGTTGGCTAAGATGGGCAAGTCGTTTGACGACTGTGCCCACGTTACTGCAACGGGCGCCAAACTTAAAGCTGGGGCACGGCCCAGCCGATGAAGCGCTTACGAAGCGCCGGATCGGCCTGCAAGAAGAGCCGCTGCAACTGAGCTTCCAGCTCGCTGGCGGCGACCGGCGCCGCAGCCTCCACCGCGACCGCCGTTGCCACGCTGCTTTTCGTCAGCACTGCCCTGCCTGTGCCACGGTTGTACTCCGCCAACCGGGCATGCCAGTCCATCCCAATCTGCATGCCGTTGACCACCAGCTCGTCTTGTTGCAAGGCCAACGGCTGGCCCGCCACCTGCAGAGTCACCATCGGCGCCTTGGCGTAGCGTTCCATCCCGCTCTCATCTTGAGGGACCGTTGCCTGCAGGCGCACCGACTGGCGACTGGCGTCGTAGCGGATCACCTGGGGCTCGGAGCGGATCTCCCTGTCGTTGTCGCTGCTGTTGCGACTCGGGATCACCCCTTCATAGCGCACCAGCAGCTGCTGCTGCCCATCTGCCAGCACGGCATGTTGCTCGTCCTGCACCTTGCCGGCGCTCACCGCCAGGATCTGGAAATCCTTGGGCACAGTGACCTCGACCTCGGCCTGCACCGCCCCGCTGCACAACAACATGACTCCAATCCAACCCTGCTGACGCTTCATTCCCTGTCTCTCTTGATGGCGATGATGGGCGCAGGGTAGCAGCCGGATATGACAGAAAAATAACGGGGCCGAGGGCTGAGCCATTCAGATCAAATAGTGCGGCCGCTCGGCAAACCACTCGGCCAGCACCTGTTTGAACAGCCGGATCTTGCGCGGCACCCGCCGCTGCTGGGCGTGCAGTACATTCAGCGGATGCAGACTGGTCTGCCACTCCCCGAGCAGTGCCACCAGCTCCCCCTTGGCCAGGCTGGCTTCCACCAGCATCAGCGGGCACTTGGCATAGCCCATGCCTGCGCGAGCCAGTTGCAGCAGGGTGCTGTAGTGATTGGCCCGCACCCGCCCCTGCACCGGGATCAGGGCCTCTTCCAGCCCTTTGCGAAAATGCCACTGCTCCCAGGCGGGATTGTGCTCCTGCAGCAGGCAGGTGCGGCCACTGAGCTCATAAGGTGTGGCCGGGATCCCTTCCCGCACGAGCAAGGCGGGACTGGCCACCACCACGTCTCGCAACCGGCCGAGCGGCAGGGCCACCAGATTGTCCGGCACATGGCTCATGGCCCGCAGGGCGATGTCGTGCTCCCCCTCGCTCATGTCAATCATGGCGTTGGTGAAATTGAGTTCGACCCGCACCCCGGGGCAGAGCTCGGCGAAGCGGGCCAGCAACTCGCTCACCATGCGATCACCGGTGCTGACCGGACAGGTGAAGCGCAAGCGGCCGCTGTCCTCCTCGGTCAGGGCCTGGATATCCTGCTCCGCCTGCTGGGCCAGCGCAAAGATCTGTCCGGCCTGCAGGTAGAGCGTCTTGCCCGCCTCCGTCAGGCTCAGACGACGGGTGGTGCGCTGCAACAACTGAGCATTGAGCGAGGCCTCCAGCGCGCTGACGTGACGGCTCAGCATCCCCTTGCTGACCTCCAGCGAGTCAGCCGCGGCGGAGAAACTGCCTCGTTTTACCACTTCATAGAAGCTGGCCAAGTGGGCAACGTCCATTGATTAACTCCAATATGGAAACAATGCGTTTATGTTAAGCGCTTTTTCTTCTTTTTAGGTCGACTAGAATCCTGAATATCCCAAACAGGAGTGACCAAGATGAAAATTGTAATTGTGGGTGCCTCCGGCACCGTCGGATCCGCCGTCAGTGAACTGCTCGCCAAGGATCATCAGGTGATCCGGGTCGGCCACAGCCAGGGAGATGCCCAGGTAGACATGACGGACAGCGCCTCCATCACCGCCCTGTGTGAGGGAATAGGCCGCTTCGATGCCCTGGTGGTGGCCAGTGGCAACGTCGCCTTCACCCCCTTCCCCGAGATGACGGACGAGCAGTGGCAAGTGGGGCTCGAGAGCAAGCTGATGGGTCAGATCAGACTGACCCGCGCCGCCCTCCCCCATCTCAATGACAAGGGCTCCATCACCCTGATCAGCGGCATTCTGAGCGAGGAGCCCATCAACTGGGGCGTCAGCGCCAGCACCATCAACGGTGCCATCGAACACTTCGTGCGGGCCGCCGCCTGCGAGCTGCCACGAGGCTTGCGCATCAACGTGGTGAGTCCGACCGTGCTGGTCGAATCCATGGACAAGTATGCCGATTTCTTCCCGGGCTTCGTGCCGGTGCCCGCCGCCCGGGTGGCCCAGGCCTACAAGAAGTCAGTGCTGGGGGTACAGAGCGGTCAGGTATTCAGGGTCAACGGTTAAGACCCCTTCAACCCGCACCAATAAAAATGGGCCCCATGATGGGGCCCGTTTGTCGAGCCGGGCCTGTGCCCGGCTATCCCTTCTTGCCACCAGCAAACGTTTGTTTTCCGGCGACAAAAAAAGAGGGCAAGCCTCAGTCGACAAGGCCGTATTGAGTGCGCAGCACCTCGATGATCTCCTGTTTCGGATTGGCGGAGCGCACCAGCGGCTGGCCGATGATCTTCTCGGCGATCCCCACGTAGGTGTTGGAGATATCCATCATCACTTCGGTCGGCAGCTTGTTGTCACGGGCCAGGGCGAAGCGTTCCGGCATGCGGTGCTTGTTGAGCAGAATGTCTGGATCAGGGAAATGATTGAGCAGCCACTGACGGAAGCCCTCTTTCGATTTCTCGACGATCTGACCCTCGCGCAGTGCGGCGCCGTCCCAGATACGGGAGCTGTCGGGGGTGCCCACTTCATCCATATAGATGAGCTTCTCACGGCCTTCGGCATCATGGACGTAGCCAAACTCGAACTTGGTATCGACGAAGATCTGATCGAGCGCGGTCAGCGCATCGCTGATCACGTTGAAACCTTCCTTGAGCAACACTTCGTAGCGGTCGATGTCGGCCGGTTTGCTGAAGTTGAAACCCTGGCAGTGGCGTTCGATGTCGGCGCGGGAGACGTTGACGTCATCGGCTTCCGGCACGCCATCCAATCCCTTGAGCACACCCTTGGTGGACGGGGTGATGAGGATCTCCGGCAGCTTCTGATCTTTCTTCAGCCCTTCCGGCAGGCGGATACCGCAGAAATCGCGCTCACCGTCCTTGTAAGCACGCCACATGGAGCCGGTGATGTACTGGCGGGCGATGGCTTCGATCATCACAGGGCGGGCTTTTTGCACTATCCAGACGAAGGGGTGCGGGATGTCCAGGATGTGGCTGTCCGCCAGTCCCTTCTCCTTGAACAGCTTGAACCAGTGGCTGGAGATGGCGTTGAGCGCCGCGCCCTTGCCCGGTACGCCGTTCAGTCCGTCCACGCCCTGCCAGATGCAGTCAAAAGCCGAGATACGGTCGCTGATCACCATGATGGCGAGCGGCGCATCGGCCGGCACATCATAGCCTTTCTCTCTTATGAGCCGGGCACTGTCAGCCGGGGTCAACCAGTAGACGCTGCGCACTTTGCCGGAATGGACAGGTTTATCGGTACGGATCGGTAAATCGTCATTCACCGCCAATACTTGATCTGCAAGACTCATGGTTAATAACACTTCCTGTTGTGGGACTAATAACACAGGGGCTTCAGCCCCTGCTGGTGGGGTTTACATCACGAAACGAGAACACTCAGCCCCTCTTTGGGAGGGGAATTCATCTAACAAAAAAGCGCGCTAGGCTCCCTGTTTGTATGGGAATTCATAAAACAAAACAGGGGCACTAGGCCCCTGTTTTCTATTCTGCTTTTGCTGCTGCCTGATCGGCCAAGCCTTTGGCAAACGCCTCGGACAGGCTGATGTACATCTGGGAGATGACCCCGGAAGCGACCGGCTTCTTGTCCTTGTCGAACAGGGTGATGGAGGTCTTGCCTCCGGCCATCTCGCCGAGCTGGAAGCGATACTTGTCTTCCTCCAGCTTGAACGGCTCGGCCCCCTTGGCCTTCCAGAACTCGCTGCCCGGATCGTCATACTCGACGTCGATCCAGCCAAGAGACTGCTGGGTGTCCTTGATGGTGAAGCCGTAGCCCGGCAGCACCTGGTTCAGGCGGCGCCATACCTGTTCGAAGGAGGCGTCCACGATCCAGGCACTCAGATCGTTGTTGTCCAGACCCAGCTCCATACCCATGCCATCGTTGGTCTTGTGCTGTTCGCGGGCCTTGAGCTGCTTGTCGTAATAGAGGGAGAACTGGTTCAGGGCGCGAGTCGCGTAACGCTGGGCATCGGCCGGGGTCAGCACAGTGCTGGTCTCGCCGTCGATGGTCTCTTCGTGATCCAGCACCCGTACCGACATGTTGACGGCGTGGCGCTGAGTGTCGTTGCGCAGAGTGAACTGGTAGCGCTGACGAATTTTGAAATCATCGTCTTCTTCAGCCCAACCATCCAGCGCACTTGTGTTGTCAAACCAGCCTGTTTGCAGCACACCACTCTGCTGATCCAGCTTCTCTGTGGTCACTTTATGCTGTGCCAGGAAGTTCATCAGGAAGGCCCAGGTATCGCGTTCCACGCTCTGGCTGGTGCTGAGGGCATAGAAGGCCAGAGTCGGCTCGCTGGCTTTCGCCACCACCTGACTGCCTGGCACCACGGTCAGCAACTGGGCGGGCGGACGCACGTCAACCTTGGCGCCGATGGCCCCCTCGCGACTGCTCTCGGGCAGGGCCGGAATATCAAAACTGCTGTTAAAGGCGGGGGTACTCAACCCGGCGGGTACGACGAAGGCACGGCCCTCGAGGCGGTTCTCTTCGTACTCGAAACCACGGTTGGCCATCTTGCGATCCTGGGGTGAACTACAGGCTGCCAACACGGCAACGGTCGCTACACTCAGCACCAGGCGCACTGTATTTCCCTTTCCATTTGCTTTAAACACTCGCCATCAACTCCGCAGTCGTCAGTGCTCGCGTCATCGCCAGTTCGCCCTCGGGGGTGAGGTCGGTGAGCGGCAGACGCAAGGTCGCCGTCGCCATCAATCCCAGCCGGGCACAGGCCCACTTCACCGGGATGGGACTCGGTTCGCAGAACAGAGTCTGATGCAACGGCATCAATCGATTGTTGATGTCATGAGCCCGCCCGGCATCGCCGGTCAGCGCAGCACGACACATGTCGGCCATCTGGGCCGCCGCAATATTGGTAGTGACTGAGATGACTCCGTCGCCCCCTTGCAGCATAAAATCACATCCACTGGCATCATCGCCACTATAAAGCGCAAAATCCGCTCCGCACAGCTCCCGCAGCAGCGGCGTCCGGCTGAGATCGCCGGTGGCCTCTTTCAGGCCGATGATCCCGGGCACCTTGGCCAGCCTGGCCACCGTCTCCGGTTTCAGATCGCAGCAGGTGCGACCGGGCACATTATAGAGAATTTGAGGCAGACCACTAGCCTCGGCGATCGCACAATAGTGACGATAGAGGCCTTCCTGGGTGGGTTTGTTGTAATAGGGGGTAACCGAGAGGCCCGCCACCACGCCAGTTTCGGCGAAGCGCAGGGAGAGAGCAATGGCGTGGGCGGTGCTGTTGGAACCGCAACCGGCAATGACCGGGATGCGGCCGGCGGCAAATTCCACGGTTTTTTCCACAACGCTGATGTGTTCCTGCTCGCTCAGGGTGACCGACTCCCCGGTGGTCCCCACCGCAACGATGGCACTGGTGCCAGCGGTAACATGGTAATCGACCAGAGCGGCCAGACTGGCCCAATCGACCTCACCCGAGGCCAACATAGGGGTGACGAGCGCAACAATACTACCGCGTAACATGGATTTTTCTCCCGATTTTCAGGGGCGTTATGGTAAAGCTGCCCCCTTTGAAAAACAAGGGAGGCGAGGGACAAGCCGTGATACCATCCGCCCTAAAAAATCATGTTCGCGAGCAGGGCATGGCCCCATGCTGGGTCGTCATGCCCATTCACAGGGCTGGCGACAACCGCATTTGCAATAATGGACGAGAGACGATTTATGACTCACTACCTGGTCGTAACGGCCATCGGCACGGATAGGCCTGGCATCGTCAATGAAGTTACCCGTCACGTCAGTGGCTGCGGTTGCAACATTGTCGACAGCCGTCTTGGTATTTTTGGTAACGAATTCACCTTCATCATGCTGTTGTCCGGTGACTGGAACAGCCTGATGCAACTCGAGATAAGTCTGCCCCTGCGCAGCCAGGAGTGGGATCTCATCACCATGATGAAGCGCACCGAGCGCCACCACTCCCTGCAATATGACGTCAGCGCCAGCGCCGATGTGCTGATCCGGGATCAACCCGGCATCGTCAGCCAGTGCACCCAATTCTTCAGCGACCACGGCTGGGACATCCAGGCCATGCAGACTGTGACCCTTGAACAGCAACCCTTCAACCTGCTCAAGGCCAGCTTTCAGCTGAACCTTGCCAAGCAGGGCGAGGCGAGCGGTTCCAAGGCGGCCTTCGCCGAGTTCTGTCGTGAGCTGGGCGCTGAATCGTTCGAGTTTCTCGTCAATCACAAGTACGCCTGACGGCGTTCGGAGACCCCATGCAACCACTACAAGCGGGCACCCAGGCCCCCGACTTTTCCCTCTCCGATCAGGATGGCAATCAGGTCAGTCTCTCCTCCCTGCGCGGCAAGAAGGTACTCATCTACTTCTACCCCAAGGCGATGACCCCGGGTTGCACCACCCAGGCTTGCGGCCTGCGTGACGTCAATAGCGAGCTGGCAGCTCTCAACGTGGTGGTGCTCGGCATCAGCCCGGATCCGGCCAAACGCCTGAAGAAGTTTGAGGAACGTGACAACCTGAACTTCCGGCTGCTGGCCGATGAAGACCACGCGGTCGCCGATGCGTTCGGCGTCTGGGGCCCGAAGAAGTTCATGGGCAAGGAGTATGATGGTATTCATCGGCTGAGCTTCCTCATCGATGAAGAGGGCAAAGTTAGCCATCGCTTCGACAAGTTCAAGACCAGTGATCACCATCAGGTGGTGCTTGATCTGATCAAGGGCCAATAAGCGCTCGTCTGGATATCACTCATCTAGCTATCAAAAGAGGGCCTGCATTGCAGGCCCTCTGCGTTGGCGCGTCTCATCAGGCGCCATGGCGCACATCAGGGCCGGCTCCGGTCCCGCTTTTCTCGCCAACCTCCCCTGCCAGATCAAAAAATTCATCCTGAATATGGGTTAACGTGGCTCCAGATTCATTTTCCAGTGAGACAGCCCATGAACATGAGCCACACCGAACGCCTGATCCTGAGCAATCAGTACGAGATCCTGGCCAAACTCAATCCGGAAAAGGCCCCCTTCTACCAGCGGGCCAGCACCATAGTCGAGCGCGGCTACTGCCTGCAGATCCTCGAGCTGGAGAAGAGTTTCGGCCATCTGGATCTCGCCACCTGCCAGGAGGTGCTGGACACCCTGGAGCTGCACCATGCACTGGCCATCTCCTGGGGCAATCTCGACGCCACAGCGCAAGCCGAGGTGAACGCCAGCCGGCTGAACTTTAACGGTTACAGCCGCAGCCAGGAGCGGGAACTGGCGGACTATGTCTGCTTCCTGCTGGAAGTGGATAAGCGCTTCCCCGAGCTGCCCTGCCCCTGCGACGAGCTCTCCAGCGACATCGCCATGCGTGACAAATACCAGCGCATGCTGGCGGCCTGGCGCCAGTGCCCCCGTCAGTACAAGCTCTCCATCCAGGAGATCAGCAAGGTACTGGCGGCCTGAGGCCAGACATGACAAAGGCGCCCTTGGGCGCCTTTTCGCAGTGATGAAGCTGTACTTTTCGCAGTGATGAAGCTGTATTTGTAGAGACAAGAGTTGTCCATTCGGCTGGATTACTTCGCCTCATTGGTCGAGGAAGGAGTTGTCCATTTGTCGACGGTTACTTCGCCTTATTCGTAGAGGAAGGATTTGTCCAACTGCTTGAAGGCGGCATTGAGGGTATCGGCCAGCTCCTCATAACGGGGCCGCGCCACCAGCTGTCGATGGCCGCCCTGCTCGTTCATCTTGCCATTGATCTCCCGATACCAAGTGGCCAGGGAGGGAGGCAGCCGGGTATCGGCACGCTGGCCAAGCCAGTAGTAACCCTGCAGCGGCAGGCTGAGCAGAAACAGCACCGAGGCCATCACGGACGGCCAGTAATGCAGCTCGCCAAACTGGAACTGCAACATGACGCTGAGCACGGCGAGGGCCGGGATGATCTTGAGGGCAAACTCGGTGGCCTTGATCACCCGATTTTCGGGGAACAGGGAATTAAGCTCGGGACGGCGTGGCCAAAGAGTCATATAATGACGGCCTTGCTGTAATTTAGTTCCAAAAATGTTCATGCTCATGCTACCTCCGAGCTCTTTTTGAACGCATTAACGGCAAAACCTCGACAATATTTGAGGTTCAATAACAAAGGTTGAGGATGACTTTGTTATTTTTCAACAATCAGGTTATCCTTTGAGCGCCTAATTTTTACGCCAACGGCCCGCCGTTGGTCTGTCAGGGACGTCTGGATTTCGGGTCTTGTATCACTATACAAGGGGCAAGCAACAGATTGCCAACCCTCATAAGGATAAGTTGAAAGTTTCTGGGCGCACCGCGTCCGGCACATCCTCCAACCCAACCCAATCTGCGATAGGATTTATTCATGAGTAAGCTGGTTCTTGTTCTTAACTGTGGCAGCTCGTCCCTGAAGTTTGCTGTCATTGACGCAACCACCGGTGATGATCTGCTGTCCGGCCTGGCCGAGTGCTTTGGCCTCGACGACGCCCGCATCAAGTGGAAGCTCAATGGTGAGAAAGGCAGCGCCGATCTGGGTGCCGGTGCCGCTCACCAGGAAGCGCTGGACTTCATCGTCCACAAGATCCTGCCGCTCAACCCCGAGCTGTCCAAGAACCTGATCGCCATCGGCCACCGCGTGGTACACGGCGGTGAGCAGTTCACCTCCTCCGTGCGGATCTGCAAAGACGTGATCGCCGGTATCGAAGCCGCCATTCCTTACGCGCCGCTGCACAACCCGGCTCACCTGATCGGTATCCGTGCCGCGCTGAAGGTGTTCCCAGAGCTGGCCGAGAAGAACGTTGCCGTGTTCGACACCGCCTTCCACCAGACCATGCCGGAAGAAGCCTTCCTGTACGCCCTGCCGTACAAACTCTACAAAGAGAACGGCATCCGTCGCTACGGCGCCCACGGCACCAGCCACTACTACATCAGCCTGGAAGCCGCCAAGCAGCTGAACAAGCCGGTGTCCGAGCTGAACATCATCAACTGCCACCTGGGCAACGGCGGCTCCGTCTGCGCCATCAAGAATGGTCAGTCCGTCGACACCTCCATGGGTCTGACCCCGCTGGAAGGCCTGGTGATGGGTACCCGTTCCGGTGATCTGGACCCGGCCATCATCTTCTTCCTGCACGACAAGCTGGGCATGAGCGTGGCTGACATCAACACCATGCTGACCAAAGAGTCCGGCCTGCTGGGTCTGACCGAAGTCACTTCTGACTGCCGTTTCGTTGAAGACAACTACGACAGCAAGGAAGAAGCCAAGCGCGCCATGGACGTGTACTGCTACCGTCTGGCCAAGTACATCGGCGCTTACGCCGCCGCCATGGACGGTCGTCTGGATGCCGTGGTCTTCACCGGCGGCATCGGCGAGAACTCCGCCCCGATCCGTGAAATCACCCTGAACAAGCTGGGCCTGCTGGGCTTTGACGTCGACCACGACGCGAACCTGAAGGCACGCTTCGGCAAGGGTGGCGAGATCACCAAGGCTGGTTCCACCAAAGCCCTGGTTATCCCGACCAACGAAGAATGGGTCATCGCCCACGACGCGCTGGAACTGGTTGGCGCATAATTTAGCTGTAGAGCAAGGCCGCCCCAGGGCGGCCTTTTCCTGATCCCAAAAAATGAACAAGGGGTAATAAGTGGCACGCACTATTATGCTCATCCCGGTCGGCACTGGTGTCGGCGTAACTTCCGTGAGCCTTGGCGTCGTTCGCGCCATGGAACGTCACGGTGTCAATGTCAGCTTCTTCAAACCCGTCGCCCAGCCGCGTCCGGGTGAAACCGGTGCCGAGCGCTCCACCGCCGTGATCCGCGCCGCCGCCAACATCAACCCGCCCGAGCCGTTCGCCCTCTCCTACGCCGAGAACATGATCACCTCCAGCAACACCGATATCCTGCTGGAAGAGATCGTCGCGCGCTTCGAAGAGCACGTGAAGAGCAGCGGCGCCGAAGTGGTGGTGATCGAGGGTCTGGTACCGACTGACAAGCAGCCGTTTGCCAACAAGCTGAACTACGACGTCGCCAAGGCGCTGGACGCCGACATGGTGTTCGTGACCCATCCGGGCAACGACTCCAGCCAGAAGCTCAAAGAGCGCATCGAGCTGGCCTGCTCCAACTTCGGTGGCGTTAACAACCCGCGTATCGTCGGTTGCGTGATCAACAAGGTCGGCGCACCGGTTGACGAGCATGGCGTGACCCGCCCTGATCTGACCGAGATGTTCGAGGCTCATCACCACACCTCCGACACCGCTCATAACCTGGAAGTGCTGCAGGTGTTCGGCAAGAGCCCGCTGCGCATCCTGGGCTGCATCCCCTGGAATACCCAGCTGATCGCCCCCCGTGCCAAGGATCTCGCCAAGCATCTGGCTGCCAAAATCCTGCACAAGGGTGAGCTCGATAGCCGTCGCCTGCAGACCGTGACCTTCTGTGCCCGCTCCATCCACAACATGATCGAGCACTTCCGTCCGGGTAGCCTGCTGGTGACCTCCGGCGATCGTTCCGACGTCATCGTCTCCGCCTGCCTGTCCGCCATGAATGGCGTCAAGTTGGGTGCCCTGCTGCTGACCGGCAACTATCATCCGGAGCCGCAAGTCATCGCCCTGTGCCAACAGGCCATGGCCACCGGCTTGCCGATCATGATCACCGGCACCAACACCTGGCAGACCGCCGTCAGCCTGCAGAACTTCAACGTCGACATCCCGGAAGATGACCGCGAGCGGATCGAACTGGTGCAGGACTATGTGGCTGGCCACATCGACAAGCACTGGATAGAGTCCCTCTCTGCCAAATCTACCCGCTCTCGTCGCCTGAGCCCGCCGGCCTTCCGTTATCAGCTGACCGAGCTGGCCCGTCAGGCCAACAAGCGCGTCGTGCTGCCGGAAGGTGAAGAGCCGCGTACCATCAAGGCCGCCGCCATCTGTGCCGAACGTGGCATCGCCCGTCCGGTGCTGCTGGGCAACCCGGAAGAGATCCGTCGTGTCGCACAGCAACAGGGTGTGGAACTGACCGATCGCGTCGAGATCATCGATCCGCTGGAAGTGCGCGAGCGCTATGTGCCGCGTCTGGTCGAGCTGCGCAAGAACAAGGGCATGACCGAAGTGGTCGCTCGCGAGCAGCTGGAAGACAACGTGGTGCTGGGCACCATGATGCTGGAACGTGGTGAAGTAGACGGTCTGGTTTCCGGCGCCGTGCACACCACCGCCAACACCATTCGTCCGCCGATGCAGATCATCAAGACTGCGCCGGGTTCGTCGCTCATCTCCTCCATCTTCTTCATGCTGCTGCCTGATCAAGTGCTGGTGTACGGTGACTGCGCCATCAACCCGGATCCGAGCGCCGAACAGCTGGCCGAGATCGCCATCCAGTCCGCCGACTCCGCTGCCGCCTTCGGCATCGAGCCGCGCGTCGCCATGATCTCCTACTCCACCGGTACCTCTGGCGCCGGCGCGGACGTAGAGAAGGTGCGCGAAGCGACCCAGTTGGCCAAGGCCAAGCGTCCCGACCTCATCATCGATGGCCCGCTGCAGTACGATGCGGCCATCATGGAGAACGTGGCCAAGTCCAAGGCACCGAACTCACCGGTTGCAGGTAAAGCCACCGTGTTCGTGTTCCCGGACCTGAACACCGGCAACACCACCTACAAGGCGGTACAGCGCTCCGCCGAGCTGGTCTCCATCGGCCCTATGCTGCAAGGCATGCGCAAGCCGGTCAACGACCTGTCTCGTGGCGCCCTGGTGGACGACATCGTCTACACCATCGCCCTGACCGGTATCCAGGCCGCCCAGGCCGAGGCTGCCGAAGCATAAGCTCGCGCTATGCCGACACTGTTAAAAAACCCGCCTACCGGCGGGTTTTTTTATGATGGATGGCAAATGTTGATCCCTGAGATCAAATCCGGATCCGTTCTGGATCCTCATTCAGAGCCGCTACACCAGCCCCCGCAAGGCCTGCCGAATAAGCAAACACTCACATCTGCCGCCACCGATTGCACACTTGCGATCCAGTTCGGATCAGATCTAAATATCCCTTTAAGATCAGCTAACTAACGCCGAGCACACCGCTAATCTACAGACTTTTCCACAGCTTTTGTGGATAGTTTACCGATCATTTGAAAGAAAATGACAGACTCGCCCTGCCCCTTTCGGCCCTGCAGCCATGACAAAGGGGCTCCGAAGAGCCCCTTTGGGTAACCGATCAGGCTCCCCCTTGATAATCAGGGACGCAGGGCCTTGTCGGCGCGGGAGATCCCGCAGACAACTTGAGGCGCACCACCCGGCAAAATCACAAAAGGGCTCCGAAGAGCCCTTTATGGATAATCGATTGACCGGGGCAATATGGATCAGGGACGCAGTGCCTTGTCAGCGCGGGAGATGCCACAGACACCGGAACGCACCACCTCGATGATCTCGTTGGTCTGGGCCGCCGTCTTGATGAAGGCGTCCAGCTTCTCGCTGGTGCCCACCAGCTGCACCGTGTACTGCTCCGGGGTCACGTCGACGATCTGACCACGGAAGATGTCCGCCAGTCGTTTCAACTCATCGCGAGCACCACCGGCGGCGCGGGCCTTGACCAGGGCTATCTCCCGCTCGATGTGTTCACCCTCACTCAAGTCACACACCTTGAGCACGTCCACCAGCTTGTGCAATTGCTTCTGGATCTGCTCCAGCACCCGCTCGTCACCCATGGTGACTATGGTCATGCGCGACAGAGTCGGATCCTCGGTGGGTGCCACCGTCAATGTCTCGATGTTGTAGCCGCGCTGGGAGAAAAGGCCCACCACACGGCTCAGGGCGCCGGATTCGTTTTCCAACAGAACGGAAATAATATGTCTCATCAGGTTCTCTCCGTCTTGCTCAGCCACATCTCATCCATGGCACCAAACTTGATCTGCATCGGATAGACGTGCTCATCGGGGTCGACCGAGATGTCCATGAACACCAGTCGATCCTTCATGGCGAAGGCCTTCTCCATGGCGCTTTCGAGCTCGGCCGGATCGCTCACCGCGATGCCGACGTGGCCGTAGGCTTCCGCCAGCTTGACGAAGTCAGGCAAGGATTCCATGTAGGAGTGGCTGTGACGGCCGCCGTAGAACATCTTCTGCCACTGCTTGACCATGCCGAGGGCGCGGTTGTTGATGGAAATGATCTTGATGGGCACGCCATATTGCAGGCAGGTGGAGAGCTCCTGGATGTTCATCTGCACCGAGCCGTCACCGGTCACGCAGCACACCACCGCATCCGGGTTGGCAAACTGGGCGCCCATGGCGGCCGGAATACCAAAGCCCATGGTGCCGAGGCCGCCTGAGTTGATCCACTGGCGCGGCTTGGCAAACGGATAGTAGAGCGCGGCAAACATCTGATGCTGACCCACGTCCGAGGCGACGAAGGCCTCCCCCTTGGTCACCTTGTACAGCGCCTCGATCACCTGCTGCGGCTTGATCAGGGTGGGTGAGGTCTCGTAGGCCAGGCAGTTGCGCGAACGCCACTGGGCGATCTGCTCCCACCACTCCGCCAGCGCCTGCTTGTCGTTGTCAAAGCCACACTCGCGGATCACCTCCAGCATCTGCTCCAGCACGGTTTCCACCGAGCCGACGATGGGCACGTGGGCCTGCACCGTCTTGGAGATGGAGGTGGGATCGATATCGATATGGACGATAGTCGCATTGGGGCAGAACTTGGCCACGTTGTTGGTGACGCGGTCATCGAAGCGGGCACCCACGGCGAAGATCAGATCCGCGTTGTGCATGGTCTTGTTTGCTTCGAAGGTACCGTGCATGCCAAGCATGCCGACAAACTGCGGATGGGTACCGGAGAAGGCCCCGAGCCCCATGAGCGTCGTGGTCACCGGCAGATTCAGCAGCTCGGCCAACTTGGTCACCAGATGATCCGCATTGGCATTGATGGCACCGCCGCCCACGTACATGACCGGGCGCTGGGCCTCGGTCAGCAGCTTGGCGGCCCGCTTGATCTGGCCCTTGTGTCCGGCTTTGGTCGGATTGTAGGAACGCAGTGAAACGGACTCGGGATACTGATAGGGGAACTTCTCTTTCGGGTTCTGCACATCCTTGGGCAAGTCCACCACCACCGGCCCCGGGCGGCCACTGGCAGCAATGTAGTAGGCCTTCTTGATGGCATCGGGGATCTCGCTGGCCTTCTTGCACAGGAAGCTGTGCTTCACCACCGGACGGGAGATACCGATCATGTCGGTCTCCTGGAACGCATCCTCCCCGATCATGCTGGTCGGCACCTGGCCAGACAGGATCACCAGAGGGATCGAGTCCATGTAGGCGGTGGCGATACCGGTGATGCAGTTGGTGGCGCCGGGACCCGAGGTCACCAGCACAGTGCCCACCTTGCCGGTAGAGCGGGCGTAGCCGTCTGCCATGTGTACCGCGGCCTGCTCGTGGCGCACCAGTACATGTTCCATCTTGCCGTTTTCGAAGAGAGCGTCATAGATGTCGAGCACTGAGCCGCCAGGGTAGCCGAATACGTGTTCAACTCCCTGATCTTCCAGCGCTCTAACCACCATCTGGGCGCCTGATAACATCTCCATGATAAAGCCCTCCAGGCTTTGCTCCGTTAAGCAAAACTATCGACAGTCCGCTGCTTCCCGGCAGCGCCAGTCCGTGTCTTGTTGTTGTCTGAATACAGATCAGGCGAGTTCGACACCGTCGATAGTAGAAAAAGTGATTTTTTCCATCATTCACCCGAAAATCGGGTGAAAAACCAACTTAACCCGCTTGTGAACGCTTGTCCACGGCTTTGTCTGGCCACAACAGTCATAAATTTCAAACAGCTATTAACATTCAGTGACTTGGTCATCGGGCCGGAAAGAAAGCGGGGAGGATGGGAGAGAAAGCAGTGGATCATGCTGCCTAGGTGGAAATAAATGGCCCACCCGCAAGGGGTGGGCCCTCATCAACGGTCAAATTCACCGCACTCAGTGGTCCTGTTCCGGCTCCACCAGCCAGATCTGCTGATCCGGATCCGTCTCTTCGCAGACCGAGATGCTGACCCCCATATCCAGTAATTCATGGAGTGTCAGATTGTCCGCCAGGGTCATGGTGTCGCCGTTCTCATTGGTAAAGCGCATGCTGTCCGTCCTCTCCTTGATGGGATCGTTTCAGTTTAGTCAAAGGCGCTGAGTTGCGATAACCAGGGACGCGTCAATGCCAGGCTCCCCTCCAGCTCGCTGAGCCGATCGCACACCTCCTCCGGAAAGAGCGTCTTGGCCCACAGCCGGCGAGACAGCTGATCCACCCCCTCCTCTGCGCCGGCGACCAGCCACGCAGCCAGCTCAGTCGCCACATCCGGATAGCGAATGGCCCCCGGCGCCGGCGCCTCCAGCCAGCGCCTGACCCCGTTGGCGTCCAGCGTCTCCATCAGCTGGGCCAGCCCCATCAGCTCCAGGGTCTTGCCATTGGTCAGCTGCTCGAACTGCCCTCCCAGCGGTTTGACCAGCAACTTCTTGCCCAGGGAAAGCGCCTCCGAGGCCAGCTCGAAACCCGCATTGGTGATGACCCCCCGGCAGCCGGCCAATATCTGCTTGAAGCCTTCCCGTGCCAGCGGCTCGAAGTGGATGTTGTGCCACTGGCTGGGCGTGCGGATGGCAGGGTGAAAGCAGGCGAACTGCTGCTGGGTGAAGCGCGATAACAGAGCCGCTATCTGCTCGGGCTGCTCAAACGGCAGATAGACCAGCATCTGCTGATTGTCCGGGGCCAGTGCGATGGGATCGATGATGGGGGGCAGCAACGGCTGGCCAAAGTGAAACCAGTGCAGCCCCAAGGATTGCCGGACCGGGGCGAAATGGTGCATCAACTGGCGACTGAAGCCGCTCTCCCCCCAACGCGGAATGGACCAATCGAAACTGGCCTGATGGCTGATGGTCAGGCTCGGCTTCTGCCAGCGACGGGCAGCATGGGCGCTGAGTGGCTCGAAATCACTGATCACCAGATCGTAATCGCGGCAATCGAGCGCTCGCATATCCTGCCAGAAGCGCAAGGGAGAGAGTCCCTTGAGGGTACGCCAGCCCGAGATGCGACCCTCGTGGCTGACGAAACTGATACCGGGAAAGGTGCGATAGTTGCCAAACTCGCTCATCTCGAAGTAACTGTCAGCCGGGCGACCGCTGAACAGATAGTCCACCTCGACGCCCCTGGCCTTGAGCGCGCGAGCCAGGGTGCGACTGCGGCTGATGTGACCATTACCTGTGCCCTGTACTCCGAACAGTATCTTCATCCATGACTCCAGCTCAATGCCCAGAGGGCGCAACCACCACCGAGCAAGGCGCCGGCCACCAGATCGCTCAGATAGTGCACCCCGAGCAACAGGCGTGACGCCCCGACCAGGATGGCCCAGGTGAACAGCAGGGGGGCCCATAGTGGAAAGCTCGCGGCCAGCACGGTCGCCATCAGGAAAGCGGCCGCGGTATGGCCGGAGGGCAGACTGTAGCGATCGGAGGGCGTGATGAAGACCGGCAGCCCCACCGGACGTTGACGTCTCAGGGCATTCTTGAGCAGCAGATAGAGCGGCAATTCGAGGGTAAACGCCAACAGCGCAGTCAGTACCGGCTCTCGCTGCGCCTCCCCCTGCCACCAAAGCAGGGCGGCCAGTACGACGTAGAGCGGGCCATCGCCGGTGTGAGAGATGGCCCTGCTGATCCTGGCCTGCGAGCGGTTGTAGGGATGGAGCAGGCAGAGGCGACAGACCTGCAGGTCCCATTGCTGGATCTTGTTCATAACCTCTCCTTCCCTGAGATCTCTGTGCAGACTAGGACGGCGGAGTGACAGTTCGTTGAAGGGGAGATAACAGATTTGTGAACAGCGCGATGAAAAAAGGGCCGAGCGGCCCTTTTTTACAAATGTGAATTACCGGCGATCAGTTCAGAGAGGCGCGCAGCCCGCTCTCCATCAGTCGGCAGTTGTGGGCCGCCAGGCGGCTCATGAAGTTTTCGTCCACGGTCAGGCCAAACACCTGCTCATAGAGATCCTTCATCACGAAAGGCTGCCACATCATGCTGAGGAAGGAAATTTTCAGCATCTCGGGATCCAGGTTGTCACCCAGCTCACCGTTGGTGCGCATAGATTCCAGCAGGGCATCGAACTGGGGCAGTTGGCGCTCCAGCAGACGGTTCAGCACAAAATCCCGCCCCGGGCTTTTTTCAGTCGATAACGCACTGGAGATGGCGGAGGTCAACTCGCTGTTCGGTGCCATCACCTGATAGTAGGTATTGAGCAGATCGTTAAGGCTGCGGTTGCTGCTCTCATCATGCCAGGCCTGATCCAGCGGCTCGGCCACATCGCCAAGCACGGCCTTGTAGAGGCCCTCTTTACTGCCGAAGTAGTAGTGGATCATCGCCAGATTGGAGCCAGCCAGCTCGGCGATCTCACGGGTCGTCACCTTGCTGTAGGGTGTATTGAGAAAACGCTCGCGCGCGGCGGCAAGCAGCTTGTCACGAATGTCGGAGCGCCCAACCGGACGACCAGGTCTGCGTTTTTCCATGGGATACCTCAGATAATTCAGCAAGAGCTGATAAGTCGATCTGATTGTGCGGATGATCGAGTACAGCAGGAATGACCGGATAATCAGGCATGAACCGAATATGGGACAAGGAAATTTGCATTCCTTTACAATCCGATTAAATAAAACAGTGCAATGAACCTGCCCGTTCGGGTTGACACAGCATAAGAATCTCGATATTGGTAGAAGCGTTATCGACTGGAAGGATTGAGTCATCATGCATATTGCCGCTCCGCTACTACTGCTTTCCCTAATCGCGACTCGTCGCGCGGGATCCTTGTAGCCGGGCTAAGGCATAGCCGGAATTTACAAAAACCCGTGCACCCCGCACGGGTTTTTTTATGCCATGCAGGATGCACGTACCGAACTTAGGAAGAGGGAAGTCACATGTCAGATCGGGTCATCATTTTTGATACCACCTTGCGCGATGGTGAGCAGGCGCTGTCGGCCAGCTTGACGGTCAAGGAGAAGCTGCAAATCGCCCAGGCACTGGAGCGACTCGGCGTCGACATCATGGAAGTGGGTTTCCCGGTCTCCTCCCCCGGTGATTTTCTCTCGGTGCAGACCATCGCCCGTCACATCAAGAACAGCCGGGTCTGCGCCCTGGCTCGCGCCCTGCCCAAGGATATCGACGCCGCCGCCGAGGCACTGAAAGTCGCCGAGGCCTTCCGCATCCACACCTTTATCTCCACCTCATCGATTCATGTGGAGAGCAAACTGAAGAAGAGCTTCGAGGACGTGCTGGAGATGGGCATCAGCGCGGTCAAGCATGCTCGCCGCTACACCGACGATGTGGAGTTCTCCTGCGAGGATGCGGGCCGCACCCCCATCGATAACCTGTGCCGCATGGTCGAGGCCGCCATCACCGCCGGCGCCCGCACCATCAATATCCCGGATACCGTGGGCTACACGGTACCGACCGAGTTTTCCGGCATCATCCAGACCCTGTTCAACCGGGTGCCGAACATCGACAAGGCCATCATCTCGGTGCACTGCCACGACGATCTCGGCCTGTCGGTGGCGAACTCCATCGGCGCCGTGCAGATGGGCGCTCGCCAGATCGAGTGCACCATCAACGGCATCGGTGAGCGGGCGGGCAACTGCTCCCTGGAAGAGGTGGCGATGATCCTCAAAACCCGCGCCGACTTGCTGGGGGTGCACACCAACATCCGCCACAGCGAGATCCACCGCACCAGCACCTTAGTCAGCCAGCTGTGCAACATGCCGGTGCAGCCGAACAAGGCCATCGTCGGCGCCAATGCCTTCTCCCACAGCTCCGGCATCCATCAGGATGGCGTGCTCAAGGCCAAGAACACTTACGAGATCATCACCCCCGAGAGCATCGGTCTGCCCCAGAACAACCTCAACATGACCTCCCGCTCCGGTCGCCACGTGATCAAGCACCGCATGGAAGCCATGGGCTACGCCGAGAGCAGCTACGACCTCGACGATCTCTACGGCAAGTTCCTCGCGCTGGCCGACAAGAAGGGCCAGGTATTCGATTACGATCTCGAGGCGCTGGCCTTCTTCAGCCAGATCCACGAAGAGCCGGAGCACTTCAAGCTGGAGTACCTCGGGGTGCAGAGCGGCAGCTCGGTGCTCGCCACCGCCTCGGTGAAATTGAAGGTGGGTCAGGAGACCGTCAGCGAGGCCGCCACCGGCAACGGTCCAGTGGATGCGGTCTATCAGTGCATCAATCGCATCACCGGCTATGAGATCCGCATCGACAAGTACGAACTCAAGGGCAAGGGGGAAGGCAAGAACGCCCTCGGCCAGGTGGACATCGTCGCCGAGTACAAGGGCCGCAAGTTCCACGGCATGGGGCTCGCCACCGACATCATCGAATCCTCGGCCCAGGCCCTGATCCACGTCATCAACAGCATCTGGCGCGCGGACATGGTCGCCGAGCAGATGGGACAGAAGAACAACATCAAGGCGGAAACCGTCTGAGCAGCGTCGCTGGGCAGATGGAACACAGCAACAGCATCAAAACAGAGACAGTCTGAACGGCGACAAACTCGCTGACAGATGAGAGACAACAACATCAGGACGGAGACACTCTAAACAGCAATCGGCCCACCGTATCGGGCCGCTGAGCAGAGGGATCTCAAGAACAACATCAGGACGGAAACAGTATGAGCAGTTATCGGATCGCAGTATTGCCGGGTGACGGCATTGGCCCGGAAGTGATGGCCGAGGCCGTCAAGGTGCTGGAAAAGGTGCAGGCCAAGTTTGGCTTCTCCCTCGACTATGACCGCCACGACGTGGGCGGCATCGCCATCGACAACCACGGCACTCCCCTGCCCCAGAGCACCATAGCCGGCTGCGAAGCCGCCGACGCCGTGCTGTTCGGCTCAGTCGGTGGCCCCAAGTGGGAGCATATGCCACCGAACGATCAGCCGGAGCGCGGCGCCTTGCTGCCCCTGCGCGCTCACTTCAAGCTGTTCTGCAACCTGCGTCCGGCCCGCATCTACACCGGCCTCGAGCAGTTCTCGCCGCTGCGTGCCGACATCTCGGATCGCGGTTTCGACATCGCCTGTGTGCGTGAGCTGACCGGCGGCATCTACTTCGGTCAGCCCAAAGGGCGCGAGGGAGAAGGCCCGACCGAGAAGGCGTTCGATACCGAGGTGTATCACCGCTTCGAGATCGAACGCATCGCCAAGATAGCGTTCGAAACGGCTCGGGTACGCAAGGCCAAGGTCACCTCCATCGACAAGGCCAACGTGCTCGCCTCCTCCATCCTGTGGCGCGAAGTGGTGACTGCCGTCGCCAAGTCCTACCCGGACGTGGCCCTGAACCACATGTACATCGACAACGCCACCATGCAGCTCATCAAGGATCCGTCCCAGTTCGACGTGCTGCTCTGCTCCAACCTGTTCGGCGACATCCTCTCCGACGAGTGCGCCATGATCACCGGCTCCATGGGGCTGCTGCCCTCCGCCAGCCTGAACGAATCCGGCTTCGGCCTGTTCGAGCCGGCCGGTGGCTCGGCGCCGGACATCGCTGGCAAGGGGATCGCGAACCCCATCGCCCAGATCCTCTCCGCCGCCCTGATGCTGCGCTACAGCCTGGGTCAGGAAGCGGCCGCCAAGGCCATCGAGCAGGCGGTCGCCCAGGCCCTGGCCGAGGGTTACTTCACCGCCGACCTGCATCAGGCGAGTGCCCAGCACCCGGTACAGAGCACGGCGGCCATGGGCGATCAGATAGCCGCGCGCATCTGATCCAGCATCCAATAACAAGGAAGAGAGCAATGTCAAAGACCCTCTATCAGAAAGTGTTCGATGCCCACGTGGTCCGTGAAGTGGCTGGCGAGACGCCCCTCATCTATATCGACCGCCACCTGGTGCACGAAGTGACCAGCCCACAGGCGTTCGACGGCCTGCGCGCCATGAACCGCCAGCTGCGCCGCCCGGATCTGACCTGGGCCACCATGGATCACAACGTCTCCACCACCACCAAGGACATCGCCGCCTCCGGCGAGATGGCCCGCATCCAGATGGAGACGCTCGCCGCCAACTGCAAGGAGTTCGGGGTTCGCCTCTACGACCTGAACCACCAGTATCAGGGCATAGTCCACGTGATGGGGCCTGAGCTCGGCATCACCCTGCCCGGCACCACCATCGTCTGCGGCGACTCCCACACCGCCACCCACGGCGCCTTCGGTTCACTGGCGTTCGGCATCGGCACCTCCGAAGTGGAGCACGTGATGGCCACCCAGACCCTGAAACAGGGCCGGGCCAAGACCATGCGCATCAGCGTCAACGGCAAGCTGGCCGAGGGCATCAGCGCCAAGGATGTGGTGCTCGCCATCATAGGCCGGGTCGGCCACGCCGGTGGCACCGGCTACGTGGTGGAGTTCGCTGGGGACGCCATCGCGGGTCTGTCCATGGAAGGGCGCATGACGGTGTGCAACATGGCCATCGAGCTCGGCGCCAAGGCGGGCATGATTGCCCCCGACCAGACCACCATCGACTACATCCGCGGCAAGGTGTTCGCCCCCGAGGGTGAGGCGCTGGAGCAGGCCATCGCCTACTGGCAGACCCTCAACAGCGATGCCGATGCCAAGTTCGATGCAGAAGTGGTGCTCAATGGCGCCGACATCGCGCCGCAGGTGACCTGGGGCACCAACCCGGGCCAGGTGATCGCCGTGGGTGAACCCATCCCGGATCCGGACTCCTTCACCGATCTGATGGAGCAGCAGTCCGCCCGCAAGGCGCTGGCCTACATGGACCTGCAACCGGGCCAGAAACTCTCCGATGTCGCCATTGACAAGGTGTTCATCGGCTCTTGCACCAACAGCCGCATCGAAGACTTGCGGGCCGCTGCCGCCATCGCCCGTGGCCGCAAGGTCGCCGCCGGGGTGCAGGCCCTGGTGGTGCCGGGCTCCGAGCAGGTCAAGGCCCAGGCCGAAGCCGAGGGACTGGACAAGATCTTCATCGAGGCGGGCTTTGAGTGGCGTCTGCCGGGTTGCTCCATGTGTCTGGCCATGAACAATGACCGGCTGCAACCGGGGGAGCGCTGCGCCTCCACCAGCAACCGCAACTTCGAGGGTCGCCAGGGCCGCGCCGGTCGCACCCATCTGGTGAGCCCGGCCATGGCGGCCGCCGCCGCCGTCACCGGTCATTTTGCCGATATTCGTGCGCTGTAAGAGGGAATGAACATGACAGGATTCAAGCAACATAAAGGGATCGCCGTCCCCCTCGACAGCGTCAACGTCGACACCGACGCCATCATTCCCAAGCAGTTCCTGCAGAAGGTGAACCGCACCGGCTTTGGCAAGCACCTGTTCCACGACTGGCGCTTCCTGGATGATGCCGGCCAGCAACCAAACCCGGAGTTCGTGCTGAACCAGCCGCGCTACGCGGGTGCCAGCATCTTGCTGGCGCGGGAGAACTTCGGCTGCGGCTCGAGCCGCGAGCACGCCCCCTGGGCGCTGGCGGATTACGGCTTCAAGACCATCATAGCCCCGAGCTTCGCCGACATCTTCTACGGCAACGCCATCAACAACGGCATGGTGCCAGTGCGTTTGCAGGACGAAGAAGTCGAGGCCCTGTTCCAACTGGTCACCGCCAACCCGGGACAGCAGATCGAGGTGGATCTGGAGGCGAACCAGGTACGCGCCGGCACGCTCAGCTTCGGTTTCGAGATCGACGAGTTCCGCCGCTACTGCCTGCTCAACGGGCTGGATGCCATCGGCCTGACCCTGCAGCACCAGGCCGCCATCGACGCCTTCGAGGCGAAGCAACCGAGCTGGATCTAAGCGAGTTCAAGACCCGCCTCGGCACCTTCGAGACAAGGCAGCCAAGCTGGGTGTAAGCCTAAGACCAGAAAACAGATAGAATCCACAGGGAGCCCAGGCTCCCTGTTTTATTTCCGGCAGACGGCCAACCGATACCCGAGGAGAGGATGATGACCCAAGCGCGCGACCTGTCCCTGCTCTACGCCATACTCTGCGCCCTGCTGTTCGCGCTGCCGGCCTCTGCCGGGCAGAGTTTTTTTCACAGCAACGGTGGTCAGCTCAACGTTGGCTGGCAGGACAGGGAGGGCAAGGCGCAGCAGCTCAGCTACCGGCTGGAGGCGGGCAAGCTGCCGCCGCTCATCGCCTATCGTCCGGACAGGATGCAGGAGGATATGCTGCAGCAGCTGTTGCAACAGGCCGTCATCGAGTTCCCCGAGGTGCAGTTCTCCCTCTCCCGCCCCGAGCTCGCTCTCAGCATCAAGAGCCGCAACGCCGACAAGGCGCGGGAAGCCCAGGCCTGGGTCGGGCCTGAGCAGGCGAAATTGGCGCAGGAGTGGCTCAAGCAGCACTACTTCCAGCGCTTCACCCCATCCGATGGGGTGCCTGCCATCAAGCAGGATCATGTGCGCATCGCGTTGGAGAGCCGGACCGAGCTGGCGCCGCTGGCGGATCAGCTCAAGCGGCAGGGGGCCACCGAGATGGAGGCGCGCCAGCAGACAGTGGCCTTTATGCTCGACTTCGTGCAAACCATTCCCTATACCCTGCTGGACAGCCAATCCGGCCGGGCCGGCAAGGGCTTTCTGAGCCCCCGTCAGGTGCTGGAGCAGAACAGGGGGGATTGCGACAGCAAGGTCACCCTGATGGCGGCCATGCTGGCCCAGCTCTTCCCGGAGCTCCCCCAGGCCATGCTGTTCGTGCCCGGCCACGCCCTGCTGGGCGTGGCCCTGCCCGCCAAGGCGGGGGATGCGGTACTGACCTGGGAGGGACAGACCTATCTGCTGATGGAGCCGACCGGTCCGGCCCAGCTCCACATGGGTCAGCTGGCTCCCACCAGCAAGACCCTGGTCGACAGCCGGCAACTGAGCGTACAGCCCGTGCTGGCCAGCCAATAAACAGTGGTGAGATCGGCTCGGACGAGATGTAGATCGCCCACCCATCGTCGTCAGACAGGCTGGACATGGTGAAATGCCCCGCGCTAAAGCAGCAGGCTATGCTGTCTGATATTAAAAAACATCGGCCAGCAGAGGCTGGCCGATAAAAAGCAGTGAGATATATCGCTAGATCAGCTCAGAGGCAGAAACTCCAGCGCCAACAGCAAGCCCTTCTCTTCCTCCAGCACCCGCACTATGCGGGCCTGGACCTCGAACGGCGGCAGCAAGTTGCTGCTGGTGGCCAGGCTGATACGGATGGGTTGCTGCAGATCGAAGCTGTGTTCATTGACCTCCACCCCCATGCCGCTGGCGCTGAGATCCCGACAGATCCCCTCCAATACCAGCCGATGCTGAAAAAGGGTGACGGGGGCATTGATGACCATGCGCGCAAAGGCGCGCCTTTCCTTGGTGCTGGTGATCACTGGCTTCTCCTGGTGTCGTGGCAGTCGTTGCCTCGCTGGCACAAAGTTGTGCTGGCCTCCCCCAAAAAACGTTAATACAATGCGATTCGTTTCTCAAACGGGGTGCGGTTTACCGCTGAGATTATACCCGTGAACCTGATCCAGATAATGCTGGCGGAGGAATTTGAGGCATGGCGCTCGTTTTTTGCGCCCTCATCCGCTGGCAGCTCGCAACCCACAGGGAGTGCCATCGATGAAAACCCTTCTGCTGGTCGCCACCAGCCTGCTCAGTGCCCAGGCCTTCGCCGCCGATACCCTCACCGTCTACACCTACGGCTCCTTCGCCAGCGAATGGGGACCGGGTCCCAAGATCAAGCAGGCCTTCGAGAAAGAGTGCGGTTGCACCCTCAATCTGGTGGCGCTGGAAGACGGGGTCGCCATCCTCAACCGGCTGCGGCTGGAAGGCAAACACAGCAAGGCCGACATGGTGCTGGGGCTGGATGACGCCCTGGTGAGCGAAGCCAAGCAGAGCGGTCTGTTCGCCCCTCATCACACGGATCTGGCCGCCCTCAAGGTGCCGGGTGGCTGGCAGGACGATACCTTCGTCCCCTATGACTACGGCTACTTCGCCTTCGTCTACAACAAAGACAAACTCAAGACCCCTCCCAAGAGTCTGAAGGAGCTGGTGGAGCGCCCGGATCTCAAGGTGATCTACCAGGATCCCCGCACCTCCACCCCGGGTCAGGGGCTGATGCTGTGGATGAAATCCGTCTATGGTGACCAGGCGCCCGCCGCCTGGGCCCAACTCGCCAAGAAGACGGTCACCGTCACCAAGGGTTGGTCCGAGGCCTACGGCATGTTCATGGATGGCGAGGCAGACATGGTGCTCTCCTACACCACCTCCCCGGCCTATCACCTGATCGCCGAGAACAAGTCCCAGTACCAGGCCGCCGCCTTCGAGGAGGGTCACTATCGTCAGGTGGAAGTGGCAGCCAAGCTCGCCAGCGCCACGCAAGGCAAGCTCGCTGACCAGTTCCTGCAGTTCATGGTCAGCCCCGCCTTCCAGCAGGAGATCCCCAGCGGCAACTGGATGTATCCGGTAATAGACACTCCGCTGCCCAAGGGCTTCGAGCAGATGATCACCGTCGCCAAGCCGCTGAGCTTCACCTCTGACGAAGTAGCCGCCAACCGCAAGGGCTGGATCCGGGAATGGCTGCAAGCCGTCACCCAGTGATACCCCACTCTCGTCCTCTCTGGTGGCTGCCGGGTAGCGCAGCCACCTGCGTTATCCTGCTGCTCTCCCTTGGCCCCCTCGTCGCCCTGTTGTGGCAGGCAGGGGGGCTGCCGAGCACCCTGCTGGCAGATCCCTACCTGCGCCACGTGCTGGGCTTCAGCCTGGGGCAGGCGCTGCTCTCCACCCTGCTGAGCCTGGGTCTGGCCATTCCGGTGGCGCGAGCCCTGGCACGGCGCCGCTTTCGCGGCCGCCGCCTGCTGCTCAAATTGTTCGGCCTCTCCCTGGTGCTGCCGGTCATCATCGCCATCTTCGGCATAGTCGCCGTGCATGGCTCCCAGGGCTGGCTGCCCCACGCCCTGCGCAGTCTGGGGCTGGATCCCGGCAACTACCTGTACGGCCTGTTTGGCATCTTGCTGGCCCACGTGTTCTTCAACATGCCACTGGCGGCGCGCCTCATCTTGCAAGGCATAGAGAGCATTCCCGAGTCCTCTTGGCGCCTCGCCAGCCAGCTCGGCATGCGCTCCTCCCACATCTTCCGGCTGCTGGAGTGGCCCATCATCCGTGGTCTGCTGCCGGGATTGGCGAGCCTCATCTTCATGCTCTGCTTCACCAGCTTCACCACTGTGCTGGCGCTGGGCGGCGGCCCCAAGTCCACCACCCTGGAAGTGGCGGTCTATCAGGCCCTGCGCTTTGACTTCGATCTCGCCACCGCCGGTGGCCTGGCGCTGGTACAGCTGCTGCTGACCGCGGGCCTGTTGCTGCTGCAACACAAGTTGCAGACCAGCCCATCCAGTCGCCTCACCAGTCGTCGCCCCTGTTTACGACCGGACAGACAGCAGCCAGGCACCCGCTGGGTGGATGGTGCAGCCCTCACCCTAGGCCTCGCCATCTTCCTGCCACCGCTGCTGGCCATCGTCATCGCCGGTTTCAACCCCGGCCTGCTGACGGCGCTCGGCTCCTCCCGGCTGTGGCAGGCGGGGGGTCAGTCCCTCGGTATCGCTCTGGCGGCGGGAAGCCTCGCTACCCTGCTAGGCACCGGTCTACTGCTCACCAGCCGCCACTTGAGAGTACGGGATCGCAAGCGGCGGGCGGCGGCCCTGTGGGAGGCCAGCGGCTCCATGATCCTGATGATCCCGGCGGTGGTGCTGAGCACGGGCCTGTTTATCCTGTTTATGCCCTTCACCGATGTCTTCGCCCTCGGCCCCTGGCTGGTGGTACTGGTCAACGCCCTGATGGCGCTGCCCTATGTGCTGCGCACCTTGAGTGCCCCCATGCAGCTGGTGGTGCGCCAGTATGATCGGCTGGCAGATAGCCTGGGGGTGCGCGGTCTGCAACGCCTGCGCCTGGTCGAGTGGCCCCTGCTGCGCCGCCCGCTGGCGCTGGCCATGGCGCTCTCCATGATCCTGTCGCTCGGGGATCTCGGCGCCATAGCCATGTTCGGCAGCCAGGAGCTCACCACCCTGCCCTGGCTGCTCTATCAGCAACTTGGCAGCTACCGGCTGACCGACGCGGCGGCCACCGCCCTGCTGCTGCTCACTTTGTGCTTCTCGCTGTTCTGGCTGGTGGAGCGGGGTCTCGGGGGCAAAAACCTGGATGCGTGATAGTCGAGTTAGCTGCCCAAATGCGGGTCTACATGCGGTCTGCGCGACCAGCCATATCATAGGAGTCAAAGATGCTGTTAATTGATGATTTGGCAACCAGTTACCCTGATTGGCGCGTCAGCTTCAACGCCTCTCTGCCCAAGGGGGAGATCACGGCGCTGATCGGCCCGAGCGGCGCCGGCAAATCGACCCTGCTTGGCATGATCGCGGGCTTCGTGCCGGTAGAATCCGGTCGTCTTAGTTTCGATGGTATCGACCTGCTGCCGCTCGGCCCCGCCGAGCGCCCGGTCACCACCCTGTTCCAGGATCACAACCTGTTCCTGCACCTCTCGGTGTTCGACAACATCGCCATCGGCCTGCATCCCGGCCTGCGCCTGAGCCCGGCCCAGCGTGCCCAGGTGAAGGAGGCGGCAACCCGGGTCGGCTTGGGCGACATGCAGGATCGGCTGCCGGAGCAGCTCTCCGGCGGTCAGCAACAGCGGGTGGGGCTGGCCCGCGCCCTGGTGCGTGGCAAGCCGCTGCTGCTGCTGGACGAGCCCTTCTCGGCACTCGATCCCGCCCTGCGCCGGGAGATGCTGGCGGAAGTCGCCCGGCTCGCCTGTGAGCAGGGCATTACCGTGCTGATGGTGTCCCATAACCCGGAAGACGCTCAGCTCATCGCCGATCGGGTGCTGTTTATCGACGAGGGACGCATCGCCCTGCAGGGCACGCCGGATATACTGCAAAACAGCGATCACCCTGGCCTGCAGCGCTACCTGGGCCACTCGCACACGTCCTAGCGCGGGATCTCGGGATCAAAAAAGGGAGGCCAGTGGCCTCCCTTTTTTATATGAAGATGTTGCGTTAAATCAGAGGTTTTCCTCGGCGAAGGAGGCGAGCTTGCTGCGCACCACCCCGTTCAGGAAGATGTTGGCACTGCCGTCGAAATCCTTGAAACGCTCTACGATGTAGGTCAGACCCGAGGTCACCGGGCTCAGGTAGTTGGAGTCAATCTGCGCCAGGTTGCCGGAGCAGACGATCTTGGTCCCCTCACCGCAGCGGGTGATGATGGTCTTGATCTGGGACGCGGTCAGGTTCTGGCACTCGTCCAGCAACACGAAGGTGTTCTGGATGCTGCGCCCGCGCATGAAGTTGACCGATTTGAACTGGATGTTGGCCTTCTCCATGATGTAGCTGAGGGACCCGCTCATGTTCTCGTCCTGCTTGTGCAGCACCTCCAGAGTGTCGGTCACCGCCGCCAGCCAGGGCATCATCTTCTCTTCCTCGGTGCCAGGCAGGAAGCCGATGCTCTCGGCGATCTCCGGGGTGTTGCGAGTGACGATGACCTTCTCGTAGATCCCCTTCTCGATCACCAGCTCCAGCGCCGCCGCCATGGCCAGCAGGGTCTTGCCGCAACCCGCCGGGCCGGTCAGGATCACCAGATCGATGTGCGGATCCAGCAAGGCATCCAGCGCCATGCCCTGATAGACGTTCTTGGGATGAACGCCCCAGGCCTTGCGCGACATCAAGCGCTCACGGCCCAGATCCTTGAGACGGATCTTGTGACCATCGTGGCTCAGCACCCGGGCGGCGAAGAAGTTCTCCTCGTCCAGCAGGTACTGATTGACGTGTACCCCCTCCAGCAGATTGGCATCGATCACATGAACGGTATCACGGCCATGGGTCTCGCTGTCGCACTCGCCGACCCGCTCCCAGAAGCTACCAGGCACCACCTGGAAGCCCTTGGCCAGCAGGCGGATGTCATCGATCAGCTGGTCACTGCGATAGTCCTCAACGTGCGCAAGACCGGCACCCTTGGCCTTGAGGCGCATGTTGATGTCTTTGGTCACCAGCACCACCTGGCGTTTCATCTCGTGCTTTTGCAGATAAAGCGCGGCGTTGATGATGCGGTTGTCGGCCTCCTTGTCGGTGAACACCTCTGCATCCTGGGGCAGGTGGTGATCGCTGAAGATGGAGATATTGCCGCTCGCCTCACCGGCCAGCGCCACCCCTTGCACGATTTGCTCGGGGGTCGCATCGCGAAACACGTCTTCCAGCGCCCGGATGGCAACCCGGGCATCACGGCTGACGTCTTTCTGACGATCCTTGATGTTGTCGAGCTCTTCCAGCACCGTCATGGGGATGAGCACGTCGTGCTCTTTGAAGGAGTAAATGGCGAGGGGTTCGTGAAGCAGAACGTTGGTATCCAGGATAAACAGCTTTCGGTCCGTATTGTCCATAAGCATCCTCCTTGGCACTGAGGGTGCCACGTGTGTGAATCTCAGATGTCATTGAAACCACACGGCCGTGACAGTTTTATTACTCCTCACGCTACGCCCGATTTTACCAGCGCGCAACAAATCCCTGAGTCCCTCCAATCACTTGCACATAAAAGCATCAATAAAAAGACCGGCCCATCGGCCGGTCTGTTTCGCTCGTGCTCTGCTTGGCCGCAGTTAGCCACACTTCGAGTCGCCGCAGTTAAGACAGGTCATGCAGCCATCTTTCAGCACCAGCGCCTTGGCGTGGCACTTGTAGCAGAGCGCCGCATTGGCCGGGAAGCCGCTGCCAGCAGATTGTTCTACTACCTGCTGCTCGGTCTGCAGCTCTGCCTTCTTCTCGGCCAGGAAGGCCTGCTGGTGCTCATCCAGCCCGGTCGGCTTGAGCATGCCGATCTCGGTGAGATGGGTCTCGATCACGTTGCCAATTTCGGCGATCAAGGAGGGAACATACTTGCCCTTGTTCCAGTAACCGCCCTTGGGATCGAACACGGATCTCAGCTCTTCCACCAGGAAGGTGACATCCCCGCCCTTGCGAAACACCGCCGAGATGATGCGGGTCAGCGCCACTATCCACTGGTAGTGTTCCAGGCTCTTGGAGTTGATGAAGATCTCGAACGGGCGGCGCGTCTCGTGGACGGTGCCTTCGTTGAGAATGATGTCGTTGATGGTGATGAACAGCGAATGCTCGGAGACATGCTCCGGCGTCTTCAGCTTGTAGGTGGTGCCCATCAGCCGCTCCGGCCGCAGCACCGTCTCGTGCATGTGCACCACGTCATCCTGTGGAGCCAGTTCTTCTTGCGGCTCATCCTTGGTACGCACCTTGTAGGAGACGATTTTCTTGTCGATCTTCTTGACCATAATCTGTTCTCAGAATTTCCCGTAATAGCCTTCTTTCAAGGCGTCATAGAGGTTGGCGGCAGTGTGCAGCTCGCCATCGTATTCGATCTCTTCGTTACCCTTGACGGTGATGACGGAGCCATCTTCAAGGGTAAATTCGTACTGGGTATTTTCCAGATCCTTCTCCTTCACCAGCACCCCCTGGAAGGCCTCCGGATTGAAGCGGAAGGTGGTGCAGCCCTTGAGCCCCGAGTCCGAGGCATACATGTAGATGTCCTTGAACTGCTCGAACGGGAAATCGGTCGGCACGTTGGCAGTCTTGGAGATGGACGAATCAATCCAGCGCTGGGCCGCGGCCTGAATGTCCACGTGCTGGGCCGGGCTGATGTCGTCGGCGGTGATGAAGTAGTCCGGCAGCCGGGTCGCCTCCTCCTCACCATAGGGCATGGCATGGCGGTTGATAAGCTCGCGGTAGGCCAGCAGCTCGAACGAGTAGACATCCACGCTCTCCTTGCTCTTCTTGCCCGGCTTGATGACGTTGCGACTGTAGTGATGGGCGAAGCTCGGCTCGATGCCGTTGCTGGCGTTGTTGGCAAGGGACAGGGAGATGGTACCGGTTGGCGCTATGCTGCTGTGGTGAGTGAAACGGCCACCCACGTCGGCCAGCTCCGCCACCAGGGCGGGATCCACCTCGGCCACCTGCTGCATGTAGCGGCTGTAGCGAGCGTGCAGCACCCGGCCTTTGATCTTGTCGCCGATCTTGATGCCATCGGCGGCCATCTCCGGGCGCAGACGCAGCATCTTGCCGGTCACCTCGAACTCCTGCTCCATGATGGGCGCCGGCCCCTTCTCTCTGGCCAGGGCCAGGGATTCGCGCCAGCCCGTCATGGCCAACTCTTGTGAAACCTGCTCGGTAAAGGCAACGGAGGTGGCAGAGCCATACTTTACCTGCAGCATGGTGAGGGTCGAGCCGAGCCCCAGGAAGCCCATGCCGTGGCGACGTTTGTTGATGATCTCTTCGCGCTGCTTAGGCAGAGGCAACTGGTTGATCTCCACCACGTTATCCAGCATGCGGGTGAAGATCGCCACCACTTTGCGAAATGCCTGCCAGTCGAAGCTCGCCTGCTCGGTGAAGGGATGGCGCACAAACTTGGTCAGATTGACCGAGCCCAGCAAACAGGCGCCATAAGGCGGCAACGGCTGCTCACCGCAGGGGTTGGTGGCGCGGATCTCTTCGCAGAACCAGTTGTTGTTCATCTGATTGACCTTGTCGATCAGGATGAAACCGGGTTCGGCATAGTCATAGGTGGAGCTCATGATGACGTTCCACAGCTTGCGCGCCGGCAGGGTCTTGTAGACCTTGCAGGCAACCTGCCCCAGCTCGTTGATGACCACCCCTTGCTTGTTGGGCCAGTCGGCCCAGATCACCACAGCGGGATCGTCCAGCGCGATACCATCCTGCTCCACCTCTTTGGCGGTGTAGGGGAAAATCAGCTGCCAGGGCGCATCCTGCTTCACCGCCTTGACGAACTCTTCGGTAATGAGCAGGGAGAGGTTGAACTGGCGCAGGCGTCCATCTTCACGCTTGGCCTGGATGAACTCAATCACATCCGGGTGGCGGATATCCATGGTACCCATCTGGGCGCCACGGCGGCCGCCGGCCGACGAGACGGTGAAACACATCTTGTCGTAGATATCCATGAAGGAGAGCGGACCCGAGGTGTAGGCACCGGCGCCGGAGACGAAGGCACCACGGGGGCGCAGGGTCGAGAAGTCGTAACCGATGCCGCAGCCCGCCTTCAGGGTCAAGCCGGCTTCATGCACCTTGCCGAGGATGTCGTCCATCGAATCTTCGATGGTACCGGAGACGGTGCAGTTGATGGTCGAGGTGGCCGGCTTGTGCTCGAAGGCCCCCGCGTTGGAGGTGATGCGGCCCGCCGGGATGGCGCCGTTGCGCAGCGCCCACAGGAAGGGCTCATACCAGGCATCTGGCTCCAACTCCTGCTCGGCCAGGGCACGGGCGACCCGCTGGTAGGTCTCGTCAATGGAGCCATCGATGGGGGCCCCGTCCTTGCTCTTGAGACGATACTTGCTGTCCCAGATCTCGAGGGACGTTTCCTGCATGGGGATGAGGCCTGTGCCGAGTTCGGTCTCTAGCACGGGGTTGGATTTCGCCATTTTCAAGCCACCTTATGTGAATGCATCGACGCCATGACATAGGTTAAAAACACTACCAATAGATCAAGTTAAACATTTAAACACTATATATAGTAGTTCCCACATCATGAGGGCGCTGATTCTAATCCTAAAAAAACGCCCCGGCCAGCAGATTTCTGGGACGGGGCATTTAACCGATTCATTTTCCGAGAGATTTAACGCTCAGGGCTGACTCAGGGTTTCTTGACGTAAACCGTCGGCGCCTCACCGGCCATATTCAGATAGAACTCATAGACGCCATCCACTTCCGGCGAGAACTTCATATCCTCATACTTGGAGCAGGGATTGACCGGCACCGGCTCACCGCCCAGGGTGGCAACGCCATCACTCGGGCTCTTGTAGCCGAAGTTGGTGCCGCAGCTCCAGCTGGAGTCACCGAATTTGAACTTGTAGGGAGCCCACTCCTTCTTGAGGGTGCCCTTGGCCATGTAGAGCTTGTCGGCCACCTTGACCACCTTGGTCTCATCGTTGGCCATCCAGTCGTTCATCTCCCCACGCAGGTAGATGGACTTGCCGCCAAAATCGCTGTTGTCCGCCCCTTGTTCGGCGCCACCGCTCGCCGCACAACCGCCTAATACCAGGGTTCCCGCCGCCAGCATCATCGTTACTGTTCTCTTGAACATGTGTCCTTTCCTCAGATTATTGTGTTTCCTTGGCCCATCGAATGTGGGCAGACGAATTAAAGCAGAGCGGACCCGACAAGAAAGGTAGGGGTATCACATTCTGTACTTTTTATATTCAAAACAACGATAAACGGAAAAATATCGAGCAATGGGATGTCATGAAAAAGAGAGGGCTGAGAGGGCTCCAGATCATAGAGGCTTGCTGGCACGGCCTGCGCGCACCCGCTTCGAGTAATGGTGATTATCTGTCTGACCAGACCCGCTTCAGGCAATAGTGATTAGCAGCCTGATCACTAGCTGCCTGGCCACGCCCGTTTAGGGCAGTGGTGATTAGCTGTCGGACCCCACCCGTTCCAGAAAATGCTGATTACTGAGTGGCCGCGCCTATTTCGAGCAATAGTGATGATCAATGCAGGACATAGCCGCCCTGTATATGGGGGTGGAGAGAAGATGCGGGCAGACGTGGTAGTCCGGTAGTCCGGTA
>NZ_CDCA01000023.1 GCF_000820185.1 Aeromonas tecta
AAATCGTCTTGGTCACTTCACCAGACATTGAAAATCAAAAATTAATTTTGATGGTCGATGCTGTGAGTGCCCACACAGATTGCTTGATTCAAATTGTTAAAGAGCGTCACGCTTATCGCGTTGAGGAGGCGCATATTACGCTTCTCACTTCGAAAGTCAAGCACTTGTTTTCGCTTTTCTTTCGGCGCCCGCTTCACTGTGAAGCTAGCTCATCAACCCGGCGTGTTGTGCCGTGCTGGTAGGGGCGCATTATAGGGAACGGCGGCGCGATGACAAGCCGTTTCTTGAAGAAAGTCACGGAAACTTCAAATTATCCAGTTAGAAACAGCTTACCCAGTGTATATATACAGTGTTATCCACAAGCCGATGATTTCAGCTCTGTTTTATGGTTATTTAAGTAGGTCTTCCGGTATTAAGGAATGCCATACTGAAGCGGATAATGTGTCCCAAGTGGTCCATGGTAGCGCCAGGCGGTAAAGCTGGTTACCATGGAGGTGAATAGAGTGTTGCACCTTTTTTGCTTTCATTTACAAAAGGTCTTTAAAGATGAATTTATCCAAGTTTCCCGTATATGTGCAGGCGGCCGTTCTCGCTCTGGTGTTGGCGCTGGTCGGTTATCTGGTTGCCCAGGCCCTGCAGTTTTCTTTGAAAGCCGAAGTGATTTTTGCCGTGGGTCTGGCCATTGGCGGTTTCGTCGTACCGCTGTTCCTTAAGCGGACCTCTGCTGCCGCGGTCGAGCAGAGCTCCAACCAAGAGACTTGTACCTTATATGTAGGCAACCTGCCCTATCGCGCCAACGAGATCGCCGTGCGTGAGTTGTTTGCCGAGCAAGGCCAGGTGATTTCCGTCCGTCTGATGAAAGACAAGGCCACCGGCAAGCGCCGGGGCTTTGGATTTGTGGAGATGCCCGCCGCCGATGCGGCCAAGGCGATCACCGCACTCAATGACAAGGAGTATCAGCAACGCACCCTCAAGGTACGTGAAGCCAATGACAAGCGGGACAGGGATGAGCGAGAAGGCAGCGACGTCGACGCCGGATAACTCAGTACTCTACCTCTTCGAGTGATGACAGCCCCCATGCTTGCAAGGGGGCTGTCAGTTTTTGGGCCTGTGCATCCAGTCGGGTGCAATATGCCCTGCCCTGTCCTGCCACAGGAATGGCCGCAGGCACAGCAGCCAGCAGATGGGCCACCCTTCTCGCCACCGCATTACCCGAATCCACCAGCTGGCAGTCTGGCATCAATTGCCGGATCTCGTCATCGAGCAGCGGGAAATGGGTACAGCCCAATACCATGGTATCGGGTTTCGCATCCCCTTCTATCCAGTCCGCCAGCACCTCGCGCAACAACACCATGTTGACCGGTCGACCGGCCAGCTTGTGCTCGGCTTCGATCACCAGCTCGGTCACGCCCTTGAGCAACACCTGCTTGCCCGGTGCGAACTGGGCGATGAGATGATGGGTGTAAGCACGACTGACGGTACCCGGGGTTGCCAGCAAGCCGATGCAACCATTGCGGGTCAAGGCGGCGGCCGGCTTGATGGCAGGCACCACACCCACCACCGGAATGGTCAGGGCGGCGCGCAAGGAGGGCAGTGCTATGGTGCTGGCGGTGTTGCAGGCGATCACCACCAGATCGATGTGATGCTCGGCCACCATGTGGGTCACCAATCGGCAACAGGCGGCGATCAGATCCGGCTCACTCAATTCGCCATAAGGGAAGTGGGCATTGTCGAAGCAGTAGATATAGTTGTGTGCCGGCAAGGTGCGGCGGATCTCGCGATAGACGGTCAAACCGCCCATGCCTGAATCGAACACTAGAATATTGGCCACCTGAGCTCCCCCTTGAATGCGAGGCGGCGATCATACTCCCGCCGATGACCAATAGAAAAGGCCCCGCACATGGCGGGGCCTCGCTTTTCTTCTCTATATAAGCAGAAGCCTGGATCAGAGACGATAGTCTGCCGTCAGCTTGAACTCGGTACCCGGTGAGGCATAGCCATAGGCCGGGGCATAGTCACGATCGAACAGGTTGTCGATGCGGCCACCCAGGGTCAGCTGAGGCAGCACATCGTAACTGGCGCCCAGGTTGACCAGGGTATAAGAACCCAGCACCACCCGCTCGGCGGGGAAGCTGCTGAAGTTCTTGTCATCCCGCTTGCCAACATAGAGCAGCTCGGTCGACAGATCGACCTGTCCCAGCTGCACCTGAGTCAGCCAGCTGGCCTTCTGCTTGGCACGGCGCAGCAACTGCTGATCGCCATCATTCTTGTCTTCGGTCTTGGTGTAATCGAAGCTCAGGTCATGATGGAGCGGGCCGGTTTCCAGACCGACAGCAACCTCTACCCCCCGGATCTCCGCATCCGTGTTGTCCGGCTTGCAGGTGGAGAAGGCGCTCTGGCAGGCAATCAGGTTCTGGATCTGGTTGCGATAGAGGTTCACAGACCAGTCCCAGGCGGTGTAGCGGCCGGAGAAGTCCAGCTCCAGGTTCTTGCTCTCTTCCGGCTTCAGATCCGGGTTCTCGTAGCCTGGGTAATAGAGGTCGAGGAAGGTCGGCGCCTTGAAGGCGGTGCCATAGCTCAGACGCACATTGTGGTTATCGTTGATATCCAGACCGGTGGCGGCGGCCCAGGTATTGTGGCGGCCGTACTGCTTGTTGTCATCGGTGCGACCGGACAACTCAAACTGCAGGGCCTGCCAGCGATAGCTGCCGACGGCAAACAAGCCGGTGTTGTCGCGATCCGGCGCATCGAACGACTGACCGTAGCTGCGCGAGTCAGATTTCATCTGCTCCTGCTGCCAGTCGGCACCGCCGGTCAGCATCAGCCCTTCCACACCAGTCCAGCTGTTGATCCAGGAGAAGCGGGTCAGGCCGGTATGGATGGGCTCGGCACTGGACTCCCCATTGCCCTCCCACCAACTCTTCAACTTGTTCTCGCCATAGCTGGCCTCCAGTCGGCTGGTCAGGTCGCCACGCTGGTATTTGAGGCCACCGTCGTACTGGAAGGCCTGCACCCGGCTCTGATCCGCCGACAGATAGGGATCGTCCATCTCGGTTTGGTTGTCATAACCCTGCGCATTGAAGTCGGCGCTCCAGGCCTCGTTGAAGGCGTGGTTCAGACCGAACTGGCCGTTCAGGCTGTCAAAGCCGTCCCGATCCGGCTGCTGGGCACCGGCGACCACGTCGAAGCCGTCGGTACGCTCATAGCCGAGCAGCATGTTCATGTCGGTCTGCTCACCCAGGGCCTGCACGGTACGCACCTGACCCTGACCGTAGCCATGGCTGCCGACCCCACCCTTTAGGTGAGTTTCGCTGCCGTTCTTGGCCGAGGTCTGGGTGATCAGGTTGATGACACCGCCGATGGCATTGGCACCATAGACGGCGGCACGCGGGCCGCGAATGTATTCGATGCGTTCGATGTTGCCGAGCGGGATCTGGCTGAGATCCGGCGTGCCGGCCACCATGGCAGCGATGGGACGACCATTCATCAACACCAGAGAGTGATTGGAGTTGGTGCCACGGATAAACAGGCTGCTGACATTGCCACGGCCACCTAGCGTGGTGATCTGCACCCCAGGCAGGGTTTTCAACAGATCTGGCAGACTGGACACCTGGCGAGATTCGATCTCGGCACGATCGATCACCACCACGGGGGCGAGCACCGAATTGGCAGGCTGCTCGACCCGGTTGGCGGTCACCACCATAGTGTCATTGGCAGGCAGGGGGGACTGGGCAAAGGCGGCCGTCGGCAACAGGGCAGCCACCCAAAATTTCTTGGACATCACAGATCCTTAAGTTCGCGTAAGTATCTATTCCTTGGCCGGTTTCTCTCGGCCAGAAATACGAACTTTGGCAGGTCTTCGGACTCGGGGGCCAAGTGCCTAGGCGACGGCTTCCCGCCTTGCGGCAGTGCCCGGATGTCGCTTCGTTCCCCCTTACCGCTGCGCGCCAGCTCCGGATTTTCACCGGATTCCCTATTAAGCATGATGCGCCAAAGCGGGGGGATTATAGGAAAGGGGGACAAAAGAGTATAGCGATTTAGCCATCTATACGTCTTTTACTCACAAAAACAAAAACCGGCACCCATGGGCGCCGGTTTGTCAGATTTATCAATAGTTTCAGCTTCAGTCGGCGTAGCTGGCCTTGGGGGCCGGCAGGCGAATGGTGAGGGAGAGCACCAGCGCCACCACCATCAGCACCAGGATGAGGTTGAAGGTCGCCATGAAGCCACCGAACAGGGACGCGACTATGGAGCCAATGATGCTGCCAAGCCCGAAGCCAAGGTAGATGACACCGTAATTCTTGGTCAGGTTGTTCAGGCCGAAGAAGTCGCTCACCAGGGAGGGGTAGACGGTGATGGTGCCGCCGAAGCTGAAGGCCACGCAGGCCACCGCCACGAAGAACAGGTTGGCATTGAGCGGCACGAACAGCAGCAGCGCCATGCCCACCAGGGTGATCAGCTGGGCGATGGTGATAACCCGGATGCGAGACATCTTGTCAGACAGTATGCCCAGCACCAGTCGACCACCCAGGTTTGCCATGGCGATGATGGCGACGGCGTTGGCCGCTACCGAGCCCGGCAGACCCACCATCTTCTCGCCGATATCCTTGGCCACGCCGATGACGTAGAGGCCACTCATGCAGGCGGTGAGGAACATCAGCGCCAGCATCCAGTACTGCGGTTTGCGCATCGCCTCGGCCAGGGTGAAATCGCGGCTCTCGGTCTGCTGCAGGGAGGCAGCCTGCTTGGGCGCATCCTTCATCAGCATGCCGCCCACCAGCACCATGGACATGGCGATCAGGCCCCACAGCTGGAAGGTAGCTTCCAGGCCGTTGTTCGACAGCAGCAGCAGGTTGATGTACTTGAAACCCAGGCTACCGAGGCCGTAGGCACCGATGGAGCAGGCGGAGATCAGCCCCTTGCGCTCCGGGAACCACTTCACGCAGTTGGAGAGGGTCATCAGGTAGCCGGTACCGTCGGCGAAACCCACCAGGATGCCGGCACAGAGATAGAGCATGGCCAGGTTGCTGGCATGGGCGGTGAGGAAGAAGCCGATGCCGAGCAGCACGCCGGCGCCGAGGGTGACGTTGCGCACCCCGAACCGCTCCTGCAGCTTGCCCGCCAGGGAAGAGGCGACCGCCAGCGACAAGCTGAGCAGACCGAAGGCGAAGGCGACCTGACTGACCGGCTCGTCGAGCTTGTCGGAGAGCTGGGCGTTGAACAGGCTCCAGGTGTAAACAGAGCCCAGGGCGAACTGGGTAATGATGGTACCTATCAGGGTCAGGTACCGGGTGCGGTTCATCTCTTTGGTCATGATGCGTCTCGGTCGGTGGACTCGGGAAATTGAGCCCACTATAGGCAAGACGCATCAGTTGCAGACCGAATAAGGCATGAAATGCAGATCGGCGGGAATGAATGACAATCAGAGCCGCATCAGCTGACGGAATGCCTTGATGTTGCTGCGACTGACCGGTACCTCGAATGGCAAATCATGGAGCCGGATGAGGTAGGTACTATTGAACCAGGGCACGATTTCGCGGATCTTGTTGATATTGACGCAATAGGAGCGATGACAGCGAAAGAAGCCCTCCGCCGGTAGCCGACTGACGAACTCACTGATGGTCATGGTCATCACGTAGCGATCGGTGCGGGTGTAGACATAGGTCAGCTTCTCGTCCGCCTCCGCATAGTAGATCTGCTCGCAGGGGGTGACTATGATGCGCTCCCCCTTCACCAGGTTGACGGTGCGATTCTGGTTGCCGCTCCCCTCCCCGCTTGGCTCGCTCCCCTGACTGGATTGCAACTTGCCGGCATGCTCGAGTTTTTGCAGCAGGTTGATGATGCGCGGCTCGTTGTAGGGCTTGAGGATATAGTCGAACGCCTCCAGCTCGAACGCCTCTACCGCGAACTCCTTGTAGGCGGTGACGAACACGATGTGGGGCGGGTGGCTCGACTTGTGCAGATTCTTGGCCAGCAGCAGACCATCGATGGAGGGGATCTGGATATCCAGAAACACCACGTCCACCTCGTGATCCTGCAGGTACTTGAATGCCTCCAGCCCGTCCTCGAAGCTCGCCACTATCTCGATGGTGCTGTGCTGGTTCACCAGATAGACCAGCTCTTCCCGCGCCAGGTATTCGTCTTCGACTATGATGGCTCTCAACATGGCATCACCTCCAGACTCAGCAAACAGGCCAGCCCTTCTCGAACCAAGCACTCATCTTCCACTACGATAACTCTCAGCACGGCATGGCCTCCGGATCCGGCAGATAGAAACAGACTTCGGTGCCGGGCTCGAGCCGTTTGAGCTGCAACCCATCCCCATACAATAATTTGACCCGCTGATGAACGTTCATCAGGCCGATGCTGCGACTCTCCACCCGACCGGCGGCCACCCCGTCGATCACCGCCTGACTGATGCCGTAACCGGTATCGCGCACCGCCACCCGGATGCCACCCGCCAGCTGCTTCACCTCTATGGTGACCCGGCCCGGCGCGCTGCGGGGCTGGATGCCGTGCAGTATGGCGTTCTCTACCAGCGGCTGCAGCAACAGGCTCGGCACCTGAATGTGCACGTCATCCACCTCAAACACCACCTCCAGCTTGTCGCCGAAGCGCGCCTGCTCGATAGCCACGTAGTCGCGCACCTGCTGCAGCTCCTCCTGGATGTCGATGAGCTCATCCCCCTTGTTGAGGTTGTAGCGCAGATAGTCCGCCAGGTTGGCGATGAGCTGGCGCGCCTGCTGGGGCCGGATGCGGATGAGCGACGAGATGGCGTTGAGGGCATTGAACAGGAAGTGCGGGTTGATCTTGCTCTGCAATGCGGTGAACTCCGCCTTGCGGGTCATCTCTTTGAGCTGCTCGATGCGCGACACCTCCATCTGGGTGGAGATGAGCTGGGAGAGGCCCACCGCCATCTCCCGCAGGGAACTGGTGATGCTGTGGGTGCGACGGAAGTAGATCTTGAGGGTACCGCTGACCACGCCATTTTCCCGCAGCGGGATGATGATGACCGAGTGAAAATCCGACAGGTGGTATTGGCGCAGATCGTTGTTGATGATGATCTGATCCAGCAGCACGGCGCGCTGGGTCATGTCGCTGATGGCGTGGTGCTCGTCCAGCTCGTAGTAGCCCTTGCCGATCCCCACGTAGGCCAGCACGTCGCGGGTATCGGTGATGGCCACCGCGTCCGCGCTGATCTCGCGCCTGATCACCTCGCACACCTGGCCGAGGGAGTGGCGATCGATCTTCTGGAAAAACGGCAGCGTCTGGTTCGCGATATCCAGCGCCAGCTTGGCCTGCTTGGCGGCGATCAGCTCCTTCTCGTCGTCCAGATCCTGTACCAGCTTGATGATAAGGCCGATACACAAGGTGCCGACCATCATTGGGTAGGCGATATGACTAACAATCTCAACCCCAACAGCATGAGGCTCTGTCAGGATCCAGATAAGCAGCATGGTCAACCCCTCACAGGCCATGCCCGCCAGGATCCCGTACAGCCAGAGCCGCGACTTGCGGCAGTTGAGGTGGATCCAGGTCGCCAGCAGGCCGGCGATGATGCTGGCGATGAGGCAAGGGATCGAGGTGTGACCATCCATGTCGATGAGGTAACGGTGCAGACCCGAGATGACCCCGGCCGGAATGCCGACCCAGGGCCCGAACAGGATGCCGCCGGCGATGATGGCGATGATCCGCACGTTGATGAGGGCCCCTTCCACCGCGATGCCGGTGTAGGTGCTGAACACCGCGAAAAGGCAGAAGATGGAAGCGACCATCACCAGCTCGGCCGGGGTGTGATCCCGCTTCTGGAACAGGCGCTGGAAGGGTCTGGTACGGGTCAAGAGGAACAGCGTCATCAGCATCAGCGCCGCCCGTTCAAACACCGCCAACAACATCAACTGATTTTCGAGCATGGCCCCTCCGGCCGGCGGCCACCAGGGCGCACTATTAAGGTGTATGGAGTCAGCGGCTGCCATGGAGAGAGAAAACATCAGAGTGGCAGCGCTGGACGGCCCAGTTTACCTCAGACGACCCGCCAAGGGAGCAACGGCGTTGCAGACTGGCCGGGAGACAGCCAGCCTGCTGGAGGAATTCAGGAAGAGAGGGTCGCCAACCTGGCCGCGAAGCCCATGAAGAAGAGACCGATCAGGCCGTTGCCCAGCCTGGCGATGCCCTGCTTGCGGGCGAAGAAGCGCGCCATCAGGGTGCCGCCGAAGATAAGCAGGGTGAGATAGACGAAGCTCATGGCCTCCAGCATGCCCGCCAGCACCAGGTAGGAGAGCCAGGTGTGGGCATAGTTGAAGTCGATGAACTGCACGAAGAAGGAGACGTAGAACAGGATCGCCTTGGGATTGGTCAGGCTCAGGGTCAGCGCCTTGCCGAAGTAGTTTTCCCCCTGCACCGCCTCGCTGTGCTGCTCGTCCCGTTTGGCAATGAAGTTGGCATGGAGGATCTTGATCCCCAGGTAGAGCAGGTAGATGGCGCCGAGATAGCGCACCAGGGTAAACAGCAGCGGGGTGGTGCGGATGAGGGAGGCCACCCCCAGATAGGCACAGAAAATGAGGATCGCATCACCGACGAAGACCCCGAGCGCAGCCTTGTAACCCGGACCTATGCCACGGGTCGCCCCGGTACGTAGCACATAAAGGGAGTTGGGGCCCGGCGCTATGATGATAAAGAACAGGCCTATCAGATAGGTCCAGACGTTGATAACCCCAAGACTTTCAAACATATACTCCCCCGATGGGGGAAGGATCCGGTCAACCGGGGTCCTTCCCAGATACTGAACATGTGACTTTCCCATACTAAGCCTCCACCGGCAAAGCACAAGGGCACATCCATGGGGGCGGTGATCGGTCATCTCCCCTTTGCACATAGGCCGGCATCCCGCCCATTTTTGCTATGTCCAGATGGGCCAGGATCAGGCATGGTAGAGGGATCCTCAGGACAACAGACATACCCACTCATGGAAAAGAGCCTCAGCACCCACAGCCCACTCGCCGCGACCCCGGTGGCGGACTCCCAGCACGGCACCACGTATCCGGTGATTGCCGCCATCAGCTTCTCGCACCTGCTGAACGACATGATGCAGTCGGTGCTGCTGGCCATCTATCCGCTGCTCAAGCTCGGCCTCAACCTGTCGTTCGCCCAGATTGGCCTCATTACCCTCACCTACCAGTTCACGGGCTCCTTGTTGCAACCGCTGATCGGCCTCTACACCGACCGCAGGCCCATGCCCTATTCATTGCCATTTGGCATGGGGTTCACGATGCTCGGGCTGCTGTCGCTGTCCCAGGCAGACAGCTTTGGCACCGTGCTGCTATCGGCCATGCTGATCGGCATGGGCTCGTCGGTGTTCCACCCGGAATCATCGCGGGTCGCCCGCATGGCGGCCGGCAACCAGCCCGGTCTGGCCCAATCCCTGTTCCAGATCGGTGGCAACCTGGGGTCGGCCATAGGGCCGCTGCTCGCGGCGCTGATCATAGTGCCCCAGGGACAGGCCAGCGCGGCCTGGTTCTCGCTGTTCGCACTGGTGGGCGTGGTCGTACTCAGCTTCGTCGGGCGCTGGTCCAGCCATCACGCCGCCAGCTTCCACAAGCGGATGAAGGCCCATGCCGGCAACGGCCTGAGTCGCCGCCAGATCGGCTGGTCGCTGGCCATCCTCGGCCTGCTGATGTTCTCCAAGTTCTTCTACATGACCAGCCTGAGCAGCTATTACACCTTCTACCTGATGGACAAGTTCCACCTGTCACTGGATAGCGCCCAGTTCCATCTGTTTGCCTTCCTGTTTGCCGTCGCGGCGGGCACAGTGCTCGGCGGACCGGTCGGTGACCGTATCGGCCGCAAACGGGTGATCTGGATCTCCATCCTCGGCGTCGCCCCCTTCACCCTGCTGCTGCCCCACGTCGACCTGTTCTGGACCTCAGTGCTCTCGGTCATCATCGGCCTGATCCTGGCCTCGGCCTTCTCCGCCATCCTGGTGTACGCCCAGGAGCTGGTCCCCGGCAAGGTCGGCACCATCTCCGGCCTGTTCTTCGGTTTCGCCTTCGGCATGGGGGGCATAGGGGCGGCCTTGCTGGGTCAGTTGGCCGATGCCACCAGCATCGAGACCGTGTACCAGGTCTGCGCCTACCTGCCGCTGATCGGTCTGCTGACGATATTTTTGCCGACGATCAGAAAGGGCTAGCGAGCCGCCGATAGCCAACGCCTAAGCACGCTCTGGCTAATGCCCACCGGCAGGATGGTAGGGGAATGGGTGTGCTTTGCGGGATAACGAATGAGGAAAGTATCGGACGGAGAGAGTCGGGCAGAAAACAGGGGGCAAGCCGCCGAGCCATCAGCGCAGACGGCCTGCGCCAGCCACAGCGTCATCAATCAATCAGGCCGCCCTATGGGGCGGCCTGATTGATCTGGATAGCTCAGCCAAGAGGGCTTGTCAGCAATACTGGCCGGCAACCCAGCCGGAGGACCAGGCCCACTGGAAGTTGTAACCACCGAGCCAGCCGGTCACGTCCACCACCTCGCCGATAAAGTAGAGTCCCGGTACCTTGCGCGCCTCCATGGTCTTGGAGGAGAGCTCGTTGGTATCGACGCCACCTAAAGTCACCTCGGCGGTGCGATAGCCTTCGGTACCATTTGGCAGGATCTGCCAGTCTCCCAGCAGGCTGGCGATGGCGTCCAGCTCCCGCTCGTTGTACTGGCGCATCGGCTTGTTGACGAGCTGACCCAGCTCCACCAGCTTGTCGACGAAGCGCTTGGGCAGCTCACGGCCCAGCACGGTTTTCAGCTCCTGGGCCGGATGGGCCTCGGCCCAGCCTCTGAGGGCAGCGGGAATATCCAGCTCCGGCAGCAGGTTGAGGTGGATCTTCTGTCCTGGCAGCCAGAAAGAGGATATTTGCAGGATGGCCGGGCCCGAAAGACCACGGTGGGTGAACAGCATGGCTTCTTTGAAGCTGGTGCCATCTTCCGCAGTCACCACCACCGGCAGGCTGACCCCGGCCAGATCGGCGAAAGCATCCTTCTCGGCTTGATGCAGGGTGAAGGGCACCAGACCGGCGCGGGTCGGCAGCACGTTGAGGCCGAACTGCTCCGCCAGCTTGAAGCCATAGGGGGTGGCGCCGAGCTTGGGCATGGAGAGACCGCCGGTCGCCACCACCAAAGAGTGACAGCGGATCTCCCCCTTGTTGGTATCGAGGACGAAACCCGCCTCGTGCCTGGTCACGCTCAGGACCTCGGTCTGGTATTGCTGGGTCACCCCGGCCCAGTCGCACTCGGTGAGCAGCGCCTCGACAATCTCTTTCGCACTCTCGTCGCAGAACAACTGGCCCAGGGTCTTCTCGTGATAATTCACCCCGTGCCGGTCCACCAGATCGATGAAGTCCTGCTGGGTGTAGCGCGCCAGCGCCGACTTGCAGAAGTGCGGGTTACCGCAGAGGAAGGCATGAGGGCCGGTCTGATGGTTGGTAAAGTTGCAACGGCCACCGCCGCTGATCAGGATCTTGCGCCCCGGCTTCTTGGCATTGTCGAGCAGCAACACCGAGCGTCCCCGGTAGCCGGCCTGGGCCGCACACATCAAACCGGCCGCACCGGCCCCGATCACCACCACATCCACTTGCATCATCACAGCCTTGTTCATCAAACGACTAAAGAAAACGACCCATGAGAGCCGTCATCACGGGCACAAACCGATACCCCAGTGTGCCGGCGAAAACAGAAACGGCCCTCGAGAGGGCCGTCATTGTACTGACGCAGCACTAAGTGTCCATGACTATCAGGCGTTGCTATCCATGACGCTGGCGGGCGCGCCCTTGGCCAGCTCGGACAATTCTTTGTCGATGAAGTAGAGACCCTTGCCATCTTCGCCCACCAGAGAGAGGCGGTCGACGATGCTCTTGAACAGCTTCTCTTCTTCATGCTGCTCGGCCACGTACCACTGCAGGAAGTTGAAGGTGGAATAGTCCTGGGTGGTGAAGGCCACGTGGGCCAGGCCGTTGATGCACTTGGTGATGTGGTATTCGTGCTCGAGGGTGGTGCGGAAGATATCGCCGAGGGAGTTGAACTCGTGGGGCGGTGCTTCAATCGCGCCCAGTATCGGCATGGCACCGGTCTCGCTCACGTAGGTGAACAGGCGTTCCATGTGCTGGCGCTCCTCGACGGCATGCTGGCGCAAGAAGTTTGCCGCCCCTTCGAAGCCCTTGTCCTCACACCAGGCGCTCATCTGCAGGTAGAGATTGGAGGAATAGAATTCAAGATTAATCTGCTCGTTCAACTTCTCGATCATGGCTTTGGCCAACATGATGGTACTCCACGGTGATTTGGTCACAATTGTCGCCACTGTTGTACCACGAATCAACCATCCGCATGGGTCAGCTATCGCAGATGTGATAACGGCTTATCTCATCCTGCCCCCCATACAGGCATGGCAAGGCAAAGAAAGATGGTGTACCCGGACCCAGTCTCTATGATGACGCCAATGTTCAGGAAGAAGATTCAATGAGATTGCTGATGGCATTGGCGCTGCTCTGGATGACCCAGTTGCAGGCCGCTCCCCCTTTGCTGGAAGAGGTCGAATTGCAGGCGGCGCGCGATCCTGTCGGCTATTTGCGGCGCCTCGATACGGACTCGGGGCAAGACATGGAGCTGTATTACGCCCGATCCCTGGCCAAGGCGGCCCTTGGCCGCTACCCGGAGGCGCTGATCGACAATGCCCGCGCCCGTGGGCTGGCCAGTGCCCGCCAAGAAAGTTTGCGGCTGCTGGACTTCCAACTGCAGCAAGTGGCCCTCACCCTGAATACCGAAGATCCCCAGCAAGCCCTCAATCTGCTGGCCCAGCTCCAGACCCACGTCACCGGTCAACCGGCCCAGGAAGCCGAATGGCACGCCCTGAAGGGGCTTGCGCTCTATCGCACCCAGCACCTGAAGGAGGCGATCACCGAGCTCAAGACCGCCTTTCACCTCAAGAGAAATGAACCAGAGAGCAGCCATGCCCATCTGCAATGCGCGCGACTGCTGATGACGCTGGGCAACCTCTATGCCGATCTCAGCCTCTACAAGGAGGCGGAAAGTTATTATCAGGACGCGCTGCAGCTGATGAGGCGGCTCAACGAGCCCAACGGCCAGGCCATCATCAAGGCCAACATGGCGCGGCTCTACATCGACATGGATAGCCCCGCCCAGGCGCGGCAGTTGCTCGATGCTCTGCTGGCCACCAAGGGGCTGGCGCCGGATTATCGCGCCATCATCCTCGGCTACCAGGCCATGGCCTTCAACGCCCAGAGCAACTGGCAGGCCGCCTGGCACAGCCTGGATGAGGCGCAAGATATCTATCGGCAACTGGGCTACCCACAGGCAGGCTCTCGCCTGACGGAGACCCGGGCCAAGACGCTGCAAGGCCGTGGCGAAAAGCAGCTGGCGCTGCAACTGCTGACAACCAGGACGCACCCGGTCACCATCGATGGCAAGGCACTGCAAGCCAGGCTGCTGGCGGATCTGGGGCGCTACCCCGAGGCGTATCGGGTGATGCGCGAATACATGCACGATTACAAACAGCACTTCAACGAGACCCTGAGCCAGCATGCCAGCGTCTTCCAGGCCGAGCGGGAGCTGGCCCGTAGCGAGGCCAGCAACAGAGCGCTGCAACAGGAGAACGATCGCAAACGTCAGCAACTGCTGTATCAACAGAGCGCCCGCTACTACCAGCTGCTGCTGGTCGTGTTGCTGACGGGGGCCCTGATCCTGCTCGGGCTGGCCACCCACCGGCTGCACCGCAACTCACGCCATCTCTACCTTCTCGCCACCTTCGATCAGCTGACCGGATTGCCGAACCGGCGCGCCCTGCTCGAGCGGCTGGAACAGCAGTGGCAGCAGGAGCAGCCGCTGACTCTGCTCATCATCGACATCGACCACTTCAAGCAGATCAATGATCGCTATGGCCATCAGACCGGTGACATGGCGATCCAGCGGCTGGCCGAGGAGCTCAAGCACTGGGCCCCCGATCTGCAGCAGATCGGGCGTTGGGGAGGAGAAGAGTTTCTGGTGGCCATGCCACTGGATGGCAACGCCTGCTGGCGCCTGGCGGAGCGGCTGAGAAAGCGGGTCGAGCACTTCGACGCACCGCCCATGACCATCAGCACCGGGGTGGCAGAGCGCTCCCCCGCCGACGACAGCCTGCAGCAGCTGATCCACCGGGCCGACATGGCCATGTATCAGGCCAAGCGTCAGGGCCGCAACCAGAGCATACTGGCGCAGGATCCCGAGGGGCAGACCGAACTGAGCAGCAGCGTCGCCTGAGCGCGGCGCCGCCAGTCAGTCACAACGGGATCAGGGCACCAGCTCGGCCAGTGATGACTCATTCACCGGCGCCCCGTAGTCAACCTCGGGCAACTCGAACCCATTGAGCTGCATGAAGTCCCGCTTCAGCCCGGCAAAATCCCCAAGCCCCTGGAAGTTGTCCGGCGTCACCTTGGACCAGAGCGTCGAGACGGCGGCCTGAATGGCCGGATCCAGCTCGTGATCGTCCATCCGGATCAAGCGGTTGCCATCGGCCACCACCCCTTGCGGCCCATACATCTTACGGGCGAACAGTCGCTGCATCTGCTCGATGCAACCCTCGTGCACCCCGCGCTCCTTCATCACCCCCATCAGCAGGCCGAGATAGACCGGCAACACCGGGATATAGGCGCTCGCCTTGGTCACCAGCGCCTTGCACACCGACACCCAGGCGTGACCACCCAGCTCGGCGAGTTGCAGGTTGATGGTCTCGGCGGTGGCGTGCAGGTGCTCCTTGGCGTAGCCGATGGTGCCATCCCGGTAGAGGGGATAAGTGGATTCCGGCCCGATATAGGAATAAGCCACTGTCTGGACGCCCTTAGCTAGACAATCCGCCTGCTGCAGCGCCTGCAACCAGAGTTGCCAGTCCTCCCCGCCCATCACGGTGACGGTGTCGCGGATCTCCTCCGGGCTGGCCGGTGCCAGGGTCTGTTGCACCAGGGCATCTCGCTCCAGATCCAGCCCCCAGCCGGTGAACGGCTGACCCGTGGTCTTGAGCACCGAGCGCACCTGAGTGCCGTCTGGCAGCACCCGGATACCGCTCGCCAGGGAGTAGATCACCAGATCCACCTGCCCCAGCTGCTCGCGGATGGTGGTGATGGCCTGCTGACGCATGGCGTCCGAGAAGGCATCGCCGATCAGGTTGATGGCGAGGCGCCCCTCCTGCTCCGCCGCCTGGCGAAACCAGATGTTGTTGTACCAGCCCGCGCTGCCGAGCCCCTTGTCGGACGGCCCCCGCTCGAACGAGATGCCCAGGGTGTCGGCACCAGCACCGAAGGTCAGGGCGATGCGCGACGCCAGCCCGAAACCGGATGAGGCTCCCAGCACCAGCACCCGCTTGGGCCCGTTGAAACTGCCCGCCGCCTTGACGCTGGCGATCTGCTGGGCGACGGCGGCGCGGCAACCGATAGGGTGACAATTGCGGGCGACGCAGCCCTGAATGTGCGGATGAATAATCATGGGGGATCTCCGATTGAACTGGCTACAGCATAGCCATGACAGGGCAGATTACCTTGATATGAAGGGGGATGGGACGGAGAAAGGAGGGTAGAAAAACAAGAGGGAGCACGAGGCTCCCCAAAGCGGTATTCAGATGCTTTTTGTTGTTTTTGTGTTCATTGCGAAGCACGGGCACATCCTATTCCCCTCCTGCTTGCAGGGCAACCTGTCGGCTGTGATCGACCTCAAATTATTGCTCAATATATGTGCGATTGTTTCTCCATGGCGGCAACATAGCGGTACAACAAGCCCATTCAAATCCTGAAACTGTGGCGACAACGCCGTTTTAGTTTCAGCAGACATTGGTATAGTGAGCTCAGGATCAGTGAGGAGAACTCCCATGAATGGAACCTATTACAAACACGTACTGGCCGCGATCGACCTGTCGGAAGATAACCGCAAGGTGATCGAGAAGGCGGTCGACCGGGCCCGCTCCAACGGCGCCAAGTTGTCGGTGATCCATGTCGACGTGGACCTCAAGGATCTCTACACCGAGATGATCGATATCGACATCGACAACGTGCAGGATCAGGTGATTGCCGAAGCGAAAGAGAAGCTTGAGGCCTTCCTCGCCTCGGTGGACTACCCCATCGAGAAGAAGCTGGTGATCTGCGGCGATCTCAGCGAGCGGGTCAATCAGGCGGTCAAGGATTACCAGATAGACCTGCTGGTGTGTGGTCATCGCCAGAGCTTCTGGAGCCTGCTCACCTCGAGCGCCCGCCAGCTGATGAATACCGTGCCCTGCGATCTGCTGGTCGTGCCCTTGCAGAAGTGATCAAACGGGCGTAGCTTGTTTAACCATGAATACGACCGCTTTTAATCACAATTACTGGTGGTGCTGCTCCTAAACAGGCGGCACCGCTTTTCTATGTGAAATTTCCAACAGAAAACACCGTGACCGCCGAGAGGCGGTCAATTGTTTTCATCCCTTTGTCGCCTCCCGGCCCACCCCCATCGGAGAGAGTGACATGCACAACCCCATCATACTGACTGGCGACAGACCCACCGGCAAACTGCACATAGGCCACTACGTCGGTTCCTTGCGCCAGCGGGTGGAAGCCCAGTCCCACTACCGCCAGTTCGTGATGATCGCCGATCTGCAGGCGCTGACCGACAACGGCCACAACCCGACCAAGGTGACCGACAACGTGTTGGAGGTAATGGCCGACTACCTGGCCGCCGGCCTGGATCCCGCCAAGACCACCTTCTGCCTGCAGAGCGCCCTGCCCGCCCTCGCCGAGCTGACCTGCTACTACCTCAACCTGGTCAGCGTCGCCCGATTGGAGCGCAACCCCACGGTGAAGGCCGAGATCCAGCAAAAAGGGTTCGAGCGCAGCCTACCCGCCGGCTTCCTGGTCTACCCGGTCAGCCAGGCCGCCGACATCACGGCGTTTCGCGCCACCCATGTGCCAGTGGGAGAAGATCAGCTGCCCATGCTGGAGCAGACCAACGAGATAGTGCGCCGCTTCAACACGCTGGTCGGAAAAGAGGTGCTGACCGAGTGCCAGCCGATCCTGAGCGACACCGGCCGCCTGCCCGGCATCGACGGCAAGGCCAAGATGTCCAAGTCCCTCGGCAACACCATAGAGCTCGGCATGTCGAGCGACGAGGTCAAGCAGGCGGTGTTCGCCATGTATACCGACCCGAATCACCTCAAAGTGAGCGATCCCGGTCAGGTGGAGGGCAATACGGTGTTCGCCTATCTGGATGCCTTCCACCCGGACAAGGCACTGGTGGCCGAGATGAAGGCCCACTACCAGCGCGGCGGCCTCGGTGACATGCGCTGCAAGCAGGTGTTGAACGACTGCCTGCAGAGCCTGCTCGCCCCCATGCGGGCGCGGCGCCAGACGGCTATCGCCGACAAGGGTCAGCTGCTGGCGTTATTGCATCAAGGCACACTGGAGGCTCGCGCCCTCACCGACGAGGTGCTGGCCGAGGTCAAGGGCGCCATGGGGCTGGATTACTTCGCCGGATTGCGCTGAGCCGCAGTGCCTAGCGCGGCCGCGCCGTAGCGCTCGTAGGCGATCAGGTGGAGCAGGCTCTTGAACCAGCCGATCGCCTCGTCATGGGCACTCAGGGGGTGGCCCGCCATCAGATAGACGATGGGGATGGCGGGCTCCAGCTGATGCAGCCGCAGCGGATAGTAGCGGCAGAAGTGGCGCCCGATCATCTCGGGCACCACCACCAGGTAGCGGCCGGTCGCCATCAGCTCTGGCACCGCCATGAAACTCGGCAGTCTGGCCCCCAGCTCCCGCGCCACCCCGAAGCGGGCCAGCCAGAGCTCCACCATGGCCTGGCTGTGACCCCAGCTGGAGGTGTAGATGTGGGGGCGGCTCACCAGCTCCCCCGGCCCCAGCACGTCCGCCAAGGTGCTGCCCAGCGGTGACAGACAGACCAGCGGATTGGTGAACCACTCCTCGCGCCACAGCCGGGGGGAGAGGTGATTGGCATCGGCGAAACCGATCACCAGATCCAGCTCCCCCTTCTCCAGCTCTCGTTCGTAATCGCTGCTCGCCAGCTCGCACACCTCCAACCGACAGGCTGGCGCCAGCCGATGCATACGCTCCACCAGCGTCGGCACCAGACCGTGCTCCACCGAGCCCGGGGTGGCGATGCGAAACACCCGCTGGGCACTGGCGGGCTCGAATCCCTTCGCTTGGCGCAACCCCTGTTCCAGCATGGCCAATGCCTGACGCACCGGTCCGGCCAGCGCCTTGGCGCGCTCGGTGGGCATCATCTCGCGCCGGCTCATGACAAACAGGGGGTCATCCAGTGCGCTACGCAGCCGCCCGAGGGCGTGGCTGACGGTGGACTGGGAGAGGTGCAGACGTTCGGCGGCACGGGTGACGTTGCGCTCCTGCATCAACATGTCGAACACGGTGAGCAGGTTGAGGTCGAGACGAGAGAGGGGTTGTTCCATCGATATTAGCCATAGTCGAATGACGACAATTCATTTTAGGCATAGTAGCAGATTGCATAGAATGCGCGGGCGAATTACATCGGAGATTAAAATGCGTAGCTATCTGTTGTTGCTGGCGATCGGCCTGTTGTGGGGCTCCCAGTTCATCTTCATGCATCAGGCCGTGGCCGAGTTGCCCCCCATCATGGTGGCCGCCATTCGTGCCTTGTGCGGCAGCTTGACCCTGGGTCTGCTCTGCCTGTTCATGCGTCTCAAGAGCGAGCACACCCCCTGGCGTACCTATATGTGGATCGCCCTGCTCGACGCCACCATCCCCTTCATCATGGTCGCCTGGGGTCAGCAATATGTGGACAGCGCCATCGCCGCCGTGGTGATGGGTTGTATCCCCTTTGTCACCATCTTGATGGCACCTCTGTTGGTTTCCGGTGAAAAAATCACCAAGGGCGGTCTGCTCTCCGTGGTCATCGGTTTCATCGGTGTGCTGGTACTGTTCTGGCCGAAACTGGCCAACGGCATGGATGCAGGTCTGCTCGGCGCCGTTGCCATCCTGTTTGGTGCCAGCTGCTTCGCCATCGGCCTGCTGATGATCAAGCGTTTCGCCAAGGACCACCCAGTGGTCGTGGCCCGTAACATCCTGATCTCCTCCGCCGTACAGCTGCTGGTGGCCGCGCCCTTCGTGACCGATCTGAGCGCCCTCACCGTGCCGAGCACTCAAACCATCAGCGCCGTCGTGGTGCTGGGCGTGTTCTGTACCGGTCTGGTCTACTTCCTCTACATGGCACTGATCCAGAAGGCGGGCCCGACCTTTGCCTCCTTCAGCAACTACCTGGTGCCGCTGTTCGGCGTCATGCTGGGGGCCCTGTTCCTCGGCGAGCAGATCCAGTCCACCACAGGCGTGGCACTGGCACTGATCCTGGGTTCGGTCGCCCTCAACCAGTGGGCCCAGCAACGTCGTTCCCAGCGGGAGGCGACCCCATGTCAGGCATCCTGACCACCCTGTGTGGCGGTCTGGTACTGATCGCCGGCTGGCAGTATCGCCACCGGCTGGCCGGACTGCTCGGCCTGCTGATGCTGACCCTGCCCTGGTTCTTCGACAGCAAGCTGCAAGCCATGCTGAGCTATGCCCTGAGTGCCTGAGTGGCGGCACTGAATGTGTGACGAGAGTGTATCTCTCCTGTTTTTTGGGACCGTTTTAACAAAAACCTCCGATTTGTCCCCCTCTACCGGCGCTCTGCGCCGGTTTTTTTATGGCCGCGCTCTATGTCGACATCCGATAGCGGTACTCGAGACGCTCGTTCTTGCGCGGACCCGTGATCTCCCAGCTGAGTAGAAACCCTTCCTCATCGGGCCTGAGTTCGGCGCTGTAGTGATCCTGGCCACACAGGTGTGGCTCGGCGGTGAGCCAACGCCCATCCGGCTGGGGTAATAGCTCGAACAGCAACACGGGCGATTCGTAGCGCAGGTGAGACAGGCTGATCCCCCGCTCGCCCCGTTGCCACCAGAAGCGGTTGTGCATGGCCAACTCTCGGCCATGAGGCGTGGTGTAACACCCCTGCTCGGCAAACAGCCACCCCCCCTGATGATCGGTCACCTGCACCACTCCCTCACCCCGACCGTTCCAGTCGGTGGCGGATCCCGCCCCATTACTCGCCTCGAAAGCAAATGCTCCGATCTGTGGCAACAGCGCCCATAAACGCTGGATCGTGACGTCCAACTCGGCCATCATAGCGCCCTCCAAATTGACAACTGACGACAATTCAACCACATGAACTACTTGATAGGGGTCACCCTGCTCTGGTCCTTCTCCTTCAGCCTGATCGGGGTCTACCTCGCCGGCCAGGTGGATGCCTACTTCTCCGTCCTGACCCGCATCGCTCTCGCCAGCCTGGTATTCCTGCCCTTCCTGCGCCGCAGCTGGCTAAGACCCGATCTGGTCGCCAAGCTTATGGCACTCGGCGCCATCCAGCTCGGCATCATGTATCTGTTCTATTACCACTCCTTCCTGCTGCTGACGGTGCCGGAGGTGCTGGTGTTTACCATCTTCACCCCCATCTACGTCACCCTGATCTACGACCTACTGGAATCCAGATTCAAGCCCGTCTATCTGTGGGGAGCCTTGCTGGCCGTGCTGGGCGCGGCCGTCATCCGCTTCGATGGCCTGACCGAGAGCTATGTGATGGGATTCCTGGTGGTACAAGGGGCCAACATCTGCTTCGCCCTGGGACAGGTAGGTTACAAGGTGCTGCTGGCACGTGAGGCACAGCAGCCACCCCAACTGGCGGTGTTTGGCTGCTTCTATCTGGGAGCCTTGGTGATAGCGCTGCCCGCCTGGCTGCTGCTGGGCCAGCCCCAATATCCGACCAGCAACCTGCAATGGGGCATACTGCTCTGGCTGGGAGTGGGGGCATCCGGGCTCGGCTACTTCCTGTGGAACAAGGGGGCGACTCTGGTCAGCAGCGGTGTGCTGGCCATCATGAACAACGCCCTGATCCCGGCCGGTTTGCTGGTCAATCTGGTGCTCTGGGGCAAGGATACCGATCTGCTCAGGCTATCCATCGGCGGCCTGCTGATGCTGGCCTCACTCTGGGTTTGCCAGCGCCAGCCCGCGACTAGTACAGACTGACGATCAACCAACCGATAGGTCTGCTGATGCTAGCCCTCTGGACTCACCGGCATCATCGGGTGAGTGAGCACTGACTACAAATCAACCAACGACGGTGTTGTGTTCCCGCTTGGCCTGACCGTGACAGGAGGCCAAGCGGGCCAGCAGGTGATCGATCTGCTCGGCACTCTGGCTCTGCACCAGGCCGATGCTGACGGTTACCGGCCGTTCGGGCAATAAGCTGGCGTCGGCAATCTCGAGGCGCAGCCGCTCGGCGATCTCCAGTCCGCTCAGCCGATCGGTCTGTGACAGCATCAGGATGAAACCATCTTCGTCCCAGCGGGCGAAGGGATCTTCCCGCCGCAGCTCACGGCGTACGATGCGGGCTAGCTTCGCCAGCATGGCGTCACAGGCCACCTCCCCAAACAGCTGCAATATCTTGCTGCGGTGATCCACGGTGAACTGCAACAGGCAGAAGCTGCCACTCTCGCTGGCCAGCCGCTCATCCAGCAGCAACTCGAAGTGGCTGCGGCTCTCCAGCCCGGTGAGCGGATCCGTATCGTGGCGATCTTCCACCAAGGGAGTCACGGGATCGAGATGGCGCACCACCCCCAGCAGATGACCCGCTTCGTCACGGCGCACCCGCTCCTCCAACCGGACATAATGGCCCTGGTGGTGCAAGATACGATACTCGAGCCGCAACCCGCTGCTGTGGCCCGCCTGGCAGGCGCTGATGGCATCCGTCAGGCGAGAGCCGTCGTCAGGGTGTACCCGTGCCAGCCAGCCGAGATCGTCCAGCTCGTTTCCATCCAGTCCCAGCAATTGCAAACAGGAAGGATCGCGCCGCAGCCCCTGCTCCACCGACCAGGTCCAGATCCCGGCCTCCAGCAGCGCCATGGCCTCAGCCATCAGGGGTGTCTCAAGCCGGGTGACTGTCTCAACCCAAAGAGTCTCATGCCTTTCCATCACTCGCCTCAACACCAGATTTGAATCTCTGCTCAATAAGTAACATCGGCTCTTGCGCCGAGCAACAGGCTCAATCTGCTTTTCCCTGCTAGCCGCTCAGCTCAACCAATGCGTTCCTGATAACCGGCCATCAGTGCCTGCCAGTTTTCCGGCACGAAGTGGAAGCTGGTGTGTAACTGGGACTCTTTCACAAAGGAGCGCTGTAGCCGCTCCAGATTGGCCTGTTGCCAGTTGCCGGGGGAGCGGATCTCTCCCTTGTCAAAATCGATCACCCAGACCTTGCCCTCTTTATCGAGCAGCAGGTTATGGCTGTTGAGATCGGCGTGATAGACACCCGCATCATGCAGCTGGCGTACCGTCCGGCCCACCCTGTGCCACACCTCGCTGGCGATCGACCCTTGCTTGAGCAGGGCCACCAGATCCTTGGCGCCACGGATACGCTCGATCAGGATGTCGGCGCGGTAGAAGGGACCCTGCTTGGCCATGCGCGCCGCAAACGGACGCGGCACCGGCAGACCCTGCTCACTCAGCTGGGCCAGCAGCCGGTATTCGGCCATAGCGCGGCTGGTCTCCACTCCTTCGAACCAGAAGCGATCCCGCACCACCTTGCCCACCATGCCGCCGCGATAGTAATGACGCAGCACCAGATGGCGCGACTCATCCTTCACGAACCAGGTCACCCCGCGTCCAATGGCAGAACCCACCACCTGGCGATGGGTCTGCCACCAGACCGGATCGAACAACGCAGGAGAAGGGTCGCGAAAGGCCCCTTCGGCATACCAGCAAATCTGGTTATGGACGGTCTGTGTCAACATCATGAATGTTCCGGTGCTAGTGAATGCGATTTTTCAATTCAAGGGGTGTGCCTGTCCGGCATGCCAACTGGCGCAATTTTACAATCCACAAGGGAGTTTGCATAATGCCATCCATCCATTCTGCCACCATTGCGCCACATCATGCCGTTGTTCCAAACGCCGCCCTCTTCTATTTGTATCCTGCGGCTCTCCGCCATCGGAGATTGCTGCCATGCGTTGGCACTGGTACGCGTCATCCAGCGCGAGTGGCCAGAGACCCGCATCACCTGGATCACCGGGAAAATCGAAGCGACACTTTTTGCCGATTTGCCCGGGGTGGAAGTCATCCCGTTTGACAAGGGCAAGGGCTGGCGCGGCTATCGTGAACTGTGGCAACGGCTAAAGGGCCGCCAGTTCGATGCCCTGCTGCATCTGCAGGCCGCCATGCGCGCCAGCATCGCCACCCTCGGCATCAAGGCCAAGGTCAAACTCGGTTTCGATAAAGAGCGGGCCAACGACGGCCAATGGCTGTTCACCAATCACAGGGTACCTTCCCCCACCTCACCCCATGTGCTCGACGGTTTCCTCGCCTTCGCCAAAGAGCTGGGCATCCGGGATCTGACCCCGGACTGGCAGCTGCCCATCGGCGCCGAACAGCGCGAATGGGCCCGGGAAAAAATCGCCGGCAAACCCACCCTGCTCATCTGCGCCGCCGCCAGCAAGGCATTCAAGAACTGGACCGCCGAAGGTTACGCCACGCTGGCCGATCATGCAGCAGGCAAGGGGTTCCAGGTATATCTGTGCGGCGGCCCGGCCAAACTGGAGCGGGATCTGGCCGCCCAGATCCAGCACCTCAGTATCAGCAAACCGGTCGATCTGGTGGGGCAGACCAACCTCAAGCAACTGCTGGCCCTGATCGCCGAGGCCAGCCTGGTGCTAGCGCCGGACACGGGCCCCACCCACATGGCGACGTTGGTGGGAACCCCCGTCATCGGCCTCTATGCCCATCACAACCCGGCGCGCACCGGCCCCTATCTGTGCCGCGACTATGCGGTCAGCGTCTATCAGGAGCTGATTGAGCAGGAGACCGGCAAGCCGCTGGCCGAGCTAAGCTGGCGTACCCGCCTCAAGGATCCGGACGCCATGGCCAAGATAAGCCAGGAGCGCGTCATCGCCACCTTCGACAGGCTCTGCGCCGATAAGCATCTGCCGCGCTAACGGGGAGAACGGGAACTCGGAAATTCCGAAGCCTGAGGCTGGGATAACCTGCTGGCCCTCCCCTCCCGGGCAAGGCAGAATGCGGCTTGTGGGTAACGCTCCCGCAGCAAGCTACGAATATTTTGATCGGCTGGAATATGATTCCGGCCGTTTTTTTATCCGTCGCCATCTGCTAAGATTTGCCGCCTTTACATCCCCCCGATCCTGTTTTTATCCGTGTTTTGCGATCGACTGTCTCCCTTCAGGGCACAAGACGGCGGTCTCTGCTACAACCAAAACACGGGTCTAGCTAAAGGTACTGATATGGCGCAGCAAGGCACTCTCTACATCATCTCTTCTCCAAGCGGGGCCGGTAAATCCAGCCTGCTCAATGCCTTGCTGACCCAGCACAACGACGCTGGCAAGATGCAGCTGTCGGTCTCCCACACCACTCGCGCCATGCGTCCCGGCGAAGAGAACGGGGTACACTACCACTTCGTACAAGTGGAAGAGTTCAAAGAATTGATCGCTCGTGGCGACTTTCTGGAGTGGGCCGAGGTGTTCGGCAACTACTACGGCACCTCCCGCGCCGCCATCGAAGCTTGCCTGGCAAAGGGCATCGACGTCTTCCTCGACATCGACTGGCAGGGCGCTCGCCAGATCCGCGATCAGCTGCCGACCAAGTCCATCTTCATCCTGCCTCCCAGCCGCCACGAACTGGAGCAACGCCTGATCGGGCGTGGCCAGGATAGCGCCGAGGTGATTGCCGGCCGGATGGAGAAAGCCATTGCCGAAATGGTGCACTATGACGAGTATGACTATGTCATTATCAACGAAGACTTTGAGCAGGCGCTGTTCCAGCTCAGGGCCATCATCGAGTGCCAGCGACTGGAATTACGCCAGCAACAGCAGGCCCAACAAAACTTGCTGCAACAGTTACTGGCAGAATAGGCCAAAAACAAGTAAACTTTTGCGTCATTTTTAAACACCGCTTTTCTAATCATAGAAAGCCTAAACACTGGAGTCCTGCATGGCACGCGTTACTGTAGAAGATGCTGTAAAACAGGTAGGTAACCGTTTTGACCTGGTGCTGGTCGCCGCGCGCCGCGCTCGTCAAATCGCGGTACAAGGTAAAGATCCCCTGGTCGACGAAGAGAACGACAAGCCGACCGTGATCGCCCTGCGCGAGATCGAGCTGGGTCTGGTGAACAATCAGGTGATGGACACCCAGGACCGCTACGAGCAGCAAGAGCAGGAAGCCGCCGAGCTGGCTGCCGTTGCTGCCATCGCCGAAGGTCGCGGTTAAGTTATTCCTCTAGTTGGCACCCGCCCGGGTGCCGACTGTTCTTCCCATTTACAACCGCTCGAAAACCTCGCAAACTCAGGGGCATACCCTCAATTCCACGGATTGCCGTTTCACCGCTGCGGGGACTGTCTTGTATTTATTTGAAAACCTTAAAGAAATAGCCAGTTCCTACCTGCCATCCGAGCAGGTTGAGAAGCTCAGGCAAGCCTATGTGGTGGCCCGTGATGCTCACCAGGGACAGATGCGTTCCAGTGGCGAGCCCTATATCACCCACCCTGTCGCAGTGGCCCGTATTCTGGGTGACATGCGTCTGGACCATGAGACGCTGATGGCAGCAGTGCTGCACGACGTCATCGAAGACACCCCCGTCACCAAAGATGACCTTGCCGAACTGTTCGGCAAAGCCGTTGCCGAGCTGGTCTACGGCGTCTCCAAGCTCGACAAGCTGAAATTCCGCGATCGCAAAGAGGCCCAGGCCGAGAACTTTCGCAAGATGATGATGGCCATGACCCAGGACATCCGGGTCATCTTGATCAAGCTCGCCGACCGCACCCACAACATGCGTACGCTGGGTTCACTGCGCCCGGACAAACGCCGCCGCATCGCCCGTGAGACGCTGGAGATCTTCGCCCCCATCGCCAACCGGCTCGGCATCCATACCATGAAGAACGAGCTGGAAGAGCTCGGCTTCGAGGCGCTCTACCCCATGCGCTCGCGGGTGCTGCGCGAATCGGTACGTCGTGCCCGTGGCAATCGCCGCGAGATCATCGACTCCATCCAGAGCGAGATCGAAGGCCGCCTGCGCGAGGCCGGTATCGATGCCCAGGTCAGCGGTCGCGAGAAGAATCTGTTCTCCATCTACAACAAGATGGAGAAGAAAGAGCTGCAGTTTCATGAGGTAATGGATATCTACGCCTTTCGCGTCAGGGTGAAGGACATAGATACCTGTTACCGGGTGCTTGGGCAGATGCACAGCCTCTACAAGCCGCGTCCCGGCCGCTTCAAGGATTACATCTCCATCCCCAAGAGCAACGGCTACCAGTCGCTGCACACCTCCCTGGTCGGCCCCCACGGGGTACCGGTCGAGGTGCAGATCCGCACCGAGTTCATGGATCAGATGGCCGACAAGGGCGTCGCCGCCCACTGGGCCTACAAGCAAGATGGCGACAGCTCGGGCACCACGGCCCAGATCCGTGCCCAGCGCTGGATGCAGAGCCTGCTCGAGCTGCAGCAGAGCGCCGGCAGCTCGTTCGAGTTTATCGAGGGGGTCAAGACTGACCTGTTCCCGGACGAGATTTACGTGTTCACCCCGGAAGGCCGCATCATGGAGCTGCCGGCCGGCGCCACCCCGGTGGACTTCGCCTACACGGTGCACACCGACATCGGCCACGCCTGCGTCGGCTCCCGGGTCGACCGCCATCCCTACCCGCTCAGCAGCCCGCTGCATTCGGGTCAGACGGTGGAGATCATCACCGCCCCAGGTGCCCGCCCGAACGCGGCCTGGCTCAATTTCGTGGTGACCACCAAGGCCCGCTCCAAGATCCGCCAGTTCCTGAAGAACCTGCGCACCGAAGAGTCGGTGGTACTGGGTCGCCGCCTGCTCAACCATGCGCTCGGCGCCAAGAACATCGAAGACATCCCGGAGCCGCGCATCAAACAGGTGCTGGCCGATACCAAACACGACAACCTGCAGGGCCTGCTGGCCGATGTCGGGCTCGGCAACGCCATGAGCGTCATGGTGGCGCGCCGCATGCTGGGGGATGAACTGCCGCCGGAAGAACAACCGAAATCCAGCAGCAAGAAGATGCCGATCAAGGGTGCCGACGGCATGCTGGTCACCTTCGCCAACTGCTGCCGCCCGATCCCAGGAGACGCCATCATCGCCCACATCAGCCCGGGCAAGGGGTTGGTGATCCACCAGGAGTCCTGCCGCAACATCAAGGGCTACAGCCGCGAACCGGACAAGTATCTGCCGGTGCAGTGGGAGGTGGACAAGGAGCAGGAGCAGGAATTCCGCACCGGTATCAGCATCGAGATCATCAACCATCAAGGGGCGCTGGCGGAGCTGGCCAACGTGATTGCCGCCACCGGCGCCAATATTCACGCCATCAGCACCGAAGAAAAGGATGGCCGGGTCTATCTGGTCACCTTGCTGATCACCACCAAGAGTCGCATTCATCTGGCCAACATCATGCGCAAGATCCGCGTGATGCCCAATGTGCTCAGGGTGAGCCGACAGAAGAACTGAACACAGGCGGCGCAAGCCGCCTGTTGCTTTTACAGAGACAACCCGTGGCTCCCGAGCGCGTAAGCCGCCTATCCAGCATTCTGGCCAGCTGGAGCCCCACTGCATAGAAACTGATATGACACCTGAACGCTTTAAACGGATTTCCGACATGCTGGCCATGCGCCAGCTCGACCTGACTGTTTGCATGGAAGAGGTCCACAAGCCTCACAATCTGGCAGCCATAGTGCGCACCGCCGACGCCATCGGCATCCATCGGGTACACGCGGTCTGGCCCAAGACCTCCATCCACCCACGCAAGGGCACCGCCCGGGGCAGCCAGAACTGGGTGGATGTGCAACTGCATCCGGACATTGGCACTGCGGTCGGCGAGCTGAAAGCCGCCGGCATGCAGATCCTGGCGACCCACCTCTCCGACAGCTCGGTGGACTTTCGGGCCATCGACTACACCAAACCCACCGCCATCCTGGTGGGTCAGGAGAAGCACGGCATAGGGGAAGAGGCGCTGGCACTGGCCGATCACCATATTGTCATCCCCATGGTCGGCATGGTGCAGTCCCTCAACGTCTCGGTCGCCGCCGCCGCCATCCTGTACGAGGCCCAGCGCCAGCGCGAGCTGGCCGGTTGCTATCAGCGCGGTTGCCCCCTCAGCCTGGAAGAGCAGAACAGCATCCTGTTCGAGGGGGGATATCCCATCTATGCCCAGCTCTGCAAAGAGAAAGAGATGCCCTACCCGCAACTCGGGCCGGCTGGCGAGATCCTGGCGGACGAGGCCTGGTGGCAACGGATGCAGCTGACCCGCAAGGGCTGGGCCGCGCAACAGGAAGACCCAATGGACATGGAGTATCCATCCGATGAAATTTAACTGCCTGCCCCTGCTGGCCCTGACCCTGTTTTCTGCCGGAGCCTTCGCCGTGAACAATCCCTATCAGCTGACCACTGAGGCCGAGGTGCCTGCCCTCCATCAACAGACCCTGCCGGATTTCTGGCGCGACCATGCGGTCGAGGGTGAGTTCAAGGGCAAGGATGGAGTGAGTATCCGCTACGCCGCCCTGCGCCAGGCCAAGGTGGAGCGTGCCATCCTCATCGTCAACGGCCGGGTCGAGAGCTATCTCAAGTATCAGGAACTGGCCTGGGATCTGTGGCGCCAGGGTTATAGCCTCTATCTCATCGATCACCGTGGCCAGGGGCTCTCCGGTCGCATGCTGGCGGATCCCGAGAAGGGCTATGTGGCCGACTTCGACGACTATGTGGTGGATCTCAAACAGTTCCACGACGAGGTGGTCGCTAAAGACAAGCCTGCCAAGCTGTTCCTGCTGGCCCACTCCATGGGAGGCGCCATCTCGGCCCGTTACCTGGAACGCTGGCCGGATGATATCAAGGCCGCCGTGCTCTCTTCCCCTATGCTGGGCATCAACCTCGGCGGCCTGCCAAAGTGGCTCGCCAAAGGATTGGCCGCCACCATGGATACAGTTGGCAGCTGGTGGGGTGAGCCTCCCTACGGGCCGGGCCAGGGCGGCTATGTCTCCCACGACTTTGCCGACAACGGCCTGACGCACAGCGAGCCGCGCTACCAGTCCTTCCGCCAGCTCTACGAGCAACGCTCGCAGATAAAACTCGGCGGTGTCACCGCGCACTGGATCCGCCAAGGCATTACCGCCGGCGATGCCGCCATCGCCGACGCCGATCGCATCAAGACGCCGCTGCTGCTGATCCAGGCGGGGGATGACGGCATCGTCGACAACCTGGCCCAGGATGCGTTCTGCGCCAAGGCTCGCTGTGAAGGTGGCAAGCCGCTGCGCATCGAGGGAGCCTGGCACGAGCTGTTTGTCGAGGCCGATCCCCAGCGCATCCCGGCGTTGACCGCGACGCTGGACTTCTTCGCCCGCTTCTAGGGCTGGTTATTTTTTGTATCCCTAAATAAATGGGGTGAGGCAAAACGCTGGGGTACACTGCCCCGGCGTTCAATTGATGTTGAGGTAATGATGTTCAAGGCTGTTGTATCCGATCTCGATGGTACCCTGCTCAACGGGCAGCACCAGGTCTCCCCCCGCACCCGTGACACCCTGCACCGCCTGGTCGATCAAGGGATCAAGTTCGTAGTGGCCACCGGTCGCCACCATGTGGACGTGCGCAGCATTCGCGATGCCCTGGGGCTGGACATCTACCTCATCACCTCCAATGGCGCCGTGGTACATGACAAGCAGGATCAGTTGATCTTCAACCAGACCCTGCCAGAGAGCGTGGCGGCTGAGCTGATTACCCTGCAGCGCGATCCCTCCGTTCACCTCAACGTCTACTACGGCGACGAGTGGCTGGTGGAAGAGGAGATGCCGCGGATCCTGCAGTTCCATGAGGAGTCCGGCTTCGCCTACCGCCTGGCAGATTTTCGCACCCACCCGACGGACAAGGTCAACAAGGTGTTCTACATCGGCGAGCACGAGAAGCTGCTCGAGATCGAGGCACAGCTCAACCAGCAATATGGTGATCGACTCAATGTCACCTTCTCCCTGCCGGACTGTCTGGAGGTGATGCACGGTGGCGTGCACAAGGGTAACGCCGTGCGCGCCGTGCTGGAGCAGAATGGGCTAGAGATGTCCCAGGCCGTTGCCTTCGGCGATGGCATGAACGATTTCGAGATGCTGAGCATGGTGGGCCGTGGCGTGGTGATGGGCAATGCCCACGATCGCCTCAAGCTGGCCCTGCCGGAACATGATCAGACCCTGAGCTCGGACGAGGATGGCGTCGCCGTCTATCTGGAGCGACTGTTCGCCACCCAGCTGGCCTGAGTCGACTTATTCTGCCTCGCCAGAAACGCAAAAGGGTGGCCACATGGCCACCCTTTTTACATTCGCATCTACGGCTCTCAGGCCGGGTGACTCCCCTCTGAGTCGGCTTACCAGGCCAGCTTGGGCAGTACCAGGCTATCCAGCAGGCCACCCTCTTGCTTCCACTCAAAGCTCTGATTGGCGCCACCGTAGCACTCCGCCAGCCGCAGCGGGGTGCCGGGCTGATGACGACGGCCAGCCACGTCCAGGCACAGTGACAGCTGCCGGTTGAACAGCCGGTCTGCCTGCCACTGCCATTGATGGCTATCGTCCTGGCAATCCGCCAGGGTGAGCTCGTCATCCCCCTTGGCGATCAGACAACGCTGGGCCAATTGCAGTGCCCCCGCATCCCAGTCGAACTGTTGATGTGGGCCTTTGTCGCACTCTTGTGTCAGCAGAGATCCCTGCTCGCCGAGCGTCACACAGAAACCTCCACTGGTTATCAATTCAGATGCAGTCGTACGCGCTGCTTTTGGTGAAATACCTAGCAGGAGTGAATCCTGCTTGGGCTGCAAGGCAGCGCAACCACCCAGCATCAGGGTGAGCAAAGCCAACAGGCCGGGCTGTAGAGTATTGTGCTGCATAAGGTAGGTGCCTGAAGCTGTTCCATGGGCCCACTGTCTCGTGAGAGTGGCACACAGCATAGCGAACTCGCGGCGAGCAGGCGCCAACAGAAGTGTAAAGAGACGTGACAGAGCAGAGAAGTAATTCGCAGAAAAGCAAAAACCCCGCCGAAGCGGGGTTTTCAAATGTGGTCGGTGATAAAGGATTCGAACCTTTGACCCTCTGGTCCCAAACCAGATGCGCTACCGGGCTGCGCTAATCACCGATGGGTACTGCTTTTTTCAACTATCGAGATAACCAATGGTCACCTTCGTCATACAGCAAGTATGGTGCGAAGAGAGGGACTCGAACCCTCACACCCGGGGGGCACTAACACCTGAAGCTAGCGCGTCTACCAATTCCGCCACCTTCGCATACCTAACATGCTGCAAAACAGCTTTAAAATGGGGTGGCTGATGGGGCTCGAACCCACGACAACCGGAATCACAATCCGGGACTCTACCAACTGAGCTACAGCCACCACAGCTGTTTTCGTTCCACAACAACGCCCGTTTAACTGGCGCACGTTTGATGGTGCGCCCGACAGGATTCGAACCTGTGACCTCTGCCTCCGGAGGGCAGCGCTCTATCCAGCTGAGCTACGGGCGCTACGCTGTCGAACGGGGCGCATTATTGATGATGGCGCCCACCTTGTCTACTCTTTTTTTATCTAAAAGAATCAAGTGTTTGTTTTTCAATCGTTTTGTGCGGTTTTATGCCATTTTTCAGGGTTCAGGACCAAAATGGCGGCCCTTCGTACCAGTTTCATCCCCTCGTATGGTGGGAAACAGGCCCCGTCCCTTGACTTGCCTTCTTGCCCACTTAGAATGAATGAACGTTCATTCAGCCGTTAACAGTCAGAAGCTCATGGATAAGAAAGAACGCATTTTCGAAGCGGCGCGCGAGATCCTCGGCGAGCAGGGTTTCTACGGCCTATCTATTGCCGTGGTCGCCAAGAAAGCCAAGGTGGCGGCGGGTACCATCTATCGCTATTTCAGCGACAAGGATGACCTGATCCGCCAGCTGTATCAGCACACCATCCTCAAATGTCATCCTCTGGTCATGGAAGGCGTGCAGATAGAAGAGGTGTCATATCGGCAGTATCGGCGCCTGTGGCTCAACATCGACGGCATCTTTACCCACTCCCCCAATGCACTGAAATGTAAATTGCAGTACGAAAGTTCTCCGTTGGGGGCTGAATTGGAGCGGGATCCGGTCATAATGGCAACCTGGGCGCCACTTGAGAGCTTTTTTGAGCGGGGACGCCAGCAAGGACTGTTTATCGATTTACCCGTCCTGGTGTTGCAGGCGCTGAGTCTCGATTGTGTAGCCAATTTGGCTCAGCAACGCCGAGTTCACCCTTTTGTATTGACGCAAGAACAGCAGGAGTCGGTGATCCGGGCCAGCTGGAATGCCATTTTAAACCCTAATATTTCCACCACAGGAGCCCGTTCATGAAAAAGTGGATGGCCATCATGTTGCTGATCGCACTCGCCCTGTTTGGCAGTGTCATCGGCTTCAATATGTTCAAGCAGAAGAAGATTGCCGAATTCATGGCCAACCGGCCCGAGCCGGAGTTCCCTGTCACCGCCATGGTGACCAAGGCCCAGGACTGGACTCCCACCATCGAAGCGATCGGTTTCGTCGAACCGAACCAGGGGGTGACCCTCTCCAGTGAGCTGGCGGGCACCATCGACAACATCAGCTTCGAATCGGGCATACATGTCAAGGCAGACCAGCTGCTGCTGAGCCTGGACTCCAGCGTGGAAAAAGCCAATCTGCAGTCTTCCCAAGCCAGATTGCCGGCGGCGCGGGCCAAGTTCGAGCGCTACAAGAATCTGTATCAGAAGAACTCCATCTCCCGGGATCAACTGGATGATGCCGAAGCCAGCTACCGTTCGCTGGAAGCCGACATCGAGAGTCTGAAGGCCACCATAGCCCGCCGTGAAGTACGTGCGCCCTTCGGCGGTGCCGTGGGTCTGCGCAACGTCTTCCTCGGCCAGTACCTGGAGCCGGGTACCGAGATTGTGCGGCTGGAAGACACCAGCGTGATGCGCCTGCGCTTCACCGTGCCCCAGACCGACATCTCCAAGATTTCACTGGGTCAGACCATCAAGATCAACGTGGATTCCTACCCCAGCACCCAGTTTGACGGCCAGATCACCGCCATCGAGCCTGCCGTCAACTATCAGAGCGGCCTGATCCAGGTGCAAGCAGCCATCCCGAACAACGATGGTCAGCTCCGCTCCGGTATGTTCGCCCGCGCCAGTATCATTCTGCCCACGGTGAAAGATCAGATTGTGATCCCGCAATCCGCCATCTCCTTCACCCTCTATGGCGAGAACGTCTACGTCATCCACGAAGCGGATGGTGTGAAACGGGCCAAGCAGGTGGTGGTCAAGGCAGGCGAGCGTCGCGGCAATGACGTCCACGTGCTGTCTGGCATCAAGTCTGGCGATGAAATCGTGCTGTCGGGTCAGGTTCGCCTGAGCAACGATACCAAGGTGCGCGTGGTCGACAACGATGCCCTTGCCGTTCCGGCACAAACCCCGATGCTGTAAGCGCGGAGACCTGCGATGCGATTTACTGACATTTTCATAAAGCGGCCCGTACTGGCGATCTCGATCAGTTTCCTGATCGCCCTGCTGGGCTTCCAGGCCATCTTCAAGATGCAGGTGCGAGAATACCCCGAGGTCACCAACACGGTGATCACGGTCAGCACCAGCTATTACGGGGCCAGTTCCGACCTGATCCAGGGCTTCATCACCCAGCCACTGGAGCAGGCGGTCGCGCAAGCCGACAACATCGACTTCATGACCTCCTCCAGCCAATTGGGCAGTTCCACCATCACTGCCTACATGAAGCTGAACACCGATCCCAACGCCGCCCTTGCCGACATCCTGGCCAAGGTCAACTCGGTGCGCTCCCAGTTGCCCAAAGAGGCGGAAGACCCCTCGGTCACCTCCTCCACCGGCTCCACCACGGCGGTGCTCTACATGGGCTTCACCAGCCCTGAGCTGAACTCCAGCCAGATCACCGACTACCTGGAACGGGTTATCAAGCCCCAGCTGTTCACCGTGGGCGGGGTCTCCAAGATCGATATCTACGGCGGGGTCGAGTTTGCCCTGCGGGTATGGCTGGATCCGGCCAAGATGGCGGCCTTCGACTTGACCGCCAGCGACGTGATGACGGTGCTCAACAGCAACAACTATCAGTCCGCCACCGGTCAGGCGACCGGCTACTTCACCCTGTTCAACGGCAATGCCAAGACCCAGGTCGAGAGCACGGATGAACTCGAGCGACTGGTAGTGGCGACCCGCAAAGGTCAGGTGATCCGCCTGTCCGACATCGCCAAGGTGTCGCTGGAGAAGAGCCACGATATCTATCGTGCCAGCGCCAACGGTAAAGAAGCCGTGGTACTCGCCATCAACGCGGCGCCGACCGCCAACCCCATCACCATCGCCCACGATGTGCTGGAGCTGCTGCCGGACCTCAAGCGCAACATGCCGAGCACCATGCAGACCAACGTGCTGTATGACTCCACCATCGCCATCAACGAGTCCATCCACGAGGTTATCAAGACCATACTGGAAGCGGCCGCCATCGTACTGGTGGTGATCACCCTGTTCCTCGGCTCGTTCCGGGCGGTCATCATCCCCATCATCACCATCCCGCTCAGCCTTATCGGCGTGGTGATGATGATGGATTTGTTCGGCTTCTCGATAAACCTGATGACGCTGCTGGCCATGGTGCTAGCGATCGGCCTGGTGGTGGATGACGCCATCGTGGTGCTGGAGAACGTCGACCGCCATATCAAGGAGGGGGAAGAACCCTTCAGGGCGGCCATCATTGGGACCCGTGAGATAGCCGTGCCGGTTATCGCCATGACGGTCACTCTGGCCGCCGTGTACGCGCCCATCGCCCTGATGGGGGGCATCACCGGCTCCCTGTTCAAGGAGTTCGCGCTGACCCTGGCGGGGGCGGTCTTCGTCTCGGGCATCATAGCCCTGACCCTGTCGCCCATGATGTGTTCCAAGATGCTCAAGGCCAACGCCAAGCCGAACAAGTTCGAGAGCACGGTGCATCACCTGCTGGATCGAATGACGGCGCGCTACGACGCCATGCTGCACGCCGTGATGAAACATCGCATCGTGGTGGTGCTGTTCGCGGTCATCGTGTTCGGCAGTTTGCCGCTGCTGTTCAAGTTCATCCCAAGCGAACTGGCCCCGTCGGAAGACAAGGGGGTCATGGCAGTCCTGGCGACGGCACCGTCCAACGCCAACCTGGACTACATCGAAAACACCATGATCGACGTGAACAAGATCCTGGATGAGCAGCCGGAAATCGCCTACGCCCAGGTCTTCTCCGGGGTGTTCAACTCCAACCAGGCATTTGGTATTGCGTCCATGGTGCCCTGGAGCGAGCGCGAGGCGAGCCAGAAAGAGGTGCTGGACAGGATAGCCGGTCTGGTGACCGACATCCCCGGCATGGCCATCACCACCTTCCAGTTCCCCGAACTGCCAGGTGCCTCGAGCGGTCTGCCCATCCAGTTCGTCATCACCACCCCGAACAGCTTCGAGAGTCTGTTCCTGATCGCGGGTGAGATGCTGGCGGCGACCAAGGCCAACGGCCAGTTCGTCTACACGGATCTGGATCTGAACTACGACTCCGCCACCATGAAGATCAAGATCGACAAGGACAAGGCGGGTGCTTACGGCATCACCATGCAGGACATAGGCACCACCATGGGCACCATGATGGCGGATGGCTACGTCAACCGTATCGATCTGGATGGTCGCTCCTACGAGGTGATCCCGCAGGTAGAGCGCAAATACCGTATGAACCCCGAATCCATGAAGGGCTATTACGTGCGCGCCGCCGACGGCAAATCGATCCCGCTGGGCAGCCTGATCACCATCGACGTGGTGGGTGAGCCCCGTGCTCTGCCCCACTTCAACCAGCTGAACTCGGCCACCATAGGCGCAGTTCCTGCTCCGGGTGTCGCCATGGGTGATGCGATCAACTGGTTCAAAGCCACCGCAGAGGAGAAGCTGCCGCAAGGCTATCGCTACGACTTCATGGGGGAAGCTCGCCAGTTCGTGACCGAGGGTAACGCCCTGTACGCCACCTTCGCACTGGCCCTTGCCATCATCTTCCTGGTGCTGGCGATCCAGTTCGAATCCGTGCGTGACCCGCTGGTGATCATGGTCTCGGTGCCGCTCGCTATCAGCGGAGCCTTGATTGCACTGGCCTGGGGCATGGCCACCATGAACATCTACTCCCAGGTTGGTCTCATCACCCTTGTAGGTTTGATTACCAAGCACGGCATCCTGATCTGTGAGGTGGCGAAGGAAGAACAGCTGCTGCACGGCATGAACCGGATGCAGGCGGTGATGCAAGCCGCCAAGGTGCGTCTGCGCCCGATCCTGATGACCACGGCGGCCATGATTGCGGGCCTCATCCCGCTGCTCTACGCCTCCGGCGCCGGCGCTGCCCAGCGCTTTAGTATAGGTATCGTGATCGTGGCCGGTCTGGCCATCGGTACCCTGTTCACCCTGTTCGTACTGCCGGTGATCTACACCTACCTGGCGTCCGAACACAAACCACTGCAGGAATTCGACGAGTCGATTCCCGCCAAGGCGAAAGGGGGTCATTGATTCCCCCCGCAATGAAACAAGGCCCCTCACGGGGCCTTCTTTTTATCGATTTCACAGGGCACGACATCGCTGTTTGAAGCGGTTACACTGAACCGCACTCAATCCAGACCGCAAGGACGCCATGTCAGGAATCTTCTCCAAGGCCGTTGGCCGTAACGGCCTCTCCTATCGCCTGCTTTCCTACATCCTCATATGCAGCACAGTGCTGGCGTTGATCATTACCGTGTTGCAGCTCGCCTGGGACTACAACAAGGATGTGACCGTCATCGAGGACAGCATCGACCAGATCGAAGCTTCCTTCCTGCAGCCTATCTCCGCCAGTTTGTGGAATCTGGATGAGGAGCAGGTCAAGGTGCAGATAGAAGGCATCATGAACCTGCCCAACATGCAGTTCGTGATGGTCAAGGAGATGCTCGGCAGCTCGGAAGTCCCCCTGCTGACTCAGGGCGTGGAGAAGGATGTCTATGACATCTCTCGTGAATTCAGTCTCACCTATCAGGGTGAAGTGGTCGGCAAGCTGTTTGTCGCCGCCTCCCTCGAGCAGATCTACCAGCGCCTGATCGAGAAATCCGTGCTGATCATGGTCAGCCAGACCATCAAGACCCTGGTCGTCTCCTTCTGTATTCTGATCATCATCTACTACCTGGTGATCCGTCATATCAATCGCATCGTCAGCTACGCCCAGAAATTGAGTCTGGATCGGCTGGCGGTAGAGCTGACCCTGGAAGGTCGCCCCCTGCCCCGCAAGCACCCCGATGAGTTCGATGCCCTGGCCGCGACCCTCAACCAGATGCGCACCCGGCTGAACGATGAGTTCAGGGCCCGCCATCAGGCGGTCGAGCAACTACAGCAGGAGCGGGATTTCTCCGCCACCCTGATCAACTCGGCCAACATGGTCATCTGCTGTATGGAGCCGGATCTCACCATCGCCAGCATCAACCCGGCGGCCATTCTGCTCACCGGCTATCACCATCAAGAGATACTGCAGCACAACTGGCTGGATCTGTTCGTCAGCCGGGAGCAGAGAGCCGAGCTGGCGGACATTCTGGCCAACCAGGGCTCCCTCGAAGACAAAGAGATCATCATGCACGACCAGCAGGACAATGAGCTCGTCCTGCAGTGGACCTTCGCCCCCTTCTACGAGGGGCCAAATCTCAAGTATCTGATTGGATTCGGTTATGACATCACTCGCCTCAAGAAGGTGGAGCGGGAAATCACCCAGTTCAACGAACAGCTGGAAGGCAAGGTCGTCGAGCGTACCCGCAGCCTGAGCGATGCCAACGATCAGCTTGGCAAGGCGTACGATGACCTGAAACAGGCCCAGCAGACGCTGGTGGAATCGGAGAAGATGGCTTCCCTCGGTTCGCTGGTGGCCGGGGTTGCCCACGAGATCAACACCCCCATCGGCATCAGCGTCACCGCCTCCTCCTATCTGCAAGAGCAGGTGGCGGAGTTCAAGCAGCACATCGAGGCCAAGCAGCTCTCCCGCTCTTATCTCAACGAGTTCACGGTCAATCTGGACGAATCCATGCAGCTGCTGCAAGGCAACCTGCGACGTGCCTCTGAGCTCATCGCCAGCTTCAAGCAGGTGGCAGTGGATCAGTCGTCCGAGGCGCGCTACAACTTCAGCCTGGCGGACAACCTGCATCAGGTGGTGGTATCGCTCGGCCACAAGCTGAAAAAGGCCCAGTGCGAGGTCGACATCCAATGCGATCCCAAGCTGACCATCTACTCCTTCCCCGGCAGCTTCACCCAGATCTATTCCAATCTGATCCTCAACTCCATCACCCACGGTTTCGATGGCTGGGATAGGCCCAAGAAGATCACCATCAAGGTGGAGCAGCGGGAAGACGAGCTCGTCATCGACTACAGCGACAATGGCCGTGGCATTCCGCCCGAGATACTGCCGCGCATCTTCGATCCCTTCGTCACCTCCAGGCGAGGCCAGGGTGGCAGCGGGCTCGGCACCCACATCATCTACAACCTGGTGGTGCAGTTGCTGCGTGGTCGCATCCACTGCGCCAGCGAGCTGGGCCAGGGCGCCCAGTTCCATATCCGCCTGCCCATCCTGCCTCATTGAGAACTGTGGGGTCTGAGGTTTTGACGCTAGCGCCGCGGTGGCGGTGATACCTCAACGGACCCTGGCTCTTGTGAGTTCGACGCTTTATCCCCATCATGCTGTGATAGCTTTTTTAACGAGTGGAGAACCTCGCAATGGCACAGCACTTTGACTATATCGCCATCGGTGGCGGCAGTGGCGGCATCGCCTCGGCCAACCGGGCCGCCATGTATGGCAAGAAAGTCGCCCTGATCGAAGCCAAGGCGTTGGGTGGCACCTGCGTCAACGTCGGTTGTGTTCCCAAGAAGGCCATGTGGTATGCCGGCCAAATCGCCGATGCCCTCAGATATGGGGCCGACTACGGCTTCGATACCACGCTCAACCACTTCAGCTGGGCCAAGCTGGTCGAGTCCCGCCAGGCTTACATCAGCCGCATTCACCAGTCCTATGAAAATGTGCTGGGCAAGAACCAGATCACCGTCATCAAGGGCTTCGCCCGCTTCGTCAGCAGCAACACGATCGAGGTCGATGGCGAGCAGTACACTGCCTCCCACATTCTGATCGCCACCGGCGGTCACCCGGAAGTGCCCAACATCCCCGGCGCTGAGCTCGGCATCGACTCCGACGGTTTCTTCGCGTTGCAGGAGCAACCCAAGCGGGTCGCGGTAGTGGGCGCCGGCTATATCGCGGTAGAGATCGCCGGGGTGATGCAAGCGCTGGGCTCAGAGACCCACTTGGTGGTGCGCAAGCAGGGTCCGCTACGTAGCTTCGATCCCATGATCCAGGAGACCCTGGTGGAGATCATGGCCGCCGAAGGTCCGAAACTGCACACCCATGCCATCCCCAAGGCGGTGATCAAGAACGCCGATGGCAGCCTGACCCTGCAGCTCGAAGATGGTCGTCACCTCACGGTGGATTGCCTGATCTGGGCCATCGGCCGCGCCCCGGCCACCGACAAGCTGAATCTCTCTGCCACCGGCATCGAGCTGGATGCCAAGGGCTATATCCCGACCGACAAGTTCCAGAACACCCAGGTCGACAACATCTATGCGGTGGGTGACAACACCGGCCGCATCCAGCTCACCCCGGTCGCCGTCGCCGCCGGTCGCCGCCTCTCCGAGCGGCTGTTCAACAACAAGCCGAACGAGCACCTCAACTACGATCTGGTACCGACCGTGGTGTTCAGCCACCCCCCCATCGGCACCATAGGCCTGACCGAGCCGGAGGCCGTCGCCGAGTATGGCGAGAGCCAGGTGAAGGTCTACCGTAGCCAGTTCACCGCCATGTATTCGGCCCTGACCCAGCATCGCCAGCCCACTCGCATGAAGCTGGTCTGCGTCGGGTCAGAGGAGAAGGTGGTCGGCCTGCACGGCATCGGCTTTGCCATGGACGAGATCCTGCAAGGGTTCGGTGTGGCCATGAAGATGGGTGCCACCAAGGCAGACTTCGATAACTGTGTCGCCATCCATCCCACCAGTGCCGAAGAGTTCGTCACCATGCGTTGAGGTAGGAAATAGGAGTACCAAGGTCAACGCGACAACGGCGTTGTCATCTCCCACCCGCACAGAAGCGCTAGATATCCTGCGCTAGTCCCCGGGAGATGCCGGTTCCATGGCATCGCCCGGGGGCAGATATCTCACCACTCACAAGACCCGGCTCAGGCCGGGTCTTGTCATTCAGGTCACTGATTTTTCCGCTTTTTACGCCAATTTTACGTCCGCGACAGGGCCCTTTATGGCGCCTTTACGCCCACTCTACGTACCCTTGTGGTGTCAATTACACCAAGGGAATTTATATGAATTGGCTATATCTGCTACTGGTCCTCGCCCTGTTGGGCTATCTGCTGCGTGCTCTCACACGCAGTCATGAGTGAGGGACCAGATCATGTGGCAAGAACTCATCTACCCAGTCGCCTTCGTGCTGCTGGTTCTGCTGCCTGCACCCCTGCTAGGCAGTTATATGTATCGCGTATTCGAGGGACAGACCCGTTGGCTTGCTCCCGTCGAGCGAGCGACCATGGCCTGCTGTGGCACCGATGGGCGGGAGCAAGACTGGAAGTCCTACGCCGTCAGCCTGCTCGCGTTCAACGGTGCGGGCTTTGGTCTGTTGTTCCTGATCCTGATGGCGCAAGGCCTGCTGCCGCTCAACCCGCAGAATATGCCGGGACTGAGCTGGGAGCTCGCCTTCAACACCGCGGTCAGCTTCATGACCAATACCAACTGGCAGGCTTACTCCGGTGAGGCCAGCCTCTCCTACTTCAGCCAGATGGTCGGACTCACCACCCAGAACTTCGTCTCCGCCAGTACCGGCGCCGCCGTGGCTGTGGCCCTGTTCCGCGGTATCACCCGCCAGCAGACTACCCATCTGGGTAACTTCTGGCAGGATCTGGTGCGTTTCTGCCTCTATGTGCTGTTGCCGATGGCACTGATCATGGCGCTGTTGCTGGTCTGGCAGGGTGTGCCCCAGACGCTGTCTGCCTACCTGCCGTTCCACAGCCTGGAAGGTCAGGAGCAGCTGCTGCCGCTCGGCCCGGCCGCGTCCCAGATCGCCATCAAGCAGCTCGGCTCCAACGGCGGTGGCTTCTTTGGCATCAACTCGGCCCATCCGTTCGAGAACCCGACCGCGTTCACCAACTGGCTGGAAATGGTCACCCTGCTGACCCTGCCCGCCGCCCTGGTGTGCACCCTGGGTCGCTACGTCAAGCATCAGGGTCACGGCCGAGCCATTCTCACCGCCATGACCCTGCTGTTCGTGCTCGGGCTCAGCCTCTCCCTCTATCAGGAGCTGCAACCGGACCCGGCCCTCGCCCACCTCACCCAACAGACTGGTAACTGGGAAGGCAAGGAGAGCCGCTTCGGCCCTGTGCTCTCCAGCATCTGGGAAGTGGCGACGACCTCGGCCTCCAACGGCTCGGTCAATGCCATGCATGACAGCTTCACCCCCCTCGGCGGCATGGTCGGCATGATCAACATGCTACTGGGTGAGGTGGTGTTTGGCGGCGTCGGCGCCGGTATCTACGGCATGATGCTGTTCGTGCTGCTGACCGTGTTCCTGTGCGGCCTGATGGTAGGACGCACCCCCACCTATCTGGGCAAGCGTCTCGGTATCACAGAGATGAAATGGGTGGTCGCCAGCATGCTGGTGATGCCGATCGGGGTATTGGTGATCGGTGGGATAACCCTGCTGATGCCAAACGCCAGCGCCGTGATAGGTCACGACGGCCCGCACGGCCTGTCTCGCCTGATCTATGCCTACGCCTCCGCCGCTGGCAACAACGGCTCCGCCTTCGCAGGCTTTGCCGCCGCCGACAGTTGGCAGTGCATCGCCATCGGCTTGGCCATGCTGCTCGGTCGCTTCGGCTACATCATCCCGGTACTGGCCATCGCCGGCCAACTCTCCCGCGCCCAGCGCCAGGATGTCGGCGAAGGTGACTTCCCGGTCAGTGGTCCGCTGTTTGTGACCCTGCTGATCATTACCGTATTGCTGATAGGCGGCCTCTCCTTCTTGCCCGTGCTGGCACTGGGACCGGTAGCCGAACATCTCACCCTGATGCAGGGAGCTTTCTAATGAGCAAGTCTATTTCAGTGGCCACCGGTACCGACAAGGTCAAGGCCAAGTCACATCGTTCACAGGTCGTACAGGCCATGATTGAAGCCTTCTATCGCTTCAACCCCAAGGCACTGTTTGGCAGTCCCATACTGTTCACCCTCTGGCTGGCCGCCGTGATGGCGACCGTCGAGTCCCTTCTGGGGCAGCCCCTGTCCGGGGTGGCGCCCAGCCTGGCCTGGCAGTTGACCGCCTGGCTCTGGCTGACGCTTTGGTTTGCGAACTTTGCCGAGACCCTGGCGGAAGGCCGTGGCAAGGCAAGGGCCGATAGCCTGAAGGCGGGCATGAGTCAGCTCAAGGCACGCAAGGTCACCCATCCCCGTGATGATCGGGGTGAGTGGGTTCCCGCCACCAGCCTGCTAAAGGGCGATATGGTGCTGGTACGCAGCGGCGAGATGATCCCGGCGGATGGCGAAGTCATCGCCGGCATCGCCTCGGTCAACGAAGCCGCCATCACCGGGGAATCCGCCCCGGTGATCCGCGAGTCGGGTACCGATCGCAGCGGCGTGACCGGCAACACCACCGTCGTCTCGGACGAGATCTGGATCAAAGTCAGCAACAATCCGGGTGAGAGCACGCTGGATCGCATGATTGCGCTGGTGGAAGGGGCCAAGCGTCAAAAGACGCCAAATGAGATGGCGCTCGACGCCCTGCTGGTGGGTCTGACCCTGATCTTCCTGCTGGTGGTGGCCACCCTGCCCTGGTTCCTCGACTACAACGGCACTCAGGTCCCCAGGCTCTACCTGATCGCGCTCTTCATCACCCTGATCCCGACGACCATAGGCGGTCTGCTCTCCGCCATCGGTATCGCCGGCATGGACAGATTGGTGAAGCTGAACGTGATCGCCAAGTCAGGCCGCGCCGTGGAGGCCGCCGGTGATGTGCGTACGCTGTTGCTGGACAAGACCGGTACCATCACCTTCGGCAATCGCATGGCGGACGAGCTGATCCCGGCACCGGGGGTGGATCCTTCCCTGCTGGCACAGGCTGCCATGCTGGCCTCCCTGGGTGACAACACCCCGGAGGGCAAGTCTATCCTGACCCTGGCCGGCAAGAGCATGGCCAAGCCGAGCCAGCTGGAGAGCGACAAGCTGATCCCCTTCAGCGCAGAGACTCGATTGAGCGGACTGGATCGCAACGGTCATCAATATCGCAAAGGGGCGGTCGATGCGGTTCTTAACTACCTCTCCCTCGATCGCAAGGCGGTGCCCGAGATCATCCTGAAGGCGGTCGATAACATCGCCCGCCAGGGTGGCACCCCCCTGCTGGTCTGTACCCACGAGCAACTGCTCGGGGTGGTCTACCTCAAGGACATCATCAAGCCCGGCATCAAGGCCCGCTTCCAGATCCTGCGCCACATGGGGATCCGCACCGTGATGATCACCGGGGACAACCCGCTGACGGCGGCGGCCATCGCCGCCGAGGCCGGGGTGGATGACTTCATCGCCGAGGCGACACCGGAGAAGAAACTGGCCTACATCCGCCAGGAGCAGGCCGATGGCCGACTGGTGGCCATGTGCGGTGACGGCGCCAACGATGCCCCGGCACTGGCCCAGGCCGACGTAGGGCTGGCCATGAACGAAGGTACCCAGGCCGCAAAAGAAGCAGGCAACCTGGTGGATCTGGACTCCAACCCCACCAAGTTGCTGGATGTGGTACTGGTGGGCAAACAGTTGCTGGTCACCCGTGGAGCCCTGACTACCTTCTCCATCGCCAACGACGTGGCCAAGTATTTCGCCATCTTGCCGGCCCTGTTCATCGCAGCCTACCCACAACTGGGCGCCCTGAACCTGATGCAGCTAGGCAGCCCGCAGAGCGCCATCCTGTCGGCCATCATCTTCAACGCCCTGATCATAGTGGCGCTGGTACCGCTGGCCCTGCGAGGTGTCAGTCTGAAGGGATCCGCTGCCAGCCTGCTGCGCCGCAACCTGCTGATCTACGGTGTCGGCGGTCTGCTGGTGCCCTTTATCGGCATCAAGCTCATCGATCTGGTCATCACCGGCCTCGGTCTGGTGTAACCATTACGGGGTGCGGGCCTGGCCCGCATCCCATAAATTCCGCTCAGGAATTAAGGACATATCATGATTGCGATTAGAACCCTGCTGACCCTGACCCTGCTGCTGGGCGTCGGCTATCCGCTGGCGGTGACCGGGCTGGCCCAGGTGCTGTTCCCCTGGCAGGCCAACGGCAGTCAGCTGACCAACAACAAGCAGCAGCTGATCGGCAGCGCCCTGCTGGCGCAGAAATTCGAGCGGGCGGAATACTTCCACTCCCGCCCCTCAGCCACCGACTTCGCCACCATAGGTAGCGGTGCCAGCAACCTTGGCATGAGTTCGCCGCTGCGTGCCGAGTTTGCCCAGACTGAAGCCAAGGCTCAGGCCGCCAACCCGTCGCCCACCCTGCTGACCCGCTCGGCATCAGGGCTCGACCCTCATCTGCCGCTGGATGCCGTGTTGTCTCAGGTGGACAGAGTAGCCAAGGAACGGGGGCTGGATCCCGCCTCGTTGACGGAACGGGTCAAGTCCGCTACACAAGCTGGTATCCTTGGCCCGCAAGTGGTCAACATCCTTGAGCTGAACCTGCAGCTCGACAAGGATGCCTGATGATGATGGCCCGGCAACTTGTGCCGGGTCTTCTATTTGGCTGAGACAGAGAAACACGATGACAGTCCAGGCTGACTCGGTGATATACAGGCAGTGATACACATTCTTGAGCCGAGCCGGCTGCTGCTCGATAGGGACTAAGATGCGTGATGAGGTTAGGGCCGACGCCTTGCTGGCCAGCCTGGAAGAAGAACACAAGGGCAAGCTGAAGGTTTTTCTCGGCGCAGCCCCCGGCGTAGGCAAGACCTACGCCATGCTGCAGGCCGTGCGTGAACAGGCCAAAGAGGGGGTCGACATCCTGATCGGGGTGGTGGAAACCCATGGCCGCCAGGAGACTCTGGCCCTGCTCGACAAACTCCCCCTCCAGCCACTGCAACTGCACTACCACCGCCAGCAACGGCTGGAGGAGATGGATCTGGATGGCCTGCTCGTGCGCAAACCCGCCATCGCCGTGGTGGACGAGCTGGCCCATACCAATGCCCCCGGCAGCCGTCACGAGAAGCGCTGGCAGGATGTGGAAGAGCTGCTCGGCGCAGGCATCGATGTCTACACCACCCTCAACGTGCAGCACCTGGAGAGCCTCAACGATCTGGTGTGGCAGCTGACCGGTGTCAGGGTCAAGGAGACGCTGCCGGATCAGGTGCTGCTGGAAGCCGACAGTCTGGTGCTCATCGACCTGCCCCCCAAGGAGCTGCTCGGGCGGCTCAAGGAGGGCAAGGTCTATGTGCCTCATCAGGCCAAGGCCGCCCTGCAATCCTTCTTCTCCCTCAACAATCTGACCGCCCTGCGCGAGCTGGCGATGCAGACTGCCGCCAGCCACGTGGAAGGCGATCTGCAACTGCAATGGCAAGCGGCGGGCAAGACCACGCTGCCCCTACGGGGCAAGCTGATGGTCTGTCTCGGGGAGCAGCACGGCGCCTTACTGGTGCGTTATGGTCATCGCTTCGCCCAGCGTCGCCAGCTGCCCTGGCTGGTGGTGCACATCGACAGCCAGGGACAGCGCTCGGCCGAACTGGAGCAGGCGCTGGCGCTAGCCTCCCAGCTGGGCGCCAAGGTGTTGACCCTCTCCAGTCCGGCGGTGGCCGATGCCCTGCTGGAAACAGCCGAGCAGCAACAAGTCTCGCAACTCTTGCTTGGCAAGCCCCACAAGTCACCCTGGCGTCGTTCCCTGGTGCAACACCTGCTCAAACAAGCTCAGGGGTTCGAGATCACCCTGGTGGATACCGAGAAACACAAACCTGGCCTCGGCCTGTATCCCGCGGGCCCCAAGGATATCCGCCAGAGCTTGCTCGCCTTGTTCATCATGGGCACGACCTCGGCCATCGCCTGGGGACTCTCGCACTGGCTGCCCCCCGCCTCGCTGCCATTGTTGTTCGTGCTGGGGGTGCTGGCCACGGCACTCTCCACCAGTCTGGTTCCTGCCATCCTGGCGGCCGTGCTGGGCTTCGTGGCCCATAACCTGCTGTTTGTCGCCCCTCACTTCTCCCTGAACGTGGCCAACCACAGCGATCTGCTCACCCTATTCGTACTGCTCATCGTCGGCATGGCCGCCGGACGGCTGGCGTCACGCCAGCGCCAACAGTTGGTGGGCTTGCGCGAAACCCAGCAACTCGGCAATGCCCTGCTATCCCTGAGTCAGGGGCTTGCCACCGCCAGCAGCCCGGTTGAGGTGCTCAGGCAAGGCACCCAGGCCATTTCGCTGGCGCTGGGCCAACCCGTGTTTGCCCTCGATCAGGATTACCAATACCGGGCGGGCGATGCGCCCAACGGGCCGGGCCAGACTGACAAGGCGGCTATCGACTGGTGCCTCGCCCAGAAGCAGAGTGCCGGCGGCCACACGGCCACTCTCAATGCCGCCGAGGCCCAGTACCATCACCTCACCGATGAGCTGGTGCTTGGCATCAAACTAGCCAACCCGCTCAGCTCCTCCGCCGAGCATCAGTTGCAGGCACTGCTCACCGATATCCGCGCCGCCCTGGCGCGGATCGATCTCAACGAGCGGCTGGCCGATAGCCAACTGCAGGCGGAGACCGACAGAATGCGCGCCGCCCTGCTCTCCTCGGTTTCCCACGATCTGAAGACGCCGCTCGCCACCATCATGGGTGCCGGCAGCACCCTGCTGGAATATGGTGATCGGATAAGTGCGGAGGATCGCAACGAACTGCTGCATTCGGTACAAGACGAGGCCCGCCGCCTGCACGGCTATGTGCAAAACCTGCTGGACATGACTCGCATCGGCTCGCCGGACTTCCAGCTGAAACGTGACTGGGTCAGCCTGGCCGATCTGGTGGAGAGTGCGCGCAAGCGGCTGGAATCCTCATGGCGCCAGCACAAGCTGCTCATTCACTTCGATCAGCAGATCCCCGAACTTTATGTCCACGGTGCCCTGATCGAGCAGGTGCTGGTCAACATCCTCGACAACGCCTCCCGCTACTCGCCAGCCGGCACTCCCATCGAGTTCAAGGTGATGCTGGCCACGCCGGATCTGATCATCGACATCATCGACATCGGGGTCGGCATCGCCGAATCCGATCGGGACAAGATCTTCAACCTGTTCTACACCCAGCCGGTCGGAGATTGTGGCAGCCGCGGCACCGGGCTTGGCCTCGCCATTTCTCGCGCTATGATAGAGGCGCACGGCGGCCGCATCTGGGCATTTTCCGGCCCCAACGGCAACGGTACCTGCATGCGCATCTCCCTGCCACTCGCCCTCAACTCACCGGAGATATGATGGATCACATTGCTTGTCATGATGCCACTGAGGCGGCCATCCATCGCCCTCTTCCCCTATTCATGGCTGGAGGCTAGATGGCCCATATTCTGGTCATTGACGATGAAGCGGCGATCCGCCGTTTTCTGCGCATCAGTCTGATCGCCGAAGGCCACCAGGTCAGCGAGGCGGTCGGCGTCAATGAGGGGCTGGAGCAGTATCGCCACCTCAACCCCGATCTGGTGATCCTGGATCTGGGGCTGCCCGACGGAGACGGCATTCAGGTATTGAAAGCCATTCGGGAACATCACCAACATCCGGTGCTGGTGTTGTCGGCGCGGGATTCGGAGCAGGAGAAGGTGCGGCTGCTGGATGCGGGTGCCAACGACTACATGAGCAAGCCGTTTGGCATTGGGGAGATGATGGCGCGGATCCGCGTGCTACTGCGGCAACGGGCCGGGGTCAGCAGCGGCGAGTGCCGCCACTTCCCGCTCTGTGGCCTGAGCCTGGATACCAGCAGCCACAGGGTGAGTCTGCACGATGAGGAGATCCCCCTGTCGCGCAAGGAGTTCGCCCTGTTGCAGGCGCTGGTGTGCCACCCCGGCAAGCTGGTACTGCAGACCCAGCTGCTCAACGATATCTGGGGACCAAGCCACAAGGAAGATACCCACTACCTGCGTATCGTCATCGCCAGCCTGCGCAAGAAGCTGGGCGATAATCCCCAGCAACCCAACCTGATCGAAACCGAGTCCGGCATCGGCTACCGTTTTATCGGCAGTTGATGTTTCACGTGGAACGACGGTAGCCACACAGCAGCGCCAACAGACCACAGCCAAAGAGCAGCAAACCCAGGTCCTGCACCGCCGCCGCCACGGCCAGCCCCAAGCTAAGCAGCAGGTAGTAAGCCAGCCCGAACAGGGCGCCAGCACTGCCCGCCACCTCGCGGTAAGCCAACAAGGCCTGACTGAGCACATTGGGGATGGCGATACCGAAGGCCACCACTGTGCCCATCATGGGCAGCAAGAACCAGAGTGATGCCTGACTCATCCACACGGCGAGGCCAGAACCCAGCGCCAGCGACACCGCCAACCGGATCAACGAGGATGGTAACCATCCCTTACCCAACAACCGCTTGTTCAACAGACTGCCGATCAGCGTCGCCAGTGCCAGCACCAGGCCGGAGTAACCGAACTCGCGGGTCGTCAGACCCAGTCCGGCAAAGATGAACGGCGCCAGGCTGTAGTAGCCAAACAGCATGGTGTTGAACAAGGCCACCAGCAGTGCACTACGCCAGAGTCCAGCATCCCCCACCATTCGCCGCACCAGCGGCCACAAGGCCACTCGAGTGGTGCTCACTGGGCGGGTCTCCGGCAATCGCCAGCAGGCAAGCAGCCCCAATACCATGGCCAATAGCATCAAGCCACCGAATACACCGAGATAGCCAAATTGATCGGCCAGCAGGCCACCACTCACCAAGCCCAGCACCGGGCTGAGAGAGAGCGCAACCCCCATCACCGAGAAGACACGTGCCAAATCACTGCCCTGATAGCTGTCACGCAGCATGGTCTGGGTGACCACGGATCCCACGGCGGCACCAAAGGCCGAGATGACCCGCGCCAGCAACAAGGTTTCGAACTGATGGGCCAGCAGCGCCAGCAGGGTGCCTACCCCATAGGTCAGCAGACCGGTCAACATGGCCGGGCGCCGCCCGATGAGATCGCAGAGTCGACCCCAGCAGACCACCCCCACCGCAAACGCCAGAAAGTAAACCGACAGAGTCTGGGATGCCTGCCCGTCACTCACCCGAAACTGGCTGGCGATATGGGTCAGTACCGGGCTATAGATGGTCTCCACTATCTGGGGAAACATCATCAACCCGACCACTAGCCAGAGTGGTGGCAACTTGTTGTTCATGACAAACCTCCTTCATAAGAGGCTGCCAGTCTAGAGAGAAGCAGGATGTCTGATTACAATAAGCTGGACTATAAACATCAGAAATCAGACAAATGGCCTTTATTCTACCCGACAGCCCCTTTGACCCCGACCGACTGACGGGTAGCCTGCTTGGCATCGCCTCCGATCTCGGCTGGCATGACTCGGGCCTGCACCAGCATCAACGCCACCAGCTATTGTTCGCCCAGACCGGCTGTATGAGCATCGAGCTGGATAACAGGGTCTGCCTGCTTCCCCCCAGTCGGGCTGCCTGGATACCCGCGGGGGTTCCCCATCGAGTACTGATGCGCGGAGTCGTCGCCTACCGCTCCCTCTATTTCAGGCCACGACCCGAGCTGCCCGCCGGCGTGCAGGTCATCGCCGTCAACCCCTTGCTGCGGGAGATCATCGAGCGGATGGCGTTCTGGCCATGGGACAAGCCGGAGGTGGAGCAGCTCAGCATGGTGGCACTCTTCTTGGAAGAATTGGCGCAATCGCCACGGGAATCCTGGCAGTTGCCGCTGCCGGCAGATCCACGTCTGACGACCTGGCTACAGGAGCTAAAACGCAGTGACGCCCTGCCCGCTCGGCTCAACCAGCTGGCCGAACGGGTGGGTGCCAGTGACAAGACCATTGGCCGCATCTTCCTGCGTGATACCGGTATGAACTATCAGGCCTGGCGGCAGCAGTGGCGATTGCTGCGCGCCATGGAACTGCTGGCCGACGCCACCCCCATCAGCCAGGTGGCTGGCCAACTGGAATTCTCCAGCGACAGCGCCTTCATCAGCTTCTTCAAGCAGCACACGGGACAGACTCCCAGCGCGTGGGGAAGGTAGCCGCCATTACGGATGCCTACACCCTGCGGGCATTCGATGGGTTACAACAGGCTGTCTCCAGAATTTTTATAAGCCAATGATTTTATTTAAATTAATCATCATTCGGATATGAAGAGTAAAATATATCCATTTCGGATTAGGAATTTTCAAATCCCCGATTAGCCTCCCGATATCAGGGCCATGTTCCACGTGAAACGTCCGGTTTTTTTGATCGACACCCGCTTTTAAACTGAGCTATGGTGCTACATCCCCGCAACCAAATCTGGATCCGTCACCGAATGGAATTTTCCTTGTTCGGCGAGAAGTTCACTCGCCATGCCGGCATTACCCAACTCATGGATGACCTTAATCAGGGGCTGACCAATCCGGACGCCATCATGCTGGGTGGCGGCAATCCGGCCCCCATCCCCGCCATGCTGGAGCGCTTTCAAACCGAAGCCAAAAACCTGCTCGACAATGGCGAACTGGTCAAAGCCATGGCCAACTACGATGGCCCGCAAGGCAAGGACAGGTTCACCAAGGCGCTGGCCGCCCTGCTCAACAGAGAACTGGGCTGGGACATCTCGGCCCTCAACATCGCCCTGACCAACGGCAGTCAGAATGCCTTCTTTTATCTGTTCAATCTGCTGGCCGGTGAGTTTGCCGATGGCCGCAAGAAGAAGGTGCTGTTCCCCCTGGCCCCGGAGTACATCGGCTATGCCGACTCGGCGCTCGCTGACGACCACTTCGTTGCCTACAAGCCCACCATCGAGAAGTTGCCCGATGGTCAGTTCAAATACCATGTGGATTTCGAAAGCCTGGAGGTCGGTGACGACATCGGGGTGATCTGTGTCTCCCGCCCGACCAACCCGACCGGCAACGTGCTGACCGATGAAGAGATCGAGCATCTGGATCAGATCGCTCGTGACAAGGGCATCCCGCTGCTACTCGACAATGCCTATGGCGTGCCCTTCCCCGGCATCATCTTCAGCGAGGCCAAGCCATTCTGGAACGCCAACACCATCCTCTGCATGAGCCTCTCCAAGCTGGGCTTGCCGGGCACTCGCTGCGGTATCGTGATCGCCGACGAGAAGATCATCCGGGCCATCGCCAACCTGAGCGGCATCATCAATCTGGCCCCTGGCAGTCTGGGCCCGGCTCTCACCATTCCGATGATCGAGAGCGGCGAGATCATCACCCTGAGCGAACAGGTGGTGAAGCCGTTCTACCGACAGAAGGCGGAGCTGGCGGTGCAGCTACTGCGCGAGGCGATCCCGGATCCCCGCTTCCACATCCACAAGCCGGAAGGTGCGCTCTTCCTCTGGCTCTGGTTTGAAGACTTGCCGATCCACAGTCAGACCCTCTACGAGCGGCTGAAGGAGAAGAACCTGCTGATCGTGCCTGGCCACTACTTCTTCCCCGGCATTAATGATCCTGCCTGGCGCCACAGCCAGGAGTGCATCCGCCTCAACTACTCCCAGAGTGAGGAGCTGGTGCGCCGTGGTGTCGCCATCCTGGCCGAGGAGATCAACGCTCTCTACGCCAACTGAGCCAACCCTAGAAAACAAAAAGGCCTGCAATCGCAGGCCTTTTTTCTGTCGGCACTTAGTTGGGCAGTGCCAGGGACTCGTTTTGTCCGATGGGAATGGCGCGGGGCTTGAGCGCCTCTGGCAGCTCACGGGCCAGGTCGATGACCAGCAGGCCATGCTCCAGTCGGGCATCTCGTACCTCAACGTGCTGGCTCAACTTAAAGGCGAGCTCGAAGTCACGCTCGGCAATGCCCTGATGGAGGAACTGACGCTCCCCTGATGCTGGTGCCTTGCGGCCCTTCACCTTGAGGGTACCGTTCTCGGTCTCCAGCTCCAGCTCTTCACGTTCGAAGCCGGCCACCGCCAGGGTGATGCGGTAGCCATCTTGCTCCCGCTTCTCGATGTTGTAAGGGGGATAAGCCACTGTCTTTTGATCGAGCAGGCCTTCCAGCTCACGGGCCATCCGCTCGAAGCCGACGGCATTGGAATAGAGATGAGACAAATCGAAGTTACGCATAATCCTATCCTTCTAATAAGCAACAGGTTGTTATCTTCTCAGGCCCATTATCGGCACCCGGGAAGCGTGGTCAGGTACTGGGTTAGCCGTTGATTTCAATCTTGCGCGGCTTCATCGCCTCAGGCACTTCACGCACCAGGTCGATGTGCAGCAAACCATTTTTCAGGTCAGCCCCTTTCACTCGCACATAGTCGGCCAACTGGAAGCGGCGTTCGAAGCCCCGCTCGGCGATGCCCTGATAGAGATAGCTGCGATCGCTTTCGGCCTGCTTGCTCCCCTTCACCGTCAGCAGGTTTTCCTGGAAGCTCAGCTCCAGCTCTTCCTGGGTAAAGCCCGCCACCGCCATGCTGATGCGGTAGTCGCTGTCGCCCAGCTGCTCGATGTTGTAGGGGGGATAACCGGCATTGCCATTGCTGGCCGCAGATTCGATGAGATTGGCCAGACGATCGAAACCGATGGCAGAACGATAGAGCGGAGAGAAGTCGATAGAACGCATAGTATTACCCTCTTGTGAGCGATAACGGATTGTTTGCCCTCCATTTGGACGGGCGCCTGGTCGAAACCTCTATTGAGCGTTCCGGCCTTGTTACCTATATAGGGGTCAGCTTTTTGCTTTCAAGGGCATTTTTTAAAAAATTTTTCCCGGTTCACTCTCGAGATGCAATTTGGCCCGATTGCGATGATTATCGGCCCACGGGCCACTCATGGCTCGCCTCGCCCGGCGCCATACTGGTTGCACATCCCCACACCGCACCCGAGGACGCCATGAAAATCACCCAGGTTCGCAACGCCACCCTGCTCATTCACTACGCCGGGATCCGCTTCCTGATCGACCCCATGCTGGCCCCCAAGGGAGCCTATCCCGGCTTCGAAGGCATGGCCAACAGCCACTTGCGCAACCCCCTGGTCGAGTTGCCGCTGCCCATGGTGACCCTGCTCGAGGTGGACGCCGTGATAGTGACCCATGATCATCTGGACCACTGGGAGAGCGGCTGGGCGAGGTCTGTGGGGTGGTCTTCTCCCATCCCGCGGAGAAGACTCTCTACCTGGCCGGCGATACGGTCTGGAACGAACAGGTGGCCCAAAGCCTGAGACGCCACACACCCGAGGTGGTCGTACTCAACTGTGGCGATGCCCATATTCCGGGGCTCGGCGCCATCATCATGAACAAGGAGGACGTGCTGGCGGTGTACCAGGCCGCCCCGCAGGCGACCCTGATCGCCAGCCATCTGGAGGCCGTCAATCACGCCCTGTTGTCACGGCGCGAGTTGCGTGGCTATCTAGGCGCACAGGGCATGGATCACCGGGTGCGGGTGCCGGAGGATGGCGAAATCCTGGAGCTGTGAGCAAGCGGGCCATGGGACCATATGGCCCTTCGTCTTTACGCGACCAGAGACTATCATCCTTGTGCAACGAGCAGAGGAAGCCATCATCATGTCCATCCCGATAGTCGCCGTGGTGACCTTCGATCAGTTCAGCCCTTTTCATTGTGCCGTGCCCTGCCTCATCTTCGGCGACATGATGATGCCGGGTCAGCCCCTGTTTGAACTCAGGCTCTGCGCCGGCGATGCAATCCACCAGCCCGGCTCCTCACAAGGCTTCTACATTAATCCCCCTCATGGGCTCGAAGCCCTGGCCGAGGCGGATATCATCATAATTCCCTTCTGGCGGGATCCGGCGGAGCGCCCGGCCCAGCCCTTGCTCGATGCCCTGGTGGCCGCTTATGACAGAGGCGCCCAGGTGGTGGGGCTCTGCCTCGGCACCTATGTGCTGGCCTACGCCGGCTTGCTGGAGGGGCGCAGAGCTTCCACCCACTGGGAGTACGAGCAGGACTTCATGCACCGCTTTCCCGGCGTGCGGCTCGATACCAATGCCCTCTACGTGGACGATGAAAAGCTGATCACCTCAGCTGGCACGGCGGCCGGGCTGGATTGCTGCCTCTACCTGGTGCGCCAGCATCATGGCAGCCAGATCGCCAACAAGCTGGCAAGGCGGCTGGTGGTGCCACCCCATCGAGAAGGCGGCCAGGCCCAGTTCATCGAGCAGCCGGTACCCTCCTCCACCCGGGATGCCAGGATGAATCAGCTACTGGACCATCTGCGCGGCCATCTGGCGCAGCCCCACAACCTGGACAACCTGGCGGAACACTGCCTGATGAGTCGGCGCACCTTCACCCGCCGTTTCCAGCAGGCGACCGGCCTCTCCGTCGGTGACTGGTTGCTGGCCGAGCGGCTCAGGCGCAGCCAGGAGTTGCTGGAGTCCAGCTCTCACTCCATGGAGCGCATCGCCGAGCTGGTGGGATTGAAGACGGCCACCAGCCTGCGCCAGCACTTTCGCACACGCTTCGGGGTGTCTCCGAGCGAGTGGCGCCGCACCTTTCGCGGCGATAGAGTGTAACGCCACCCTCGCCGAGTCATCCGTCCGTTGAGAGCCATCACAGATCCCAAGGAGCCACACCATGTCCCGTTCCGAACGCCTGCTCGCCCTGCTCCAGCAGCTGCGTGGTCATCGCTACGCCATCACTGGCACGGCTCTCGCACAAGAGCTGGGCATCAGCCTGCGTACCCTCTATCGAGATATCGCCACTCTGCAAGCCCAGGGGGCACAGATTGAAGGGGAAGCCGGCATCGGCTATGTCCTGAGACCCGGTTTCACGCTGCCACCCCTGATGTTCAGTGAGGAGGAGCTGGACGCCCTGGTGCTGGGGTCCCGATGGGTGGCAGAGCATGCGGACAGAGACCTGAGCACAGGCGCCCGTAGTGCGCTGGCCAAGATAGAAGCCGTGCTGCCCGCCGAGTATCGACAGCAGCTCCAGGCCAATGCCCTACTGATCGGCTCCTACCGCACCACGGAGAGCACGGACGAGACGCAGTTGCGCAGCGCCATCCGCCAGCAGCGCAAGGTGACCCTCGGCTATCGCGACCTGAAGGAGGCACTCTCCGAGCGCACCGTCTGGCCCTTCGCCCTCGGCTACTTCGACAAGGTGCGGGTGTTGATGGCCTGGTGTGAGCTACGCCAGGACTTTCGTCATTTCCGGGTCGATCGCATCGACCATTTGCAGCTGGAGGCGAGCCCCTATCCCAGGAGCCCGGCCCTGCTGCTCAAGGAGTGGCGGGCCAACCAGCAGATCCCGCAACCGGGATTCATTGCTGACAGAAACTGACACCCCGGGCGGCCATGCTGATGGGGTCGGCGCAGTGCGCCATCCCCCAAGCAAGGAGTGTCACATGCATATCCCCCAATTCAGCATCCTCTATGTCGCCAATCCGGTTCACAGCGCCCGCTTCTACCGCGAACTGTTCCAGCGCGCACCGGTAGAAGAGTGCCCCAGTTTTGCCATGTTCGTGTTCGAGTCGGGCGCCAAACTGGCACTCTGGGCCAGAGAACAAGTCGAGCCGGCTGTCACTCAAGAAGCCGGTGCCATGGAGCTGGCCTTCCCCCTGCCCGATGATGCCTGTATCGATGCTTGCTTTGCCAAGTGGCAGGCCGACGGCTTGACCATAGCGCAGCGCCCCACCCGGATGGAGTTCGGCTACACCTGCGTGGCACTGGACCCTGACGGCCATCGCCTTCGCCTCTACAGCCCGGCTCCAGAATTAGCCTGATGCTAACGGCATCGGAACGAGTGTTTCACGTGGAACGTGGCTCTTATGCCCAGCCCTGAAAACAAAAAGCCGGTCACAAGGACCGGCTTTTTTATATCGCGATGATAGAGTCGAATTAGACGTCGAGGTTGGCCACGCGCAAAGCGTTGGTCTCGATAAAGTCACGACGCGGCTCGACCGCATCACCCATCAGGGTGGAGAACAGCTGATCGGCACCGACGGCATCATCGATGGTCACGCGCAGCATGCGGCGCGCTTCCGGATCCATGGTAGTTTCCCACAGCTGTTCCGGGTTCATCTCACCCAGCCCTTTATAGCGCTGGATGTAGATGCCGCGCTTGCCTTCACCCATCAGCCAGTCGACGGCTTCCACGAAGTTGGCGACCGGTTTGACCTTCTCGCCACGCTTGATGAAACCGCCGTCCTCGATCAGGTTGGCGATCTCCTTGCCCAGAGAAACCAGCTGACGGTATTCACCGGACTGCAGGAAGTCGTAGCTGATCGGGTATTCGCGATCGACACCATGCTGACGTACCACGGCGTGCGGCACGAACAGGCTGCGCTCTTCGTCGCGACGGACCTGGATCTGGTACTGGATGCCGTGGTTGCTCTCGTTGAGAACGGCTTCCATGGCCAGGCACCAGGCCAGCAGATCGCTTTCGCTGGCCAGCAGTGCTTCGTTCAACTCAGGCTGATAGATCAGCTGGGTCAAGACGGCGTCCGGTGCACGGCGAGACATGCGGGAGATCAGGTGAGAGACGGCGCGATGCTGATTGACCAGACGCTCCAGCGCTTCACCACCGATGGCCGGGGCAGATTCGTTGACGTGCAGGGTCGCACCATCCAACGCCATAGCCGTCTGGTACTGCAGCAGCGCATCTTCATCTTTCAGATACTGCTCCTGCTTGCCCTTCTTGACCTTGTACAACGGCGGCTGGGCGATGAAGACATAGCCACGCTCGATGATTTCCGGCATCTGGCGGTAGAAGAAGGTCAGCAGCAGAGTCCGGATGTGCGCACCATCGACGTCCGCATCGGTCATGATGATGATGTTGTGGTAGCGCAGTTTGTCCGGGTTGTACTCGTCACGACCGATGCCACAGCCCAGGGCGGTGATCAGGGTGCCCACCTCTTGCGAGGAGATCATCTTGTCGAAACGGGCCTTCTCCACGTTCAGGATCTTGCCCTTGAGCGGCAGTATGGCCTGGTTCTTGCGGTTGCGACCCTGCTTGGCGGAGCCGCCAGCAGAGTCCCCTTCCACTATGTAGAGTTCAGACAGGGCCGGGTCTTTCTCCTGGCAGTCTGCCAGCTTGCCGGGCAAGCCAGCGATGTCCAGCGCACCCTTGCGGCGAGTCAGTTCACGCGCCTTGCGGGCCGCCTCACGGGCACGGGCCGCATCGATGATCTTGTTGACCACGATCTTGGCATCGCCCGGGTTTTCCAGCAGGAACTCACCGAGCTTCTCACCCATCGCCTGTTCGACGGCGGTCTTCACTTCGGAAGAGACCAGCTTGTCCTTGGTCTGGGAGGAGAACTTGGGATCAGGCACCTTGACCGAGATGACCGCAATCAGACCTTCACGCACGTCGTCGCCACTGGCGGCCGACTTGGCCTTCTTGCTGTAGTCCTCTTTATCCATGTAGGTGTTGAGGGTACGGGTCAGTGCGGTACGGAAGCCCACCAGATGAGTACCACCATCCCGCTGCGGGATGTTGTTGGTGAAGCAATACACCCCTTCCTGATAGGCGTCGTTCCACTGCATGGCGACTTCGACGCCGATGCCATCCTGCTCGGTGGAGAAGTGGAACACCTTCGGGTGGATCGGGGTCTTGTTCTGGTTCAGGTATTCGACGAAGGCCTTGATGCCGCCCTCGTAGCAGAAATGCACCTCACGGCCATCACGCTCGTCTTGCAGACGGATAGACACGCCTGAGTTGAGGAAGGAGAGTTCGCGCAGGCGCTTGGCCAGGATCTCGTAGTGATACAGGGTATCGCTGAAGATGGTAGGGCTTGGCCAGAAGCGTACTTCGGTACCGGTGCCGGAAGAGCTGTCGCCGATCTGCTTGAGCGGTGCCTGCGGCTCGCCCAAGTGATAGGTCTGCTCGTAGACATGGCCGTTACGACGAATGGTCAGCAGCAGCTTGTCGGACAGGGCGTTCACCACGGAGACGCCCACGCCGTGCAGGCCGCCAGACACCTTGTAGGAGTTGTCATCGAACTTACCGCCTGCGTGCAGCACGGTCATGATGACTTCGGCGGCGGAGCGGCCTTCCTCTTCGTGGATGTCGACCGGGATGCCCCGACCGTTGTCACGCACGGAGACGGAACCGTCTGAATGGATCTTGACCAGAATATCGGAGCAGTAGCCAGCCAGAGCCTCATCGATGGAGTTATCGACGACTTCAAACACCATGTGGTGCAGACCCGAGCCATCATCCGTGTCGCCGATGTACATCCCCGGGCGCTTGCGGACCGCATCCAGGCCCTTCAGCACCTTGATATTCGAGGAGTCGTAAGTATTTTCACTCATAGCTTACTCTCTGCCTTCTCTAACGTTTCGGAGATCTTGCCTTGTTCCACGTGGAACAACTTGCAGTCATTCGCATCCATCATGTCTGCGAGCTGACCGGTATCGATGGCGGTGATAAACACCTGGGACGCACACTGCTTCAGCCTTGCGGCCAGCAAGCGGCGCTTGTCGACATCCAGTTCAGAGGCAAAATCGTCAATTAAAAAAATACAGCCGCGGCTGCTATGTTGATTCAAATAGAGCCCTTGGGCCAGTCGCATGGCACAGACCAACAACTTCAGCTGACCCCTGGACAAAATATCCTGAGCGGGCACCCCGTTCGCCTTGAGTCGCACATCGGCCTTCTGTGGGCCTACCCCTGTGTAACCCAGCGAGCGATCCCGCTCAAACCCCGCCTCCAGCAATTCGCCGAGGGGGCGGTCTTTCTCCCAGCCCCGGTAGAAACCGAGACTGATGTCGAATTCCGGCAAGAAATCCGCCGTCATCTCCTTGATCAGGGGCGTAATGGCCTGACAATAACTGGCGCGAAACGCTGCTAATTCAGTCCCCAGCCGTACTAACTCCTGATCCCAGAACGCCAACTGGCGATACTGACTGCTCTGACGCAGCAAGGCATTACGTTGTTTCAGTAGCCGCCGCACTCGTCCCCACAGGGAGAAGAAGGTCGGCTCCTGATGAAAAACACCCCAATCCAGCCAGGCACGGCGCGCCTGGGGCCCACCGGTCAACAGATTGAAACCATCGGGATGGATCAACTGCACCGGTAGCAACTCGGCCAGCTCGGCCAATCGCTGGGCCTGAGCCCCGGCGATCTTGAGCTGGGTCTCGCCGCTCTTGTCCTTGGCGAGGCCGATGGGCACCTGACGCCCCTCCAGTTCGCACTGGGCAAACAGGGTGAAGGCCCGCTCCCCCTGGCGGATGACCCGCCCGGTCAGGTGAGTACGAAAGGAACGACCGAGACCGAGATAATGAATGGCTTCCAGCACGCTGGTCTTGCCGCTGCCGTTGCACCCGACCAGGATGTTGAGGCCGGGGGACAGCTTGAGACTGGCCTGCTGGATATTGCGAAAGTCACTGAGCTGAAGTTTGACCAGGGACACGACTAGATCCGCATCGGCATCACCACGTACTGAGCATCTTGGCTGTCAAAATCCTCAATAATGGCACTGCTGATGGAATCGCTCAGGCTGATCCGGATCTGGTCACATTTTAACGTATTCAGCACGTCCAGCACATAGGAGACGTTGAAGCCGATCTCCATCTCGCTGGCCTCGTATTGTACGTCAAGCAGCTCTTCCGCTTCTTCCTGTTCCGGGTTGTTGGCGGTGATGCGCAGCAAATGTTGCTGCAAATTGAGACGCACCCCACGGAATTTTTCGTTGGAAAGAATGGCGGCGCGGGCGAAGGCCTGGCGCAGATCCTCACGACCGGCGATCAACGCCTTGTCGCTGTTGCGCGGAATGACCCGGCGCCAGTCCGGGAAGCGGCCATCTACCAGCTTGGAGGTGAAGATGAAGCCATCCAGCGCGGCGCGCAGGTTGCTGCGGCCGATCTGCAGCCGTACCGGCTTGTCTTCCGCCTCAAGCAGGCGCACCAGCTCAAGCACCCCTTTACGGGGCAGGATAACCTGATGATCGGGCAGCGATTCTTGTACCACTTCACGACGGCAGGTGGCGAGACGGTGACCGTCGGTTGCGACGGTGCGCAGGCCATGGCCTTCGCTCTCGAACAGCATGCCGTTCAGGTAGTAGCGCACGTCCTGGCTGGCCATGGAGAACTGGGTCGCATCGATCAGCTTCTTCAGTTCCAGCTGACTGATGTCGAATTCGAGCACGGACTCCCAGTCCTCGATATTCGGATACTCGGTCGCCGGCAGGGTCGACAGATTGAAGCGGGAGCGGCCGGAGCGGATGATCAAGCGTTCGCCTTCGGTGCTGAGGCGAATGTCCGCCCCTTCCGGCAGGCCACGGCAGATATCCAGCAGCTTGCGGGCCGGCACTGTGGTGCGGCCATCCTGGCTGTCGCTGTTGAGATAGACCTGACCGATCATCTCCACTTCGAGGTCGGTACCGGTCAGGGATAGCAGACCGTTGCTGACATCGAGCAGGACGTTGCCGAGGATCGGCAGGGTCGGCCGGCCACCCAGGGCACCGGACACCAGTTGCAGAGGACGTAACAGGGCCTCACGGCTAATTTCGAGCTGCATCTGTGCTCTCCGTTGTGATTAGGAGGAAAAGGTTCGGATCAGGTTGGAATATTCACACTGCATCTGTCCACTCCGTTCCGTTATCAGGAAGAAAGGGTACGGATCAGGTTGGAATAGTCTTCCTTGATGTCGTGACTCTCCTCCTTCAGCTGCTCGATCTTGCGGCAGGCATGAAGAACGGTAGTGTGGTCACGGCCACCAAAGGCATCCCCTATCTCCGGCAAACTGTGGTTGGTCAGCTCCTTGGCCAGTGCCATCGCCAGCTGGCGTGGACGGGCAACGGAGCGTGAGCGGCGTTTGGACAGCAGATCCGCCAACTTGATCTTGTAGTACTCCGCCACCGTCTTCTGGATGTTGTCGATGGTGACCAGCTTCTCCTGCAAGGCCAGCAAGTCGCGCAGCGCTTCACGCACGAAATCGATGTTGATGGCACGGCCGGTGAAGTTGGCGTTGGCGATGACCCGGTTGAGGGCCCCTTCCAGTTCACGGACGTTGGATCTCAGTCGCTTGGCGATGAAGAAGGCGACTTCGTCCGGCAGGTGGATCTGGTTCTCGTCCGCCTTGCGCATCAGGATCGCGACGCGGGTCTCCAGCTCGGGCGGTTCGATCGCCACGGTCAGGCCCCAACCGAAGCGGGACTTGAGACGATCCTCCACCCCGTTGATCTCTTTCGGATAGCGATCCGAGGTCAGGATGATCTGCTGGTTACCTTCGAGCAAGGCGTTGAAGGTATGGAAGAACTCCTCCTGGGAGCGCTCCTTGTTGGCGAAGAACTGGATGTCATCGATGAGCAAGGCATCGACGCTACGGTAATAACGCTTGAACTCTTCAATGGCGTTATTCTGCAGCGCCTTCACCATGTCCTGGACGAAGCGCTCGGAGTGCATGTAGATGACTTTGGCGTCTTTCTTGCGCTCTTTGATGGCATTGCCAACGGCGTGCAGCAGGTGGGTCTTGCCCAGACCGGTGCCACCATAGAGGAACAGCGGGTTATAAGCGCCACCCGGATTGTCGGCCACCTGACGGGCCGCCGCACGGGCCAACTGGTTGGACTTACCTTCGACGAAATTCTCGAAGGTATAGTTCACGTTGGTGTTGCTCTTATGGTTCGGCTCGGGCTTGGTTTCCGCCTTGCTTTCCCAACTCTTCTGCAAGTTATTCACAGGCGCAGCACCACGCGCCGGCGCTCTTGCGACCGCGACGGGATGGGGACGATTACCTATGTCAAAACGCAGGGTGGGACCATCGACGCCACAGAGCTCATTGATGATGCCGTTGACCCGGAGCAGGTACTTGTCGCGTACCCAATCCAGAACGAAGCGATTAGGTGCATACAGGGTCAGAGTATTGTCACTCAACTCCGCTTGAAGCGGCCGGATCCACATGCTGAATTCTGCCGAGGGCAACTCATCTTGCAGCCGGTTTAGGCACTGCTGCCATAGCGAAGCAGTCACTCTAGACTCCCGTCAATTGATTAACTAAAGACCGGCTATTCTACGTTTTTAGCGGCTGGATCTCTAGTTGCCGCCACGCGGATCCAGCAAATAAGATCCTTGACTTTCAAGGATCCAGCGCCCCAGGATCTGATTTCATCCCCAAAGTTACCCACAGCTACCAGCTGGGGTGTGGACAGAATGATTCGGTGCTGCTGCGGTTATTTTATATAACCAAATATCATTTATTCTTTATATTTTATTCCAATAACATCTGCGCCAACCCGTGATTACAACTAAAAATACAAAACAATATAGAGAGAGAGGAATCCCATGACATCCACTATCAAACTGATCTCCGGCGCAGCCATTTTGCTGGCCACCCTGTCTGGCCAGGCGGTTGCCCAGGAAACCATCAAGGTCGGTATGTCCGGCAAGTATTTCCCGTTCACCTTCGTCAAGCAGGACAAGCTGCAGGGCTTTGAGGTGGACATGTGGAACCAGATCGGTGAGCGCACCGGTTACAAGGTAGAGTTCGTCACCGCCAGCTTCTCCGGCCTGTTTGGCATGCTGGAAACCGGTCGCGTCGATACCATCTCCAACCAGATCACCATCACCGACGAGCGCAAGGCCAAGTACGCCTTCTCCCAGCCCTATGTCTATGACGGCGCCCAGATCGTGGTGCGCAAGGGCAACAGCACCATCCACGGTCTCAAGGATCTGGAAGGCAAAACCGTCGCGGTGAACCTCGGCTCCAACTTCGAAGAGCTGCTGCGCAAGAATGATCCGAACAAGAAGATCGATGTCCGTACCTATGACTCCAGCTTCGAGCAGGATGTGGCCCTGGGCCGCATCGACGCCTTCGTGATGGACCGCGTCTCCACCGCCCAGCTGATCAAGGAATCCAAGCTTCCGCTGCAACAGGCCGGCAAGCCGTTCGAGACCATCGAAAACGCCCTGCCCTTCCTGAAGACCCCGGAAAAACAGGCCGTGCTGAAGAAGGTTGATGATGCCCTGACCGCCATGCGCAAAGACGGCTCCCTGACCAAGATCTCGGAAAAATGGTTCGCAGCGGACATCACTAACAAATAAATGATGGAATTCGACCTCGAGTACACACTCGGGCTGTTCCCCATCCTGCTCAAGTATCTGGGCACCACGATGGAAATGGCCCTGTGGGGATTCGTATTGGCACTCGTACTGTCGCTGGCCCTGGCGATAGTACGGGTGTTTCGCGTTCCCGCAATTCACTGGCTGGCGATGCTCTATATCTCGTTCTTCCGAGGTACACCCCTGCTCGTTCAGCTGTTCCTGCTCTACTACGGCCTGCCGCAACTGTTCCCCATCTTCGTGGGAATGGATGCCTTTACCGCCGCCATCATCGGCCTGACCCTGCACTTTGCCGCCTACATGGCCGAGTCGATCCGGGCTGCCATCCTGGGGATCAACAAGAGCCAGATGGAAGCTGCCCTCAGCATCGGCATGAGTCGCTATCAGGCGATGCAGAGGATCATCCTGCCCCAGGCGGCGCGCATCGCGACCCCATCGCTGATGAACTACTTCATCGACATGATCAAGAGCACCTCGCTCGCCTTCACCCTGGGCGTGGCGGAGATCATGGGGAAAGCGCAGATGGAAGCCGCCTCCTCCTTCAAGTTCTTCGAGAGCTTCATGGCGGTGGCCCTGGTCTACTGGGTGGTGGTCATCTTCTTCACCCGCTTGCAGCATCTGCTGGAAGTGCGTCTCAACCGCGCCTACTGAGGAACAACTCATGATCAAACTGAGCGGCCTCACCAAGGCGTTTGATGACAATGTGGTGCTCAACAGCATCGATCTGGAGGTCAAGAAGGGGGAGATAGTGGTCATTATCGGCCCCTCCGGCACCGGTAAATCGACCCTGCTGCGCTGCCTCAACCTGCTGGAGACACCGGATGCGGGCCAGCTTGCCATCGATGATCTGCAGCTCAACCTGGCCCACGCCGACGAGAAGCAGGCCATCGAGCTGCGCAAGCGCACCTCCTTCGTGTTCCAGAACTACGCCCTGTTTGCCAACAAGACCGCGCTGGACAACATCGCCGAGGGTCTCATCACCGTCTGGAAGCAGCCGAAGGCAGAGGCCCGCGCCACCGCGCTGGGCATCCTCAAAGACATTGGCCTCGCCGATAAACAGGATGCCTACCCGGCGTCGCTGTCCGGCGGCCAACAACAGCGGGTAGGTATAGGTCGCGCCATGGCGGCCCATTCCAAGGTGATCCTGTTCGATGAGCCTACCTCGGCGCTCGATCCCGAGTGGGTCGATGAGGTACTTGGCCTGATGAAACAGCTCGCCAGCCAGCACCAGACCATGGTGGTGGTGACCCACGAGATCGAGTTTGCCCGTGATGTCGCCGATCGGGTGATCTTCATGGAGGGGGGCCGGATCGTGGAACAGGGCCCACCGAGCCAGATATTGGTCGATCCGCAGGATCCCCGCACCCGGGAGTTCCTGCGAAAAGTACTTAAATAGCTCTCTCTTTGGCGGCTTTGCCGCCTTTTTTATTGAGGGATCCTTGTTTAACCCCGGGTTGCCAGTATAATTCGGGCCCTTGATCCTTCGGATCCTGTCAGCTTTCACTGCCTCTTTAGGAGTTAGCGCAAGATGAGGGGGTACGGCGGATTGACTGGAAGCCGAACTCTGTTTAGAATTCGGCCTCTTTTGCTAGTCGTCACACGCTATAGCTGGCGCGTCGGCTAAGTGTGACAATCAAAACTGTACAGAAATACGGAATCGAATCATGAAACGTACTTTTCAACCGTCCAACCTGAAGCGTAAGCGCTCTCACGGTTTCCGCGCTCGCATGGCTACTGCCAACGGTCGCAAAGTTCTGGCCGCTCGTCGTGCCAAGGGTCGTGCCCGCCTGGTAGTCTAATGCCTACCCAGCACACCTTCTCTCGGGAGTTACGTCTGTTAACTCCCGAACACTTCAAACGCGTTTTCGCCGAGCCTGTCCGGGCCGCTTCTCCGCAAATTACGCTTCTTGCTTGCCCCAATACCCTCGAACACCCCCGTCTTGGCCTCGCTGTGCCCAAAAAAGCACTCAAGCGTGCCGTCTGGCGTAACCGTGTCAAACGAGTGGTGCGGGAAAGCTTCCGTCTCAACCAAGCCAATCTGCCCGCTATCGACATCGTCGTTATCGCCAAGGGTGGCGTCAAAGAGATGGATAACGAGGAGTTGTTCAAGTTACTGGAAAAGCTATGGCGCACTCTGTCACGCCGTTGCAATGGGTAGCTATCAAACTGATACGCCTGTATCAGCTAATCATTAGTCCCCTGCTCGGGCCGCGCTGCCGTTTCACTCCGACTTGTTCCCAATTTGCGATAGAAGCCATCCGACTTCACGGTTTCATAAAAGGCGTTTGGTTAGCTAGCAAACGTCTATTAAAATGCCATCCCTTATCCGAGGGTGGTTATGACCCGGTTCCGCAACCAAAGCGAAGAAACTGAAGACTATGGAATCACAACGCAATTTACTCCTGATCGGTTTGCTGTTCGTGAGCTTCTTGCTCTGGCAACAGTGGGAGTCCGACAAGGCTCCGAAGCCGGCCCCGACTACCGTGGCCCAAACCGAACATTTCGTACCTGAAGCCGGTCAGACCGGTGATATTCCTCAGGTTTCCGAGCAAGCCAACGCCACTACCGCACGCAAGCTGGTCACCGTCTCCTCCGACGTGCTCAAGCTGACCCTGGATACCCAGGGCGGTGACATCGTCTCTGCCGAGCTGCTGGCCCACAAGCTGGAAGAAGGCAAGGAACAGGCGTTCACGCTGCTGACCAGCCAACCTGCGCACATCTATGTTGCCCAGAGCGGTCTGGTGGGTCGTGATGGCCCGGACAGCCAGCCTCAGGGTCGTCCTACCTATGAAGCCGCCCAGACCAGCTATCAGCTGGCCGACGGTCAGGATCAAGTCGTGGTTCCCATGACCTGGACCGACAGCAAGGGCGTGGTCTTCACCAAGGAATTCGTGCTCAAACGCGGTGACTATGCGATTGGCGTCGATTACAAGATCGACAACAAATCTGCCGAGCCGGTTCAGGTGCAGTTCTATGGTCAGCTGAAGCAGACCGTGACCACACCGAAGGATCAGGAAGGTCATGCCATGGTGGCCAGCGCCTACCGTGGTGGTGCCTTCTCCAGCGAAGACACCCGCTACAAGAAGTACACCTTCGACGAGATGAAGGATGCCGACCTGAACAAGACCACCAAGGGTGGTTGGGTCGCCATGCTGCAACACTACTTCGTCTCTGCCTGGGCGCCGAATGCCGACGATACCAACAGCTTCTACAGCCGCGTGATCCCGGGTAAAGACCAGGCCATCATCGGCTACAAGGCACCGCTGGTTGACGTGGCTGCCGGCCAACAGGCCGAAGTGGGCAGCAAGCTGTGGGTGGGTCCCAAGCTGCAAGACCAGATGGCCAAGGTGGCAAACCACCTCGACCTGACCGTCGACTACGGCTGGCTCTGGTTCATCGCCCAACCGCTGCACTGGCTGCTGACCGTGTTCCACGGTTTCGTCCAGAACTGGGGTGTGGCCATCATCATGCTGACCCTGCTGGTACGCGGTATCATGTTCCCGCTGACCAAGGCCCAGTACACCTCCATGGCCAAGATGCGCATGCTGCAACCCAAGCTGGCTGCGCTCAAGGAACGCTTCGGTGACGATCGCCAGAAGATGTCCCAGGGCATGATGGAGCTGTACAAGAAGGAGAAGGTCAACCCGCTCGGTGGCTGTCTGCCGATCCTGGTGCAGATGCCTATCTTCATCGCCCTGTACTGGGCACTGATGGAATCGGTTGAACTGCGTCATGCGCCGTTCGCCCTGTGGATCACCGACCTGTCGGTGAAGGACCCCTTCTTCGTGCTGCCAATCCTCATGGGTGCTTCCATGTGGTATCTGCAGAAGATGAGCCCGACCACCATCACCGACCCGATGCAACAGAAAGTGATGCAGTTCATGCCGATCATCTTCACCTTCATGTTCCTCTGGTTCCCGGCAGGTCTGACCCTGTACTGGCTGGTGAGCAACGTCATCTCCATCACCCAACAGACGATTATCTATCGTCAGCTGGAGAAGAAAGGCCTGCATACCCGCAGCTGATCTTGCTTTCGATGACAAAAGAGGCGGCCTTAGGGCCGCCTTTTTTATTACAATGTCCGCAATCACCGAACTGACGAGCCAAGCAAATGACAACAGATACGATCGTGGCCCAGGCCACCGCCCCCGGCCGGGGTGGCGTCGGCATAGTCCGGGTCTCCGGCCCCGCCGCCCAGCGGGTCGCCGAGGTGGTACTCGGCAAGCTGCCCAGGGTACGTTACGCCGAATATCTGCCGTTCAATGACGAGCAGGGTCAGCCGCTGGATCAGGGCATCGCCCTGCTGTTCAAGGCCCCCAACAGCTTCACCGGCGAAGACGTGCTGGAGCTGCAGGGTCACGGTGGCCCCGTCATCCTGGACATGCTGATCCGCCGCATCCTGCAGATTGACGGCATCCGCCCCGCTCGCCCCGGCGAGTTCAGCGAGCGCGCCTTCCTCAACGACAAGCTGGATCTGGCCCAGGCCGAGGCCATCGCCGATCTGATTGAAGCGTCAAGCGAGCAGGCCGCCCGCAGCGCCATGCACTCCCTGCAGGGCCAGTTCTCCGGCAAGATCCAGCAGCTGGTAGAGAGCCTCACCCGGTTGCGGATCTATGTAGAAGCCGCCATCGACTTCCCGGATGAGGAGATAGACTTCCTCTCCGACGGCAAGGTGGCCGGCGATCTGTACACCATCATGGACGAACTGGATGCCGTGCGCGGTGAGGCCAAGCAAGGCGCCCTGCTGCGGGAGGGGATGAAGGTGGTGATCGCCGGTCGTCCCAACGCCGGCAAGTCGAGCCTGCTCAACGCCCTGGCCGGGCGCGAGTCCGCCATCGTCACCGAGATCGCCGGCACCACCCGCGACGTGCTGCGCGAGCACATTCACCTGGATGGCATGCCGCTGCACATCATCGACACCGCCGGCCTGCGTGACACCCAGGACAAGGTGGAGCAGATCGGCATCGAGCGCGCCTGGGCCGAGATCGAGCAGGCTGACCGGGTGCTGTTTATGGTGGATGGCACCACCACGGCGGCGGTTGACCCGCGCGAGATCTGGCCGGAATTTGTTGATCGGTTGCCAAAAAACATCGGCCTCACCGTGGTGCGCAACAAGGCCGATCTGACCGGTGAAGACCTGGCACCGAGCCAGGAGTTGGGCCACGCCGTCTACCGTATCTCCGCCAAAACCGAGCTGGGGCTGCCTGCGCTGCGTGAACACCTCAAGGCCTGCATGGGCTTCCAGGGCAATACCGAGGGGGGCTTCATGGCCCGTCGTCGCCATCTGGATGCACTGGAGCGCGCCGCCGAGCGGCTGCTGGTGGCAAAGGAACAGCTGGAAGTGTTCGTGGCAGGGGAGCTGGTGGCCGAGGAACTGCGCCTGGCGCAGGAGTCCTTGAGCGAGATCACCGGCGAGTTCAGCTCGGACGATCTGCTGGGCCGCATTTTCTCCAGCTTCTGCATCGGCAAGTAAGTCGCACGACAGACAATAAAAAGCCCGGGGTTATCCCGGGCTTTTTTGTGCGTTTTTTATTCTAAAACCTATAGCCGGCGCAGGCACCACATGAAGTAAGCGCCCCCTAACAGGGTGGAGACCAAGCCGACCGGTACTTCTTGCGGGAACAGGACTTGTTGACCTATCCAGTCCGCCGAGACCATCAGCAAGGCGCCGCAGCCCGCCGCCCCGAGCAGGTGCCAGCGCGCCCTCACCAGCCCCATCAGCTTGGCCATGTGCGGCGCCAGCAGGCCGGCGAAGGAGAGCGGGCCTATCACCATGGTCGCACTGGCGGTCAGCACCGCCACCAGCAGCAGGATGACGAGCTGGGCGCGGTTAAGGCGAATGCCGAGCGCCGTCGCCACCGCCGGCCCCATCGGCATCAGATCCAGCCAACGGCTCACCAGCAGACAGACCCCCAGCATCAGCACCGCCAGCACAGCCAGCGCCACGGCCACCGGCTGGGTGACGTAATAGGTGGAGCCGGACATCCAGGAGAGCAGCTGCTGCACCCGCAGATCGCCGTTGGCCAGGGCGATGGCCTGCAGCGGCTCAAACAGCGCCGTGATGGCGATGCCGGACAGCAAAATCCGCTCAGGCTGGAAGCCATGCTTGCGGTTGATCAGCACCAGCAGCAGCAGGCAGCCAAAGGCGCCCACCAGCCCGCCCAGCAGCATCATGGACAGCGGCAAAGCCGGCAACAGCAAGGCTGTCGCGATCACCCCCATAAAGGTGCCACCGCTCACCCCCAGCAGCTCCGGGCTCGCCATGGGGTTGTTGCTGACTCGCTGCAACAGAGTACCCGCCAGCGCCAGCAGCACGCCGGCTGCAGCGGCCGCCAGGGTACGTGGCAGGCGCCACTCCAGTTGGGCCTGCCATCTGAGCCAGCTCGGCCAACCCCAGCCACCCATCCCCTGCCCGAACAGCAGGGAGGCCAGCATGGCCACCACCAGCGCAGCCACCAGCAGGCCGATGAAGCGGGCCGGCGCCGGATGCCGCTCCACCACCAGTCCACTGGCCGATTTAGGCGTCGACGACTTGAAGGTGAGGCGCGGGATCAGCCAGAGCAGCAGTGGCGCCCCCAGCAGTGCCGTCATGGCACCGGTCGGGATCAGCACGGGCCAGAAGCGGGTCAGGGATTGCAACAACAGATCGGTGGCCGCCAGCAGCAAGGCTCCCAGTACCGGTGCCCACAGCAGCCGCAGGCCGAGCCGCCTCACCCCCAGCATCCGCACCATGACGGGGGCCGCCAGCCCGATAAAACCGATGAGCCCCACCACGCTCACCACGCAGGCGGTGATGAAAACCGCGAGGCCGAGCCCGGCGAAGCGCAGGTGCTTGAGGGAGACCCCCAGGCTGCGGGCGCTGGCATCGTCCAGCTCCAGCACCGCCAGCGGGCGGGTCAGCAGCGCCGCCAGCACGCCGGCCACCAGCAGCCGTGGCAACAGGTAGCCGACCCCGCTCCAGCTGGTCTGGGCCAGTGAGCCGCTACCCCACACCAGCAGGCCCTTGAGCTCCTCCTGAAAGAACAGCAGCAACCCCAGGCTGACGGCCGCCAGATAGAGGTTGATCACCAGGCCCGCGAACACGATGACCACAGGGTTGAGCTGACGACGCCAAGCCAGGGCAAACACCAGCCCCATGGCGAGGCTCCCCCCCAGCATGGCGATCCACTCGCGCCCGATCAGCAGCCAGCTCGGGGCAAACAGGGTCACCACCATCAGCGCCAGCTGGGCACCGGAGGCGACCCCCAGGGTGGTCGGTGAGGCGAGCGGATTGCGCAGCACCTGTTGCATCAGGGTACCGGCCAGCCCGAGGGCGGCGCCGGCCAGCAGGCAGATCGCTAGCCTCGGCAGCCAGCTGAAGTGGATCACCGCCTGACGGGCATCGTCCAGTTGTGGCGAGAACAGGGCCTGCCACCAGAGCGCTTGCGGCAGCTGGTGGGCCAGATCCCAACCAGCCAGCACACCTATCAGCAACAGCAGGAACAGGCCGGGCCTGAGCAGGGCCGCGGGAAGAACGTGATTCATTGGATGGCCCCCTTGGCGGTCACCTGAGTTGCCGGATCGGAGGACCTATCCTCTTGCAAGGCGCCACTCAACAGATCGGCGAAGCGGCGGGCGGCGAGCAGGCCACCGAAGCTCCAGACGGCGGGCAGGTGTAACACCTTGCCCTGCTTCACCAGCGGTAGGTGCTGCCACAGTCCCGGCTCCTGCAGCCGTTCACTCACCCCGACCGGAATGGGATCGACCACCACCAGTCTGGCTTCCGGCAGCGCCAGGAACTGCTCCAGGCTGACCACGGAGAAGCCCCAGGCATTGGTCTCCCCCTGCCAGGCGTTGCGCAGCCCCAACCGGTTCATCACCGCCTCGAACAGGCTGTGACGGCCGAATACCCGCACATGGCGCTCGTCGATAAATTGCACCAGCAGCAAAGGGGGAATATTGGCAGGAAGTTGTCCCTTCATCCGTGCCAGATCCCGCTCCAGCACGGCGAGCTGACGCTCGGCCTCGGCGGTTTTGTTCACCAGCGCGGCTATGGTCAGGGTCGCCTCGTGCAGCCGCTGCCACAGACCCGCATCGGGTTCATAGAGGGCGATGGATTGCACCGGCGCAATGTGGGACAGGGTGGGTTCCAGCGATGCCATCAGCGGCGAGATGAGGATGAGGTCGGGTTTGAGCTCCGCCAGCAGCTCGCGGTTGGGTTGCATGCGCAGGCCTATATCCACCACCTCGGCGGGCAGCCTGGGCTCCCCCACCCAGGCGCGGTAGGATTCCACATCCCCCATGGCCAGCGGCGTGACGCCGAGGGCCAGCAGGGTTTCCGCTATGGTCCAGTCAACCGTCGCGATACGGGGAGTGGATTGGGCATCCTGTTTGATCACTGCAGGCTTGCCGCTATCCTGCCCGGTAGCGATCGGCTTGGCCGGTTCGGCCTGCAACAGCAGCGGTGCCAGCAGGCAGCAGAGCCAGCCCGTTTTTTTCAATAAACGCATCGAGATGGCCCCGCTAGATGATGGCGATGGAGTGGGCATGGGCCGGATGACGCATCACCTCCATGGGAATGCCATAGATGTCCTGTAGAGTATCGCTGGTCATGATGCGCGAAGGCTCACCGTGGATCAGCAGGCGACCCGTGTGCAGCGCCACCAGTTGATCGCAGAAGCGGGAGGCCATGTTGATGTCGTGGATGACGATGATGACCCCGAGGTTGAGCTGACGGCTGAGCTGCTTGACCAGGGTCAACACCTCCATCTGATGGGCCACATCCAGCGCGGCCAGCGGCTCGTCCAGCAGGATGAAACGGCTCTCCTGGGCCAGCAGCATGGCGAGCCAGACCCGGCCGCGCTCGCCGCCGGAGAGGGTGTCCACCAGCCGATCGGCGAAGGGCTCGGTGTGAGTGAGCTCGATGGCCTTCTCTACCTGACGGTGATCTTCCTCCCGCATGCGGCCCAGCAGGCCGCGCCAGGGGTAGCGCCCCATCTCCACCAGCTCGCGGCCAATCAGGTTCTCGGCACTCGGCAGATGCTGGGGCAGGTAGGCGACCTGGCGGGCGAAGTCCCGGTTGCCCCAGTCGCTCAGCGGCTTGTCGTCGAACAGGATCTCGCCGCCGCTCAGGGGCTGCTGGCGGGCCAGCAGCTTGAGCAGGGTGGATTTGCCTGAGCCGTTGTGGCCGATAAGGCCATAGACCTGCCCCTGCTCGAAACGCAGATCGGTGGGGTGCAGCAGTTGGCGGCCATTGACCGCAAAGCTGGCAGCTTTCATCTCAAACATAAGCGGTTCCTGTTGGCCGGATTCAGACCGGCACCTCTGCATTCAAGTCTGTGTCCAGATGGGCGACCGCATCCTGGCTGACCCGGGCACGTTGTTCGCCGGTCAGCTCGGTGAGCTGGCCCTGACGCATCTCCAGCAGGCGATCCGCCTGGGAGAAGTAGAGATCGTCGTGACTGATGGCAATCACCGTCTTGCCCATCTCCTTGAGCCGTGGCAACAACACCTGATAGAAGATGCGGCGGAACTGGGGATCCTGATCCGCGGCCCACTCATCAAACAGCATCACCTCCCGCTGCTCCGCCAGCGCCAGCAGCAGGGCGACCCGCTTGCGCTGCCCCTGGGAGAGCTCGATGTTGGCGATGAAGTCATCCTCGATGCGCAACTTGCTGCCCATCTGCAGCCGTTCCAGCCACTCGGTGATCAGCGCCTGCTTGGGCTCAGGCCCCAGCAGATGCTGGAACAGGTGATAGTCGGTGAAGATGGCGGAGAACAGTGCCAGATAGGCGTTGCGATCCGCAATGGGCTCACCATCCAACAGGATCCGACCAGAGACCGGCTGATAAAGGCCGGTCAGCAGCATAGCCAGGGTCGACTTGCCGGAACCGTTGCCACCGATAATGAAGATCTGCTCTCCCTTCTCGATGGTCAGGCTGATGGGGCCCACGGCAAAGCCGCCCTCCCCCTGATAGTGAAAGCTCACCTCTTCCAGCTGGATCCGCAGCCAAGCGCGAGGGGCCGGCGGCAACGGGAAGGCAGGATCCGGCTTGGCCAATGTCAGGGTGGTTATCTTGTCAAACGCCACCTGGGCGGCGATCAGGGTCGGCAAGGCGCCAATGCCTTGCAGCAAAGGAGTGCGCAGGAACAGCAAGGTCAGCGCGAAGGTCGCCGCCACATTGGAGTTGGCCCAACCGAGGCCATTGGCCAGGAAGAACACCAGACCGATGGCTCCCAGCATCATGATATTCGACCAGTTCACCGCGCTCAGGTGATAGGTGTCGGCGCTGATGATGTGACGGCGATAGTCCTGGGCATTGCGCTCATAGAGCTGGTGGTAGACGAAGTGAGCCCGCTCGCGATTGAGCGCCAGCTCCTTGCTGCCGGCGATGATGGACTGATAGTTCTGATAGAGCTTGTCTTCGGCCTGACGCATATGGGACAGGTGACGATAGACATGGTTCACCAGCAGCCAGCCCACCACCATGGTAAAGGTAACCCAGAGGGCGGTCACACCGAGCAGGGACGGCGACAGCCAGCCGAGATAGAGGGCAGAGCCAATGGTGAGTACCAGCCCCTGCACCAGCTCCGGCAGGCGCACGAAGGCGATGGTGATCTGGCCGATGTCGCTGGAGAGAGAAGCCAGCAGCGGCCCCTGCCCTATCTGGCGAATGCGGGCGACATCGGTGTCCAGCAGCTGCTTGAGCAGGCGGCCGCGCAGGTGATAGACGAAGTGATGACCCAGGGTGGTCAGGGCCAGCTGGGAGCCGAGGGTGATGACCAGCAGCAAGAGAATGAGGCCGATCAGCTGGCCAAGAACCGGCAATGGCTCTGCAACTGATTCGATAAGTGATTGATTGATAAAGGCAATAACAGCTATTCCACTCACGGCACTGAGCAGACTGAGCAGGGTAATGAGGATGAAGGGCCAACGGTATTGGCGGTAAACGAGTGACAAGAGTTCCATGACAGGCCTGTGTACAAAAAGAAGGAGGGCGGGAGCTTAACGCTCCCGCCCGGCCTGTATCTTACCAGCGGTAGTTGACAGATCCGACTACGCTGCGCGGCTCACCGTAGTAGCAGTAGTAATCACAGCTCGCTACGTAGGTGTCGTTCAGCAGGTTGTTGACGTTGACCTGGGCACGCCAGTTCTTGGCAAAGTCATACCCGATCATCGCATCCCACACGGTCTGGGCTGGCACTTCGGCCGAACCATAGATCGGGGTGTAGTCCGCATTCACGGCACCAATGCCGACACTGGAGCCGATATAACGCACGCCAGTGCCCACTTCCAGGCCGGAAACCGGCCCTTGCTGCACCTTGTAGTTACCCCAGAAGGAGGCCTGGTGGCGCGGGATCAGGCTGGCGCGACGATCGCCGTCACCGGTGTCGTTGGTCTTGGCATCGGTGTAGGTATAGGCAGCGGTCAGGCGCAGTGCCTCTGTCGCCTGTACGCTCCCTTCCAGCTCGACACCCTGGGAGGTTACTTCACCCGCCTGGGTCTGTTGGCCGGAACCGGTGGAGACCAGTGAGTTGGTCTGCTCCAGATCGAACAGCGCCAGGTTGATGTAACCATCGAGGAAGCTCGGCGCGTACTTGATACCGGTCTCATACAGCTTGCCTTCCAGCGGCTTGTAGGAGTTCTTGGTGTTGGGGTCGATACCCGGCAGCACTTCGAATGATTCGGCATAGGCAAAGTACGGGGAGAGGCCATTGTCGGCCAGGTACATCAGACTGCCGGAGAGCGAGAGGTTGTCGTCATACTGTTTCTCGTTCTTGCTCACCGCTTCGCTGATGTTGTGGGTCTCCACATAGTCGAAACGACCACCTGCGGTCAGCAACCAGCGATCATCCCAACGGATCTGATGCTGGGCATAGATACCACTCTGGCCCTTGGTGTTCTTCTGATAGGTCGCAGTGGACTCATCAAAACCTGGGAAACCACTGTAATCCGGATGCATGGTATCGATGGAGCCCATGCCGTAGTTATCGGCCTCAACCCCTTCGTTCACGTGGCGCTGCAGATCGATCCCCATCAACAGGGTCTGCTCGGTGCGATCCGTGTTCCAGTAGCCCACCAGCTGGTTATCCATGGTGGCACTCTTGGTGTCCCCATCACGGTAAACCAGACCACGGTAGGCGGTGGTGCCTTCGTAAGTCGGGAAGATATAGGTCTGACGCAGCAACAGATCGTTGTAGTTGAAGCGAACGTTCTGCTTGAACTCCCAGGTCTGGTTGATCTGGTGGGCCAACTCGTAGCCGGCAGAGATCTGGGTGTTGCGGTTGCGATCGTAATCCGGCTGACTCAGGTTGGTGCTGGGATCGATCTGGCCGCCTTCGGTATTGAGGGTGCCATAGACGGGGAAGAAACCGTTGGTGGGCACCCCTTCGTCGTGCAGGAAGCTGGCCAGCAGGGTGAGGCTGGTACGATCCGAGATATCCAGAGTCACGCTCGGCGCCAGGTAGGCACGCTCGTTGTAGGTGCCATCCAGCACGCCATCACGCTCTTTATAGAGAGCAACCATGCGATAACGGCTGTTGTCGGTCAGATCGTCGGAGAAATCGACCCCGACCTGACGCAGATCCCGGTTGCCCAGTTGCAGGTTGACCAGACCTTGCGGCGTCGCGGTAGGACGCTTGCTGATGGCGTTGATCACGCCGCCGGGAGGTGCCTCACCGTAGAGAATGGAGGCGGGGCCTTTGAGCACTTCCACGCTCTCCAGACCGAATGGCTCCGGTGTCCACACGTAGTAACCGGTGCTGAACAGGCGGTTGCCGTCCAGATAAGAGGCGGCATCGAAGCCACGCACCTTGAACCAGTCGGTGTTGTTGTCTGAACCGTAGAGGCCGGAGAGGACGCCAGAGCGATAACGCAGGGATTCGTCGAGCTGCTGTACGGCGTGCTGATCCATCTCCTCGCGATTGACCACGGAGACGGCGCGAGGCGTCTCGGCCATCGGCACTTCGATCTTCATGGCGGTACCGGTTACCACCATGGTCTCACTGGCCTTGGGTGATTCCTTTTCCACTTGTTCCGCAGCCAGAACCGGCAGACTTGCTAGCAAACAGGAGAGCGGCAGCAGGCGTTGAACACCCTTCTTCCGCATCACTGCAATGGGGTTGTCATTTTGCGCAATCATATTAAATGTCTCAAATATCAATACGTTATTTTGGTTTCTTATTATGAGCGCCCAATCTTGCCGGTCAGCCCGGTTCCTTAGGCGAATAAAGCAGCATCATGCTACTACAGGAGCCATGATCGAATCGATTCAATAATTGCTAATCATTTGCATCTGTATTGTTACTTAATGTATCAAGTGGACGTTATTTCGAGCAGCAGGACTCATTCATGCATTGGGCTAACGGACCGGCGCCTGACAAGGATCAAAAATGGCGATCCCTCTCGCCTCTCGCTCAAAAAGTCGAAAGGATCCTTTATCCCCAAGCTTTATCCATATTTATCCACATCCTTTGGCGGTAGAATCCGGCTCCGCACTTTCCGCATTTTTTCAGGATCCATTCCATGGCCAAACTCAATCTCGTCGTCGGCTCCATGCTGGGCGCCGCCGAATATGTCGCAGATCATGTCGCCAGCCTGCTGGAACAGGCGGGTCATCAGCCCCAGATCCACAACCCGGCGCGCCTTGCCGAGGTGCTGGCCGAGCCAGATACCATACTGCTGGTTATCACCTCCACCCATGGTGCCGGCGACGTTCCCGATAACCTGCAGCCCTTCGCCAAGGATCTTGCCGACCTGCATCCGGATCTTAACGCCTTGAAATATGGGGTGATCGCGCTCGGTGACAGCAGTTATGACACCTTCTGCCAGGGTGGCAGGACGCTGGATCGTCTATTGGCCGAGTGCGGCGCCAGCCGGATCGGGGATCGTCTCGATATCGATGTGACCCAGCATGAGATACCGGAAGATGCTGCTGAAGTCTGGATCCAGCAGTGGATGCAGATGATCGCCTGATCAGGGACGGGGAGATCCGGTGACAGAGCGCCGATCTCCCCGCTTATCCCCAGATCCCTATCCACCAGGTTATTAACAGATCTTCCCGCATGGGACTTTTAGCGAGGTGACGAAAAAAACTGCGATTGTTTGTGTATAACTATAGGGTTAACCGCTGTAAAACCTATAGTTATCCATGTATGAGATCCAATCTAGCTAGTGCCTGTGTATAAAAGTACTGGTTATCCCCTAGTTCAAGGCCTCAGGATCCAAGCTTTTCCACAAGCTGGGATCGTCTATAACCAGATGATCTTTATGATCAAAAAGTGCTTATCAACAGAAACCTTGGATCCTAATAAAAGATCCAATAGAAAAGATCGATCTAAAGATCCTTAAGATCTATTTAATGGATCCTTCATCCATACTGATCCTGAAGTAGACGTTCCCCTCAGGATGCGAAACAGATAGAATGATCCGCCCTCCAGCCCAGGCAAATAACGATCTTCAGGCGTGCAGATCAAGGTGATCCCCAATGCAATACCATGAACAATTTGATGTGATCGTCGTCGGCGGCGGTCACGCAGGAACCGAAGCAGCAACAGCGGCCGCCCGTATGGGCCTCAATACCCTGTTGCTGACCCACAACATCGATACGCTGGGACACATGTCCTGTAATCCGGCGATCGGCGGGATCGGCAAGGGACACCTGGTCAAGGAAGTAGACGCTCTGGGCGGGATCATGGCGCGAGCCATCGATCTTGGCGGGATCCAGTTCCGTACACTCAACTCCTCCAAAGGTCCGGCAGTACGTGCGACTCGTGCTCAGGCAGATCGCTTGCTCTACAAGGCCGTAGTACGCCAGACACTTGAAAACTACCAGAATCTGAAGATCTTCCAGCAGGCCTGCGACGATCTGATCATGGACGGGGATCGTGTTGCCGGTGTCGTCACCCAGAGCGGGATCCGCATCAGTGGCAAGACAGTGGTGCTGACCGTCGGGACCTTCCTGAACGGCTTGATCCATATCGGCATGGAAAACTACAAGGGCGGTCGCGCCGGGGATCCTCCCTCGATCGCCCTGGCTCAACGCCTGCGTGAGATGCCGTTTCGCATGGATCGCCTCAAGACCGGCACACCGCCTCGTATCGATGCCCGCACCGTCGATTTCTCCGTGATGCAGCAGCAGCACGGTGACGATCCTCGTCCGGTCTTCTCGTTTATCGGCGATGCCAGTCAGCACCCACGCCAGGTGCCTTGCTACGTCACTCACACCAACGAGCAGACTCACGAAGTGATCCGCAACAACCTGGATCGCAGCCCCATGTACGCCGGGGTGATCGAGGGGATCGGTCCCCGTTACTGCCCGTCGATCGAAGATAAGATCACTCGTTTTGCAGACAAGACGGCGCATCAGATCTTCGTCGAGCCAGAAGGCCTGACCACCCACGAACTCTACCCGAACGGGATCTCCACCAGCCTGCCGTTCGACGTGCAGGTGCAGATCGTCCGCTCGATCCGTGGCTTCGAGAATGCCCACATCACCCGCCCCGGCTATGCCATCGAATATGACTTCTTCGATCCGCGGGATCTCAAGGCCAACATGGAGAGCAAGTGCATCGAAAACCTGTTCTTCGCCGGCCAGATCAACGGCACCACCGGCTATGAAGAGGCGGCATCCCAAGGGTTGATGGCGGGTTTGAACGCCGGCCTGCGGGCTCAGGGCAAAGATGCCTGGCATCCTCGCCGGGATCAGGCCTACATGGGCGTGATGATGGACGATCTCTCCACCCTGGGGACCCGCGAACCGTATCGCATGTTCACCAGCCGCGCCGAATATCGCTTGTTGCTGCGCGAAGATAACGCCGATCTGCGTCTGACCGCCATCGGTCGTGAGTTGGGTCTGGTGGATGACGAGCGCTGGAGCAAGTTCAACGCCAAGATGGAGCAGGTTGAGCAGGAGCGTCAGCGCGTGCGTTCGACCTGGATCCACCCGCAACACCCTTCGCTGGAGGCGGTCAACGCCCTGGTCAACACCCCGCTGACTCGCGAACAGAATCTGGAGGAGCTGCTGCGTCGCCCCGAGGTGACCTACGACGCCTTGATGGCCATCGAAGGTGTGGGCCCGGGTCTGGCCGATCCTGCCGCCGCGGATCAGGTGGAGATCCAGATCAAATATGCCGGTTACATCGAGCGTCAGCACGACGAGGTGGAGAAGCAGCTGCGCAACGAGAACACCCTGTTGCCGCTGGACATGAATTACCGCGACGTGAATGGTCTCTCCAACGAGGTGATCGCCAAGCTCAACGATGCCAAGCCGCAGACCATAGGTCAGGCCTCCCGCATCTCCGGCATCACCCCGGCCGCCATCTCCATCCTGCTGGTACACCTGAAAAAACACGGCCTGCTGCGTAAAACCGCCTGAGGATCCTCACCGTTGGAAAATATGCTGGAAAGACTGAATGGCCTGCTCATGCAGGCCGATATTGTTATCACCGATACCCAAAAGAGCCAGTTGATACAGCTGGTTGAGTTGCTGCACAAGTGGAACAAGGCTTACAATCTCACCTCGGTGCGGGATCCGGACGCCATGCTGGTCAAGCATATTCTCGACAGCCTGGTAGTGAGCCCTCACCTGAAGGGTGAGCATTTCATCGATGTCGGGACCGGCCCCGGGCTGCCGGGTTTGCCGTTGGCCGTCATCAATCCGGACAAGCAGTTCGTGCTGCTCGACAGTCTGGGCAAGCGGATCAACTTCATCCGTCAGGTGATCCTGGAGCTGGGGCTGACCAATGTGACGCCAATCAAGTCCCGGGTTGAAGAGTATCAGCCAGAGGTGGGCTTCGATGGAGTGCTGAGCCGTGCCTTTGCCTCTCTGGAGGACATGCTGAGCTGGTGTCACCATCTGCCGTCACCCCAGGGCAGTTTCCTGGCGCTCAAGGGACAATATCCCGAGCAGGAACTGGCCGAGCTGCCTGCCAGTATTCGTCTCGTCGCCACTCACAAACTGGTGGTGCCGGAGCTGGAAGGCGAGCGTCATCTGCTGGAGTTTCAAGCCATCCAGCCCGAATAGGGCCGCCGTATTCATTTAGGGGATAGTGTGGGAAAAGTCATTGCCATAGCCAACCAGAAGGGTGGAGTGGGTAAAACCACCACCTGTGTGAATCTGGCCGCCTCCCTGGCCGCCACCCGGCGCAAGGTGCTGGTGATCGATCTGGATCCGCAGGGCAATGCCACCATGGGCAGTGGTGTCGACAAATACGAAGTCGAGCGCACTGCCTATGAACTGCTGATCGACGATGCCCCCATCGGTGAGGTGATCATCCCCGAGACATCGGGCGGTTATCACCTGATCGCCGCCAATGCCGATGTCACCGCGGCAGAAATTCGCCTGATGGAATTCTTCGCCCGCGAGATCCGCCTGCGCAACGCGCTGGCCTCGGTGCGGGACAAATACGACTACGTCTTCATCGACTGCCCGCCTTCTCTCAATATGCTGACCGTCAATGCCATGGCTGCCGCCGATTCCGTGCTGGTGCCCATGCAGTGTGAGTATTATGCGCTGGAAGGGCTCACCGCCCTGGTCGATACCATCAGCAAGTTGGCGGCCGTGGTCAATCCGGAGCTGAAGATCGAAGGGGTGCTGCGCACCATGTTCGATCACCGCAACCGGTTGGCCAATGATGTGTCCGATCAGCTGAAACAGCATTTTGGGGACAAGGTCTATCGCACCATCATCCCCCGCAACGTAAGACTGGCGGAGGCCCCGAGCTTCGGTGCCCCGGCCATGCACTATGACAAATCATCGGTGGGGGCCAAGGCCTATCTGGCCCTGGCTGGCGAGATCCTGCGTCGTCAGGAGCAAGAGCTCCAGCCGACCACCGCAGACCGAGAGAGCATATGACCCCGAAGAAACGTGGACTGGGCAAGGGACTGGATGCCCTGCTCAGCACCAGCACGGCCGCTCGCCAGAAACAGGTGATGAGTGACCAGCGTACCGAGCAGGCCATGGCCCCCACCAACCAGGGGGAGTTGCGCAAGCTGCCGCTGGAGTGGCTGCAGTCTGGCAAGTACCAGCCGCGCAAGGACATGTCGCAGGATGCACTGGAAGACCTGGCCAACTCGATCCGGGCGCAAGGCGTGATTCAGCCGATAGTGGTACGTTCCATCGGCGAGAATCGCTTCGAGATCATCGCCGGTGAGCGGCGCTGGCGCGCCTCCCAGCTCGCCAGGCTCGAGGTGGTTCCCTGCATCGTCAAGGATGTACCGGACGAGGCGGCAGTGGCCATCGCGCTGATTGAGAACATCCAGCGCGAGGATCTCAACGCCATCGAGGAAGCGGTCGCCCTGCAGCGCCTGCTGACCGAATTCGAACTGACTCACCAGCAGGTAGCCGAGGCGGTGGGCAAGTCCCGCACCACAGTGACCAACTTGCTGCGCCTCAATCAGCTCAACGAAGACGTGAAACGCTTCGTCGAGCACGGGGATCTCGACATGGGTCATGCCCGTGCCCTGCTGGCGCTGAGCGGCCCGGCTCAGTCCGAGCTGGCCAAGCTGGTCGCCCAGAAGGGATTGACCGTGCGAGATACCGAGAAACTCGTGCAAAAGACGCTGGAACCGGCAAAAACCAAGGTTGAACCGGTTCGCGATCCACAATTCGGTTACATCGAGCGCCAGATTTCAGAAAAAATTGGCAATCAGGTACAACTTCAACCGGGTAAGCAGGATAGCGGTAAGTTAGTAATAAGTTACGATAACTTAGCGGATTTGGACCGCTTACTGTGCTATTTTGGCCTGTCAGAATCGTGATTTTTACGCTTTCTGTAGTAATAAAACATCCATTCCTTTCGATATGAACATAACCTTAATTTCGCGCGGAAAGCCGCAAAAATTAAGGATTTTTGCCATGTTGCAATAGCCGTCTTCACGGGTATAATTTGACCGGCTTTTCGAGCTGTGAAGCTGGGGTCTTCGGAACCCGATTTTTTACAGTTCTGTAATGTTCAGGGGTAGGTTGGTGAAACAGAAAGTAGCCTTGGAAGGTTTGACGCTAGCCTTGGCTATGCTTGTTTGTCAGCTCATCCTGATCCTGGCGATCAGTTCCGTCTGGTTTTATCAGGCGGGGGCGTTCGCCGGACATTCCTCTCTCTATGGGGGGGGAATGTACTGGGTTCCTCAAGCTCTGTTCACGCTCTGGGTTCTGCGCCGCAAGGTGACGAAGGAGAGTGTGGGTCTGGTTCTGCGGGACTTTTATGGTGGGGCAGGGATTAAGCTCATTACTACAACAGGACTTTTCGCCCTGATGTTTGGCTCCGGGATCGAGGTCAACACCGTCTCGTTCTTCGCCACTTATATCCTCGCCCTCGTTGTACAGTGGATAGTTTCATTCACGCTTAACAACCACTATTAGGAAAACTCATGTCTGCAACCGGAGAAGTCCTGACTCCTCAGGGATATATCTCCCACCACCTGACCCACCTGCAAGTCGGGTCCGGGTTCTGGACGGTCAATATCGACTCTATGATATTTTCTGTCTTGCTAGGCGCCCTGTTTATCTGGTCGTTCCGCCGCGTTGCCGTCAAGGCCACAAGCGGTGTGCCCGGTAAACTGCAGTGCTTTGTGGAGATGCTGGTCGAGTTTGTGAATGGTAACGTCAAAGATATCTTCCATGGTCGGAACCCGGTCATTGCGCCGTTGGGACTGACAGTGTTTGTCTGGATCTTCCTGATGAACTTCATGGATTTGATCCCCGTTGACTTTATCCCTCACGCTGCACAGTTGATGGGTGTTCCCTATCTGCGTGTGGTTCCCTCTGCTGACGTTAACATCACCATGTCCATGGCTTTGGGCGTGTTCTTCTTGATCCTGTATTACAGCATCAAGGTCAAGGGTATCAGCGGATTCGTGAAGGAGCTGACGCTTCAGCCTTTCAATCACCCCGCTGCCATCCCGGTTAACTTCATCCTTGAAACCGTCACGTTGATTTCCAAGCCTGTTTCTTTGGGTCTGCGACTGTTCGGCAACATGTATGCTGGCGAGCTGATCTTTATCCTGATTGCGGGTTTGTTACCCTGGTGGTCACAGTGGATCCTGTCCGTGCCTTGGGCAATTTTCCACATCCTGATCATCACTTTGCAGGCGTTTATCTTCATGGTTCTGACCATCGTCTATCTGTCGATGGCACAAGAAGACCATTGATGATGCAACTCAAATAATCCTTTTTATACAATCAATTACATCTAAATAAATGGAGATCCTCATGGAAAACTTGAACATGGACCTGCTGTACATCGCTGCTGCAATGATGATGGGTCTGGCGGCTATCGGCGCCTCCATCGGTATCGGTATCCTGGGTGGCAAGTTCCTGGAAGGTGCAGCTCGTCAGCCTGACCTGATCCCTGTTCTGCGTACCCAGTTCTTCATCGTGATGGGTCTGGTAGATGCGATCCCGATGATCGCCGTTGGTCTGGGTCTGTATGTGATGTTTGCGGTTGCCTAAGTCGTTACGACTCACGCAGAACCCATTAACTAACTTAAGAGGACATCGGCTGTGAATATCAACGCCACCCTCCTCGGCCAAGCAATTGCTTTTTTCATCTTCGTAGTGTTTTGCATGAAGTACGTATGGCCGCCGTTGATCGCTGCCATCGAAGCCCGTCAGAAAGAAATTGCTGATGGTCTCTCTTCTGCCGAACGTGCCAAGAAAGATCTGGATTTGGCCAAGGCCAACGCCACCGATCAGCTGAAAGAAGCCAAGCTTCAGGCTGCTGAAATCGTCGATCAGGCCAACAAACGCAAGGCCCAGATCATTGATGAAGCCGCTGTCGGAGCTCAAGCAGAGCGGGAGAAAATCCTGGCTCAGGGCCGTGCAGAGATCGAAGCTGAACGTCATCGTGCCAAAGAAGAACTGCGCAAGCAGGTTGCTGCTCTTGCTATCGCGGGTGCAGAGAAGATCCTGGCACGCCAAATCGACCAGGCTGCCAACAGCGACATCGTCGACAAACTGGTAGCAGAACTGTAACGGGAACGGGGCTATGTCTGAACTGACTACAATCGCTCGCCCCTACGCCAAGGCTGCTTTCGAGTTTGCCGTTGAGCACAAGGCGGTTGACCAATGGCTGGGGATGCTCGGCTTCGCTGCACAAGTAGCGGAGAACGACACCATCCACAACCTGGTGAACGGCTCTGTGGCTGCCGAAGAGCTCGCAAATCTGTTTGTGGGCGTCTGCGGTGAGCAACTCGACGAGCATGGTCAGAACCTGATCCGGGTGATGGCCGAGAATGGTCGCTTGGGTGTGCTGCCGGCAGTCGTTGCTGAATTTGTAGCGCTCAAGGCTGAACTGGACAAAGAAGTTCAGGCTGACGTGATTTCGGCGATCGAACTGACCGACCAGCAGAAAGCCAAACTTCAGGCTTCTCTGGAACAACGTCTCGCGCGCAAAGTGAAGCTGAAGTGCAGCATCGATGCGTCCTTGATGGCCGGGGTGCTCATCAAGGCCGGTGATCTGGTTATCGACGGCACAGTCCGCGGTAAGCTGGATCGCATGGCCGATGCGCTGCAATCTTGATTGGGGTATTAGAGCATGCAACTGAATTCCACTGAAATCGCCGAGCTTATCAAGCAGCGCATCGCGCAGTTTGATGTCAAGAGCGAAGCGCGTAACGAAGGTACCATCGTCTCTGTGAGCGACGGTATCATTCGTATCCACGGCCTGGCCGATGCCATGCAGGGTGAGATGATCGAGCTGCCGGGCAACCGCTTCGCTCTGGCATTGAACCTGGAGCGTGACTCCGTTGGTGCCGTAGTAATGGGTCCCTATGCCAACCTGGCGGAAGGGATGAAAGTAAAAGGTACCGGCCGTATTTTGGAAGTGCCGGTCGGTCGTGGTCTGTTGGGCCGGGTGGTCAACACCCTGGGTCAGCCGATCGACGGTAAGGGCCCGGTAGACAACGACGGCTACTCGCCGATCGAAGTCATTGCACCTGGCGTTATCGAGCGTAAGTCTGTTGACCAGCCAGTCCAGACCGGTCTGAAAGCCATCGATGCCATGATCCCTATCGGTCGTGGCCAGCGTGAGCTGATCATCGGTGACCGTCAGGTTGGTAAGACCGCCATCGCGATCGACACCATCATCAACCAGAAAGACTCCGGCATTAAGTGTGTCTACGTTGCGATTGGCCAGAAGGCCTCTACCATCGCCAACGTGGTGCGCAAGCTGGAAGAGCACGGCGCACTGGCCAACACCATCGTGGTGGTTGCCTCTGCCTCCGAAGCCGCTGCTCTGCAGTACCTGGCACCTTATGCTGGTTGCTCCATGGGTGAGTACTTCCGTGACCGCGGTGAAGACGCGCTGATCATCTATGATGACCTGTCCAAACAGGCCGTAGCTTATCGCCAGATCTCCCTGCTGCTGCGCCGTCCGCCAGGACGTGAAGCTTATCCGGGCGACGTGTTCTATCTGCACTCCCGTCTGCTGGAGCGTGCTTCCCGCGTCAACGTCGAGTACGTCGAGAAGTTCACCAAGGGTGCCGTGACTGGCCAGACCGGTTCTTTGACCGCGCTGCCGATCATCGAAACTCAGGCTGGTGACGTGTCTGCGTTCGTGCCGACCAACGTGATCTCCATCACCGATGGCCAGATCTTCCTGACCACTCAGCTGTTCAACTCCGGTATTCGTCCGGCGGTTGACCCGGGTATCTCCGTATCCCGTGTAGGCGGCGCTGCTCAGACCAAGATCGTCAAGAAGCTGTCCGGTGGTATTCGTACCGCACTGGCTCAGTATCGTGAGCTGGCGGCCTTCGCCCAGTTCTCTTCCGATCTGGACGATGCGACTCGCAAGCAGCTGGATCACGGTCAGAAAGTGACTGAGCTGATGAAGCAGAAGCAGTACTCTCCGATGAGCGTGGCTCACCAGGCTCTGGTGCTGTTCGCTGCCGAGAAGGGTTATCTGGCCGATGTCGAAATCGCCAAGATCGTCGACTTCGAGGCCTCTCTGCTCTCTTACGCCAATACCCAGCACGGTCCGCTGATGGCTGAAATCAATGCCTCGGCTGACTACAACGACGCTGTCGTTGGCAAGCTGACTGCGTTGCTGGATGACTTCAAGGCAACCCAGACCTGGTAAGCGTGTGTGGCAGCACAAGCTGCCACCTGATGGAGAGAAGAGATGGCCGGCGCAAAAGAGATACGTAACAAGATCGGGAGTGTGAAAAACACTCAGAAGATCACCAGCGCTATGGAAATGGTGGCAGCCAGCAAAATGCGCCGTGCGCAGGAACGCATGTCTGCCAGCCGTCCGTACGCTGAAACCATGCGCAAGGTGATCGGCCATATCGCTCAGGGGAACTTGGAATACAAGCACCCCTACCTCATCGAACGTGAGGTCAAGCGAGTGGGTTACATCGTCGTCTCCACCGACCGTGGCCTGTGTGGGGGTCTGAACATCAACTTGTTCAAGGCTGCCCTCAACGATATGAAGCAATGGAGCGAGCAAGGTGCCAAGGTTGACATGGCACTGATTGGTAGCAAGGCCTCCAACTTCTTCGAACGGCACGGCGCCAAGGTGAAAGCCCATGTCTCCGGACTGGGTGACAACCCGAGCGTCAATGACCTGATTGGTTCAGTCAAGGTCATGCTGAAGGCTTACGACAACGGTGAGATTGATAGGCTGTATCTGGTGTACAACAAGTTTGTTAACACCATGGTTCAGCAACCGAAGGTCGATCAACTGCTGCCTTTGCCCGTAACAGAAGACAGCAAGCTGAACAAGAAGAACCACTGGGATTACCTCTATGAGCCGGATCCCAAGCAACTGCTGGATACCCTGCTGATTCGCTACGTCGAATCCCAGGTGTACCAGGGTGTGGTAGAAAACTTGGCCAGTGAACAGGCAGCCCGAATGGTTGCCATGCAAGCCGCGACTGACAACGCCGGTAACCTGATTAACGATCTGCAACTGGTGTACAACAAGGCCCGTCAGGCCAGTATTACCCAGGAACTGACAGAGATCGTGTCCGGTGCTGCTGCGGTGTAAGGCAAGGGTTATCAAAGGTTTAGAGGATTTGACATGAGTAATGGTTTCATCGTCCAAATCATCGGCGCCGTGGTGGACATCGAGTTCCCGCAGGATGCCGTGCCCCAGGTGTACGATGCACTGAAAGTGATCAGCGAAGGCCAAGGCCAGGGTCTGGTACTGGAAGTTCAGCAACAGATCGGCGGCGGCGTCGTTCGCTGCATCACCATGGGTTCCTCCGACGGTCTGCGTCGTGGGTTGGAAGTAGTTAACAGCGGCAAGGCCATCCAGGTACCGGTTGGTACCTCGACCCTGGGTCGTATCATGAACGTACTGGGCGAGCCTATCGATGAGAAAGGCCCGATCGGCGAAGAAGAGCGTTGGTCCATCCACCGCGAAGCCCCCAGCTACGAAGATCAGTCCAACAGCGCCGAGCTGCTGGAGACCGGCATCAAGGTTATCGACCTGGTATGTCCGTTCGCCAAGGGTGGTAAGGTCGGTCTGTTCGGTGGTGCCGGTGTCGGCAAGACCGTTAACATGATGGAGCTGATCCGTAACATCGCGATCGAACACAGCGGTTACTCCGTGTTCGCCGGTGTGGGTGAGCGTACCCGTGAGGGTAACGACTTCTACCACGAGATGATGGAGTCCAACGTACTGGACAAAGTATCTCTGGTTTACGGTCAGATGAACGAGCCGCCCGGAAACCGTCTGCGCGTGGCGCTGACCGGTCTGACCATGGCCGAGAAGTTCCGTGACGAGGGTCGTGATGTACTGTTCTTCGTGGACAACATCTACCGTTACACCCTGGCCGGTACCGAAGTATCCGCACTGCTTGGTCGTATGCCGTCCGCAGTAGGTTACCAGCCGACCCTGGCCGAGGAGATGGGTGTTCTGCAAGAACGTATCACCTCCACCAAGACCGGTTCCATCACTTCAGTCCAGGCCGTTTACGTGCCTGCGGATGACTTGACCGACCCGTCTCCGGCGACCACCTTCGCCCACTTGGATGCGACCATCGTTCTGTCCCGTCAGATCGCGGCCCTGGGTATCTACCCGGCCGTTGACCCGCTGGACTCCACCTCCCGTCAGCTGGATCCGCTGGTGGTTGGCAAGGAGCACTACGAGACTGCTCGTGGTGTGCAGATCGTACTGCAGCGCTACAAAGAGCTGAAGGACATCATCGCCATCCTGGGTATGGATGAACTGTCAGAAGAAGACAAACTGACCGTATCCCGTGCCCGTAAGATCGAGCGTTTCCTGTCCCAGCCGTTCTTCGTGGCCGAAGTATTTACCGGTTCTTCCGGCAAATACGTGCCGCTGAAAGAGACCATCCGTGGTTTCCAGGGCATCCTGAAAGGCGAGTACGACGATCTGCCAGAGCAGGCGTTTTACATGGTTGGCAGCATCGACGAAGTCGTCGAGAAAGCCAAGAAACTGTAAGCCTCGATAGGAGGGCCTATGGCTGAGATGATCTCATTTCACCTGGACGTGGTGAGCGCCGAAGGGAAACTGTTTTCCGGTCGGGTTCAATCCGCTCAGGTAACAGGCTCCGAGGGTGAGCTGGGTCTTCGCCACGGTCATGCTCCGTTGCTGACTGCCATCAAGCCGGGCCTGGTCCGCTTGATCAAGCAAAATGGTAGCGAAGAGGTGTTGTACATCTCCGGTGGTATGCTGGAAGTGCAACCCGAGTCCGTGACCGTGCTGGCCGATACCGCCATTCGTGCCGAAGACTTGGATGAGGCGAAAGCCCAGGAAGCCAAGCGTCGTGCCGAAGAGCGGATCCACAGCTCCCATGGTGATATCGACTATGCGCAGGCATCTGCCGAGCTGTCCAAAGCGATGGCCCAGCTGCGGGTTATTGATATCGTCAAAAAGAATTACCGTTAATCACGGTGATGCAAAAAGCGACCTTCGGGTCGCTTTTTTTTTATCCGTTGGATAGACTCCGCCGGGTATTTCCTCAAGTTTCAAAGGCTAGCTATGTCTCTCAACGTCGTGATCCTGGCTGCGGGTAAAGGTACTCGTATGCGCTCCTCCTTGCCAAAGGTACTGCACCCCGTCGCCAACAAGCCCATGGTCTCCCATGTCATCGAGACTGCGCGCCAGATCGGTGCTGAACAGCTGCACCTGGTCTATGGCCATGGCGCCGAGCTACTGAAGGAGCGGATCGCCGCGCCAGATCTGAACTGGGTGCTGCAGGCGCAGCAGCTGGGCACCGGCCATGCCGTCGCCCAGGCCATCCCATTCTGGCAGGACGAAGACGACGTACTGGTGCTGTACGGTGATACCCCGCTGATCCAGCCAGAGACCCTGCAACGGCTGCTGGCCGCCAAGGCGGATGACGGCATGGCGCTGCTGACCGTGGTACTGGACAACCCGACCGGCTATGGCCGTATCGTGCGGGCGAATGGCCAGGTGGTCGGTATCGTCGAACAGAAGGATGCCAATGCCGAGCAGCTCGCCATTTGTGAGGTGAACACCGGCGTACTGGTGGCCAAGGGGGCGCAGCTGCGCAGCTGGCTGTCTCGCCTGGACAACAAGAACGCCCAGGGCGAGTTCTACCTCACCGACGTGATCGCCATGGCTCATGGCGATGGCTGCTCCATCGCCGCCGTCCATCCTGACAATGCCATGGAAGTGGAAGGGGCCAACAACCGGGTCCAGCTGGCGGCGCTCGAGCGCAGCTACCAGAAGATGCAGGCCGAGAAGCTGATGATCGCCGGCGCCACCCTGATCGATCCCGCTCGCTTCGATCTGCGTGGCACGCTCGAGATCGGGGAAGAGGTGGTGATCGACGTCAACGTCATCATCGAGGGCAAGGTGAAGCTCGGTAACCATGTGCGCATCGGTGCCGGCAGCGTGCTAAAGGATTGCGAGATTGGCGATCACAGCGAAGTGAAGCCCTACTCCGTCATCGAAGGTGCCCTGGTGGCCGATCAATGCTCGGTCGGTCCTTTCGCCCGCCTGCGCCCCGGCGCCGTACTGGAGCAGGATGCCCACGTCGGCAACTTCGTCGAGATGAAGAAATCGCGGCTCGGGGTTGGCTCCAAATGTGGTCATTTGACCTATCTGGGGGATGCGGACATCGGTGCCAAGGTGAACATCGGCGCCGGTACCATTACTTGTAATTATGATGGGGTGAACAAGTTCCAGACCATCATCGAGGACGACGTCTTCGTCGGCTCCGATACCCAGCTGGTGGCGCCGGTGCGCATCGGCAAGGGTGCAACCCTGGGGGCGGGCTCCACCATCACCAAGGACGTGGCCGAGAACGAGCTGGTCATCACCCGGGTGCCCCAGCGCCACATCAAGAACTGGGCTCGCCCGGTCAAGAAGAAGTGATGCCTGGCTTCGTTCCGGCTCACCCATGACATAGAACCGGCGCCTGATGGCGCCGGTTTTGTTTATGGGGTCTGCTCCCCTCGCTCCGTCACCTGGTACCAATCCAGCTTGCGGGTCAGCATCATGACCAGCGCCAGGATGGCAAACAGCAGCAGGGCACCGAGCAGCAGGGCTATCTCTTCAGCCTGCAATAATCCGAACAATATACTGTATACCAGCCCCAGCAGCGCGGAGAAACCCAGCCCCTGCCTGATCCCGCCCAACACATGGCTGAGGTAGAAGCCGTTGAGCGCCACGCTGGCCAGACTCGCCAGCAGATACGCCAGGGCGAAGCCCAGATGTTCGGTCAGCGCCAGCAACACCAGGTAGAAGATGGCCAGCCCCATGCCCACCAGCGCGTACTGGATCGGATGTACCCGCAGCCCCTTGAGCAGCTCGAACATGAAGAAGCTGAGGAAGGTGAGGCCGATGAACAGCAGGGCATATTTGGCGGCCCGCTCGTTCAGCTGATAGTGATCCACCGGTTGCACCAGGCTGACGCTGAAGCTGGGCAGTTTCTCCCCAACGCCTTTCATCAGACGGTTGAAACGGGTCTCCATGTCGGTAGCAAACCAGCTGGTCTGCCAGTTGGCCTCGAAGCCCTGCTCGCTCAGGGTGCGGTTGCCGGGCAGGAAGTCGCCGATGAAATTGGGGTGGGGCCAGTTACCGCTCAGATGCAGCTTGCTGTCCTGGCCGAGGGGGACTATCTCCAGCGCATTCATTCCCTGCAGGTTCAGTTCGATGTGAAAGCGACCGTCTTCGCCGGGCAATACATCGAGTGGCGCATGGATGCCCGCCATGGCGTCCCCCAGCAGGGCGCCGGGTGCAAACGGGATACGCGCCTCCCCCAGTCGCAGTTCTGGCACGCTGTTGATGCCGCGGGCATCGGACAACACCAGGCTGAGGTAGGGTTTGCCCGGGACCAGGGCAGGATCCGCGCCATCAAAGCGCAAATCCGGGTTGTCGGCCACCAGCAGCTTGTCATTCAGATTGGCTGGCAAGCGGCCGGAGAGGGAGAGGCGGGTCTGGTACACCTGGGCCTGATAGATGCCGAGCTTGCGCGGGGCGATTTCCATGTTGGCCCGCACATCCAGCTGATCCGGCAGCAGGTAGCGATAGACCCGCTCCTGGCGCACGAAGTGCTTGCCATCCTGCTCCACCGTCACGGCGCGGGTATAGGGCTGCACCAGCACCGGCCCCAGCAGCCGTTGCGGGCCGCTGCTGCTGGCCATGATGCTGTGGATGGCCTGGCTGCGGTAAGCCTGACGTTCCCGGTTCAGTTCCATGATCGAGTGAACCGGGATCATCAGCAGCAGGCTGAGCAGCAATAGTAGGACGATCTTGTGGGTGAGTATCTGTTTGACCATGACGCATCTCCTTGTTGATGGGAGCGAGTGTGACTGGTCTGGGTGAAGGGGAGATGGGGCCCTGTGAAGTGAGGGTGAAGGGGAATAAAAAAACCGGCGCGGGGCGCCGGCTCTTGCTGGTATTACAGCTTCTTCAACTGAGCCGGCAGGGCGGCAAAAACCTCGTCTCTCGCCTTGAGGGACGCAAACTGCTTGCCCGGCTTCTGCACTACGGTGTGGACGAAGATGAGCTTCTTGTCCTGCTTGCTGGCCCAGCCGACGAACCAGCCGATCTGTTGCTCCCGGTTGAGGCTGCCATCCAGCAACTTGGGGTACCCCATGCCAGTCTTGCCGTGGATCTGCCAGCCATCGATGTCCGGTTGACGCAGGATGGCGCTGGTGTGGTTCAGGGTCTGGGCGGAGACCGGCAATTTGCCGCTCACCAGCTTGCCGAGGAAGCGGGCCTGCTCTTGCGGGCTGATGGCGAGGCTGGAGCTGAGCCAGGCCTGGGTCAGACCGTCGTGTTTGCCAGGGTTGCCCGAGAGATCCCGGTTGCCGTAGTCGAAGCTGTCCACATAGCGCTGGAAGCGCGCCGCCCCCAGCCACTCGGTGAGGCGCTGGGAGTACCAGATGACGGAGTACTTCATCCAGCGACTCGGGCTGGTGGTCTCCCGCCACTCGGGCAGAAAATCGGCGTCGCCGGGTTTGAACGGCAGCGCCGGCAGCTGCTCATCCAGCAGAAAACCGCTGTCATAGCCCATCAGTGCCAGCGGGATCTTGAAGGTGGAGGCGGGCGGCAGCTGACTGGCGCAGTCACCCTCGGTGGTTATCGGCTTGCCGCTGCCATCGGCAAACAGCATGCAACCGGTGGCGGCACCGGCAGGCAATGAGCAGAGCAGGCTGGCGGCGAGCAGGCCGGACAACAGAATGCGGGGCATGAAGATCTCCTTGATTCATCAGAACGCGTGTCGAGCACCCTGGCGGGACACGACCTCAGGGAGGCGCAGATTAGCGTCGCTCTGTGTGTTCAATGTGAAGTTCAGCCGGTCGGTAGCCAGAGTTCGGCCAGCACGCCGCCCTCGGGATGATTGCTCAGATTCAGCCGGCCGCCGTGCTGGCGCGCCACCTCGCTGGCGAAGCTGAGGCCGAGCCCGCTGCTCTTGCCCTTGTCGGGTCTGGGCAGGGAGTAGAAGCGCTCGAAGATCCGTGGCTGCGCGTAGTCCGGGATGCCGGGCCCCCGATCCCTCACCTGGAAGAGATAGCCGCCCTCATGCCCCTTGCCCGTAAGGGTGACGAGGCCACCAATCGGCGAGAAATCGAGGGCGTTGTCCAGCAGGTTGCCGAGGGCCTGCTCCACCAGCAGGGGATCCCACTTCTGCTTCTGGGCCTCGGCCAGATCGAGTCGGAGTGTGATCTGACGGCGCAGGGCGACTATCTGGCGGGCGTCCAGCACCCGCCTGCCGAGCCTGGCGGGATCGCAAGACTGACGATCCAGCCCCTGCCCCGACTCCAGCCTGGCCAGCTGCAGCATGCGCTCGATCAGTCGCTGCATGCGGACCGTCTCCAGATTGATGTTGCCGATGAAACGCCTGGCCACCTCGGCTGGTGGCGCCTCGGTCAATATCTCCCCGGCCCCGCGAATGGCGGCAAGGGGGCTCTTCAACTCGTGGGTCAGGCTGTGGACATAGGATTCGATGTAGGACTTGCCGTCGAGCCGACGGCGCATGGTCTCCAGAGATCGGCCGAGCCGGTCCAGCTCAGGGCTGTGGAGCCTCGGCAGGCTGGCGGGCTGATCCTGGCTGACCGCATCGGCATAGTGCACCAGCTTGCCGATGGCGCGGTTGAGCCACCACACCAGCAGGGCGCCGATCAGCAGCGAGAGGCCCAGCAGCAAGGCAGCGCCCTGCAGCAACTGGTGTTCGCTGCGCTCTATCATGGGCAACAGGGTGCGGTTGGGCTTGGCGACGGTGAGGGAGCCCAGGATCTCGGAGCCATCCCGCAGCGGTGCGGCCACGTGCATCACCGAGCTGGCGGGGTCATCCGGGTCACTGCGGGTGCTGCGGGCGCCGTATTCACCGCGCAAGGTGCGGTAGACGTCGTTCCAGCGCGAATAGTCCTTGCCCAGATCCTGGCCGCTGGAGTCATAGACCACGGTCCCCTTCCCATCGACCACATAGATGCGGTACTCGGCCTGTTGCTTGAGGTGGCCGTCGATCAGGGCGTTGATGGGACTCTGGTTGAGGCGGGCGAAGGCGCTGGCGAGCCGGCCATCCGCCATCTTGCCTTCCTGCAGATCGTCCAGCGCCAGTGGCGCCAGCAGCTGGGCCATGTCCACCAGGGTATCTTCGGTGGCGCTGCGCACCCCGGGTTTTATCTCCTCGACGAAGATCTCCAGCACGAACCAGGCGGCCAGGGCGAAGATCAGCACCAGGCCACACAGCAGTTGCAGCCCGATCCTCATGCCGGCTCCTGGCTGTATGGCCCGCCAGCTTCAGTCAACCGAGCCATTGCCATCATCCAGCGTCTCATGCCAACTCCAGGCTGTAGCCCAGCCCCCTGTGGGTCAGGATCAGATTGGTGGCGGGATCCCGCTCCCGCAGCTTGGCGCGCAGGGTCTTGATATGGGTGTCCACGGTGCGATCCAGGCTCTCCTCGGCCCCGCTCCACACCAGATCCATCAGTTGCTGGCGGGAGTAGACCCGGCCCGGTGCCTGCATCAGGGTCCTGAGCAGCAGGTATTCGTAGCGGGTGAGCGCCAGCGCCTGGCCGTGGAAGCAGATGCGGGCCCGCTCCTCGTCCAGTGCCAGCAGCTGGCTCGGTTGGGGGGGGCTGGGTTGGCTGCGGCGCAGGATCACCCGCACCCGGGCACAGACCTCCCGTGGGGAAAAGGGCTTGGCCACATAGTCGTCGGCGCCAATCTCCAGCCCGATCAGCCTGTCTATCTCCTCGCTGCGGGCGGTGAGAAACATCAGCGGGGTGTCGCAGCGAGCCCGGACCAGTTTGCACAGCTCGAAACCACTGATGTCCGGCAGCCCCACATCCAGGATCAGAAAGTCGGGCCGCGTCTGTTCCAGTCGCACCAGCAACGGCTGGCCGAGGGGAAACCACTCCACCTCGAAACCGTCGGTTTGCAGTGCATAGATCAGGGTGTCGGCGATGCTGGCCTCATCTTCCACCAGCCAGATGACTCGTTTTTGCATGGCGTCCTCGTTGCAAATCGGCCTGTCCATTCTGGCATCGAACTAAATCGGATCCTATTTGCGGTTTTATTTTTCCAAAAAAGGCGCTAACATTTCGACATTCTTTCGAATCGAAACTTAATAATGACCAAGCGAAACACTCAACAGCGTCGCCACACCATAGTGACCCTGGTGCAAGAACAGGGTGAAGTGAGCGTCGATGCCCTCGCCAAACACTTCTCCACCTCGGAAGTGACCATCCGCAAGGATCTGGCGGTGCTGGAAACCGGCGGTCTGTTGTTGCGCCGTTACGGTGGCGCCGTGCCCCTGCCGAGTGAAATGGTAGCCGACAGCAACCCCGAGCAAGTTTCGAACCGAAAGCTGGCCATCGCCCGTGCCGCCGCCGAGCGGATCCGCGATCACAATCGCGTCATCATCGACAGCGGCAGCACCACCAGCGCCATGATCCCCCTGCTGGGCAACAAGCGCGGCCTCATCGTGATGACCAACTCCCTCAATGTGGCTGGCGCCCTGCGCGAGCTGGAGAACGAACCCACTCTGCTGATGACCGGTGGTACCTGGGATCCCCACTCCGAATCCTTCCAGGGTCAGGTGGCGGAGCAGGTGCTGCGCTCCTATGACTTCGATCAGCTGTTCATCGGCGCCGATGGCATAGACCCCGAGCGGGGCACCACCACCTTCAACGAGCTGGTGGGCCTGTCCCGGGTCATGGCCGAGGTGTCCCGCGAGGTCATCGTCATGGTCGAGTCGGAGAAGATAGGCCGCAAGATCCCCAATCTGGAGCTGCCCTGGGCACAGATCCATACCCTGGTCACCGACGCCGGCCTGGCCGACGAGACCCGGCAACTACTCGAATCCAAAGGGGTGACGCTGATCTGCGCCCCCCTCGCAGGCTGAATCTCGCCTGCTATCCCATTGTTTGTTAACAGTTCAAGTTCAAGTTCAAGTTCAAGTTCAAGGAGAAGTCTATGTGTGGCATCGTCGGGGCCGTGGCCCAACGTGATGTGGCTGAAATTCTGGTGGAAGGCCTGCGCCGTCTCGAGTACCGCGGTTATGACTCCGCCGGGGTGGCCGTGTTCAGCGCCAACCAGCCGCTGCAGCGGGTGCGTCGTCTGGGCAAGGTGGCCGAACTGGCCAAGGCGCTGGAAGAGCAGTCCGTCCACGGCGGCACCGGCATCGCCCACACCCGCTGGGCCACTCACGGCGAGCCGTCCGAGCGCAACGCCCACCCCCACGTCTCCGAGCACATAGTGGTGGTGCACAACGGCATCATCGAGAACCATGAAGAGCTGCGCAGCCGGCTGCAGGGCATGGGCTACGAGTTCAGCTCCGACACCGATACCGAGGTGATCGCCCATCTGGTACACCACGAGCTGAAATCCGCCCCCAGCCTGCTGGCCGCCATGCAGGTGGCGGTGAAGCAGCTGCGTGGCGCCTACGGCACTGTGGTGATGGACAGCCGCGACGACAGCCGCGTGGTGGTGGCCCGCTCCGGCTCCCCCCTGGTGATCGGCCGCGGCATCGGCGAGAACTTCATCGCCTCCGATCAGATGGCGTTGCTGCCGGTGACCCGCCGCTTCATCTTCCTGGAAGAGGGGGACGTGGCCGAGGTGACCCGTCGCGACGTGCACATCTTCGACACTCACGGCGACGCCGTGGTGCGCGAGGAGCTGGAGTCCGAGCTCTCCCACGATGCTGGTGACAAGGGCGAGTACCGTCACTACATGCTCAAAGAGATCTACGAGCAGCCCAAGGCCATCACCAATACCCTGGAAGGCCGCCTCGGCACCGATCACGTGGTGATCGAGTCGTTCGGCAACGGTGCCCGCGCCATCTTCGACCAGGTCGAGCACATCCAGATCGTCGCCTGCGGCACCTCCTACAACTCCGGCATGGTGGCCCGCTACTGGTTCGAAGAGATCGCCGGTGTCTCCTGCGACGTGGAGATAGCCTCCGAGTTCCGCTATCGCAAGTCGGTGGTGCGCCCCAACAGCCTGCTGGTGACCCTGTCCCAGAGCGGCGAGACCGCCGATACCCTGGCCGCCCTGCGGCTGGCCAAGGAGTCCGGCTACATGAGCTCGCTGGCGATCTGCAACGTGCCGGGCTCCTCCCTGGTGCGCGAATCGGATCTTGCCTTCATGACCCGGGCCGGGGCCGAGATCGGTGTCGCCTCCACCAAGGCCTTCACCACCCAGCTGGCCGGCCTGCTGATGCTGGTGGCCTCCGTCGGTCACTGCCGTGGCAACCTGAGTGCCGCCGCCGAGGCCGAGCTGGTCAAGGCTCTGCAAGCGCTGCCGCTGCGCATCAAGGAGAGCCTGGCGCTGGCCAAGCAGATCGAGACCCTGGCCGAAGAGTTTGCCGACAAGCACCACAGCCTGTTCCTCGGCCGTGGCAGCCAGTACCCTATCGCCATGGAGGGGGCGCTCAAGCTGAAGGAGATCTCCTACATCCACGCCGAAGCCTATGCCGCCGGTGAGCTCAAGCATGGCCCGCTGGCGCTGATCGATGCCGAGATGCCCATCATAGTGGTGGCGCCGAACAACGATCTGCTGGAGAAGCTGAAGTCCAACGTGGAAGAGGTGCGTGCCCGTGGCGGTATCCTCTACGTGTTCGCCGATGCCGATGCCGGCTTCAAGAGCGACGAGACCATGCGGGTGATGAGCCTCAACCACGTGGAAGAGGTGATAGCCCCCATCGTCTACACGGTGCCGCTGCAGCTGCTCTCCTATCACGTCGCCCTGATCAAGGGCACCGACGTGGATCAGCCGCGCAACCTGGCTAAATCCGTCACCGTGGAATAGACCCCGGGTTCACGGCGCCGTCCGCCCCGGGAGATCCCGCCTGAAAACCGGCGCACCATGCCAGTGGTGCGCCGGTTTTTTATTGCTCAACTTATTGAAAGCAGGCAGTTTATATCAAAGCTAAGCTTCCTCTAGATCGAGTGGCTTATGGCAATGGTCACTCATTATTGAACTGGAGCAGGAAGCACCATGAATCATCCTCAAGACTTCCATCAGTCAGCAACCGTGCTGGTGGTGGACGATACCCCGGACAACCTGATGCTGATGGCCGCCTTGCTCAAGGACAAGTACAGGGTCAAGGTTGCCAACAGCGGTGAGAAGGCGCTACGCATCCTGCAGGGGGATCCTCTGCCTGAGCTGATACTGCTCGACATCATGATGCCGGGACTCTCCGGCCATCAGGTGGCCGAGCGGCTCCTGCAAGAGCCGCGAACCCGCGATATTCCCATCATTTTCCTCACCGCCATGACCGCCGTGGAGAGCGAGATCCAGGGACTGGCGCTCGGCGCCGTGGATTACATCACCAAGCCCATCAGCCCGCCCCGGGTGCTGGCCCGGGTCGATACCCAACTGAAGATCAAGGCTGCCGCCGATTTCCTGCGGGATCAGAACGACTTTCTCGAGCAGGAGGTCCAGCGCCGCACCCGCGAGGTGATGGCCATCCAGGACGTGACCATCCAGGCCATGGCCTCCCTGGCGGAGACCCGTGACAACGAGACCGGCAATCATATTCGCCGCACCCAGCACTACGTCAAACTGCTGGCCGAGCTGCTGCGGGATCACCCCCGTTTTCGTCACTTCCTCGACGACGACACCATCGGGCTGCTGTTCAAGTCGGCCCCCCTGCACGACATCGGCAAGGTCGGCATCCCGGATCACATCCTGCTGAAACCCGGCCGTTTAACGGTGGAAGAGTTCGAGATCATGATGACCCACACCACCCTGGGGCGTGATGCCATCCAGCGGGCCGAGGATCAGCTCGGCATCTCGGTGGACTTTTTGCGTCTGGCCAAGGAGATTGCCTACAGCCATCAGGAGAAGTGGGACGGCAGCGGCTACCCGCAGGGTCTGGCCGGAGATGCCATTCCCATCAGCGCCCGGCTGATGGCGGTGGCTGACGTCTATGATGCGCTGATCAGTCGCCGGGTGTACAAGCCAGGCATGTCTCACCAGGAAGCGGTGGAGATCATCCGCCAGGGGGGGGGCCGGCACTTCGATCCGGACGTCTGCGATGCCTTTCTGTCTGCCCACGAGCAATTCCGGGCTATCGCCGAGCGTTTTAGCGACAGCGAGCAGGATATGACCAATCTGCTGGCGGCCAAGCATAGCCCAACCCCCTGAGCCAGGAACAAGGAGCCCATGATGAGAGTGCTTGCCCTGCTTGAGCGGCTCGCGCTGCGACACAAGCTGATACTGGGGTTTGCCGTGTTGCTGGTGCTTGCGCTGGCACTTGGGGTGCAGAGCCTGCGTGTCCAGACCAAACTGACCCGGGATCTGGATCATCTCTACAGCAAGGATCTGGTAGGGGCCCTCCACCTACAGGAGGCGCGGGTACAGTTGCCGCATATCGTACAGGCGCTCCACAAGGCCGTCGGTACCGATGATGAAGACATCAGGCGCGAGGCCATCAAGCAGCTGCATGACGCCCAGTTGCGCCTGCGCGAGGAGCTGGCTCTGACCCAGCCGACACTCTGGCGTACCGAAAACCTGATCAATGCCTCCGAACTCAAACTACAGCTCGAACGTCACCAACAGCTCGGCGACAGAGCCTTGCAACTGGCTGCTCAGGGCCATCAGGATCAGGCGCAGGCGCTGCTCAACGGCGATGAGTTCGAGCAGCTGGATTTTCGCGCCGACAGCATGCTGACGCAGATTGCAAAGATCAAACAGGAGGCTCTGCGGGATCTGGTCATGCAAATCAGCGATTATGCCAAGCGCAGCAGCGTGCTCACCTCCATCCTGCTGCTGGGAGGCCTGGCGCTGGCGCTGATGCTGGCCTGGTTGGTCAGCAAATCGATCAACAATCCGCTCGATCGAGTGCGCCATGCGGTGGACCTGCTGGCGGCCGGGCAGCTGGATCAACCCATACCCCATGTCGATATGTCCAACGAGACTGGCGACTTGGCGCGGGCCATCGCCACCTTGCAGCTCGAGGCACGCCAGCTCGAGCTGCAGCGCAAGGTCAAGTCCCATGTCTCTTTGCTGCAGGTCGATCTGCAGCAGGCAGAGACTCCGCAGGAGTTGGCGCAAGTCTTCTTTGCTCACATGGCCCCATCACTTGGCATCTGCCAGGGGGGGCTCTACAGCCTGCATCAAGGCTCAAGCAGCCTGCAACTGTTGGGGGGTTATGCCAATGATCCCGCGCATCCGCTGGCAGTGACGGTTGCTCTCGGTGAGGGGCTGCTCGGTCAGTGCGCGATCGATCGTCGGCCGCGTCAGCTGGAGGGGTTGGCCGAGTCATTCTGGCATGTGCGTTCCCAGTTGGGGGGGGCTCCGGCCAGCCACCTGCTGGTGCAACCCGTGATGCGTGGCGATCGACTGCTCGGTGTAATGGAGTTGGCCGGTTTCCATCCCCTTGGGGAGACTGAGGCTCTCTTATTGCAGGAGGTGTTGCCCAGGCTGGCTGGTGCCATGGCCATCATGGAACGCAGCGAGGCCGCCCTGACTCTGTTACAGGAGACCCGGCGCCAGGCCGACGAGATGGGGGCACAAACCCTGCAACTGGAGCGTCAGGCGGTAGAACTGGAGGTGCAGCAATCTGCGTTGCGGGCCACCGAGGCATGGTATCGCGGCATTATAGAGGCGGCGCCAGACGGCATGCTGGTGATCGGTGCCGATGGCCGCATCCTGCTCACCAATCCGCAGCTGGACAAGCTGTTCGGCTATGCCAGCGGCGAGCTGATCGGTCAATCCATCGAGTGTCTGGTACCGGAGAGCGGCCGTGGCGCCCATGTGGCGCGGCGTGATGACTTCATCACTCACGGCAGCACTCGCCAGATGGGGGCGAGCATCGAAGATCTGCAAGGGGTGCGCAAGGATGGCGGCCTGTTCTCCGTGGAGATCGGCTTGTCCCACCTGCCCACTCTGGCCGGGCGTGGCACCTGTGTCTGTGCCTCGGTGCGGGATGTCAGTGAGCGCCGGGCGTTGGGGGCCAGGTTGCGCACGGCCAGTGAGCGCCTGACGCTGGCGCAGGAGGCTGGCGGCATAGGTCTGTTCGACATGGATCTCGTGACCGGCCATGGCTACTGGACACCCCAGCTGGAAAATATGTTCGGGCTGGAGCCGGGTGGCTTCGGCGGCACGCTGGATCACTGGAAGGCGCTGCTGCACCCCGATGATGCGACGCCTGCCGGCGACGCCTTCGAAATGGCGATCGCAAACGGCGATGACCGACTCGAGATCGATTTTCGTATCCTGCGTCAACGGGATGGTGCGGTGCGCACCTTCAAGTCCCTGTGTCGTTTTACTCGCACCCCGGAAGGAACGCCGCTGCGGGCAACCGGGGTCAATATCGACGTCACGGCGCTGACCGAGGCACGCGCGGTCGCGGAGGAGGCGACCCAGGCCAAGAGCGCCTTCCTCGCCAATATGAGCCACGAGATCCGTACCCCGATGAACGCCATCATCGGCATGAGCCATCTGGCGTTGGGTACAGAGCTGGATCGTCGCCAGCGCAACTACATCGAAAAGGTGCATCGCTCGGCGGAGAACCTGCTCGGCATCATCAATGACATTCTCGATTTCTCGAAGATCGAGGCCGGCAAGATGGATCTGGAGCAGATCCCCTTCCATTTGGAGGATGTGCTGGACAATTTTGCCAACATGATTGGCCTGCGTGCCGAAGACAAGGGTCTTGAACTGTTGTTCAACCCCGCCATCGATCTGCCTACCGCACTGGTGGGGGATCCGCTGCGGCTGGGGCAGGTACTGATCAACCTGGGCAATAATGCCGTGAAGTTCACCGAGCGCGGCGAGATAGTAGTAGGTGCCGAGTTGCTCGGCGATGATGGCGCTGGATTGGAGCTGCACTTCTGGGTGCGTGATACCGGTATTGGCATGAGCATCGAACAATGCGAAGGGATATTCCGGTCCTTTAGTCAGGGTGACAGCTCCATCACCCGCAAATACGGTGGCACCGGATTGGGTCTCTCCATCTCCAAACGCCTGATCGAGTTGATGGGGGGGCGCATCTGGGTAGAAAGCGTGCCTGGGCAGGGCTCCACCTTCCATTTTACGGCCATCCTTGGACGCCAGGACGAGCTGTTGCCACGGCGCATGTTCACCCAGGACGAGCTGCGCGGTGTGCGGGCGCTGGTGGTCGACGACAATGCCAGCGCCCGCGAGATCCTATCTGGCATGGCCAGCAGCTTTGGGGTCGAGGTGGACGTGGCCGACGGTGGTCGCATGGCCCTGGCAATGCTGGTGGAAGCCGAGCACAAGCACTTGCCCTATGACCTGGTATTGATGGACTGGCGCATGCCGGGCATGGACGGAGTTGAGACGGTGCGGCAGATACATGGGGCCAACCTGGCCCGCACACCGTCGGTGATCATGGTCACAGCCTTCGGCCGTGAGGAGGTGCGTGAGCAGGCAGAGTTGCACGGTGTCGTGTTGCCCATGGTGCTGACCAAGCCGGTGACACCATCCACCTTGCTGGAGGCGTTGGGGGGGGCGCTCGGTAGGACGCCTCAGCTTGATACCCGCCTGGCTGAACGCAGCGAGCAGAGCGCCAGCACCACGGCCAGCCTGCGTGGTGCTCGCCTGCTGCTGGTGGAGGACAACGAGCTGAACCGTGAGCTGGTGAACGAGCTGTTGCAGGGGGTGGGTATAGAGTTGCATCAGGCGTTTGATGGTCAGCAGGCGCTCGACTTGTTGGAGCGTGACGCCGACTTCGACGGCGTATTGATGGATTGCCAGATGCCGGTGATGGACGGCTACACCGCGACCCAGCTGATCCGCCAGCAGCCACGTTTCGCGGCGTTGCCGGTGATCGCCATGACGGCCAATGCCATGGCTGGGGACAGGGAGCAGGCGTTGGCCTGTGGCATGAACGATCACATCGCCAAACCCCTCAATGTGGCCGTTATGTTTGCGACTCTGGCAAGGTGGATCAAGCCGCGGGCCCGCCCAGCGGTGGAGGCTGTGGCTGACGTTGCAACCTCAGGCTCCGAGATGCCCGCCGAGCTTGAGGGTATCGATCAGGCTGCAGGGCTGGCGACTTGTCAGGGGCACACCGACCTCTATCACAGGTTGCTGCGCAAGTTTCATGGCGCCAATCAGTACTTCACCAAACAGTTCGAGCTCGCCCTTGTCGATCCGGATCCTATGGCGGCGACCCGGCTCGCCCACAGTCTCAAGGGAACGGCGGGCAATATAGGGGCATTCGGCGTCGCACAGGCCGCTGCGGCATTGGAGCGACTAAGTCAGAACAATGCCAGCAGTGACGCTATCCAGGTAGCGCTGGTCGAGGTGGAGCAGGCGCTGGCACCTATGCTAACCACCCTGGCTCAACTGGTAGATAAGGGGTCGCCACAACCTATACCTGTGCAATTGCCAGAAGCCGAGCTGCAACCCAGGTTGATGAGGCTTGGCCGCCTGCTGGCCGAGAGTGACAGCGAAGCTGTCGAGGTATTGGTTGAGCTGCGAGCCCTCGCCCTTTCTCCCGAGTTGGCGGAGCGCCTGGCCCGGGTCGCGCAGCGGGTTGATCACTTCGACTTCGATGCCGCACTGGTACAACTGGAGGGCACAAGCTAGCTCGTACGAGCCGGCATGAGTGGCATCCCGGTGATGGGACCGATGTCTTCATCATAAAAAAAGAGCCGCGATCCGCGGCTCTTTTTCGTCAACTTTTCGAGCCTAGGAAAGGCGCAGGTTGGTGATAGTCACATCGTTGAGTGAGGGCACAATGATACCGCTGGAGATGCTCTTGGCGATCGCCTGGTTGCGGTTCTTTGAATCCGTCTTGTTGGTGACCTGATTGAGGTGAAAGTTCACCGTACGCTCGCTGATCCCGAGGATGGTTGCTATCTCCCAAGAGGTTTTTCCCTCGCTGGCCCAGAACAGGCATTCCTTCTCCCGATCCGATAGCTCGGCCAGGTACTTCATCAGATCCGGTCTGCTCTTTATCAGTTGCAGCGCCGAGTTGAAGATGTAGCTGGCGCAAAATGACAGCAAGGGAACGTTTTCAAACATCAGGTCGGAATTGGACTTTTCCTTGCTGATGAAGGAGAGGATGCCGTGTTCTCCCTGCGGAGTGTGCAGCGGGAAGGAGACGCCGTTCCTGACCCCGAAGTCGGCGGCCAGGTTCATCACTTCCCGGCTGGCACTGGGCAACCAGGGGGAATCACAGTCGAGTTTGTTCCAGAAGATGGGTTGGGTCTGCTTCAGTCCTAGAAAGACTACTGGGTCCTGGGTCAGGTAGTGCCGCTCCGTATAGGCATCAAACCAGCTGGTCGGGCAGTTGTTAAACAATGCCACATGGGATTTCTGCATGCTGATGGGGAAAATAATGAGCAAGCGGAAGTAATCAAAACCCATTTGATGACTGAAACGCTCCAGTTGTTGCTGGATCTCGCTCGTCTTCTTGGCCTTGGTGAACCGATCTATGTGTTCCCAGATCGCATCGTTGAACATGTCACTCTCCTTTTCCGACCTCTTATCATCCTGATCGAAAAGATATTTTTTAGTTATTTAATGTGGTGTTGTTACTACCAACGCCAGTAACTCCCGTGCTTGTTTAAAAATTATCCTGTTTTTTCGGCCGCAGGCCAAGAGAATCATCTGATTGCCACTGACACCACTCTTTGAGACAATGAGAATAGTTATCATTGTTAAGATTATGTACCATGAAAAAGCTCTGGGGTCTGGCCTTGTTGCCATTGGCCGCCCACTTCGTCGCCAATGCCGACGAGCTGGTTGCGCCTGCACTAAAGAACAGCATAGCTGCCGGGAAAGTTTCCCAGCAACGTGTGGAAAAAGCGGCCGATGCGGCTGTCTCCGCCAGAACGGAGCTGCAGAATGCGCAGCTGCAATTGCGCGATCTGGAAGCCTACAATCGCTACATGCAATCACTGGTGGCCGATCAGCAAAATGAGCTGGGTCTGCTGACCAGCCAGCTGGAGGCGGTAGAGCAAACTCGCCAGGGCCTGATCCCCTTGATGTTGCAGATGCAGGCCGACTTGGAACAGCTGGTGCAGGACGATATTCCCTTGCGCAGAGAGGATCGTCTGGCGCGGATTGAGCAGCTCAAGCTGACCATGGCGCGGGCCGATGTGAGCGAGGCGGAGAAATTCCGCCAATTGCTGCAGGCTTACCAGATCGAGGCCGAATATGGCAGCCGGATGGATGCCTATCCTGCTCAGCTGGCGCTGGATGGGGCAGAGCGTCGGGTCGATGTGCTGGCCCTGGGCCGCGTCTCTCTGCTGGCCATGACAGCCGATCGCAGCCAGGCTTGGCGCTGGTCTGCCGAGAGCAAGCAATGGCTGGCGCTCGACAGCGAATGGTTGTCGCCTATCGCCGATGCGCTGGACATGGCGGCCGACAAGAAAGTCCCGCAACTGTTGCATGTGCCCCTGTCTGTCGCCCGTAGCCAGGAGGCCCAATCATGAGAGCAGCCATGAAGTGGTTCCCCCTTATCGTCGCCCTCTCCCTTGGCTCTCCGCTGGCCGTCGCCAATGAAGACTGGCAGGCACAAGAGCTGGCCCGTGAACAGACAGCCCAGCAGGATCTGGCGTCCGTTTCCGCCGAGTTAAGCAGTGCTCGCGCCAAGCTGGCCGCGGCCCAGAGTCTGAGCAAGCAGCTGGCCAGCGAGTTTGCTAACAATGAAAAGCAGTTGGTTGAACTCAAGGGTCAGTGGGAGCAAGCCTCCGGCGACATGAACGAGATCTTCGCCGTGACCCGCCAGGGTGCGAGCGATGCGGTCAAGTTGTTGGCAGAGTCTGCGGTTCAGGGTCAGCATCCGGATCGATTGGCTGGACTGACCGCGATGGCGCAGGACAAGCAGGTACCGGATCGCGCGGCCCTCGCCCTGCTGCCCGCCACCCTGATGCAAGAGATCCGCGAGTCGGGTCGTATCACCCAGTTCACCGGCAAGGTACGTGATGCTCAGGGCGTGGCCAGTGAACAATCGCTGACGCGTGTCGGCAGCTTCGCGTTGTTTGGTGATGCCGGCTTCCTGCAATCGAGCGCCAATGGGCTGAGCCCGGTACTGGGTCTGCCTGGTGCCCTGCACTCCGAGTTGACCGCTTATCAGGGCAAGGAGGGTGAGGCGTTGCCGCTGGATCCTTCCCACGGCGTGCTGCTCGAGATGCTGGCTCAGGCTCCTACCTTCTGGCAGCAAGTCCAGCAAGGTGGCCAGGTTGGCGCCATCATAGTGTTGCTGGCCGCCATCGGTCTGGGTATTGCCGGGGTGCGGTTGTGGACCCTGTCCCGTGAACTGACCCGAGTGCGTCGTCAACTCAAGAGTGGTGAATACCATACCGACAACGCCCTCGGTCGGGTGTTGACGGTGGCTGAACAACATCCCGAGCTGAGCATGGAGACGCTCGAACTGAGGCTGGATGAGGCAATACTGCAAGAAACTCCCAGGCTTGAACGCGGTATCGGCATGGTCAAGGTCATCGCCGCCATTGCTCCCATGCTGGGTCTGCTAGGCACCGTGACCGGGATGATAGGTACCTTCCAGGCCATCACCCAATTCGGTACCGGCGATCCCAAGATCATGGCGGGTGGCATCTCCATGGCGTTGATCACCACAGTGCAGGGGCTGGTGGCTGCAATTCCGCTTATTCTGGCTCACAGCCTGCTGCAGTCTCGTTTCACCGAGCTCTCCAATGTGCTGGAGCAGCAAGTCGTCGGCATTCTGGCCGAACGGGCCGAGAGCAACGGAAACGGGATGGAGCGGGTGGCATGATGCTCGACATCTGGCAACAGTTGCAGAGCTTCATGGGCCGTGGCGGCCCGGTGCTCTGGGTCATCTTGGCCCTGCTGGTGCTGATGTGGATCCTGATGATCGAGCGCCTGCTCTACCTCCATCTGGGTTTCAGCCCGTTGCAGCGCCAGTTGTTCGACCGCTGGCAGGCCCGCGCCGAGCATCACAGCTGGCATGCCAAGGCCATCCGTGGCCGCTGGTTGGCCGAGGCAGAACTCGAGCTCAATCGCCATCTGATCTTCATCCGCACCCTGGTGGTGCTCTGCCCCATGCTGGGTCTGCTTGGCACAGTGACCGGCATGATAGGCGTATTCGATGCGTTGGCTGCCGCCAACCGCTTTAACCCGGAAAGTATGGCGGGCGGGATCTCCCGCGCCACCATCCCCACCATGGCTGGCATGGTGGTGGCGCTGTCCGGCGTTTTGTTACTCAGCCGGCTCGAGAGTCGGGCCAAGCGTGCGCTGGCCAGGACTCGTGACGGCTTGCGAGAAGAGAAGGTAATGCAATGAGACGGCAATCCAAACGCCAGCGTGATGAAGTGCAGATCGATATGACCCCCATGCTGGATATCGTGTTCATCATGCTGATCTTCTTCATCGTGACCACTTCCTTCGTGCGTGAAGCCGGGCTCGAGGTTCACAGACCCCAGGCCAGCGAGGCCAAGCCCCAGAAATCCTCCAGCATCATGCTGGCCATCGGCGCCCAGGGACAGATCTTCCTCGATCGCAAGCAAGTCGATGTGGAGCGAGTGCAGGCCAGCCTGTCCCGACTGCTGGCGGAACAACCTGATGCCAGTCTGGTGATCCAGGCGGACGAACGGGTGCCCCATGGTCGGGTGGTGCGGGTGATGGATGCGGCCAAGGCCGCCGGGATAGCCAATATCGCCGTGGCGGTAGCACCCAAATGAAGTACAAGCTGATGAGCCTGGGGCTGGGGGTTGCCCTCAGTCTGGCAATTCTGCTGTTTATGGCCACGCTGGTGGAGCCTCCCAAGGGAGAGAAAAACTCGGCGGAGCAGAAAGCCATCGTCATCAATATGCAGACCGAGGTGAATGACGTTCAGGTGCGTGAGCGCCCGGTACCGCAAGAACCCGAACCCCTGCCTGAGCCTCCGGCGGCGCTGGCTTCTGCGCCCATGCCCATGCCTGCGGCTGCCCCCTTGCCCTCGGTACAGCCGAGCCTGGATCTGGTCTCCAGCCTGAGCGCGGTGCAGGTTTACGCCCCGGGTGTCGCCACCAGTACAGCACCGGTGGCGAGTGGCAACTTCCATGGCCAGGCGGAAGGCATGGGGGTCGGTGTCGGTGACATGCTGATACCGCTGCAGCGGGTCGAGCCGGTTTATCCCTATCGTGCCCAGCAGGCGGGTATCGAAGGGTCGGTGACCATTCGCTTCACCATCGACAGCGAGGGGCGAGTCGGGAATGTGGAGGTCATAGAGGCCAAGCCGAAGCGTCAGTTTGAGCGCGCGGCCATTCAAGCGGTCAGCAAGTGGCGTTACCAGCCACGGCCCGGTGCCACCGACAAGCTGGTACAAACCGTCAATCTCAAATTCAAATTGGAGTCATAACCATGCTGCGGATCTGGATCTGCCTGCTGGCACTGGTCAGCCAAGCCTGCCTGGCCATGGAGGTGAGCCCGAATTTCTCCCGCCAGTTGGAACCCGTGATGAAGCTCTACCAGTCCGGCCAGTGGCAACAAGCTCAGCACAAGGCGAGCGGGCTCAAGCCTGCATCCGACGCCGAGAAAGCATGGCTGGCCCAATTGCAGGCCTCCTTGGCGGCTAACTTGCAGCAAACCACCCAGGCGAGCCGCTACGTGGAGCAAGCGTTGGCTTATAAAGAGTGGCCGGAGCAGCAGCAACTCCAGTTGCTGCGCCTGCGTGGTGACATCCAGGCCCAGCAATCCAACTGGTCTGGCGCCATTGCCAGCTACAAGGCGGCGCTGGCGTTGAAAGCGGATGATGCGCTGCGGTTACGATTGGCGGGTCTCTATTACCACAACAAGCAATATGGTGAAGCGGCCAGTCAGAGCGAGCAACTACTGAAGAAAGGTTGGAACAAGCAGGCGGCGATCATTCGTCTCTCTGCCCTGACCGCCCTGCAGCGTTACGCCGTGGCGGCCGATCAGGCGCAGGAGCTTGTTCGCCACGAGCCAAAAGAGAGCAAGTGGTGGCAGCAAGCGGTGTCTCTGAACCTTTCTGCCAAACAGGGTGATCAGGCGCTGGCACTGTTGCAGACAGCTATCGACCGCCAGTTGATGGATGACGTGGCCGCGCGCGGTCAGCTGATCCGTCTGTATGCCTGGCAGGGGCTGCCCTATCGTGGCGCCCGCCTGTTGGAGGCGGCGATGGCCAAGGGACAAATGAAGCAGAGTGCCGAGAATCAGCAGTTGCTGGCTCAATTGTGGGAAGGTGCCCGGGAATGGCCCAAAGCCATCGACAGCTGGCAACTGCTCGCCAAACAGTACGCACATCCCAAGGCGGGCATGCGCGCAGCAGAGCTGTTGCTGCAGCAAGGCAAGACGGATGCGGCCATGAGCCAGCTTGCGGTTATCAAGTCGTCCAAGGGGGAGCAGGGCAACAGAGCCAAGGCGCTGCTGGTACAGGCACACCTTAATAAGCAGCAGTATGCACAGGCGTTGGCGCTTGCCCTCGAACTGCAGCGAGAAGGCAACTGGCAGCAGCGGGCAACCAGCTGGGTCAACTATATCCAGGCCCAGAGCGAGACGTTGAGCAAAAAATCGGCTTAAAAGAGGGTAAAAGAACGCGTTTTATCCTCTTCAGGTTACTTCTCCAGCAAACGAGATCTTTTTCACAAAAAGCCCTTGTCATCCCGGCGCCGCTCCCTATAATGCGCCCCTACCAGCACGGCACAACACGCCGCGTTGATGAGCTAGCTTCACAGTGAAGCGGGCGCCGAAAGAAAAGCGAAAACAAGCGCTTGACTTTCGAAGTGAGAAGCGTAATATGCGCCTCCTCAACGCGATAAGCGTGACGCTCTTTAACAATTTGAATCAAGCAATCTGTGTGGGCACTCACAGCATCGAGCATCAAAATTAATTTTTGAT
>NZ_CDCA01000024.1 GCF_000820185.1 Aeromonas tecta
ATTATCGACATCCGCTGTGTTGTGAATGTCACTTCAAATAAGGCCCTGCAAGTGTGAGGATTTAGCCATCATCCGTTTAGGAGCCTGCTATGTCCCTCACCGCCACCTGTCAGCGCATAGTGCGCGACCCTCTGCTCTCACCATCCCAAAAGAGTCACGCCCTGGCGCTGGCCGCCGAGAATGCCCTGCCTTACCCCGAGCTGCCCGCCAGCGTCGCCGATGCCATGGCAGAGGGAGTGTTGTGCGACATGTTTGAGGGGCACGCCCCCTACAAGCCGCGCTATGTGTTGCCGGATTACCAACGATTCCTGAGCCAGGGCTCGGCCTGGCTGGAGCTGGCGCCGCCCACGGATTTCGATGAGGCCCTCGATGCCCTGCGCATCTTCTATCACCATGTGCCCTCGGTGACCGGCATGCCGGTCTGGCTGGGGCGGCTGGATCAGTTGCTGCTGCCCTTTGTCGGGGCGCTGGACGATGAGACCCTCTATGGCAAGTTGCGGCGCTTCTGGATCTACCTGGACAGGGTGCTGCCGGACGCCTTCATGCACGTCAACATAGGGCCGGACGACAACCGGGTCTGCCGCCTGATCCTGCGCATCGACGGTGAACTCAAGCAGGTGGCGCCAAACCTCAGCCTGTTCCACGACCCTTCCCAGACTCCGGACTCTCTGCTGATGCAGGCGGTACAAAATATCGCAGAGTGTGGAAAACCCCATATCGTCAACTATCCACTGCACAGAGACACCTTCGATACCCGTGGTTTTGGCATCGTCAGCTGCTATAACGCCCTGCCGCTCGGGGGCGGAGCCAACACCCTGGTGCGTATCTCCCTCAAGGAAGTGGCCGCCCGGAGTGCCGGTATCGATGACTTCATGAATACCTGTCTGCCCCACTATTGCGAGCAGGCCTCCCTGCTCATCGAGGCTCGTGCCCGCTTCCTGCATCAGGCGTCCGGCTTCTTCGACAGCTTCCTGGTGCAGGAAGGGCTGATCGAAGAGGAGCGCTTCGTGCCCATGTTCGGCATCTATGGCATGGCGGAGGCGGTCAATATCTTGATGGACAAGGAAAATCTGCCTGAGCGTTACGGTCGTGACGAGGAGGCAAATAGGCTCGGCTATCGCATCTCGGCAGAGCTTTCTGACTATGTGACCAACAGACCTCAACCCCATGCCTGGGGCGGGCGAGCCCTGCTCCATGCCCAAGGCGGGCTCAGTGTGGATCGGGGGGTGACACCCGGGGTGAGGATACCCTATGGCGAGGAGCCGGATCCCGCCAGCCATGTGCTGGCGCTGGCGCCGCACCACGGCTTCTATGGCTCCGGCATCAGCGAGATCCTGACCCTGGATCCCACCATACGCCAAAACCCCCAGGCCCTGCTGCAGCTGTGCAAGGGGGCCTTCGCCATCGGCATGCGCGAATTCAGCGCCAATGTGGCGGACAGCGATCTGGTGCGGGTGACCGGCTACATGATCCGCAAGAGCGACGTGGCTCGCTTCGCGGCCGAAGGCTCGCGCCTGCAGACCACCTGCCTCGGCGCCGAGGCGAGCGAGCTGACCGGTATTCGCCAGCGGGCGCCACGGGTGGTGGGGCTTGAGGCCTGCCTGGGTGAGCGGTGACCTGAGCCGACTGCTGGCGAGGACCGCCATCGTCAGCAGAATATTGCCCTTCTCCTGCGTGGATGGGCCGGGCAATCGTCTGGTTATTTTCCTGCAGGGCTGCAACTTTCGCTGCCCGGGTTGCCACAACCCACACACCATAGGCTTGTGCGATCACTGCGGCGACTGCGTGGCCGATTGTCCAAGCGGCGCCCTGACGATGGCGGAGGGGCGGGTGAGCTGGCAGGCGGCGCTCTGTACCCATTGCGATCGCTGCACCGACGGTTGCCCACGCCAAGCCAGCCCCAAGACTCAAGTAATGTCGGTGGCCGAGGTGTTGGCAGAGCTGCGCCGCTATGGCCCGTTGCTGAGCGGCGTCACCGTCTCCGGCGGCGAGGCCAGCACCCAGTTGCCCTTCGTGGTCGCGCTGTTCACCACCATCAAGAGCGATCCCGCATTGACCCGCTTGAGCTGCCTGCTGGACAGCAACGGCTCCCTGGCGCCAACGGGCTGGCAACGGCTGCTGCCGGTGCTGGACGGCGCCATGCTCGATCTCAAGGGGTGGCGGGATGAGGTACACCGCGCGCTGACCGGTTATGATCGCGAGCGGGTGCTGGCCTCCCTGCAGCTGCTGGCGAGGTGCGGCAAGCTGACCGAGTTGCGCCTGCTGCAGGTGCCGGGCAGGACGGACTTCATTGATGCGCAGGGGAGGCTGGACGCCGGCCTCTGCGCCTTCTTGCGAAGTCTGGGCCCCGTGCCCATTCGCCTCAACGGCTTTCGCCAGCACGGGGTACGCGGCGCGGCGCTGGACTGGCAGGAGGCGACCCGCGCCGAGCTGGAGCAGCTCGCCAATGCCCTGCAGATGCAGGGCTTTGACGCTGTGTCACTGCCAGCTATCTATTGAATTGTGACGCCGTCCCGATTTTTTTCGCCCTGAGACTCGATATGACGTAGCTGTGATGGCCGTCTATTTGAGCCATGGGAGGGGGCGGCTAGAATGGGAAAACCGTCCACCATCAACAGATGCCCATGAGTGAAGCCAACGCCTTATATCGAGTGCAGTTCATTTGTCACAGCGAGCGTTACGAGGTCTACGTCAGAGAGGTGAATCAAGGCCAGCTGTTCGGCTTCATCGAGATAGCCAACTTCGTCTGGGACAACCACACCGCGCTTATCGTCGATCCCGGTCACGAGAAGCTCAAGAGCGAGTTTGCCGACGTCAACCGCACCCTGATCCCCATGCATCAGGTGCTGCGCATCGATCAGGTGCGCAAGCAGGGGGCGGCCCGCATCACCGAACTCGGCAACAACGTCGCCACCTTCCCCGGCCCCATCTATACCAAGAAGCCCTGAGCCCGCCCAAGGCTCAGCCCTGCTTTATAGCTCGTCCCAGCTGCAGGATCCGCTGGCGGAACCAGCGCAGTGCGGGCTCTTCCCCCGTTGGGCCATACCACACCAGGCTGTGGGTCACGGCGCCATAGTCGAAGGGGACCTCGAGGCGCACTAGCCCCGGTAGGTCGGACTGCGTCGCCCAGCCCTCGATGGCGGTGAGGATGAGATCGCTTTGGCGCAGCAAGGCTGCCGCGCTGCCAAAGTCCGGCAGGGTGGCACCTATCTGGCGGCGCACCTGCAACTGGGCAAGGCTCTGCTCGAAGAAGGGGTTCGCCAGTTCTTGATCGCGAATGGCGATGTGGCGCCAGCTCAGGTAAGCATCCAGATCCCAGGCTCGGCTGAGCGCCGGATGATCCGCCCGCAGCAAACAGACCAGCCTGTCTTCGCACAGGGTTTCCCACACCAGACCTGAGTGGCGGGGCAGGGGCTGACTCTGATCGTGGGGTAGGATCACGAAGTCGAGTTTGCCCGCCGCCAGCGCCGCCAGCCCCCGCTCATCCTTGTTCCAGATGGTGGGGGAGAGCCCAGGTACCTCCCGCATCAACTGACCCAATATGGGGCCCATCGGCCAACTCATGCCGCTCTCTCGCACTGCTATGTTCAGCTGTCCCTGCCAGTGGGCGGGGTCGAAGCCACTTTGACTGGTGAGGCCGTTCAGCTCGCTCAGTAGCCGGTGCAGGCTGGGCCCGAGTCGCTCGGCAAATGGCGTGAGCAGCAACTGGTTGCCCTGGCGATAGAGCAGCTGATCCCCGAGCAGCTCCCGCAGCTGATTGAGGGTCTTGCTGACGGAAGAGGGTGTGGTGCAGAGACGCTCGGCGCTGCGGGTGACGCTGCGGCTATCCAGCAGCAGGTGCAGGGTGACCAGATGGCGTCCGCCCAGGCGAGAGAGGGCAATCAGATCCATAGCGGCTCCCGGGATGGCATGAGCATGACCAGATGGTGTGCTCTCTGGCGAGAGAGGGAGGTCAGTTCCATAGAAGCTCCAGATAAGACGGAGAAGGGGAAACAAAAAGCCCCGCCGAGGCGGGGCTTGGGGCTTAGCCCTTGAGTACGGCAGCCATGGCGTCGGCCACGTAGTCGACGTTGCGGCTGTTGAGGCCCGCCACGCACATGCGACCGGAGCGCACCAGGTAGACGGCAAACTCTTCCCGCAGGCGATCGACCTGCTCCGGGGTGAAGCCGGTGTAGCTGAACATGCCGCGCTGGCTGATGAAGTAGCCAAAATCACGGCCAGGCACCTTGGCGCTCAGCACCTCGAACAGCTTCTGGCGCATGGCCTTGATGCGCACGCGCATCTCGTTCACTTCGCTCACCCAGAGGGCGTGCAGGCTGGCGTCGTTCATCACCGCTGCGGTGATCTGACCGCCGTGAGTGGGGGGGCTGGAGTAGTTGCGACGCACGGTCGCCTTCATCTGACCCAGCACCCGGCCCGCCTCTTCTGCATCCTGGCAGATGACCGACAGGCCGCCGCAGCGCTCGCCGTAGAAGGAGAGGTTCTTGGAGAAGGAGTTGCTGACGAAGAAGCTGACCCCCGCATCGACCATGGCGCGGATGGCGTAGGCATCCTCTTCCAGGCCATCACCGAAGCCCTGATAGGCGATGTCCATGAAGGGGATGAGGTTCTTTTCGACCACGAGGGTGATGACCTGATCCCACTGGGCGCGGGAGAGATCCACCCCGGTCGGGTTGTGGCAGCAGGGGTGCAGCAGCACGATGCTCTTGGCCGGCAGGGCACCGATGCAGGCGATCATGGCATCGAACTGGACGCCGCCGGTGGCCGCGTCGTAGTAGGGGTAGTCGTGCACCTTGATGCCGGCGCCCTCGAACATGGCCTTGTGGTTGTCCCAGGTCGGATTGCTGACCCAAACCTCGGAGGTCGGGAAGTAGCGCTTGAGCAGATCGGCACCTATCTTCAATGCGCCCGAGCCGCCAATGGTCTGGATGGTGGCGATGCGACCGGCCTTGACTGCGGCATGCTCGGCCCCAAACAGCAGATGCTGCACGGCGGTGCGGTAGTTGGCAGCCCCTTCCATCGGCTGATAGGGGCGGGGCGCCGGGGCGGCGGCACGGGCGGCTTCGGCCTGCTGTACTGAGGCCAGCAGCGGAATGCGACCCTGCTCATCGTAATAGAGGCCGATCCCCAGGTTCACCTTCTGTTCGCGGGTGTCTTTGTGGAAGGTCTCGACTAGCGTCAGTATGGGGTCGCCAGCGTAGGCATCGACGTGTTCAAACATGGGGGGTCCTTGCGAATTGGAATCCAGAGTATGGCGATCGGTGATCGGCAGCCATGATGGCGTAAAGCCTGTTAGGGCTCAAGTCTGAACCCACTGTATTTCCCCCTTTCCCCCGAACTGAGCCACATGATGTCGAATATGGCGCTGGCGAGCGTTGAGGTGACGTTCGCCAATCAGTTAGCCCCTTATTTTAGGTAGGAGCGCAGCACCCGCACCACCTGGTCCAGATCCTCCAGCCGCTCGGTCGGGGTCGCCTCGGCGGCGCCAAGATGTTCGCGCATATGGCCCTCCAGCACCTCCAGCATCAGGCCGTTGACGGCGCCGCGAATGGCCGCGATCTGCTGCAAGATGGCGGCGCAGTCACTCTCCTGCTCCAGCGCGCTCTCCAGCGCCCCCGTCTGCCCTTTGATACGCCTGACCCTGGCCAGCAGCTTTTTCTTGTTGTGCACAGTGTGTGACATGCAGGATCCTCTCGATCGATAAAACTATACTGGGGTATAGTATATTGCATCCCAGCTCTCAGGAGAAATTCATGTCATCCGTCGCCTCTCACTGCCATCAACCCGTCGTACATCAAGGCAACCCTCTGGCCGAACAGAAGACCCGCTGGGCCGTGCTGCTGACCCTCGTCATGATGGTGGCGGAGATCGGCGGCGGCTGGATCTTCAACTCCATGGCGCTGCTGGCCGACGGTTGGCACATGAGCTCCCACGCCCTGGCGCTCGGCCTCTCGGTGCTGGCCTACCGCGCCGCCCGCCACTATGCGCGGGACTACAGGTTCAGCTTCGGCACCTGGAAGATAGAGGTGCTTGGCGGCTTCACCAGCGCCCTGCTGCTGGTGGGGGTGGCCGGGTTGATGCTGTTCGAATCGGTGGCCCGGCTGCTGGATCCCAGCCCGATCCATTATCAGCAGGCCATCGGCATCGCCCTACTTGGCCTCCTGGTCAACCTGACCTGTGCCTGGCTGCTCAAGGACGATCATGACCATCATCACGGTCACGACCACAGTCATCATGGGCATGACCATGGGCATGCTCACCATGAGCACGCCGATCAGCATGGCCATCAGGACTTGAACCTGCGGGCCGCCTATATCCACGTACTGGCGGATGCGGCGACTTCGGTACTGGCCATCTTCGCGCTGGTGGGGGGCATGTTGTGGGGGGCCGACTGGCTGGATCCCCTGATGGGCATAGCGGGCGCCGTGCTGGTCGCGGTATGGGCCAAGGGTCTGTTGCGAGACACTGGGCTGGTGCTGCTGGATGCCGAGATGGACGCCCCCGTGGTGGAGGAGATCCGGGAGGTGATTGCCGAGCTGCAGGGTGCCGAGATCCGTGACCTGCACGTCTGGCGGGTCGGGCAGGGGCAATACGCCGGTGTGTTGTCGCTGAAGATGGCTGAGCCAGTGCCGGCCAGCGAGATCCGCGAGCGGCTCGCCATCCACGAGGAGCTGGTGCACCTGACCATCGAGATTGCCAGGAGTTGAGACTGCGAGCGCCTCAGTGGGGCTGACGCTCGTCCCCCTCGTGGGACTTGTCATGCCAGATGGAGCCTATCAGCAGCTTGAGCAGCAGACCGGGCGGGTTGTCCAACAGGCGGCCGGATTCGAGCTGCAGATGGCCGTCCGAGCGAAAGCCCAGGCTGGCGTGCACCTTTCCCTCCTCATCGACTATCTGGATTAGTCCGTTCAGGGTTCCCCGCTCGCCGGGCTGGCAGCGCAGACGCAGCTCACGGGATTCTCCCAGCAGGGTAAAGGCACGGGATTGGGGAGGGGTCTCTTCGTAATCGGGCCAGTTGAAGAAGCTGTACTGCTCGGCGAGCCCGCCGGCCTGTTGGCAAAACTGGTCAAACAGCTGGCTGATGGCCAGGTACTCCCCATCCAGTCGTTTCGCCTGTTCATTGATGCGCGTCATCGGTTAACCCTCTCTATCCATTTGATCGGAATTGGTTTTTTTCTGCTGCGATCTCGTTGCTCTGGTGATGCTGCATATTTTGGCTCTGGTCTGTGAGCTTGCTCCAATTTTCGTTATGAAAACGTTATCTTGTTGAAAGAGATTGGTTTTTTTTGTCGCGTTGCTCACATTTACAACAATCCTCGCTGATTAATATGGCATCGCTCGGCTACGGCCGGGTACTCGTCTATCGAGACTAACTACAGCGGGAATTATAAAAAAATGGATATGAAAAAGACCAAAGTGGCGCTGGTAACAGCCTCACTGCTCGCGCTTTTGTCTGGCTGTAATGACAACAGCTCCTCTGCTACTACCCCAACCCCACAGGATGAGCCTGTCGCTCGCCTTCCCAATATGCAACCCCCGGCCGAACAGTTGGTAGCCGGTCCCAATGAGGCGGTGATCGCCCTGGTGGATACCCAGACCAGCGCCGCACGCAGTATCGCCGGACCCTTCGCGAGCCACAGCATGCACCTGTGGAACAACGATGCCTGTAATGCCACCGCCGAGAGTGGCCTGAACGCGAGCTGGGATGATGCCAGCAAGACACCGGCCGCGGTGGACAGCTTCGGCCCGAGCTGGGTAGTGCCGCTTGCCAAGATGGAAGGCTGCATCAACTTTATCGCCCGTAACGGCGATATGGCGAACCTGACCGGCGCCGACATGAAGGTGGTGTTCAGCGAGCACCCGGATCGCACCGTGGCAATCGTCGCGGGCAAGAACGAGATCTTCGGCAGCCGTGCCGAGGCCTTCACCGCCGCCTTCGGCGTGGCAGGGGCCAGCGCCCACCTGATCGATGGCAGCACCCTGATCTGGCAGGGAGGCAAGGACAAGCCCCATGTGCGCCTCTACTACACCGAATCCGGCACCATCACCGCCAACAGCGAGGGGGTATTCGACTTCCCCTACCTCAAGCTGACCGCCACCAGCCTGACTGCCGAACAGCAGGCCAAGTATCCGCATCTCAAGGATGCCGCCGCCTTCGCCCTGCCGTCGGGCAAGGATCTCAAGCCCCTGCTCAAAGGTGAGCTGGTGGCCATCGGCACAGACGCGAGTGGTATTTTGCAGGGGGCGACCCTGGTGCAGAGCGCCGGTGCCCTCGACGCTGTCTACGCAGAGGCCGCCGCCAAGCTCAGCTATGGTGCCGTGGTCGAGGGGGGCAACGTCACCTTCCGACTGTGGGCGCCGACCGCCAAGTCGGTCAAGCTGGCGCTGTTCGATGAGCAGCACAAATCCCTGGGCGAGCGTGCCATGACCCTGGACGAGACCAGCGGCAGCTGGAGCCTGCAGGCCGGCAATGATCTGGTTGGCAAATATTATCGCTACGACATTCAGGTCTATCACCCGCTGAGTCGCAAGCTGGAATCCTATCAGGTCACCGATCCCTACTCCCTGAGCCTGGCCATGAACTCCGAGTTCAGCCAGGTGGTGGACTTGGACGATCCTGCCCTCAAACCCGAGGGATGGGACAGCCTGAAGGCCCCCCACAGTCAGGCCAATCCGGCCGACATCGTCATCTACGAGGCCCATGTCCGGGATCTGACCGGCAACGATGAATCCACCCCGGTCGAGCATCGCGGCAAATTCCTCGGCCTGACCGACAGCGACAGCGTACCGGTCAAGCACCTGCAAGCCCTGGCCAAGAGCGGCGTCAGCCACCTGCATCTGCTGCCGGTGTTCGACATCGCCACCGTCAACGAAGATCCGGCCAAGGTCGCCAATATCGGCGATGACTTTAGCAAGCTGTGCGAGGTCAATCCCGAGGTCAAGAACTCCAAGTTCGCCAGCCATTGCGGTGGCGGTGAGACCATCGAGGCCGTGCTGACGGACCTGCAAACGACCGACAGCAAGGAGAACCCGGTGGTGCAGGAGCTGTATGGCTATCTGCGCGGGGTGGACTCCTTCAACTGGGGCTATGACCCCTACCACTACACCGCCCCAGAAGGCTCTTACGCTACCAATGCGGAAGGGTCTGTGCGGATCAAGGAGTTCCGCGAGATGGTGCAGGCCATCAAGCAGAACATCGGCATGAACGTGGTGATGGACGTGGTCTACAACCACACCAACGAAGCTGGCCTCGGTCCGAAATCCGTGCTCGACAAGATAGTGCCCTGGTATTACCAGCGCCTGAACCCGGAGACCGGCTCGGTCGAGAACTCCACCTGCTGCTCCAACACTGCGCCAGAACACGCCATGTTCGCCAAGCTGATGGATGATTCTCTGGTGACTTGGGCGCGGGACTACAAGATCGATGCCTTCCGCTTCGATCTGATGGGCCACCATCCGAAAGATCAGATGGTGCAGGCCCTGGCCGAGGTGAAGAAGGTCAACCCCGAGATGTACTTCTACGGGGAAGGCTGGAACTTCGGCGAGGTGCAGGATGACAAGCGTTTCGTACAGGCTATCCAGAAACACCTTGGTGGTACCGGCATCGGCTCCTTCTCCGACCGCTTGCGGGATGCAGTCCGTGGCGGCAGTCCATTTGATGGCGGCGAGGGCATTCGCAAGACCCAGGGCTTCGGCAATGGCGCCTTCGTCGATCCCAACGAGGTGAACGGCGTGGAGCTCGCCACCGCCCTGCATCAGTCCGATCTGGTGCGCCTCGGCATGGCAGGCAACCTCAAGGAGTTCGTGCTGACCGACAAGGATGGCATTCCGAAGAAGGGCTCTGACATCGACTACAACGGTCAACCCGCGGGTTATGCCCAGGATCCGACCGAAGTACAGAACTATGTCGACAAGCACGACAACCAGACCTTGTTCGACAACCTGGTCTACAAGGCGCCGGCAGGTGCCGATCTGGTGCGGATGCAAGGGGTGTCGCTCGCGACCGCCATGCTGGGGCAGGGGATCCCCTTCACCCACGCCGGTGTCGAGTTGCTGCGCTCCAAATCCATGGAGCGAGACAGCTATGATTCGGGCGACTGGTACAACCGGGTCGATTACACCCTCGGCGACAATAACTTCGACAAGGGCTTGCCGCGCAAGGACAAAGATGAAGCCAACTATGGCTTGATCGAGCAGGTGATCAACCTGCACAACAAGCCGACGCCGGGCCAGATGCAAGAGATGCAGGGCTTCTATCAGGAGCTGGCACAGCTGCGTCAGTCCTCCCGTCTGCTGCGCCTTGGCAGCGGTGCCGAGGTGATCAAGCGGGTCGACTTCCGTAACACCGGGCCGGATCAGGTGCCGGGCCTTATCGTGATGAGCGTGGATGATGGCACCAGCGCCGGTGCGGATCTGGATCCCGCCATCGATGGCCTGGTAGTGATGATCAATGCCACCAATGCGTCCCAGAGTATCGGCGACTTCCGTGACGGTAACGATCAGCCCATCGATCTCTCCGGCATGGTGCTGAGCGGTGCTCACCGCAGCAGTGACAGCATCGCCAGCGGTGCTTCGGTTGGTGGTGATGGATCCCTGTCACTGGGAGCTTGGTCTGCCGCCGTCTTCGTCAAACCGCAAGCCGGCGCTCAGGGCACCGGTCTACCGATCGGCAAGAAAACGGATATGAGCACCATACCCCCGTTCGGCAACACGGCGCTCTTCCTGAAGGGTTTCCTGGACTCGAGTTTTGGTGACAAGAACCCCCTGGTGTTCACCACCAACTTTATGTACGAGTTCACCACCGAGGTTACAACCGACCAGTTGGGAGAAACGAAAGTGAAAGTGGCGGATGCCGGTTGGAACATCAACTACGGCAGCTGTACCTCTAGTGACAAGCTAGTTGTGGGGGCACCGCTGACACTTTGCTCCGGTTCTAATGACAATGTAGGGCTCGACCTAGCTAAGGAAGGTACCTATAAGTTCGTGTTTACCGCCATGAACAAGGACAAACCTACCTTAAGCGTCAGTTACACCGAGCCGGTGAAAGCCTGCAAGGTGCTGGATACGGTGGCAGGCAATCCGCTCGGTTACAACTTGTTCGTCAAGGGTGAGCTGTCCGGTTGGAATGCCCAGCCCCAGTATCAACTGAGCTACAAGGGGATGGAAGGCGATCTCGCCATCTATCAAGCCGCATTCAACTATGCCGGCACCACAGAATTCAAGGTGGCCAACGAGGACTGGAGCAAGGAATACCTGCTCAATAATGGCGGTGCTGTCCAGGCTGAGACGGGCTACCCCATCGCCTTCTCCCAGCCTGCGAGCGCCAACAACAAGATCACCCTGCCGCAGGGTCTGTGGAGCGTGCTGGTGAAGGTGGATCCGGCAGCGGTCAAGCCAGGTACTGCCGTGATTCAGGAGTGCAGCGCCAAGTAAGCAACCCCATCGAGCCCATGGCTGACTCGGCAGCCATGGGTTGAATTCCACCTTGCCAAGGGTGGGATAAGCCGAGAGCGTAAGAACGAGGCGCGGACTGCCATCATCAGCCGCGCCTTGATTTTTTGGGATTAGGCAGCCACCTGGTCATAAAGAAAAGCCGCAACCCTAGGTTGCGGCTTTTTGCTTCCACTGGCCCGGCGAGGGGTCAGCTGGTTGGGGTAAACCGCCGGGGTCAGCGCTTGCGCAGCAATCGCAGGGCGTTGGCGGTGACCAGGGCGGTGGCGCCGGTATCGGCCAGCACCGCTATCCACAGGCCGGTGATGCCAAGCAGGCTGGTGACCAGGAAGATGGCCTTTAAGCCCAGTGCCAGCGCTATGTTCTGGTGGATATTGGCGAGCGCGGCGCGCGACAGCCGGATCATGGCGGCGATGCCACCGAGCTGGTTGTGGGTCAGGGCGGCATCGGCGGTTTCCAGCGCCACGTCTGTGCCACCGCCCATGGCGATACCGATACTGGCCCGCTTCATGGCGGGAGCGTCGTTGATGCCGTCCCCTATCATGGCCACCTTCTGCGTCCGGGCCAGCCTGGCTATCTCTTCCACCTTGCCTTCCGGCAGCAGGCCGGCGCGCCAGCCCATACCGAGTTCGCCGGCGATGGCTTCGGCTGCTCTGGGGTTGTCCCCGGTCAGCATGATGCTCTGCAGCCCAAGGGCGCTCAGCTCCTGCAGCGCGGCGGCGGCCTCGGGCCGGATCTGATCGCGCAGCGCCAGCAGGGCGACCGGTGCGGCCCCCGCCTGGCAAAGCAGCACCACCGTCTTGCCCTGTTGCTCAAGGGTCGCGATCCGGGCGTTGTGTACATCACTGAGCTGGGTGACTCGGCTCGGCGCCAGCAGTTGCCAGAGCACGCCATCGATGCGTCCCTCTACCCCCATGCCTGGCAGGGCACGAAGCTCAGTGGCTGCGGCCAGACTTAACCCCTGTTCGTTGGCCGCGGTCACCACGGCGCGGGCCAGGGGATGATGGGAGCCCTGCTCGATGGCCGCGGCCAGCGCCAGCCACTCGGACTCGGGTCTGCCATCTAGGCTGACTAGTTCGGTCAGTTGTGGCTTGCCCAGGGTCAGGGTGCCGGTCTTGTCGAAGGCGACGGTATCGACATGGGCGAGACGTTCCAGCGCGGCGCCTCCCTTGATGAGGGCTCCTTGCCTGGTCGCCGCCGCCAGGGCGGAGGTGACTGCCGCGGGAGTGGAGATCACCAGGGCGCAGGGGCAGCCGATGAGCAAGAGCGCCAGCCCACGATAGATCCACTCATCCCAGCTCTGGCCGAAGAAGAGCGGCGGTACCAGCACCACCAGCAGGGCGACCAGCATCATGGCCGGGGTGTACCAGCGGCTGAAGCGGTCGATGAAACGCTCGATAGGGGCGCGTTGGGTCTCGGCCTCTTCGATGAGGTGCAGGATGCGGTCGATGGCGTTGTTGCCGGGCTCTGAGACCACTTCCAGGCGCAATACCCTGTCTGCCGCCAGGCTGCCGGCGGCGACCTTGTCCCCCTGCCGACGCTCCACCGGGATGGATTCACCGGTCAGGGCGCTCTCATCAAATGCCCCGAGGGCGTCGAGCAGGCGGGCATCGGCGGGTAGGCGGGCGCCAGGGGCGATCTCGATGATATCCCCTGGGCGCAGCTGGTCAGCAGCTACCTCTTCGCGAACACCACCTGCTAGCGTGGAGCGGATGCGCAATGCCTTGTCCGGCACCAGCGCCATCAGGGCGGTGACCCCGGCGCGGGCGCGGCTGGCGGCATATGCCTCCAGGTGTTCCCCCAGCATAAACAGCAGCAATACCATGGCCGCTTCGGCGGTCTCACCGAGGAAGAGGGCGCCGAGCGCCGCGACCGTCATCAGGGTCTCGATGGCGAAGGGGGAGCCGCTCTTGGTCAGGGCCCAGGCCTTGCGGGCGACGGGCCAGAGTCCCCAGAGGGTCGCCAGGATAAACAAGGGTTTCCCGAGGGTATCGGGCAACAGTGCCGCCACCAGCATCAAGCTTGCCAGAGAGAGGGGTTGCCAATACTTGCCAAGCAGCGTCATCAGAGGGCTGCGCGGCTTGGTATCGGCTGCTGTTGTCTGGGTGTTTCCCTTGAGCTGGAAGCCCGCGGCCAGCACGGCGGCGGTGATGGGGTCGGGGGAGAGGCCGGGGGCCAGATCCACCACCAGTTTCTCGGTGGCAAACAGCACGCGGGCCTGCTGCACGCCAGCAACCCGGCTGACGGCGGTCTCTATCTTGCGGGCGCAGCTGGGGCAATCCATCCCCAATACCTGCCAGCTATGGCGACTGGCGTTCTGCTCTGGCTCGAGCAAGGTGGCGCGCTCGTCGGCGGCCTCGTTGTGGTCATGATGGTCGTGTGCATGTTGATGCTCATGATCATGGGCGTGGTCGGGGGCCTGGGGCTGAGCGCTGCAGCAGGCCTGGTCGCTACAGCTCCCTCTGGGGGGCTCTTCATCACCCGGCGGGTCGCTTTCGTCGTGCGCCTGATGGTCATGGGAGGGCTGGCTGGCACAGCCACTGACGGGCGCCACGCTGTCACAGCAATGGCTGTCATGCTGGTGTTCGGTCTGATTGGCAGGTTTGCCAACGGCCTTGATGGGGGCTGCGGCGTGCTGATGATTGCAGCAGGATTTGCTCATATGTCGTCCCTCTTGAACTGATCCCGCCGGTGCGAGATCCTGAATACCTGAGCCGAGTGTAAACCTTGGTGCTTAGTCCAAGGTCAAGCCACTTTATCGCTCGTCTATTCAGAAAGAGGTTGCCAGCCCGGCCCATTATAAAGAGCCTTATATCCCTCTTATTGGCGGGTGTTTGTCCTCTGCCGCTGGGCCTATACTGGGAACCTGGATCCTCCCTTAGATAATCAAGGACACAACATGAGCAATACCGTCACCCTGCAAGGCAACCCTGTCTCCGTTTCCGGCCACTTCCCCGTTGCCGGTGAGCAGGCCAAGCCCTTCTCCCTGGTTGCCAAAGACTTGTCCGATGCGACCCTGGCGACCTTCGCCGGTCAGCGCAAGATCCTGAACATCTTCCCAAGCGTCGATACCCCGACCTGCGCCACTTCCGTGCGTAAATTCAACGAGCAGGCCAGCAGCCTGAACAACGCCGTGGTGCTGTGCATCTCCGCCGACTTGCCGTTCGCCCAGTCCCGCTTCTGCGGCGCCGAAGGTCTGGACAAGGTCGTGAGCCTCTCCACCATGCGTGGCGTCTCCTTCCTGCAAGACTACGGCGTGGCCTTCTCCTCCGGCCCGCTGGTCGGTCTGGCTGCCCGTGCCATCGTGGTACTGGATGCCGACAACAAGGTGCTGCACAGCGAGCTGGTAGCCGAAGTCGCCGACGAGCCGAACTACGCCGCCGCCCTGGCTGCCCTGGCCTGATAGCGGTCCTGTCTACGTCAGTAGAAGCATCGAAAGTAAAACGGCCCGCTCTGTGAGCGGGCCGTTTTTTTATCAGCTTTCAGCTGTCTGCATCGGTTGACGCAAGCGCCTTATGCAGGAGCAGGCTCAGTTGATTATCGGGATCCTGTGGCAGGCTCAGCACGCCGAGCTGCTGCGCCTGATCGACTGAAATCTGTTTGGATAACAGCGCATTGAGCCCGGCCTCGCTGACCATGACAACCCTGTCTGTCGGTGTGGGCGGTGGGCTGTGCAGTTGCAGCAACAGTACCTCTTTACCCCTCATCTTTGACCAGAGTCCCGAGTCCACCAGCAGGATGGAGAAGCCTCCTGGCAGATCGGCGCGTTGCAGATCCTCTTTCAGCTGGCGCAGCCACTGCTGGGCTCGCACGAACCCTTCACCCCCATCCAGGGCGGGGATTTGGCTGATCTGCCGGGTCGAGATGGCATCGGCCGTTGCGATGGCGATATCGAGGGAGCCGGGCCAGGACAGCGCGAACGGATCTCCGACCAGCATATCGTAACCGCAGGCCATGGTCTGGAAAGGCAGGGTACTGGTGAGGCTGAGAGCCAGAATGCCGGCCATGAGGCGACGAGGGGAGGGGGGCTGATGCATCTTGCGTTGCTCCTTACCGGGAAAGACGGCACCCCTGCCGCCCAGATGAATTGATGAAAAGAACAACACAATGCCTGTGGATTGTCTATGGCGGTTGCACTCACGGGGGGTCGCTGGCTAGACTTCGCCTCCCACTCCCTTCTCCTTGTAGCGCCATGACCTTCAACGAATTTGCACTCGACTCCGCCTTGCTGGCCGCCCTGCCTGCCACTCTGCATACCCCGACCCGGATCCAGCAGCTTGCCATCCCTGCGGTATTGGCAGGGCAGGACGTGCTGGCGCTGGCCCAGACCGGCAGCGGCAAGACGCTGGCATTTGGTTTGCCGTTGCTGCAACGGCTGGACCCGGCCTCCGATCGGGTACAGGGGCTGGTGCTGGTGCCGACTCGCGAGTTGGCGCTGCAGGTGACGGCCGTGCTGCAAGGCATGGCCGAGGCATTGGGGCTGCGTGTCCTGACCCTGTGCGGCGGGGTGGCGCAGGAGCTGCAACAGGCCGAACTGGCGCAGGGGCCGCAACTGCTGGTGGCGACCCCGGGACGACTGCGGGATCTGCTGGCGCAGCGTTTGCTGGGATTGAGCCATCTGCGGTGTCTGGTGCTGGATGAAGCGGATCGCCTGCTGGAAATGGGTTTCTGGCCCGACATCCAGTGGCTGATGAATGCCATGCCTGCCGAGCGGCAGAATCTGCTGTTCTCCGCCACCCTGCCAACCGAGCTGGAGAGCTTGGCTACCGGCCTGCTGACCAACCCGACTCGCATCGAGGCCAATCCGCTCAACAGCCTGGTGGAGGATATCGAGGAGCGGCTCTATCTGGTCAACAAGAGCGGCAAGGTGCCGGCGCTCATCGCACTGTTAAAGGAGCAGAACTGGTCTCAGGTGCTGGTATTTATCAGCGCAAGGGACGATGCCGATGGCGTGGCCAGAAAGCTCGCCAAGGCGGGTATCACGGTGGCGGCCCTGCATGGCGACAAGGATCAGGCGGCGCGGGAGCTGGCGCTGGCAGATTTCAAAGCTGGCAAAACGCGGGTGCTGGTGGCCACCGATCTGATGGCGCGCGGCATCCATGTGGAGGCGCTGCCGGTGGTGATCAACCTGGACCTGCCCACCAGTGCTCCCGTCTATGTGCATCGCATCGGTCGTACCGCCCGCGCCGGGCACAAGGGGCTGGCGATGTCGCTGGTCTGCCACGGCGAGGCAGAGACGCTCGCGGCCATTCGCACCTTGACTGGACGGGAGCTGCCTTTGAGCGAGCTGCCCGGTTTCCCGGTGACCGACCAGCCGGCCAGCGGTGAGGGCAAGCGGGCACCCCGTGACAAGCAGGCCAATCGCCGCACCGCCAACAAGCGCAGCGTCAAACAGTTCAAAGGCAAGGCATAAGGTCATCTTCGCGCCCTTGAGCTTTGGGGCGGCAGTACGACACACCTTGTTATGACCGCCGCATCGTCAAACGGTTTGGGGACAGACTTATGTCTTCTTTGCTGCCCGAGAGGGCAGCCCAGCTGGTCAGTATCAAAGGGGGTCTATTTCGCTATGCTGCATGGGTGACATCATGGAGAGATAAGCGATGACAACCTTGGTAATGGGCCCCCTGCTGGGGCTTGAATCGGAGACGCAATACAGCATCTGTTTTCTGGCAGGGGCTGATTGCAAGGACGCGAGCGTCAGAGTCAATGGCAAGCTGCTGGCCGCCAGCAAGCAGGCAGATACCCACAGAGGTGGCTTCTGGCGAGCGCTCTGGACGGCGACTCCCAAGGCCAAACCCGGCACCATCATCTATGAGATAGTGCTGGACGGCGTTCCCGCCCGGGATCTGGCCGGGGCCGAGCAATGGCAGTTCCATCTGCCGGGGCGGCAAGACAAGGTGCTGATTGGTTATGCCTCCTGTAATGGGTTCTCCGACTTCAAACTGCTGACCTCCACCCCCCAGCCCTACGTCATGTGGGACAAGCTGGCCGCCGAACACCGCAAGGTTCCCTTCTCCCTGCTGTTGATGGGGGGCGATCAGGTCTATGCCGACTCCCTCTGGACCACGGTGCCGACCCTGAAAGCCTGGAACGAGCTGGACAGAGTGGAGAAGGTCAAACGCAAGGCGACCCGCACCATGGAGGAGCAGCTCGATCGCTTCTATTGCGAGCTCTACTGCAAACAGTGGGGCCGCCCCGAGGTGGCGCGCATGCTGGCCGCCATCCCCAGCGCCATGATGTGGGACGATCACGACATCTTCGATGGCTGGGGCAGTTATCCCGCCGACCTGCAGGGCTGCGAGGTCTATCAGGCCATCTATGCCGCCGCGGCCAAGTATTTCCGGTTGTTCCAGCTGCGCTCAGGCGCCAATGGATCCTTGCTGGATCCGCTGAACCTGAGTCACCACTCCTGGCGGCTGACATTTCGGGGTTATCAGATACTGGCGCTCGACAACAGGGCGACCCGCACCCTGACCCAGGTGATGAGCCGGGAGCAGTGGGATCAGGTCAACGAGGCGCTGGCCAGTTCCACCGAGGGGCACCTGCTGTTGATGGCGGGGGTGCCGGTGGTCTATCGGGACTTCTCCTTCACCGAGGCTGCGCTGGACGCGACCCCCTGGGAGGAGGAGCTGACCGACGATCTCAAGGATCACTGGCGCGCCAAGGCCCACGAGGGGGAGCGGGCGCGGCTCATCATGCGGCTGCTGGACAACGCCCAGCAGCGGCGCAAGGCCGACAAGGGCGCCTCGCGGACCCTGATCCTGTCGGGAGATGTGCACGTGGGCTGCCTCGGGGTCATTCAGGACCGGCGGGTGGGCAAGGGGGTGATGAATGTGCACCAGCTGGTCTCCTCCGGCATAGTGCATCCCTGTCCCACCCAGTTCCAGTGGATGGGGATCCTCGCCATGACCAACGACAACCCCGAGTACCTCGACGAGAGCCGGTTGATCCGTACCGAGCTCATCAAGCCGTTCGGCGCCCCCGTCTATCTGCGTACCCGCAACTTCGCCACCCTGCAGATGGGCAGCGATGACAAGCTGTGGGCCAACTGGCATTGCGAGAATGGTGTGGCGGCCAGCTACCCGCTGGCCTGAGGTATCAGAGAAACAACAGGGCCCCGGTGGGCCCTTTTTTGTGGTTGATGATGGGGGCACGCGGTGCGCCAGCGAGGCATGATCCAGTGTCTTGCCCCGCAAGGGCAAGGCATTGGCTCAGGGTTGACCCTGTTCCTGGGCGAAGAAGTCGCGCCGCCACTGGCTGAGCACCGCCTCTCTGTGCTGCTGCCAGCGCTCCGGCGCCATGGCGTTCTGGCTGGCCAGCAATTGCTGCTCCAGCTCGGCCAGCTGCTGCTGATAGCGGCTGCGCTGATCCAGCTGCTGTTGGCGCTGACCGGCAAAGGCCAGGCTGGCCTCGACCTGGGGGGCGGGCAGGAAGTGGCGGGCCAGGGTCTCCAGCTCCGCATCCCCCCACAGCTGACGGGCCTGCAGCAGGCGGGCATCCGGGTTGAACAGATCCGCCGCCAGATCCGGGTGTTGCTCTGTCCACTCATCCTGCAACCGGGTCAGGGCGGCCAACCGCTCGGCCAGGGTCAGTTGCTCGCTCTCGTTGGAAAGCTGCTCCAACGCCTGGGCATAGCGCCCCTGCAGCAGGGTCAGGCTCTCCCCCTCGCTTAGCCATTGCCCCTCGACGTTCCTCAGGTTGTCCAGCCGTTCATCCAGAGGCTGGTTACTCTGCTGGATCTCGCCCGCGAGCTGACTCTCGGCCTCCTCAGGCAACGTTTGCCAACTGCGGGCTTGGGCCTGCCCCTGATTGGCTGCGATGGCCACCGACCCCGGCGTTGCGGGCGTCAGCGTTGCCATTCCTGTGGCGGTTTGTACCGGTGTTGGCTGCTGCGGGGCTATGTTCAACTGCTTTCCCCCTGCTTCTGTTGTCGATTCATTCTGCCAGACTGGCCTGAGTAGCAAGAGTGCGGGGAGCGCGAGGGCCAATACCCCGTAGCGCCGCTTCATCGGGCTATCTCCCCCTTGACCGGGAAGTGATCCGAGAGGTTGCTGGCGGGCCAGAGGCTGCCATCGCTGCTGCGCGGGATCCAGACGCTGTTGAGGTTGTGGCTGGCGGCGCCGTATTCCCGGCTCACCAGCAGATAGTCCAAATACTCGACGTTGGCGCCACCGGAGAGGGGGCCACCGGCGTAGGGGTTGAGCCTGGGATCGAAGGTCGCCTCGGTATAGCCACCGTAGGCGGGGGCATGGGCATTCAGGTTGGCCAGCATGTTGGCGTAGTCATCGGCAAACTTGCGCTTGTTGACGTTGAAGTCGCCACCGTAGATGACGGTGTCCGTGACCGGGATCTTGAGGCTGGCGGCCAGGGCGCGAATTTGGCCGAACTGGATCTGACGCAGCCTGCGCGCCTCGTCGGTATCGAAGCTGGCGGTGTGGGTGGCGAACAGGTGCCAGGCTTTGCCCCCCTTGATCACCTCGGCGTACATGACCCCCTTGTCGGCGAAGCAGTCGGTGCCGGTGCACTGGGGATAGACCAGCTGGGCCTCGCGCACTATGGGGTAGCGGCTGACGATCACCACGCCGCCGTCGTGGATGTTGATGCCCGGCTTGTCGAGCACCTTGGTCTGATAGGGGTACTCCTTGGCCAGCGCCTGCAGGAAGCCCGCCCGCCGTCCGTCGAACACCTCCTGCAGCAGCAGGGCGTCATAGCCCTTGAGGTGATCCGGCAGCAGAGTCAGCCGCTCTCCTATGCTGGAGGCGATCACCGGCAGCGCCCAGACGTTGTAGCTGGCGACCTTGAGTTTGTTCTCCGCTGGTTCCGGCTGCTCCCGGGACTGTGGCGGCGTCAGCATATAGTGCAGGTCGTCGTAGCGGCCGGTGAACTTGGCGGCGAAGGCCAGCTCCTGCGGCCCCGCCTGGCGATGCAGGGTGCGATCGCTCTGCCAGCCAGAGGCGCCGGTGGGCGTCTCGCCGCCGTGTTGCAAGGTGGTGTTCCACCAGGTGCCCTCCATCAACTGGTTGAGGCGATAGACATCCCCACCTGCGGTGGTGACGCGGGTCTCGAACAGATAGTTTTTACCAGCTTTGACCCCCTCGTAGCGGTTGAAGCTGAGCACCATGGCGCTCTCCCAGGGGCCCAGCTCCGTCCTGTGCTGAATCCACTGGCTGCCTTGCTGCAACTGGCCGCTGCCACTCTGGCGGATTTCCAGCTGGAGGGGCTCTGGGCCGTTGTTGGTGAGATAGACATCGGTATCGGCCAGCGCCTGCAGCGGAAAATGGCTGGCCAGCAGCAGGGCGGGGTAACTCAGGGCTTTGTGCATCAGTAAGTCCTTTTTGGTTGAAGCACGCTGGAAAATGATTGTTATGGCGGGCATAGAGGTCATTTCATTTACATTTTTGTTACAAATAAATGAAAGGCCCCATATGGGGAGGTAATTGAGAGGGCGATGGGGGAAGAGAAAAAGCGTCGCCAGCCGCATGTCGTGCGACATGCCTGGCGACACGGATGAGGGTCAGCTGTGGAACTGGTTGATTAGGCGGGAGAGGTTCTGCAGTCGCTCTACCAGCAGGGTGATGCCATCCAGTGCCTGCCGGCTGCTGTCGGCGGTGTGACTGGCCAGCTGATGGATCTGGTGGATCCCCTGATCCAGGGTGCTGGTGACATCCGCCTGCTGACTGACCGCCTGGGCTATCTCGTCGCTGGTACGGGTGACCTGGGTCAGCATCTGGTTGATCTGATTAAGCACTTCGGCCGTCGAGCCCACATGCTGCCGGCATAGCTCCGAGGTCTGGGCGCCCTGAGTCATGCCATCGGCCAGCTGTTGGGTGCTCTGTTGCAGCGCCCCTATCATGTCGCTGATTTCACCGGTGGAGCTGCGGGTCTTCTGTGCCAGCGCCCGGATCTCGTCGGCCACCACCGCAAAGCCGCGGCCCTGTTCGCCGGCCCGCGCCGCCTCGATGGCCGCGTTGAGGGAGAGCAAATTGGTCTGATCCGCTATCTGGCCTATCACCTCCAGGATCCCGCTGATCTTCTGGCTGTCCTGGGTTAGCCTCGCCAGCACGCCGTGGCTGGCATCCAGTTCGCGATGGAGCTGGTTGACGGACAACTCAGTGGTCGCCAATGCCTGCAGGCCGCTGGCCGAAACCCGCTGCACCTCGCTCACCAGGGCATTGGCCTGATGGGCGCTGCTGGCCACGTCGTGGATGGAGTGGCTCATCTGGGTGATAGCGGCGGCCAGCTGTTCGCTCTGGACTCGCTGCTGCTGCAGGTGGGTATCTATGGTCTGGATATGGCCCCTGTCATCCTCGGCGGCTTGCAGGATCTGCTGATTGGTGTCGGCGCTGCGCCCCACCACGGCCCTGAGCTCGGCCTTCTTCATGCGCAGCAGTAGCTCGAGGGCTCCCAGGCTGTCTCGGCGTCCGGTGTAGAGCACCTGACAGAGCGGGGTGCCCAGCTCCTCACCGGCGCTGGCCAACAGCCGTGCCAGCCGTTGTTGCAGGCGCCAGCCATGGGCCATCTGAGCCAGCAGGCAGAGCAGAGGGATCCCGCTCCAGCCAGGATGGCCGGTGATCAGGGTGACTGCCAGCCCGAGCAGAGCCGTGCCCGACAGCAGCAGGCTGAGCTGGCCAGGCTCCAGAGCGAGGCGACTGTGCCAGGGCAGGGCCTTGCCTGCCTGGATGCGGGCATAGAGCCGCTCGGCCCAGGCGATGTCCTGCTCGGCGGGGCGGGTGCGTACCGACTGGTACTCGATGATCTGTCGTCGCTCGTCGAGGATGGGGGTGACGTAGGCGTTGACCCAGTAGAACTGGCCACTCTTGGCGCGGTTCTTGACCAGGCCCATCCAGCTCTTGCCTTGTTTCAGCCGTTGCCACATGTCGGCAAAGGCGGCCTTGGGCATGTCTGGGTGGCGTACCAGATTGTGAGGAACCCCTTCCATCTCGCTGGCACTGTAGCCGGCCACGTCACAGAAGTGCTGATTGGCATAGGTGATGTGGCTGGCGGGATCCGTGGTGGAGATCAGTGATATGTGGTCGGGGAAGCGTATCTCCCCTTCTCCTTGGGTTGTGGTCATGTGCGCATCCTGATTTGAGCCAAGTAACTGATAAATTTGTTTTTATTGTGAGTGTTTGTTACGGCGTCATTGTAGATGCGGGGGGAGGAAACCAATCTTGGCTTAGGTCAATTAATCGCCACTGACAAGACGGAAAAGAGGTAGATGGGAAGTCGATTCAGCGACGGACGCTGAAGTCGTGGATCTCTCCCGTTCTCGGCTTGAAGCGGGGATCCTGGTCCTGATTGCGCTCGACCCAAGTCATGGCCTGGCAGAAACTCTCCTGTTTGGCGTACTCGTCACGGGCCTGATCGATGGCACGCTCGGCGCTGCGCCGCGCCATCTTGCTGGTCTTGCGATCGCTGAACTGCTGTTGCTGGCTCAGCATCCAGTCGACGAAGGCCTGCTGGCATTCGGGTTCGGTGGCGGCGCGGGTGGGCAGGGTTGAGAACAGCAGGATCAGGAGTAGAGGGCGCATATACCAGGGAGTTCAACGGCTGGGGTGGCACAAAGGCAGCATTCTATGTCGAGAATGGGCATGGGAGTAGTGCTTAAATGGGGCCAGTCAGGCTGGCCCCAGGAGGTCGATGTCTGATGAAGGGGCTCAGTGCTTGATAAGGTAAAGCTGGCGGCTGTAGGCCACGTCTTCCGGGTTGTTGATGGGATAGCCCTTGAGCCAGGGCTTGATCAGCCGGGCGTTGGTGTACTGGTAGATGGGGGCGATGGGCGCCTCGTCCTGCAGTATGGTCTCGGCCTCGTCGAACAGCCGGGCTCGCTTGCCCTCATCCTGGCTGCTGGCCGCCTGGGCCAGCAAGGCGTCATAGCGGGCATTGGCGAAGCGCGCCATGTTGCCGCTGTGATGAGATCCCCAGAGGCCGAGGAAGGCGGACGGATCGTTGTAATCCGCCACCCAGGAGGAGCGGATCACCTCGAACTGGCCGCTCTGGCGGCTGTCGAGGTAGGTCTTCCACTCCTGATTGGTCAGCTCGACCTGGGCGCCGAGCTTCTGCTTCCACAGGTTGGCGATGGCCAGTGCCATCTTCTTGTGGATCTCGGCGGTGTTGTAGAGCAGGGTCAGCTTGAGGGGCTTGGTCGGGCCATAGCCCGCCTCTTTGAGCAGTGCCCTGGCTTTTTCATCCAGTTGCTGCTGGCTGCTGCTTGAGAGCAGATTGGCCTTGGGCTCGAAACCGGCAGTCACGTCCGGGGTGAAGTGATAGGCCGGTTTCTCGCCGGTCCCCAGCACCTTGCTGGCGATGAGGCCACGGTCGATGGTGTAGGAGAGCGCCTTGCGCACCCGCACGTCGTCCAGCGGCGCACGCTGGGTGTTGAAGGCGTAGTAGTAGGTACCGAGCTGCTCCGGGGTATAGACCTCGTTTGGGATCTGCGTCATCAGTTTCTGGTACAGCTCCTTGGGGAAGGACTCGGTGATCTGCAGATCCCCCGCCAGGTAGCGCTTGGTGGCGGCGCTCTCCTGGTTGATGGGCACGAAGGTGACCTTGGTCAGCACAGTATGGGCGCGGTCCCAGTAATAGGGGTTCGGGGTCAGCTCCAGTCGCTCGTTCACCACCCGATGGCTCAGCACGAAGGCGCCGTTGCCCACTAGCTTGCCGGGTTGGGTCCACTGGTTGCCATATTGCTCCATGCTGGCCTGGTGCAGTGGCGACAGGCTGGGGTGGGTCAAGAGGCTCAGGAAGTAGGGCACCGGCTGGGACAGGTTGACCTGCAAGGTGTGATCATCGAGCGCCTCGACCCCGAGCTTTTCGGGGGCCAGTTTGCCGGCCACTATCTCGTCGACGTTGTTGAAATGGGCCAGCTGGGCGAACCAGGCGAAGGTGGCCGCTTCCTTGGGATCCACCAGCTTGCGCCAGCCATAGACGAAATCGCTGGCCTTGACCTTGTCGCCATTGGACCAGCGGGCATCCGGCCGCAGATGGAATGTGAACTGCTGGTTATCCTTGCTCTCCCAACGCATCGCCACGCCGGGCATCACCTTGCCATCCGGCCCCTGGGTCAGCAGCCCCTCATAGAGATCTCTCAGCACTTGCAGCTCGGGCAGGCCGACCAGTTTGAGCGGGCTCAGGCTGGTGGGTTCGTCTTTGAGGTGACGCACCACCGCCTGTTGTTCGGCGAGTTGGGTGCCGGGCGGGACATCGGCGGCCTGGACGCAGGCAGCGCCCAGCAGGGCCAGCAAGGGACTCCATCCTTTCATGGCTAATCCTTCAAATTGTGTGAAGCGGGGAGAAAACTTGGCGAGAAATGATCGCCGTCAGATGGGAAATCATGATATCCCCTTTGCTGGTCAGACCGCCAGCATGAGTCCCGCGATAAAGCGGGCGCCGAGGCGCTTTATTTATCCCCGCAATGGTGACGAGGGAAGAGGAGTCAAGAATGAGAGCATGGATGTTATTGGCCTGTCTGCTGAGCCCGGGCGCCTGGGCGCTGGCCCCCTGTGAGCGCAGCACTCAGGTCGGCAGCTGGTGCGAGCTGAGCATCACGCAGCTGCACCCGACCCAGGGAGGCGTGGGCCAGATCCAGGTCGACAACACGCAGGCCGAGCTGGCCGACAAGAGCGCGCAGCAGCTCGACAAGTTGATGAAGAAAAAAGAGATCCCCGTGGTCATCGCCCCCGACGGTGGCTACTGGCTGGTGGACAGGCACCACCTGACTAAGGCGCTATGGCAGCAGGGGGTGAAACAGGCGCGGGTCAAGGTGATCGGTCGGTTGCAGGACAAAACCCATTTCTGGAGCCAGATGCAGAATCACCATTGGGCCTGGCTGAAGGATGAGAAGGGCCAGCCGTTGACCCCGGAGCAGTTGCCCAAGCACATTGGCGAGCTGCCGGATTACCCCTATCGTACCCTGGCGGGGCTGTTGCAGGACGCGGGTTACTTCAGCAAGCAGGATCAGGTCTATTTCGTCGAGTTTGCCTGGGCCAGCTGGCTCGGCCAGCAGATGGACTGGCTGCCGGTCAATGAAGCCAACCTGGCGGATCGCCTCGCTCAGGCCAAGCGGCTGGCGTGCAATGACAAGGCCAAGGCCTTGCCGGGTTATCCCGGCAAGCAGTGCCGCCTCAACCCGCCACGCAGTAGCAGCTAAATAACACCCTCTGGTTGAACGAACGCGGGGCGCACAGGCGCCCCGCACTCATTTGCCCTGGCTGGCCGCTTGCCAGCGGGCGGCGGCCTGCTCCAGCAGCGTTACCTCTGCTTGCTGGATCAGCGGCAGCAGGGCCGCGACCTGCTCATCCGGCCAATCCCACCAGGCCAGCGCCAGCAGCCGGGTTATCTGCTCCTGGGTGAAGCGTTGCCGGATCACCCTGGCGGGGGAGCCAGCCACCACGCAATAGGGTGGCACATCCCGCGTGACCAGGCTGCGGGCGGCGATGATGGCGCCATCTCCGATGCTGACGCCCGGCATGATCATGGCGTCCATGCCGATCCAGACATCGTTGCCGATGCGGGTATCACCGGCGGGGCGATAGCTGCGCTTGAGCGCATCCAGATCGGCAAAGGGATAGGTGCTGATAAAGCCGGTGTTGTGGGTGTGGTTGCCGCCCATGATGATCTTCACGCCGGCGGCGATTTGCACATAGTCACCGATGTGGAGTTTGTCTATGTGCCAGAGCGGCTCCCAGCCGGTGTCGGGCGAGCGACTCCAGCGGTCGCCGTGCAGGTAGCGCACGACCTGCTCTTCGAAGGGGCCATCCCAGGCCCCGGAGTAGTAGCTGTGGTGCCCCTTGAGGCAGATGTTCGGATTGGTAACCGTCAGATGCAGGTACTCGACCTGCGACCAGTGTTGGCAGGGTTTCATGGCTGTGTTCCTCGTTGAATGGATCGAATCAGGCGTGGCGCGAGTCAGCGCAGCTAATAGATCCAGACCAGCAGGCGGGGCACGCACAGCGTGGAGCAGCCCAGCAGCTGGGGTAAACGGGGTCGTTGCATGAGAAGAGGGTTCCCGACAGAAGAGCACAGATGGTAAGGGATGGGGAGGGCGATGCCAAGTAGCCAGGGGAGCCGATGGTCAAAACCTGCACAAAAGGTCTGGTTGATATTTATTCTCAATTAGCCATGATACAGGCTCCACTCATGTTGGCTGGGGAGAGGGAGATGACGAATCACAATTGGCAGCGTTACATGCTGGAGGCGGAGAATGCGCTGGGCAAAGGGGCGCTTGGCACCGCTATCTGCCTCTATCAGCAGGCCCTTGGCGAGGTCTATGAGCTGGCATCCGACGATCTGGATGAGCTGGCCAGTATGCGCGTCGCCACCTGTCACCGGCTTGCCGACTTCTGGCGCGCCATGGAGGAGCCCGCCTACGAGCTGCGTTATCTCAAGCTCGCCTCCGAGCTGGTCACCGCGCTGGTGCCGCAATGCCCCAATCGCGAATGTGAGAGTCTGATCAGCGAGCTGGGCTGCTGCCGCGCCGCCCTGCTCTCCTTCCTCAAGCGTCACCCCAATCCCGAGATTGCCAAGCTGATCCAGTTGCAAGACAAGGTGCAGGGCTGCGAATTGATCGGCCGCTTCCGCCTCAACTAGCGATTAGCCTCTGCGCCTGAGCTTGTGGGCGATACGCTCCTGGGCTTCTTCTCCCTGCAAGGCCTGGGAGAAGGCCCGCGCCTCCATGTCGATGACGAAATGCACTGCCTGTTTGAGCTCCTGTTTGAGCAGGGCCTTGCTCCTTTGCAGCGCCTTGGGCGGCTTGGCGGCGAGTTTCAACCCCTGCTCCCGAGCGAAGGTCAGCACGCTGTCGGCCGATACCACCCGGTTGGCGAGGCCAAGGCGCAGCGCCTCCCCGGCATCGATGGCCTCGGCCAGTAGCAACAACTCGGCTGCCTTCAGGTGGCCGACGGCCCTGGGCAACAAGAGGCTTGAGGCAAACTCCGGCACCAGTCCCAGCTCGACAAACGGCAATTGCAGCCGGGCGTTATCCCCCAGATAGACCAGATCGCAGTGCAGCAGTAGGGTGGTGCCTATGCCCACCGCGGCCCCGGCGACCGCGGCGATGACCGGCTTGGGAAAATCGGCGAGGCAGTGCAGGAACTGCAAGATGGGGTCATCTGCCGCCAGACTCGACTTGCCCATAAAGTCGGCCAGATCGTTGCCAGCGGTGAAACAGTCGTGCTGCCCCTGCAACAACAGCACATGGACATCGTCGTCCCGGGCCGCCTGCTGCAACGCCTGGGTGAGTGCCAGATACATCTCGGTGTTGAGGGCATTGCGCTTGTCCGGCCGGTTGAGGGTCAGGATGAGCAAGCCATCCTGCTGCTCGGCCAGAATTGTGAGGGCCATGTCTGAATCCTTGTTATCAGAGGCTGCCAAAAGCTTGCCGCGGGGGTAAGCTTCGCTTCGTTTAACAACATCATAAAAGGATTTCAACCATGTTTAAACGTGCGTTTTACGCCATCCTGACCCTGCTGCTGGCGGCTCCCGCCCTGGCCAAGGTCGAGGCCGTCGATGGTTATGTGCGCCTGTTGCCTCCCGGTTCCCCCAACACCGCCGCCTTTATGGTGCTCAAAAACGACGGTGACAAGCCGGTGACCCTGACCGCCGCCTCGTCCCCGGACGCCGGGCGGGCCGAGATGCACACCCATCTGCACGAGAACGGGGTGATGAAGATGCGCCAGGTCGATGGCATCGAGATCCCGGCCAAGGGCGAGGTCGCCCTCAAACCCGGCAGCTTGCACATCATGCTGTTCGAGGTGCGTGAACTCTCCCAGGCGACGCCCTTCCCCCTGACCCTGATCCTGAGCGATGGTCAGACCATCAGCCTGAGCCTGCCGGTGAAGCCGGTCGAGCCGATGAAAGGTATGCAGCACTGACATTTCTGGACGCTTGTTCAGCTTTTTACTCTAGGTATTCCCGATACTCTGGGTAAAATGATGCCCTTTCCAGTCCATAAGGGAGCTATATGATGAAAAAGACCTTAATTGCCGCTAGCCTGCTGGCCCTGTTCAGCCATGCCGCCATGGCCGCCGATGACTGGCGTTTTGCGGCGGGTGCCGACATGTGGAACTCGCAAGGCAGCGGCCAGGTTGGCGATGTCGGTGCCGATGGCAGCTATGACGACAACTACAACTGGAATGGCTACCTGCAACTGGAGCACGGCATCTGGCTGCTGCCCAACGCCAAGTTCGAGATGTCCGATCTCAGCAGCAGTGGTGGCACCTTCAGCAATGATCTGCTGGCCTACGATCTGACTCTCTACTATCGCCTGATGAACAACGATATGTTCCAGCTCGATCTGGGTCTGACCGGTCGTCGCTACGACGGTGACTTCAACACCCAGCACTACTCCTATGACAAGGATGTGCTGATGGCCTATACCGCGGGTGAAGTGCGCATTCCGGGTACCGGCTTCGCGGCCTTCGGTGATCTGCGTATGCAAGATGCCGACAACTACGATTACCGTCTGGGTGGTTCCTACAAGTTTACCTCCCTGCCGCTCAAGATCCGTGCGGGCTGGCGTGAAGCCGAGATGGACTTCGACAAGGTCGATCAGAACATCGACGGCTGGTTCATCGGTGGTGAATTCACCTTCTGATCGGACGGGACATGATGATGGACTCCATCATCGGCATGTGACGAGGACAATATAATGGGCCACATCATAGTGACTGGCGCAGGCTCCGGCCTCGGACGCGCGCTGACAATCGGACTGGTTGAGCGCGGTCATCGGGTCTCCATGATGGGGCGCCGTTATCAGAAGCTGCAGGAGCAGGAGCGGCTGCTTGGCCGCGCCGTGGTCGGCATCGCCGCCGATCTGGCCCACCACGAAGAGGTGGAGATGGCGTTTTCCGCTGCTGTGGCCTGGGGTGGTTTGCCGGATCTGGTGATCCATTGTGCCGGCGTGGGCGAATTCGGCCCGGTCGGCGTCTACACCGCCGAGCAGGTGCGCCGGGTGGTGGAGAGCAATCTCATCTCCACCATACTGGTGGCCCAGCAGACGGTGCGCCTCATCGGCAGCAAGGGCGGCGTGCTCGCCAACGTGCTCTCCTCCGCGGCGCAGACCGGCAAGGCCAACGAGAGCCTCTATTGCGCCTCCAAATGGGGCATGCGAGGCTTCCTGGAGTCCTTGCGGGCCGAACTCAAGGGCTCTCCGCTACGACTGGTGAACCTCTATCCGAGCGGGATCCGCAGCGAGTTCTGGGATGGATCCTCCCATGTGGATTCGAGCAACTTCATGACGCCGGAAGACGCCGCCGCCTATATGTTGGATGCGTTGGAAGCCAGAAGCAGCTGCCATGTGACCGATCTCTTCATCGGTCGCAACGAGTAAGCCCCGCCTCGTCACGCCTTCCCGGCAGGCAGACAACAAAAAGCGCGCCATGGGCGCGCTTTTTTATTGCCGCATGGCGGCGGTATTAACGACCCGGCTTGCCCTTGAGCAGGGCGACGATGTCGTCGATCGCCACTTCCTGCTTCTCGCCGGAGCGGCGGCACTTGTACTCCACCACGCCGTTGTCCAGGCCGCGATCGCCGATGTTCTGGGGCATCGCCAGCGGGGCATGGGTAATATGCTGTGCAATTGGATGTGGGAATGATGGATATATTTTAAGGCCGACAATCCAATGTGTTAATTAAGGTTGGCATTATCAACATGTAAAAATAAATGTTTAGAGTGAAATGACAAAAGCACCGATTTTTATAATGCGTTATCGCTACTTACTACTCCAGTATTTAATGTTTAGAATATAATAAACGTATATCCAGTCCCATGCAGAATCATATTTAACTTCTGGTGGAGATTAGCTAATCGTACCTGAAGTTATCATTTTTTAGCCGCATATCCCTGCAGGAAGGACTGAACTGCATGCTTTGATTTTTTGCCAAGGGTTAGCAGCAATTCAAAATCAGGGTTGATAATGCCATGCCGGCACTCTAATTCCTTTAACAGGGCGAGCCACAGGTGCGCCGTCACCTCGGCATCCGCCAGTGCGCGGTGAAATACCCCGTCATTGGGTAAGCTCTGGTACTGTACCAAGGTAGCCAACTTATGGTTCGGCGCCTCGGGGAATAACCGTCTCGACAGCAGCAAGGAGCAGGCGAACTGCCCAGGATAGTGCGTCGAAAGTCGCTCTATTTCAGCATCCAGAAAGCGCTTGTCGAAGGAGGCATTATGGGCGACCAGATTATCATCACCGATAAACTCGACGAAGTCCGCCATCACCTCCCCGCAAGGTGGCGCCTGTTTCAGCATGGCATTGCTGATCCCGGTATATTGCTCAATAAAGCTGCTGACGTTAAAGCCAGGATTCATCAACGCCGAAAAACGTTCACTGATATGGCCGTTTTCAATCCGGACGGCGCCAATTTCGATCGCTCTATCACCTTGTCCTGGTGAGAGCCCGGTAGTCTCGAAATCGAGCACGACGACGGTATTGGCTAAGGCGGTGGACATAATCTCTCGGGCAATCTGGATAAAGAACGTCAGTCTAGGAAATCTGCTACTTCATGTACAGCGCAATATCGCGATACAACTGGAGCCTTGTGTTTGTGATGAGCAGCAGAGACAGGCAACATATAAAAAGCCCCGAGTGCAATTCACACTCGGGGCTTTTTTATCGAAAACGAAAAGCAGAGTTAGCAGGCGCTATTAGCGACCCAGCTTGCCCTTGAGCAGGGCGACGATGTCGGCGATCGCCACTTCCTGCTTCTCGCCGGAGCGGCGGCACTTGTACTCCACCACGCCGTTGTCCAGGCCGCGATCGCCGATGACGATGGCGTGCGGGATACCGATCAGCTCCATGTCGGCGAACATCACGCCCGGACGCTCCTTGCGGTCATCGAACAGCACGTCCACGCCGGCGGCCTTCAGCTCGGCGTAGAACTGCTGCGCCTGCTCGGCGACGCGCTCGGACTTGTGCATGTTCATCGGCACTATGGCCACTTCGAACGGGGCTATGGCCTCCGGCCAGATGATGCCGTACTGGTCGTTGTTCTGCTCGATGGCGGCGGCCACCAGGCGGGAGACCCCGATGCCGTAGCAACCCATCTCCATGGTGACGGACTTGCCGCCCTCGTTCAGCACGCTGGCCTTCATGGCCTCGGAGTACTTGGTACCCAGCTGGAAGATGTGGCCCACTTCGATGCCGCGCTTGAGCAGCAGCTTGCCCTGGCCGCAGGGGCTGGGGTCGCCTTCCACCACGTTGCGCAGATCGGCCACTTCATAAGTGGCGATGTCGCGATCCCAGTTGGCACCGGTCAGGTGGAAGCCGGTCTCGTTGGCGCCGCAGACAAAATCGGCAAGATGGGCGGCGCTGCGATCGGCGATGATGCGACCATTGAAGCCGACCGGGCCGATGGAGCCCGCATCACAGCCGGCGGCGGCCTTGATCTGCTCCTCGCTCGCGAAGGTCAGCGGGTTGGCGACACCTAGCAGCTTCTCGGCCTTGATCTCGTTCAGCTCGTGGTCGCCACGCAGCACCAGGGCGATGACCGCCTGCTGGCCGTGCTCGTCCGCCTCGGCCAGCACCAACAGGGTCTTGGCGATGGTAGCCGGCGCGACACTCAGGAAGGCGGCCACTTCATCTATGGTGTGGACGGCCGGGGTGGCGACCTTGGTCAGGGCCTGGGTCGCGGCGGCGCGCACGCCGGCAGGTGCCAGCGCCTCGGCCATCTCGATGTTGGCGGCGTAATCGGAGCTGTCGGAGAAGGCAATCAAGTCTTCACCGCTCTCGGCCAGCACCTGGAACTCGTGGGAGCCGGTGCCCCCGATGGAGCCGGTATCGGCCTGCACCGGACGGAAGTTCAGGCCCATGCGGGTGAAGGCGGCGCAGTAGGCGGCATGCATCCGCTCGTAGGTCTCGATCAGAGATTCTTTGTTGATGTGGAAGGAGTAGGCATCCTTCATCAGGAACTCGCGACCGCGCATCACGCCGAAGCGGGGACGCACCTCGTCGCGGAACTTGGTCTGGATCTGGTAGAGGTTCAGCGGCAGCTGCTTGTAGCTGTTCACCTCGTAGCGGATCAGGGAGGTGATCACCTCTTCGTGGGTCGGGCCCAGCACGAAGGGACGGTTGTGGCGGTCGGTCAGACGGCACAGCTCGGGGCCGTAATCGTCCCAGCGGCCGGACTCCTGCCACAGCTCGGCCGGTTGCACCACCGGCATGGAGACTTCGATGGCACCAGCATTGTTCATCTCTTCGCGAACAATGTTCTCGATCTTCTTCAGTACCCGCAGGCCGGACGGCAGCCAGGCATACATGCCGGAGGCCAGTTTGCGGATCATGCCGGCGCGCAGCATCAGCTGATGGCTGACGACTTCCGCGTCGGAGGGGGTTTCCTTGAGAGTGGAAAGCAGATATTGGCTGGTACGCATCGCGGTAGACCTTAGCTAGTTCGGGCGCTGGACCCTGGAAAATTTCAAGGGCCGGATTTTAACATGGGTCCATATCCTAACGCGATTTTCTATCTTCAATAAGTGACTAAATGCGGCCGGGTCGTCGTCATCCTGGCCTTATATGGCGGCCAGAGGCAGACACTGTCATCAGTATGCTGGATACTTATCCAGTAATTATTTAAGCTAGGCGCTACTTTATGGCTGGCTGTGTTGGTTGAGGAGAGATGTCGTGATTGGTCGCGTGAGAGGCATTGTGATTGAGAAGAATCCCCCCGAGGTGTTGCTCGAGGTGGGTGGCGTGGGCTATGAGGTACAGATGCCCATGAGCTGCTTCTATGATCTGCCCGAGCTCGGGAAGGAAGCGACCATTCACACCCATTTCGTGGTGCGGGAAGATGCCCAGCTGCTCTATGGCTTCAACCACAAGCAGGAGCGGGCGCTGTTTCGCGAGCTGATCAAGACCAATGGGGTCGGCCCCAAGCTGGCGCTGGCGATCCTGTCCGGCATGACCGCCACCCAGTTCGTGCTGAGCGTCGAGCGCGAGGAGATAAGCTCCCTGGTTAAATTGCCCGGCGTGGGCAAGAAGACCGCCGAACGGCTGGTGGTGGAGATGAAGGACCGCCTCAAGGGCTGGGTCAGCCACGATCTGTTCTCGCCCGCCACCATCAGTCTGCCCGCCCAGGAGAGCCAGCTGCGCGCCCCCGATGCGAGCGAAGAGGCCGCCAGCGCCCTGGTGGCACTCGGCTACAAGCCGCAGCAGGCGAGCCAGATTGTCAGCAAGGTGGCCAAGGAGGGGATGTCGGTTGAGTCGATCATCCGTGAATCCCTGCGTAGCCTGGTGTGAGGATGAACATGAATCAAGCGGCTCGCCCTGTCTCGATCTTCGGTGTGCGTGGGGTAATGCATGATTGAAGCGGATCGTCTTATCTCGGCCGGTGCCGCCCGCGAGGAGGAGGTCATCGATCGGGCCATCCGGCCCAAGAAGCTGGCCGATTACACCGGTCAGGATCCCGTCTGCGCCCAGATGGAGATCTTCATCGAGGCGGCGCGTCAGCGCGGGGAGGCGCTCGATCACCTGCTGATCTTCGGCCCGCCCGGCCTTGGCAAGACCACGCTCGCCAATATCGTGGCCAACGAGATGGGGGTCAACATCAAGACCACCTCGGGTCCGGTGCTGGAGAAGGCAGGGGATCTGGCGGCGCTGCTCACCAACCTCGAGCCGAACGACGTGCTGTTCATCGACGAGATCCACCGTCTCAGCCCTGTGGTGGAGGAGGTGCTCTATCCGGCCATGGAGGATTACCAGCTCGACATCATGATAGGGGAAGGGCCTGCTGCCCGCTCCATCAAGCTGGATCTGCCCCCCTTCACCCTGATCGGCGCCACCACCCGGGCCGGCTCGCTGACCAGCCCGCTGCGGGACAGATTCGGTATCGTCCAGCGGCTGGAGTTCTACAACGTCAAGGATCTCACCGACATAGTCGCGCGCAGCGCCCGTTGCCTCGGGCTCGAGATGTCGGGGGATGGGGCGCTGGAGGTGGCGCGCCGCTCCCGGGGCACCCCGCGGATTGCTAACCGTTTGTTGCGGCGGGTACGGGATTTCGCCCAGGTGAAATCCGATGGCCGGATTGATGGACCCATAGCAGCCCGCGCCATGGACATGCTGGACGTGGATAACCAGGGCTTCGACTTCATGGACCGCAAGTTATTGTTGGCTGTCATCGACAAGTTTATGGGGGGCCCGGTCGGCCTCGATAACCTGGCGGCCGCGATCGGTGAAGAGAAAGACACCATAGAAGATGTGCTTGAGCCTTATCTCATCCAGCAGGGCTACCTGCAGCGCACGCCCAGAGGGCGGCTGGCGACCCCGAGAGCCTATGCTCACTTCGGCCTGCAACGGCCCGATGAGGGATAAAAACAGCTGATTGAACAAAAAACCGCCTCCAGGGGCGGTTTTTTACTATTCTGACAAAAAAAAGCCCACCGCTGAGCAGGGTGGGCAAAGACAATTCAGGATGGATGTTCACAGACAGTGAGAGTGTCCAGAGACAGACCGGAAAAACACAAAGGAGCCGTCGCGAGGCTTCAGAGTCGGTTCATTTGATAGAGCTGAACGAACGAAAGCTTGTAGTAACGAATGGTCTTGGCAACAAACTTTTTCATCTTAAATTCCAACAAACAGGTTCGAGATGTTCATCGAATACATACCGGGAACCCAGAATGACCGGCCTGTACTCAGGGGCGTACCCTCACTGCGAGGCGCATTGTAGGAGCTCTTTCCGGGCCGGACAAACAAGAAAATTTACCTGTTTCGGATTAGATAAAGTAATTGATATGGTGGCCGGTCCAATAAGCATAAACATGTGTTTTTGTTGGTTTTAAATTGGAATTGCCGTGGGTGGTTCAGATTGGGAAATACAGAATGAAATCGCCCCGCCACACTATTCTTTTAACAGAATTGAAACTAATATTGATTTATCTAAAATTGATTTAAATCAAACATTTACAGATAAGTGTTTTTTGTGAACAAGCTCTCAAAATTAACCTGCACCCGTTGGTAAGTTACCTTGAAAAGGCATGTATTGATGATGGTTTTACATTGATTTCAATCAAATAAAGGTGATATAAAACGGCGGTCATTATAGGCGGGAATGGAATTACAGTTCTTGTTTATTAAATGTTAAACATTAGCTTTTTTTGTTCCTGTATATTGCCTTGTTGTTAATGTGGTGGCAGTCGAATCCGGTCGCCGGTGTCAACCGGGGTGTGACCGGCCATTCGGGGACTTCCAATGGAAGCTTTGTCCTTAAAACTTAAAATAGCCGTGCCAATAATCGGTGAGGAAACATCATGATTGCTGAGCATGTGGTAGACCTATCGCGGTTCCAATTTGCCGCGACGGCCCTTTATCACTTCCTGTTTGTACCCCTGACGCTGGGAATGGCCTTCATTCTGGCGATCATGGAGTCTGTCTATGTGATGACCAACAACTCTGTTTACCGGGACATGACCAAGTTCTGGGGCAAGTTGTTCGGGATCAACTTCGCCCTCGGGGTCACCACTGGGCTTACCATGGAGTTTCAGTTCGGTACCAACTGGGCTTACTACTCCCACTATGTCGGCGACATCTTCGGGGCCCCGCTGGCCATCGAAGGGCTGATGGCCTTCTTCCTGGAGTCCACCTTCGTCGGTATGTTCTTCTTCGGTTGGGATCGCCTCACCAAGCGCCAGCATCTGGCGGCCACCTGGTTGATGGCGCTGGGGACCAACCTCTCCGCCCTCTGGATCCTGGTCGCCAACGGCTGGATGCAGAACCCGGTCGGTGCCGAATTCAACTTCGAGTCCATGCGGATGGAGATGGTGAGCTTCGCCGATCTGGTGTTCAACCCGGTTGCGCAGGTCAAGTTCGTCCACACCGTGGCGGCTGGCTATACCACGGGTGCCATGTTCGTGCTGGGTATCTCCTCCTATTACCTGCTGAAGAGTCGTGATGTGGCCTTCGCCCGTCGCTCCTTCGCCATCGCGGCCGCGTTCGGCATGGCCTCTATCCTGTCCGTGCTGATCCTGGGTGACGAGTCCGGTTACGAGACGGGTGAAGTGCAGAAGGTGAAACTGGCCGCCATCGAGGCGGAGTGGAACACCGAGCCGGCACCGGCTTCCTTTACCCTGTTCGGCATCCCGAATCAGGAAGAGATGCGCACCGATTACGCCATCAAGATCCCCTATGCCCTCGGCATCATCGCGACCCGTTCCCTGGACGGCCAGGTGACCGGTCTGAAGGATCTGAAGAGCGAGCATGAACTGCGCGTGCGCAACGGCATGATTGCCTACGACCTGCTGACCAAGCTGCAATCCGGTGACAAGTCCGACGATACCCGCGCCCGCTTCGACGAAGTGAAGCAGGATCTGGGCTACGGTCTGCTGCTCAAGCGCTACACCAGCAACGTGACCGACGCGACCGACGAGCAGATCAAGTCCGCCGTGGATGACTCCATCCCGCAGGTGGCCCCGCTGTTCTTCGCCTTCCGCATCATGGTTGCCTGCGGCATGCTGATGTTGCTGCTGATTGGCCTGGCCTTCTATGACAGCACCCGTCACAAGATCGGTGAGCGCAAGTGGCTGCTCAAGGCGCTGCTGTACGGTATCCCGTTGCCCTGGATCGCCATCGAGTGTGGCTGGTTCGTCGCGGAATATGGCCGTCAGCCCTGGACCATCGCCGAAATGCTGCCGACCTCGGTCTCTGCATCCAATATTCCTGCGTCCGAGATCTGGTTCTCTCTGATCGGGATCTGCCTGTTCTACACGGTGCTGCTCGTCATCGAGATGTACCTGATGTTCAAGTACGCGCGTCTTGGCCCAAGCAGCCTGAGAACCGGCAAGTACCACTTTGAACAGAGCAAGGCATAAGGAGAGGATCTCATGTTTGATTACGAATTATTGCGCTTGATCTGGTGGGTGCTGGTCGGCGTGCTGCTGATCGGGTTCGCCGTCACCGACGGTTTCGATATGGGGGTGGGCGCACTGCTCCCCTTCGTCGGCAAGAAGGATGTCGAGCGTCGCGTGATGCTCAACACCATGGGGCCGCACTGGGAAGGTAACCAGGTCTGGCTGGTCACGGCGGGTGGTGCTCTGTTTGCCGCCTGGCCCATGGTCTATGCGGCTGCCTTCTCCGGCTTCTATATCGCCATGATATTGACCCTGATGGCGCTGTTCCTGCGCCCGGTCGGGTTCAAGTATCGTTCCCTGCGGGAAGACGCCAAGTGGCGCAACAACTGGGACTGGGGTCTGTTCATCGGCAGCTCCGTGCCGCCGATCATCTTCGGGGTCGCCTTCGGCAACCTGCTGCAGGGTGTGCCGTTCAGCTTCAACCAGTTCCTGATGTTGACCTATCACGGCAACTTCTTCGGTCTGCTCAACCCGTTCGGCCTGCTGGCCGGTCTGGTCAGCCTGTTCATGATCGTCACCCAGGGTGCTACCTGGCTGATGATGAAGACCGAGGGCGAAGTGCTGGCCCGTTCCCGCACCGCCGCCATGATCTTCTCCCTGCTGACCCTGGTTTGCTTCGCGCTGGCCGGTGTCTGGGTGAGTGGCATGGATGGTTATGTGGTGGTCAGCAATATCGTGACCGATGCCGTCACCAACCCGCTGCATAAAGAAGTGGTGGTGCAGGCCGGTGCCTGGATGAACAACTACAGCCTCTACCCCTGGATGATTGCCGCCCCCGTGCTGGGTCTGGCGATGAGCCTGCTGACCGCGGCTGCGGCCAAGCTGGGCAAGGGCTGGTTGGCGTTCCTGTGCTCTTCCCTGGCCATTGCGGGCATCATTCTGACGGCGGGCTTCTCCATGTTCCCGTTCGTCATGCCCTCCAGCCTGGAACCCTCACAGAGTCTGACCATGTGGGATGCCACTGCCTCCTTCAACACCCTCAAGGTGATGACTGTCGTGGCGGTCATCTTTGTCCCGACCGTGCTGGCCTATACCCTCTGGACCTACATCAAGATGTTTGGCCGGGTGAGTAACAAGCACATCGAAGACAACCAACAATCGCTCTATTAAGAAGGTGCCCTGATATGTGGTATTTCACCTGGATCCTGGGTTTGTTGCTGGCCTGTGCGTTTGGGATCATCAATGCGCTCTGGCTGGAGCACACCGAGAACCTGGATCGTCAGATCGATGAAGATAAGTGACAGTCTCGCCCGGCTGGCCGCTCCGCTGGAGCGCCAGCCATGGCAGGGTCTGATGTTGCTGGCGGGGACCCTGCTGGGCGTCGCCATCTTGCAGGCGCCCAACCTGATCGCCGCCAACACCAGCGAGCACGGGCTGCTGCTCGCGCCCTGGCTGATGTGGGCGGTCTGTTGCGGGGTGATGCACGGGTTGGGATTCCATCCCCGTAGCCTCATCGGTCGGTTGCTGTTTTGCCCCTGGCTCGCCATGCCCAGTCTGTTATATGGGCTTTGGCTAACTCAGGGCTATTTCCTGTCATAAAAATGAAGGGAGGTAGATATTTATCTGCCTCCCTTCTGCTTTTTCCGCGCCGCTCGGCGACTCGCCTTCCCCTCGATTCAGCTCGCTTGTCTTGTTGCGCTGTCTGAGCACAACAGCTCCCCTGTGATGAGTTGGACAAGAGATGCCTTTCCCTGCGCTTGATGGCGGTTATCCCGCATTCGCCAGCGCTTCTATTTGCCTTTGTTCGCCGAGGCCAGTGGCTTGTCTTGCTATGGATTGACCCTGAAATATTTCCTGCCATAAAAAATGGCGAGGGATGGGATTTCCCTGTCTCCCCCTGCTTCTTTCCTATTCAGCCCTGCGCTATGATAGCCCCCCATCTGATTGTCGAATGGATCACAGATTTTTATGGGGGAAGTCTCTGAGTTTCCGGTACGTGTCTACTACGAGGACACCGACGCCGGAGGCATCGTCTACAACGCCAACTATCTCAAGTTTATGGAACGGGCTCGTACCGAGTTCCTGCGTGCCGGTGGTATCGAACAGGATGTCCTGCTGCAAGAAGGGCTTGCCTTCGTGGTGAGTCGAACCGAGATCGATTTCCGCGCTGCGGCCCGCTTCAATGAACTTCTGACCGTATTGACGCAAGTGACTGAAATGAAACGCGCTTCCATGCGCTTTTCGCAACAGATACTGGCGGCTGATGGACGACTGATCACCCAGGCCATGGTACAGATAGCCTGTGTCAGTCATCCGCAAATGAAACCTGTCGCAATACCTGAAAAAATTAAGGGAGTGCTGTTAAGTGCACGCTGAAATTTCGTTTATTGGCCTGTTCTGGCAAGCCAGTCTGTTGGTAAAACTGGTCATGATGACCCTGATGAGCATGTCGGTCGTCTCCTGGGCGCTGATCTTCCAGCGTGCCAAGGCCATCAAGGCGGCGAACCTCGCCTCCGAGCAGTTTGAAGACCGGTTCTGGTCCGGGGTCGATCTCAATCGTCTCTATCAGGAATCCTCTTCCCGCCGCGATGACATCGAAGGCATGGAAGACATCTTCTATTCCGGCTTCAAGGAGTACGCCCGCCTGCTCAAGGCCGGTGCCCGTGGTCAGGATGCGGTGATGGACGGTACTTACCGCGCCATGCGGGTCTCCCTGTCCCGTGCGGTGGATGAGCTGGAATCCAACCTGCCAGTCTTGGCGACCATCGGCTCCATCAGTCCCTACATCGGTCTGTTTGGTACCGTATGGGGCATCATGAACGCCTTTATCGCCCTGGGTCAGGTGCAGCAGGCGACCCTGCAGATGGTGGCACCGGGTATCGCGGAGGCGTTGATCGCCACCGCCATGGGCCTGTTTGCAGCCATTCCGGCGGTCATCTTCTACAACCGGTTCACCAACAAGGTGGAGCGGCTGGAAAATGCCTACGCCAACTTCATGGACGAGTTCACCACCATTTTGAACCGCCAGATTGCTCAACAGCAGGGTGAGAAGTAAATGCAAACCTATCAGCGGATCCGGCGCAAGAAGGTCGCCGAGATCAACGTGGTGCCTTATATCGACGTCATGCTGGTGTTGCTCATCATCTTCATGGCGGTGACGCCGGTGATAACCCAAGGGGTCAAGGTGGACCTGCCGCAGGCGGAGTCCGAGCAGTTGCCCGAAGATGCCAAGCCCCCCTTCATCGTCAGCGTGAACACCGAGGGGGAGTACGTCATCAAGGCCGGCGAGGCGGATGATGAGCCTGTGCCGAGCGGCACCCCGGAGGCGATGCAGCAATACATCACCGAGAAGGCGATGGGCTATCTGGCCATCAACCAGAACGCCCCCGTGGTGGTGGCGGGTGACAAATCCGTGCGCTACGAAGAGGTGATCCTGTTGATGGTCGCGCTCAAGAAAGCCGGTGTGCCTCAGGTTGGCCTGATGACGGATCCGGTGAACTGACGGAGATGGATGTGAAGCGTGGTATTTCCGGTTATCTCATCGCGTCGGTGCTGCTGCATCTGATCATCGGCATCATTCTGTTGGTCGGGGTTGACTTCAGCAAGCCCAAGCGTCCCGAGTCGAAGGGACAGATCGTCAATGCGGTGATGCTCGACAGCGAGTTCCTGGAGCAACAGGCGCAGCAGATCCAGCAGCAGAAAAAGGCGCAACCCAAGGCTGCGCAGCAGCAGAAAGAGAAGGACAAGGAAGACACCGAGCAGGTCAAGCGCGAGTTGGCGAAAGAGCAGGAACGTCTGCGCATCGCCGAGACCAAGCGCAAGGAAGCCGAAGAGGCGACCCGCAAGGCCGAGACTGAGAAACAGAAGAAGGTAGCCGAGCAGAAGCAGACGGAAGAGAAGGCACAAAAAGCCGAGGAAGCCCGCAAGCTGGAAGCCCAGAAGACCAAGCAGGCCGAAGCCAAACGTCAGGAAGAAGAGTTGGCCAAGGCGCTGGCGTTGAAGAAAAAGAAAGAAGAGCTCGAGAAGAAGCAGGCCGACGAGAAAGCCAAGGCGGATGCGGCCAAGAAGGCCGAGGCTGACAAGAAAGCCAAGGCGGAGGCCGAGAAGAAAACCAAGGCAGAAGCCGACAAGAAGGCCAAGGCCGAGGCCGATAAAAAGGCTGCGGACGAAGCTGCCAAGAAGGCAAAAGCTGACGCAGAGAAGAAGGCGAAGGCGGAAGCTGACAAGAAGGCCAAGATAGACGCGGAGCGCAAGCGCAAGGCGGCTGAAGAGGCCAAGCTGCAAAAAGAGATGGAAGCCATGATGCAGCAGCAGCTGGAGGCGGAAGCCAATTCTCGCAGCCAGGCCGCATCGGCGGCAGCCAAGGGTGAGGTCGATAAATATGCGGCACTCATCAAGGCCACGGTCGAGCGCTACATGATTTTGGATCCCACCATGCGGGGCAAAACCTGTACTATCGGCGTTAAACTGGCCAGCAGCGGCTTTGTCATTTCGGTGGATAACGGCCAGGGTGACCCGGCGGTCTGCCGCTCCGGCAAGGCGGCGGTGTTGAAGGCCAATCAGCTGCCGGTACCGAAAGATCCTGCGGCATTCGAGATGTTAAAGGAGTTTAACCTCAAGTTAGAACCGAACATCTAAGCAGGATAGGCTGGCTCTTTCGCCTCTTGCCGGGAAAGGAATTTAACCTCTCATTTTTATTGGAACAGAGTATTAAAACCATGATAAAAAAAGTGTTTTTTGCTTTGGTTGGCTGCCTTCTGCTGGGCCAGAGCGCTCAGGCGGCCTTGGACATCGTCATCACCGGCGGGATTGACAGCGCAAGACCCATCGCGATTGCGCCCTTCAAGTGGGAAGGCAATGGTCAGCTGCCGCAAGACATCGCCGAGGTGGTCTCCAACGACCTGATGCGCAGTGGCAAGTTCAAGCCGCTGGCTCGTGGCCAGATGCCGCAGACCCCGAGCAGCAGTGGCGAGATCAACTTCGCGCCCTGGGCTTCCCAGGGCGTCGAGGCCGTGGTGGTCGGTACCGTCGCCGCCGTGGGCGATGGCACCTACAAGATCAACTTCGAATTGGTCGATGTGCTGAAAGGCCAGCTGGCCAAGACCCAAGGCGGGGAAGCAAACGGCTACATCCTCGATAGCCGCATGGCGACTATCCCGGGTGCCCAGATGCGCCAGTTTGCTCACCGCATCTCCGACATCGTCTATGAGCGCCTGACTGGCGAGCGTGGCGCCTTCCTGACCCGTCTGGCATATGTGTCGGTGGAACAGGGTGCCCAGTTCCCCTATCAGCTGCGTATTTCCGATTACGATGGCTATAACGAGAAGACCCTGCTGCGCTCACGCGAGCCGCTGATGTCACCGGCCTGGTCGCCGGATGGCAGCAAGCTGGCTTATGTCAGCTTCGAGAACCAGAAGTCAGAGATCTATGTGCAGGATATCTATAACCAGCAGCGCAGTCTGATCACCAGCTTCCGTGGCATCAACGGGGCGCCGGAATGGTCTCCAGATGGTCGTCGATTGGCTATTGTTTTGTCCAAAGATGGTCAGCCTGATCTCTATGTCATTGATGTGGCAAGCAAGCAACTCACTCGAGTCACAAATAACCGCACCATCGACACCGAACCCTCCTGGCTGCCGGATGGTCAAACTTTGATTTTCACCTCTGAACGTGGTGGCAAACCCCAGATTTATAGCGTAAATTTGGCGACTGGCGTCACTCGCCGGATGACCTGGGAAGGGGATTCCAACCAGGGGGCATCCATCACGCCGGACGGCAAGTCCATGGTGATGGTGACCCGGGTTCAGGGACAATATCGCATCGCTCGTCAAGATATGGAAAGCGGAGCCATGTTGGTACTGACTCAGAGTGCTCTGGATGAGTCGCCAAGTGTGGCTCCCAATGGCAGCATGATCATCTATGCCACCATCTATCAGGGTCGCAAGAGCCTGGCTTTGGTATCGACCGACGGTCGTTTCAAGGCAGTGCTCCCGACCAGTAGCGGTGAAATTCGTGCACCAGCTTGGTCGCCCTTCTTGAATTGATAAAAAAATCGATTGTTTTTTGTTTTGTTATAAAGGTTTAAGGAAATAGCATGCAACTCAATAAACTGCTCAAGGGTCTGGCCATCGCACTGCCACTGTTCACCCTGGCTGCCTGTAGTTCTTCTTCCGATTCTGACGCCGCTGGCGCCGAATCTGGCATGACCGACGGCATGGGCGGTGTACAAACCGGTGGCGCCAACGGCATGTTGTCCCCGGAAGAGCAGATGCGTCAGAAGTTCGAAGCTCTGCAACGCGATAACGTAATCTTCTTCCCGTACGATGGTTACGACATTCAAGGTCAGTACGCCGACCTGCTGGATGCGCACGCCAGCTACCTGCGTGAGCGTCCGTCCGTCAAGGTGTTGATCGAAGGCCACGCCGATGAGCGCGGTACTCCGGAATACAACATCGCACTGGGCGAGCGTCGTGCCAAGGCTGTTGCCAAGTATCTGCAAACCCTGGGTGTGCAGGCTGAGCAGCTCTCCATCGTCAGCTATGGCGAAGAGAAGCCGCTGGACTTGTCTCATACCGAGGATGCCTTTGCCAAGAACCGCCGCGCGGTCCTGGTCTACTAAGGTTTGACGCGAACGAAATTCGTGTATATGCAAGCGGCCATTTCGATGGCCGTTTTATTTACACCGAGCCTGCGGATTTTATCCGAATGAAATTTGTGTATAAGCAAGCGACTAATGCGATGACCGCTTTAGTTGCACTAAACGCTAAGGTTTGATCCGAATGAAATCTGTGTATAAACAAGCGACTCTTGTGATGGCCGTGTTGGTGGCGCTGAACGCTCAGGCGGCTGCGCCGGTGAGCGATCTCAGTGGCGACAGTGGCAGTGCCGTAGTCCTCAGTGGCAACAATGGCGCCATCGTGCCCACGGGGAGCCTGGAAGACAGGGTCGCCTTGCTGGAGCGCACCCTCAATGCCCGGCTGCGGCTACAGGCCGAGTTGCAGCAACAGGTCGACTCGTTGCAAGGGGAAGTCTCCGAACTGCGCGGCCAGCTTGAGCAGCAGACCTATCAGATGGAGCAGTCGCAACAGCGCCAGCGCCAGCTGTATCAGGAGCTCGACAAGGTGGCGAACAGCCAGCCTGCCGCGCCCTCTGCCGCTTCTACGGCGGCGGCCACTCCCGCTGCTGCGGCCAACTACTCGACCAATCAGGACGAGAACCAGGCCTACGATGCGGCCGTGAACATGGTGCTCAAGGAGAAGAACTACGACAAGGCCATTCCCGCCTTCGAAGGGTTCATCAAACAGTTCCCGAACTCCAGCTATGTCCCCAATGCCCATTACTGGCTCGGCCAGCTGATGTTCAACAAGGGCGATCGGAGTGGCGCCGCGGCCCAGTTCACGACGGTAGCGACCAAATACAGCAAGTCACCCAAGCGGGCCGATGCCCTGCTGAAACTGGGTATGCTGGCACAGCTCGATGGCAAGAAAGCAGAGGCCAAGACCTTCTATGAGCAGGTGATCAAGGGCTACCCCAACACCTCGCCGGCCCAGTTGGCCAAGCAGAGTCTGAGCAAGCTGTAGTATTGCTGTAGGTCACTGTTTTCGTAACAGTCTTGTAAATACGGCAGCACTTTGTATGCGCAGTGAGCAAACAGATTTAATTTAAGAATTTTCTATTGCGCCGGGATGATAAATCCGTAATATAGGCCGCCGTCAGAGCCGGTGCAGTAATGCAGTCGGAACTGGTCGTGGTGAGGGTCGTTAGCTCAGTCGGTAGAGCAGTTGACTTTTAATCAATTGGTCGCTGGTTCGAATCCAGCACGACCCACCATTTCTTCACTGTGGGTGAAGACAAGATTCCCAGGTCGTTTAGCTCAGCTGGGAGAGCACCTCCCTTACAAGGAGGGGGTCACTGGTTCGAGCCCAGTAACGACCACCAGTTTTGTAAGTAAAGCGTTAGAGCTGTTTGCCGAAGGTGAGCAGTGCCAGGCAAGTCGGTGGGGGTCGTTAGCTCAGTTGGTAGAGCAGTTGACTCTTAATCAATTGGTCGCTGGTTCGAACCCAGCACGACCCACCAATCTTGGCAACAGAGTACCCCAGGTCGTTTAGCTCAGC